>CAZCGU010000001.1:0-341794 GCA_964498525.1 uncultured Pelotomaculum sp.
AAGAGTAGGACGCCGCCAGATTAATTTTAAAAAGCCTCACGGTTAAACCGTGGGGCTTTTTTGTTATGCGACAGGTAGTTGCACCTGTTTCAGAACATTCTGAGACAAACTCATGTTATAAAGACGGCGGCCACGTTACATTGGTAAAAACGAGCCGGGATTCCGGAAACGCGAGAGTTCACTACAGTGAAAGCCCTTCTCTGGGTATGCCGGCGCGAACCACGAAGCTTAGACTGGGGAAGTATCGCGAGGTACTGTTTGAAAGAGACGTGGAAACTGAAAGGACTGCAAGCGGCTGGGCAAGCTGGCGACTGTGTGACAATAACGGGAAGCTCTCCTAAAAAGGTGACATCTGCTCAAATGAGCCATTCGGGTAGGAGGTAGCTTGTCAAGTGATGGTGTTTAGTACTGTTCTCCCTACCCTATTTGCCTGTCAAGTCTCACGTTCACAATTCGTTTAGTTTAAAATGTGATAATCATTAGAATGCACATAAAAATGTTAGACATAAAAAAGCTGTCGTGTTATAATTATACAGGCAACTTGCTGGCCAGAGTGGAGTTGTATGTTGCGGCAATTAATTTGGTATATTCAATACGTTTTGCGGACTTCAAATTAAATCACTGTTTACAGCATTCTCAAATAACAGCATATAGGAAATAAAAAGGGGATGATTATGGTTGTTTAAAAACAGGTTCGAACGGGGCGGTAGTATTAAATTTGTTTTATTCTTGCTGTTCATCATGGCTGTATTGGCAACTGCAGTGTTGGGTTGCAACGCGGGTGATCAGAAAGCACAAAGCAAAACAATAATGTTTGGTGATTTTAACTGGGACAGCGCCCTTATTAACAACAGGATCGCACAGTTTATCATTGAAAACGGTTATGGTTATAAAACAGACAGTATGCCGGGGGAAACAATACCCTTAATGCAGGGATTGGCCAGAGGCGACCTCGACGTTGCCATGGAAATCTGGATTCAAAATGCTCAGGAAGCTTATGACAAAGGTATTGCTGATGGCAGTTTCATTGACTTGGGAACTAACTTCAACGACAATGTGCAGGGAATGTTTGTGCCTGCCTATGTAATTAAAGGAGATCCCGGCAGAGGGATTGAGCCGATGGCGCCTGATCTTAGATCTTATGCGGAGCTGCCGGATTACAAGGATTTATTCCAGGACCCGGAGGAACCAAATATGGGAAGGTTTTATGGAGGTGTTCCCGGTTGGGAGGCCGATCATATTCTAACTGAAAAATTCGAGACATATGGTCTTTCAAAATACTATAATGTTTTCCGGCCCGGCTCCGGGGCTTCTCTGGCATCCTCACTTGTTTCCGCCTATGAAAGGGGGCAGCCGTGGTTTGGTTACTACTGGGGCCCAACATGGGTTTTTGGTAAGCTGGACCTGATTCAGATAGAGGAACCTCCGTACAACGAAGAGTTGTGGAATAACGGGTATAGTTGCGAGTTTCCGGCTGTTGATGTAAATATTGTGGTTCACAAGGATTTGCCCGTACAGTTTCCGGAAATTGTGGAGTTCTTAAATAAATTTGAAATGAATAGTGATGTAATCAGTGAAACCCTGGCCTATATGACGGATGAAGGTGTGGAAGCAGAGCAGGCTGCAATCTGGTTTCTGAAAGAAAAGCAAGATGTTTGGACCGCGTGGGTTTCTAAAGAAATCGCTGAAAAGATAAAACATAAGCTTTAAAAATTATATTAGTATCACAGACCTGCACCGCAGAAGAAATCCGGCAAGAAATGGTGAGGTGAAATCAGATTATCGTATATGACAATCTGAATAATTTATGAACGAATTTCCTGAATTCTTATATTTCCCAATTGCTCCATATGTAAATGAATTTATGGTTTTTCTATTGCAAAAGTTTGGTAAGTTCTTTGATCAGGTCACATTCATTATTTTAAAAATGTTGATGCTTATAGAAACATTTTTGCTCTGGCTTCCCTGGTGGAGTGTTATAATCGCAGTGCTTTTTCTGGGCTGGAAATCGACGAAATCATGGATTACAGCTGTAGTTATGGCTTTGCTATTGATCATGGTGGGAAGTTTTGGCATGTGGGAATTAATGATGCAAACCCTCGCAATCGTAGGCGGGGCAGTCGTTATTTCAGTATTAGCGGGAATTCCCATAGGAATCATCATGGCTTCCAATAAAAAAGTTGATGCCTTTTTAAAGCCTGTTCTTGATGCTATGCAGACGATGCCGAGCTTCGTATACCTGATTCCGGCTTTGATGTTTTTCGGACTGGGCAAGGTTCCGGGTTTGTTTGCAACCCTTATTTACGCCTTGCCACCGGTTATTCGCCTGACCAGCCTGGGAATCACCCATGTTTCCTATGATGTAGTTGAGGCAGGCAGGGCGTTCGGCTCAACCAGAATGCAATTGTTGCTTAAAATTCAGCTGCCCCTTGCCAAGCCCAGTATTATGACCGGAATTAACCAGACAACCATGATGGCTCTGGCCATGGTAGTGATTGCTTCCATGATCGGGGCGCGGGGTCTCGGCGAACAGGTTCTTATATCAATAGGCAGGATTGATGTGGGACGAGGTTTGGAAGCAGGATTGAGTATTGTTGCGCTAGCAATTGTTATCGACCGCTTGCTGCAAGGAATCGGGGCGCGTCGTTAGCAGCTTGTTGTTTGCCGTGGATATGCAGTTTTATGCGCCAAACAAATTGAAATATTTCTGCAAACAGATTTGATAAGACACACGGAGGCGGCAGGTTAATAAGCCGGTGTTTATGCCGTGGCAATTAGTTCGGCCGAACGGTATTAAGACTCGAGGAGCTGACCTAAGGGGGAATACAAACAAAAGCAGATAAACTTTTTGGCGACAACCCCTGTATCCCCGTTACAGACACAGCGTTCACATCCCGAACACGGCAGTTAAGCCCTCCCTTAGCCGATGGTACTTAGGATCTACTCCCCCGGGAGAGTAGGACACCGCCAGATTAATTTTAAAGGCCCCGCGGTTTGGCCGTGGGGCCTTTAAAATTTACAACACACTTCATAAGCATCGTTGGCCGATTTCCGGCAACCGACCTGCGTACGCGTTAAAAATGACGACCGACTTCCGGCCTTCGATGACTGATTTCGTAAAAGGGGGGCTTTCAAGTCCAACTTTTTACGTCAAGTTGCCGTACTTTCTGTAAATTATGCTGCTGCTTCCTGAATGGCAGCCTGGTGTCCAGGATCTACTTTATTGGTGCCATGGGTACGGCTGTTTAGAAAGTGCAAATCAAAGTGACCGTCAAAATCATTACCATAGATGTTCTGACTTGTCCCGTGGGGCATTCCGGCCATGGAACAGGCTATCGCCCTACCATCTATCAAAAGTAACGCGGGTCGCCGATCCCAACTCCATTGGCCTCCGAAGCACTCCTTCATGATTTGGGAATCGCTTGCTGTAAGGGGTTCGCAGTCGGCGTGATTGGTTCCAAAGAGGTGATAAATTTGGAATTCACGGCCTGTGCGCACATCTTTTATGGTGGCGGTAGAGCCAATGGCAAACAAATCATTAATTAATCCCCAACTAACCAGTTCTCCACCATGGGATGGGGCTGTTTGTGGGGCAGCCCGGGAAACAGCCCCCCTGCTTACCGGCTGGTAATTTGCACCGGGTATCGTGAGATTCTGCCCGGCGTACAGCATATCAGAGTCAAGTCCGTTAGCGGATTTTATGGCTTCCGCGCCGGTCCCAAACCTGTTGGCAATGGTCCACAAGCAATCACCCTGTACAACAGTGTAAACTGATGTATTTCCTGCCGGAGGTGAAGAGGCGGCAGGCTTGGAGGACGAACCAGGTATAGAAATTCTTTGACCGATTTGCAGGACATCGGAACTTAAATTGTTGGCTGTTTTAAGGGCGTTAACGGTAACTCCAAATTTGTTGGCAACTAACCAGAGACAATCTCCCTTGGAAACTGTGTAGACGGAATTTGCAAAGGCTGTACCTGGCTGGAGAGCGCTGCACAATACGGTCAAAACAAACACAAGCATCAATGTGGCCGAAACAAAATTATATTTTTGTTTCATTAATAACCTCCCTTTGTAGTCGGCGTCCATCCAATGGATTTAAATATCCAAATTATATTTTATTTCTACATAATGTTGCGTTATCCTTCCGCTGTGTAAGTTATTTTAGTTAATGTTACCAATTATTTTGTCATTCGGGTAATAATTCAGCAATAATTGGTGATATCAGAGAAGGTCTGTCATAGTTTGCATACTGTAAGACAATCTGATAGTATGAAAAAGATATTTGTCCAAGGCAAATTGCTAAAGGGTTGTGGTTGCCCTCCCCCGGCGCGGCGCCGGTAAGGCGCACCGGTAAAAAAGAAAAATATATCGTACGGGCGGGAATAACCCATCACACCGACTTTAACAACGGTTTTTTTACCGTTAGCGCATCCGGTTGCCGGTGTTTGTCCACCCTTCCCTGGCGGGCATATAAAAATAACCTGTTGGCAACTACTTAAAAAACGTATAAACTTTAATATGTATCTTTCGTACTATCCGGATTTCATTTGGAAGGAGAGGAACAGATATGTCCGGTCATTCAAAATGGGCTACGATCAAGCGCAAAAAAGCAAAAGTGGATGCCCAGCGGGGCAAGCTTTTCACGCGTTTGGCCAGGGAGATTATTGTTGCCGCCCGGCAGGGCGGTGGTGATCCCGACGGTAACGTTCGCTTGAAAACAGCTATACAAAAGGCAAAAGAAGCTAATATTCCTAATGATAACATAATGCGAGCCATTCAACGGGGATGCGGGGAACAGGATGGGTCAAGTCTTGAAGAAATTATTTATGAGGGATATGGTCCCGGCGGCGTGGCGGTGCTGCTTGAAATCATGACAGATAATCGCAACCGTACAGCCGGGGAAATTCGCCACATCTTTGCCAGAAATGGTGGCAATCTCGGCGAGACTGGATGCGTGGCGTGGATGTTTAAGGAAACGGGATTAATTGTTGTTGAGAAAGCTGAAAATTCAAGTGAGGAAGACGATTTAATGCTGCTGGCGTTGGAATGCGGGGCGGATGATTTTAAAGTGGAGGAAGAATCCTATGAAATTACCTGTAAACCCGGTGAAATCCAAAATGTTAAAGATTCCCTGGTAAAAGAGGGTGTAGTCGTCGCTCTGTCGGAGGTTACAATGGTTCCCCAGAGCACGGTGAATCTTGAAGGCAAGGAAGCGGAGCAGATGCTGCGCTTGATGGATACCCTGGAGGAGCATGATGATGTTCAGAACGCTTATGCGAATTTCGAAATTGAAGAATAGTTTCTGCCACCATGCCAAGGTGGCTTTTAATTTTCCATGAAAATAAGTGACTTGAATAAAAACACCACTATCTGGAAATACTATTCCTGATCTAAGAACATTTTAGATTTCAGCTGGTATCAGCTTGCGGCACTTGTTTATCCAGTTCCGCTATTCGGGGGTAGGCCAGATGTTTTTTATAAAGGATCAAAAAGCAATGATATTTTTTATTGCTGTATTTACAGCTTCCGCCGTTGCAGGTTTTATCTGGGGCAATCATTTAACAAGCTTGCCGGAGCGCAAGCCATTGGCTGTTTTCGGTTCCCCGGCGGGCAATGCAAACCCTGTGGTTTCTACGGACACAATTCTATGCCGGGAAAAACTATACCTCTGTGGAGATATTGAAGAGATATCGGAAGAAAAAGCGCCCGGGAGCATGATTGGCCTGGACAGAAAAGGAATTATTGAAAGGTTTCCAGCTTCTGATGGTTGGATTGTGAACTTTCATGAACCCCAAAATCTGACCTTAACTATAAAGTGCGGCGAATTATGCCCGGTTCATAGGGATTACCGCCATCTTGGTATCTATCAAGGGAAAGTAGCTGTTTATGAGGGACCTATTGAATTTCACGGGAAGGTGATACGGGTAGAAAATATTACCCTGGAGTCCCTTGAATCCGGTTTGCGAACAAGACTTGAGCAAGTGATGTCTATAGGGACACAAACATCTGCTATTACGGAAAAGCTCAGGGAAGAGTTTGAGTTTACTTCCGACGAAGTTCTGAACTCTGTTCTGGAAAACTTTGATGAGAACAGCTAATAATTAAATATTCTTCATCCAGTTTTAATAACTGGATTTCTTTTCTTATCCTTTCAGCAACTATTTCGGCGGAGTTCAGTTTGGTATGGGGGAGTATGGCCAGGAATTCTTCTCCTCCGTAACGACCGATGATGTGTCAAGAATTTTCAAGGATAGTATTTAACAACCAACCCTGGTCGATTTTGGACTTATCGTTTTTGCCGTTTTCAAAGAAATCTCCATTCAATACCACTGCGTTCACCTCTGACCAAGGATATAATAATAAGTGAATTGATAAAATCAACAATACTTCCAGAATAGCACTCCCATGCTTGATCTCAACTCTTCCAAGCCATTGATTAATTCTTCATGCCAGATGTCCTTACGATTATATTTTACCAGGGTAAAGGTTTCTTTTGTTGTTTTTAACAAGATTTTAGTATAAATTCAGTCATGGTTTTAAAATTAGAAAAGAGCCGGCACCAACAGGTTTTTGTAGATTATTTTTCCTGTGCCAGTTTAAGAAATACCACGTTTGGTGTCGAATGAAAGCGAGAGCTTGCCGCTCTGGCAGTTTTGAAAAAGCCAATTTTAAATACAAACTTACCCCTTTATAAAGGATTGGGTTTTTTTTCGTAGAAATAAGCCTTGTTGGGGAAAGGGGTGCTACATTGCTAATTATGGGTGTGGATCCCGGTATCGCCATTACCGGATACGGTCTGCTCATTTATACGGAGAAAAATTTCTCAATGGTGGATTGCGGTTGTATTCGCACGCTTTCAGGGTTGCCGCTCTCCGAAAGATTGCACATACTATACAAGGAACTTGTCAGAATGATTATCAAATACAGGCCGGAGCACTATGTTGTTGAGGAGCTTTTTTTTAACAAGAACACCAAAACCGCTTTGACGGTGGCCCAGGCCAGGGGGGTGACAGTCCTGGCCGCCGCAGGTTCTGGTGTGCCCGTGTATGAATACACCCCTCTTCAGGTCAAACAGGCTGTGGCAGGACAGGGAAGAGCCGGGAAAGGCCAGGTCCAGTTCATGGTTAAGACAATTCTGGCGCTGCCGGAGACACCCGCCCCGGATGATGTTGCGGATGCCCTGGCGGTGGCAATATGTCATGCCCATTTATATTCTTGGGAAAGGAAATTTAAATGATTGCGTTTATTAAAGGAAAACTTGCGGGTGTCCTGGGAAGCTACGTATTGCTGGAAGTAGGTGGTATGGGCTACAAAATACAGGTTCCCTTAAGTCTTCTCAGCGAACTGGACGCCCCGGGCAGCGAGCTGGTGCTGCATACCCACCTGGCTGTGCGGGAGGATAACTTGAGTTTATACGGCTTTAAAGAGCGCCGGGAGCTGGATTTTTTTCTAAAACTTATAAATGTATCGGGTATTGGCCCCAAGGGGGCCCTGGCTGTCCTGGCCTTCTTTGCGCCGGGTGAGTTGGCCGGAGTTATAAAAAATGAGGATATACCTTCTTTGACCCGCGTACCTGGCATCGGCAAAAAAACAGCGGGGAGAATTATACTTGAACTAAAAGATAAGATTTCCGGTTTTGAATTGGAACAGGACCAAAAGGACGCCGGCAGATGGGACTTGGATGCTTTAGAGGCGCTGGAGGCGCTGGGTTACCCGGTTGCAGAGTCCCGCAGGGCGGTTCAGGAGGCTTTGCGGGGCTTTGAGCAAAAACCCCCCACGGCAGATCTGGTCAAGGCTGCGTTGCGCCTGCTGGGCAAACTGTAAGGTAAATAAAAGGAACAGGGAGTATACTAATGGAAGGGAAAGACAGATTGATCTCACCCTCATACCGGCGGGAAGATGCCGAAGCTGACCAAAACCTTCGTCCCCGCCGGATGGGGGAATATATCGGCCAGGAAAAAGTAAAAGAAACCATCTTGGTTTTTATCCAGGCGGCTCTTGAACGCGGGGAATTCCTGGATCATGTTCTTCTGTTTGGTCCCCCGGGGCTCGGTAAGACCACCCTGGCCAATATTATTGCCAATGAAATGGGCGTAAGCATCAGGACCACATCCGGACCGGCAGTTGAAAGGCCGGGCGACCTGGCTGCCCTTTTAACCAATTTGTCGGCAGGTGATGTTCTATTTATCGATGAGGTCCACCGGCTGAGCCGGACAGTAGAGGAAATTCTTTACCCGGCTATGGAAGATTTTGCCCTGGATATTATCATAGGCAAAGGGCCGGGCGCAAGGTCTCTGAGATTGGACCTGCCCCATTTTACCCTGGTTGGGGCTACAACCAGGGCAGGAATGCTGACTTCCCCCTTGAGGGACCGCTTTGGGATTATCAGCAGGCTTGATTACTACCAGCCGGAAGAACTGGTCTTAATTATCAACAGGGCGGCGAAGATTCTTGGAATTGAGTTAACCCGGGAAGGGTCCCTGGAGATTGCCGGGCGCTCCAGGGGCACACCCAGGGTGGCCAACCGGCTGTTGAAAAGGGTGCGTGATTATGCCCAGGTACGTGCGGACGGGGCGATATCCCTTGATGTGGCGATGGACGCGTTGAAGTTTTTGGAAGTGGATCCCCTGGGTCTTGACCATACTGACCGGAGAATCCTGGAAACGATTATTAAAAAATTTGGGGGCGGGCCGGTGGGTCTGGACACGCTGGCCGCAGCCACCAGCGAAGAGCCTGAAACGCTGGAAGACGTCTACGAGCCCTATCTGATTCAGCTCGGCATGCTGGCCCGGACACCCCGGGGCAGGGTGGCCGCACCCCTGGCTTTTCGCCACCTGGGTCTGGAACCAAGCGGTCCTTCTTCCTCCAAGCAGGGAACACTCTGGTAACCGCTTGCTTGTTGCTGCTTTCGGGCCTGATCAGTTAAATATTTTTGACAACATTCATTTTCCGTTCCCGGGCATTTATCAGTATGCCGGGAACAAACGTAAAGGGTTAATCCGCCATGAACCCTGTAACCAAAGTTCATTCCGGCTAGCAAAAAGTTAATGATCCGGAGGTGCAATGACAATGAAAAAAATATTGCTGCATACCTGTTGCGGTCCCTGCTCAATTTATCCGGTGGATTTTTTGCAGGAGCAGGAAATGGAAGTTTACAGCTATTTTTTCAACCCTAACATACACCCGTACACGGAGTTTGCCAGGCGCAAGGAAACTTTGGAAAAATACGCCGCCGGGATCGGGTTGAAATTGATTGTTGATGAAAACTACAACCTGGAGGAATTCCTGCGGGGGGTGGTACACCGGGAGTCCAGCCGCTGCCTTATTTGCTACTCCATGCGCCTGGAACAGGCGGCACATATAGCGAAAAGGGGAAGATTCGACTGTTTTACCACTACCTTGCTGGTCAGCCCCTACCAGAAACACGAACTAATCCGTGATATCGGTCAGTCCGCCGGACACAAGTTCGGTATCCCCTTCTACTATGCGGATTTCAGAACAGGCTACAGGGATGCCGCCGCGCGTTCAAGGGCCCTGGGGATGTACAGGCAGGCTTATTGCGGATGCATCTACAGCGAAAAAGAGCGGTACAATAGAAAGCCCAAAAAGGGGGGAAAGGTCAACTAAAATGTGGGAGTCCTTTGGCAAAACGCTTGTTGTTTTCGGTGTCGCGCTGGTTTTGCTGGGCGGTTTGCTGCTGCTGGGGAGCAGATTGTTTGGACTGGGCCGCTTGCCCGGTGATATATTCCTGCAAAGGGGAAACTTCAGTTGTTACTTTCCTGTTGCCACCTGCGTCATTCTCAGCGCACTGCTGACCATTGTTCTTAACTTAATTCGCCGCTAGATAAAACCCTCCACTTTTTATTTTACCCGGGAGGATTCTGGAATAATTTGTCGAACATCTAGGTTCTAGGTGAAAGGATATATTTTAACAAAACAAAATTCAATTACATTTTGCCGGGGGTTTTAACCGTGACTTTTTTACTTAGAATGGTTTTCTGTTGTTTTTTTTCGTTTTTTCTATTCTGGCCGCCGGCAGCCGGCGCAGCTATTGAACCTGGTAAGGTTAAAGTGGGGCTGGGGGTGCAATCCGGCATTCCGGGGTTTAAAACCACCGGGACTTACCAACTGGTAGACCAGTCAACGGGGAAAGAGATAATAAGGCTGGCGCAGGGTGAGGAATGGCATCTCCTGGTAAAAGATGACCGCATCTACATTGAAGGAAGCAAAGACCGCCTGGGTCCCTTTGCCGGACCGGTTATTGTAGATGAACTTGATCAAAGCATCGGGATCCTGGCCGGGTCCGGTACAGTGGTGGAAAGGAGTTCCGCCAGCGGTATTTTTGTGCTCAGCGGGGCGGGGGAGTTTACTTCCTTTAATTCTATTTCAAATCCATACGCTGCCAGTCCAGGGGAGAAAGCAACCCTGGAAAAAGAAGGGGGGTTAAATCTGGTATCCCTTCTGAACGGAACCGCCGCAGCGAAGTACAGGGGAAATCTGGAGTTCCGGGTGGAAAACGGAAAACTTGCCGTGGTTAATGAGTTAAACATTGAGGATTACCTGCGCGGCGTTGTGCCGGCGGAGATCCCCGCCGCCTGGCCGAAGGAGGCCTTGAAAGCGCAGGCCGTTGCAGCGCGCAACTACGCCCTGCAGCAGGCGGAAGTTACCCGGGGCAGCAACTACAACGTGCTGAACGATCAATTAAGCCAGGTGTACCGCGGCTACGATGCTGAGACACTGGCCACCAACCAGGCTGTGGAAGAAACCCGCGGCCAGGTCATGACCAGCCGGGGTAGTCTGATTACGGCTTTTTTTCACTCCAGCAGCGGAGGTTATACCGAAAACAGTGAAGATGTTTGGCTGGAGCAACTCCCCTATATTAAAGGCAAAACAGATCCCTACGATAAAAATGAGCAGCATTATAACTGGGAGGCTGACTACACTGTTGAACAGTTAGTTGCCAGGTTGCAGGGGTTGGGTTACAGCCTGTCCACCCTGGAGGATATTGAAGAACTGTCCGGCACTTCTTCAGGAGCCAGAGTTCAAAAGATAGCCTTATCCGGTCAGGGGCCTGTGGGAGAGCCTGTCCGCGTTGTTATATCCAATGCGGACAAGGTGAGAAATGCCCTGGGTTTAAAAAGCTCCCTGTTTACCATAGAGAAGGTTTGTGATCAGGAAGGACACCTGCAAAGGATCATAATCAGTGGTTCCGGAAACGGGCACGGTCTGGGGATGTCTCAGTGGGGCGCCCGCGGAATGGCCGGACAAGGTTATAATTACCAGGATATTTTGCAATACTATTACACAGGTATCAGTATTTCGGGCGATTACGGCAGGACAGCGTTAAGGTGATGCCAGGCTCATCCGGCAGGTGACTTTTTAGGCCGGCTTAAGGTAACACTTACAGTAAAATCAGACAAGGAGTTGACTGAAAACCCCGGTGCAGCTTTCCGAATTCGATTATTATCTTCCTGAATCATTGATTGCCCAGGAGCCACCAGGGCAAAGGGGTGAGTCAAGGTTGCTGGTTATCCGGCTTGACTCCGCCAAATTGGAGCATCGTAATTTTGGTGATCTGTTAAACTACATAAATCCGGGTGATCTCCTGGTCATCAACGAAACAAAAGTCCTTCCGGCCCGGTTGCTGGGAAGGAAGGAAGGCACCGGCGCACAGGTGGAGGTGCTTCTTTTAAAAAGGCTTTCCGGAAACCTTTGGGAGGCTTTGGTGCGCCCGGGAAAAAAGTTAAAAGCAGGCTCCGGGGTGAATTTCTGCGACGGTCTTTTAAGATGCCGTATTTTGAAAAACACGGACTATGGGGGCAGGATTGTGGAGTTCTCGTACCAGGGCACATTTGAGGAGGTTCTGGATAAGGCCGGGGTTATGCCCCTGCCTCCTTACATAAAAAAGCCCCTCTTGGACCGGAACCGTTACCAGACAGTTTACGCCAGACAGACCGGGTCGGCCGCTGCTCCCACCGCCGGACTTCATTTTTCCCGGGCAATGTTGAAGGATATTGCAGACAAAGGGATAGATATTGCGCCTGTTCTCCTGCATGTGGGTCTGGGAACTTTCCGGCCGGTGGAAGTGGAAGATATAACCCGTCACCACATGCATGCCGAGTACTATGAAATACCTGAAAATACTTCCCTGGCCATAGCAAAGGCGAGGGACAGGGGCGGTAAAGTAATAGCTGTGGGTACAACGACCACCCGCTGCCTTGAAACCGCGGCAAGTGAGAGCGGAACAGTCAAATCCGGTTCAGGGTGGACAGATATCTTTATCTATCCGGGCTACCGGTTTAGGGTTATTGACGGATTGATTACCAATTTCCATCTTCCTAAATCGACTCTGCTGATGATGGTTTCCGCCCTGGCCGGACGGGAAAAGATCCTGAAGGCCTACGAAGAGGCCGTTCGCGAAAAATACAGGTTCTACAGTTTCGGGGATGCGATGCTAATCTTCTAAGCTGTACATTTTGTTTAAAAAGAGTTAAAATGTTTATTAGCTTTGAAAAAACAGGAGGATTCCATGGCCGTCCGCTTCTCCATTCTCCATCAAGATCAGACCAGCCGCGCCCGGTTGGGCCTTTTACACACCCCCCACGGGACAGTGGAAACCCCTGTCTTTATGCCGGTAGGTACACAGGCAACAGTCAAAACCATGACCCCGGAAGAGGTCTTTGAAGTGGGCGGCAGGCTTGTTTTAAGCAACACATATCACCTCTACCTGCGGCCCGGCAGTGAATTAATCAAGGAGGCCGGCGGACTCCACCCTTTTATGCACTGGGATGGCCCCATCCTTACTGACAGCGGCGGCTTTCAGGTATTCAGCCTCGGGTCCCTGCGCAAGGTTGCTGAGGACGGTGTGACCTTTAGATCCCATATTGATGGTTCCGAGCATTTCTTTAGTCCGGAAAAGGCTATGGAGGTACAGATGGCCCTGGGTTCCGACATTGCCATGGTCTTCGATGAGTGTGCGCCTTACCCGTGCAGCAGGGAATATGCCCGGGAGGTTCTGGAGAGAACTACCAGGTGGGCCAGGCGCTGCCTGGCTGTCCATGATAGGGCGGATCAGGCGGTATTTGGTATTATCCAGGGAAGTACATATCCGGAACTGCGCCTGGAAAGCGCGAAAGGACTGGTTGAGCTGGACTTTCCCGGGTACGCTGTCGGGGGTTTGAGTGTCGGCGAACCAAAAAATCTTATGTACGAGATGCTGGACTGTACTATTCCGGTCTTACCGGAAAAAAAGCCGCGCTATCTGATGGGCGTGGGTTCCCCGGACTGCTTGTTGGAAGGTGTCATCAGGGGGGTGGATATGTTTGATTGCGTTCTGCCCACCCGGATCGCCCGAAACGGTACCGCTCTGACCCGGCGGGGCAAAATTGTAGTACGAAATGCGGAATATACCAGAGACTTTAAACCCCTGGACCCTGAATGTGACTGTTACACCTGCAGGCATTATACCCGGGCCTACATTCGGCATTTAATTAAAGCTGGTGAGGTTTTGGGGATACGCCTGACAACAATTCACAACCTGCACTTTGTCCTGAATTTGATGAAAGAAATAAAATCAGCAATTTTGCAGGGAAAGATATTGGAATACAGGGATAATTTTTTAAATGAATATGCTCAGTAACTTTGTTGCTGTCCTTTTCCAAAGAGGATTTTTAATATAGAGGTTGAATAAAAATTTACTGGAAAGGAGGCTTTGAAGGTGAATCAGCAAACGATATCCATACTATATATTGTCGCGTTGTTTGCAATTCTTTATTTTTTAATGATTCGTCCCCAGCAGCAACGTCAGAAGAAACACCAGGAGATGATCAAAAGCCTTAGGCCGGATGACAGGGTTACAACGGTCGGCGGAATCTTCGGTACAATTATCAAGTTAAAGGAAGATTCAATTATCTTAAGGATTGCCGATAATGTCCGGATAGAGATCTTGAAAACCGCGATCTCCCAAATTGTCAGCAAGGATGAAGGAGAAAGTAAGGAGTAGGCGGAGGTGAAAAGGCCGTCTACCTTTTTTCTTGATTGAACCATGGTTAACTTGTGTTGGGTACATTCCTTCCCGGTAAATTACATGTAATGGATATACCCAAAGGGCTGTTTCCCGCATTATTACCTTTCCTTATTGATCTAGGGGGGGTTATCCGTTCATGATTACACTGGAAGATATCAAAAAAGACCCTGTGATCGACGCCTTTATTAGGAAAGGAAACAAATATTTAAGTGTTTTGGGCTTTACCGAGCATAGTTACCGGCATGTCAATCTGGTTTCCAGCATAGCCAAGAACATTCTTGAACGGTTGGACTATCCCCAAAGGCAGGCCGAACTTGCAGCCATTGCCGGATACATGCATGATCTTGGGAATGTTATCAGCCGCAAAGAGCATGGCATCTCGGGGGGCGTGATAGCCTACCCTATCCTGATCCAGATGGGGATGCATCCGGAGGAAATCGCCACTGTTATCTCGGCTATTGCCAACCACGAAGAACAGTACGGTCATCCCATCAACAGCGTGGCAGCGGCCCTCATTGTAGCAGACAAGTCCGACGTGCACCGCTCCCGGGTGCGGAACTCGGACTTTGCTACGTTTGATATCCATGACCGGGTCAACTACGCCGTTGAGCATTCCTTTCTTTGGGTCGCCGATGACAAGCAAACCATAACCATGGAGTTGACCATCGACATTGATATCTGCCCTGTCATGGAATACTTTGAAATATTTCTGAGCCGGATGATTATGTGCAGGAGAGCCGCAAACTTCCTGAAGTGTAAATTCGAACTGGTGGTTAACGGGGCCAAGCTGTTATAGAATATATTCAGATGACGTACAAGGGGGAGTAGAACCAAATGAAGTGGGACAAGATCCTAAAATTACTGGGTATTATCCTGGCCGTCGCGGTAGTTGCGCTAATGGCCGTAAAACCGTTGATACCAGGTGTGGACTGGCTGCCATTTACAAATCAGATCAAACAGGGACTGGATTTGAAGGGTGGCGTCCACGTGGTCCTGGAGGCCCAGGATACCCCGGATGCGCCGGTTACATTGGACCGGGTCAAACAGGCTATGGCTATTATTGAAAACAGGGTAAATGCCTTCGGTGTAGCTGAGCCGGTTGTGCAAATGGAAGGCTCCCGCCGTATTATTGTTGAATTGGCCGGTATCAGTGACCCGGAGGAAGCTGTGCGCAACCTGATTAAAACGGCCTACCTGGAGTTTAAAACTGAAGATGGAACAACCGTGCTTACCGGCCGTCAGCTGAAGAACGCCATGGAGGGGACAAATCCCCAGACCGGGGAAGCTGAAGTCAATCTGGAGTTCGAGCCGGACGGCGCCAAAATATTTGCAGAAGTGACAGCCAGAAACGTGGGTAAGCGTCTGGCCATTGTCCTGGACGGGAACGTGATCCAGGCCCCGGGCATAAGGGAACCGATTCCCAACGGCAGGGCCCAAATATCTCCCTATGAATCCTTAGATGAGGCCCACAACATCGCCATCCTGCTCCGTTCCGGCTCGCTGCCGGTTAAGCTGGAAGTAATGGAGGAGCGGACAGTGGGACCAACTCTGGGGGCGGATTCCCTGGATAAATCCATTAAAGCCGGAATCGCCGGTCTCATTGCCATTCTCGCCTTTATGATTCTCTACTACCGGGTTCCCGGTCTGGTGGCCAATCTGGCCCTGACCATATACACCTTGCTGGTTTTAATTATTTACGCCGCCCTGAACGTGACCATGACCCTCCCGGGCATAGCGGGATTTTTGCTCTCCCTGGGGATGGCGGTGGACGCCAACATCATCATTTTCGAGCGTTTAAAAGAAGAAATTAAAAGTGGTAAAACTTTGCGCTCCGCCATAGACGCCGGTTTTAAGCGGGCCTTTGTGGCCATCCTGGATTCCAACGTAACCACACTGATTGCGGCGGCCGTCCTTTACTACTTTGGAACGGGACCGATCAAGGGCTTTGCCATAACGCTTTCAATCGGTATCTTGTGCAGCATGTTTACGGCCATCACCATGACCAGGTGGCTTCTGCACCTGGTGGCTGCCAGCAACCTGGCACGTAATAACAAATTGTACGGGGCATAGAGGGGGGAGTTAAAATTGTTAAGCTTACGTGAAAGGATGCCTTTCCATTTCATTAAACTTAGAAGAATATGGTACATCTTTTCTGCTGTATTGGTTATACCCGGGCTCATCTTCCTTTTCAGCCAGGGACTGCACCTGGGCATTGACTTTACCGGAGGCAACCTAATGGATCTCCGGTTCAGCCAGGCAACTTCCGTGGAACAGGTCCGGGGGGTCTTAAGCGGCAGTGGTTTGGGGGATTCGCATATTCAGCAGAGCGGGGATACTGATTTTATCATCCGGACCGGTGAGCTTTCTGAAGAGCAAAGCGCAAATCTTGTTCAGGCGCTGGAAACTAATTTCGGTGAATTTACCATCCTGCGCAACGAGCGGGTGGGGCCGACCATTGGGCGTGAACTGCTCAACAAGGCGCTGGGTGCGCTGGTTGTTGCCTCGGTGTTAATGATTATCTACATCAGCTGGCGTTTTGAGTTTAAACAGGGACTCGCCGCTGTGCTGGGGTTGATTCATAACGTACTTGTTGTTCTGGGGTTCATTTCCATATTTCAGCTGGAGGTGGACAGCGCCTTTGTTGCCGCTATCCTGACCATTATCGGCTATTCAATCAATGACACCATTGTGATTTTCGATAGGATCCGAGAGAATATGCTCAATAAAAAGAAGGGCGACCTTCTGGAGAATGTCATCAACGCCAGTCTCTGGCAAACCCTGGCCCGTTCCATCAATACCGTTTTAACCGTTGTCATGATCCTGGTTGCCATGTTGTTGTTTGGCGGTACCACCATCCACAATATGGTTCTTGCCCTTTTAATCGGTATCGTCTGCGGGGCTTACACTTCCATCTGCATTGCCAGCCCCCTCTGGTACGAAATGAAGAAGTTGGAAAACCGGCCTAAAACCAAAGCGGCCCGGGCTTAAGTATTTTTCAGCAAAGGCGTGTGGGAAACCACCGCCTTTTTGATTATTTGAGGGTATTCGGGATACATTAATAATAAGCTGCAGCTTTATACCGGGCATATTAAACAGACTCATTTAATTTTTGATGCGGTTACCCAGGGGGGTTGTCAAGGTAAATGGAGAGGGAAAGGGGCAGTCAGAATCAACTGCTTAAAACACTGCAGGATAAAATAGACGAACTTGCCCTGGGGATGGAAAAAATGAAGCTGGCCGAATACGTATATCTCCTGGAGAATCCCAGGCGGCTGATGTACATAAACTTCATTGCCGGCCTGGCCAGGGGAGTAGGCATTGCAGTTGGTTTTACCATCTTGGGCGCCGTTGTTTTATACTTCTTAAGAATCCTGGTAATGTTGAATCTTCCCCTAATTGGTGATTTTATTGCTGAAATTGTCAGGATGGTCCAGCTAAACATAGGTCATTAATCATCTACACGCGCGGAGGTGCAAGGAAGTGCAGCACGAGCTTCTGGCCAAGCAGAAGGAACGCCTTTTGAGGGAAAAAGCGGCTTTGCTGAAGCGAATTGAGTTTATGGATGAGCAAGGGCACGGAGGGCTGGGAACACCCCTGGGTGATTCAATTGGTGAGCTGTCAATCTATGACAATCACCCCGCGGATATCGGCTCGGAAATGTTTGAGCGGAGCAAGGATTTTGCCCTGCGGGAAAGTGCCATGATTACAGTTGCCGCAATTAATCAGGCTCTGGATAGTATCAGCAAGGGGACTTACGGTTTTTGTGAAGTGTGCGGCCGCGAAATCTCCCTGGAAAGGCTCCAGGCGATACCCTCCACAACACTTTGCCATAACTGTAAAGAAGCTGAGGAAGAGATTCCGCACAGGGAGCAGAGGCCTGTTGAAGAGGAAGTCTTGGGCAAACCCTTTGCCAGAACCTTTACTGACGCCACCGGGGCTATTGTCTATGACGGGGAAGACGCCTGGCAGGAGGTTGCCCGTTATAGTGAAACCACCGATGAATGGTCAAGGGGAGGTTCCTATTATGGTTATTCCGGGTTTGACATAGCGGAAGACAGGGGGGCAGTGGAGGAAGTAGACAACATCCCCTACGAAGTGGGTGACGACGGGGTATTTTACAAAGATTTCCGGGGAGTGGACGATGAGAGTTCTCCCGGGGAAAAAGAAGATGTTGGTATTGAACACAAAAAAGACAGGTACCGTGGGAACTAATAACCACAAAGTAAATTAGTTGCCCATCCGGTGCAGTTTATCAGCAGTTTAAGGTATTTGCAATAGCGCCTTTTACCTGCTTTTTGCGGCTGTTTAGCGGGGGATACAAGCAAAGGAGCACCAGGGCCTGACCCAGGTTTTCTTTGGAGCATACCTTTACCTGGCCAAAAAAGTAAATCGGTAACAGGATTTGCCGGAGTGGTTTATAATGTCGTGGGATGATATTTTACCTTAAATTGTCCGGCGGTGATCAGAACAGCTGGAAAAGATGGTGCGGCCGGCCGGCTGCCCGGATGCGCCGGTGTAAAATGCAAAAATGCTAATGCAGCGACTTTTTTGTTTCGTTGGGGCGGTTTGACTCCAGTAATTCTTTGAGCTCCTGCTGTTGTTCTTCATTCAAAAGATCCTTTATGGCCAGGGAATCCTGGGCTACTTTTTCCGACATATAAATAGGGGTCTCTGTACGCAGGGCCAGAGCAATAGCGTCACTGGGGCGGGAATCGAGAACCAGCTCCTGGCCGCTGTGCCACATGTGGATTTCGGCAAAATAGGTTCCATCCCGCACGTCATTAATGATAATCATACTGAGCTTTGCCTCGAGACGGTCACAGACGCTTTTTAAAAGGTCATGGGTCAGGGGACGGTCCAAACGGATACCCTGCAGGGCAAAAGCAATGGCGTGTGCCTCAAAGGGGCCTACCCAGATGGGAAGTGCCTTTAACTCCTTTTCATCCAGCAACAGGACCACAGGATTCATCATGACATCGTAGGCGATTTCCTTCACCTTAACTGGGATCATCTTTTCTCACCTTCTTTCGAGGGCTGATTTATTTTAAAATAGGAAGTATTTTCAGGGTTTCTATACCTGTATTCTAAAAGCAAATGGCGTAGAATGTCAAACCGGTTCTAATTAGAATTTTTATATATATTACGTAAATAACGTGCCTGTTTTCATATATTAAAACATAACGGATTAGCATTTCTATGTTATACCATTAATTATATCACAGTCTGAGTTTTTTAGAAGCTCATAGAAAGTTGTTAAAAACACGGCAAGACAGATTACGGTTCTATTTAATCCTGGCCGCCATTGTCGCCCTGTTGAACGTGTGCTATACTTTTTTTAAGCAGGCCAGACATAAAACTGGCGTGCTGGCGCAGCGGTGTCGCCCGCAGGAATTCATTTGCTTAACAGCAGTGATTTTCTCGGGCTGTTTACATTTTCGAATGGGGATGGGTCCGTAATGAATGAAAAGATCAGGGCAGCCCGTCTGTCCATTGCCTCCAATACAGTTCTTACCCTGGCCAAACTGGTTGTGGGGCTCATTATGAATTCTGTTAGCGTACTATCCGAAGCCATTCACTCCGGCCTGGATTTAGCCGCCGCTTTTATCGCTTTTTTTTCAGTCAGGGAATCATCCAAACCAGCCGACGAGCATCATCCTTTTGGTCATGGTAAATTCGAAAATGTTGCGGGAATACTGGAAGCAATCCTAATCCTGGTGGCTGCAGCCATGATTATTGTAAGCGCCTACCCAAAGCTCCGTGGTCAGACGGAGATCCACTCCCTTGGTCTGGGAGCGGCAGTGATGGGTATTTCGGCCCTGGTCAATTTTTTCGTATCCAGGGAACTCATGCGGGTGGCCAGAAAAACCGAATCCCCCGCGCTGGCTGCGGATGCCTGGCATTTGCGAACAGACGTTTACACCTCGCTGGGTGTTTTTGCCGCTATTATTGCTATTAAGTTTACCGGCCTGACCATTTTAGACCCGCTCATTGCCATAGGCGTAACTTTTTTAATTGTTCGTGCAGCCATACAGCTGATTATAGAGTCCATGCGCAGCATCCTTGATGTGCAGCTTCCGGAAGAGGAACAACAAATTATCAAAGAAATCATCTCTAAATATTCGTCCCAATACTTGGAATATCACGATCTAAAAACACGAAAAGCCGGTTCCCAGCGTTTTATTGTGTTTCATCTGGTTGTTCCGGGGGGAAGGGCCGTAAGTACAGTCCACGCTGTTTGCGATCAGATTGAAGAGGAAATTCGCAAACAGTTTAAGGGTGCAAACGTTTTAATTCACACAGAACCCTGTTACCAGCAGTGCGCCGGCTGCGTCCAGAGTGGAAGACAACTCCCGGACCCCGCCGGAGACAAAACCAATTGTGAACAGCCATTAGAGGGTAACCGCTTACCGGAAATATAATTCCGGTTTTTTTGTTTTTTACTTATATTTAACTAGATGAGTGACCATACTATTTAAAAAGGAGGTGGGAAGTTGCTTATGACTTCAACGCTGACTGAATATTTTGTTGGTGTTCAGCACCGCTTGCCCCAAGAGGCCGAAAGGGTTATGAAGGCCCTTGATGAACACGGTCCCATGAACAAAGAAGAACTATCCCTTACTGCAAAAGTAAAAAGAGCTGTGCTCGATCATGTGGTCATGCAGTTGTATGCCCTTGGGCTGATTGATGTTGCCACAGAAGGGAAAAGTAAAATGTGCAGTCTGACAACACTGGGGTGGGATTTTATCAGCATCAGCAGCGCCGGTTAGGTCATAAACCGGCTATTTTTCTTGTATTCCGTATTTTTCAGTACTGTACAGGTATTTATAAGTTATAGCTGGTCTTCTCGTTGCCAAACAGACTTGGGTAGATTATAATCTTATTATCTATGAAAAATATTCCTAAACGTCAAGAAAAAATATGGCATGTACAGGCATCCTATCCGGTGCTTAGTGAGATATTTGCACATGAATTAAAGATTTCACCTGTCACAGCCCAGTTGCTGATCAACCGGGGCATCTATACAGTGGAGCAAGGACGCGCCTTTTTGGGCAGCGAACTGGCAAGACTGCACACCCCTTATCTGTTGAAGGATCTCAAAAAGGCCGTTGACCGGATCCTGAAGGCAGCCGGGGCGGGGGAAAGGATCCTTCTCTACGGAGATTATGACGTTGACGGAATTACTTCGACAGCGCTCCTGGCAAGGGTTTTTCAACGTTTAGGAGCAGATGTCCACAATTATTTGCCCCATAGGATTACGGAAGGCTACGGACTTCATCTTGCCCCCCTGCAATGGGCCAAAGAAAATGGATTCGGACTGGTTATTACCCTGGACTGCGGAATAAATGCCCTGGAAGAAGCCCTGTGGGCGCAAAATAACGGCCTTGATTTGATTATTACCGACCACCACGAACCGCCATTGGAGATACCAAAGGCTTTTGCCGTCGTAAATCCCAAAAGGCAGGACTGCCCGTACCCGTTTAAAGAACTGGCCGGTGTTGGTGTCGCCCTGAAAGTTGCCCAGGCTGTCTTAAAAGAGGCAGGCATGGGCAGCGAGGCCTGGCAGGAATATCTGGATCTGGCCTGTCTGGGGACCATAGCCGATATCGTCCCCCTTCGCGGAGAAAACCGGATTCTGGTTAAACACGGTCTATTAAGATTGGCCCGTACGGAAAATTTGGGTCTCAGGGCTTTAATGGCAGCAAGCGAAGTAGGGAAAAATAATACCGTTGGTACCGGGGAAGTGGGTTTTAGCCTTGCCCCCAGACTGAACGCGGCCGGCAGAATGGGCAATTCCGAAGCCGCCCTGAGGCTTTTACTTACAGACAATATTGCCGAAGCCTGGGAAATAGCCAGCGAATTAAACCGGTGCAACCAGGAGCGTCAAAAAATTGAATCCGGCGTGCTGGCAGAAGCGCTTCATCTCCTTCAGGCTAAACCCGATCTTACCGCCACACGTGTGCTGGTTCTGGCTTCGGAGAGCTGGCATGCGGGTGTTATTGGTATCGTCGCATCCCGCCTGGTGGAAATGTTGCATCGTCCGGTGCTGTTAATAGCCGTTGAGGGAAAAGAAGGAAAAGGCTCGGCCAGGAGCATACCGGGTTTTCACCTTTACCAGGCCCTGGAGAATTGCTGTAAACATTTATTGAATTTTGGCGGACATGCCCAGGCAGCCGGGTTCACCATTGATAGCGGCAAAGTTAATGATCTGGACCAGGAGATCAACCATTACGCCGCAAAGGTACTCATGGAAGAGAAAACACTTCCCCGCCTGGAGCTGGACGGCATTATTGACGGCTGTCAGATTGACGAAAAATTAATTGAAGAATTGGAGAAATTAAGTCCCTTCGGTCAGGCCAACCAGCGGCCCCTGCTTTGCTGCCGGAAGGCAATAATCCTGGAAAGCCGTGGTGTGGGCAGAAACGGCAGCCACTTAAAATTAAAGCTAAGAATAAAAAATAAACCCCTGGATGGCATCGGTTTTAACTTAGGGAACTGCCTGGAAACCGTTGCCGCAGCTGAGGCGGTTGATCTTGCTTTCGTTCCAGCGATAAACGATTATAACGGGAAACGATCAATTCAATTGGAAGTAAAGGATCTGTCTGCGGCGGCTTCGCTGGATATCCTGGACCAGGACGAAAAATTTGATCTTTATTCCGGGTCAGGGTATTGCGATGGCAACCTGGAATTAACCAATGTCACGCACTTTGATTTGTTTACACCGGAATTTGTCCGGGATGTCCTTGCGAACAAGTTTTTTTTACCTGACAGTGATAGTAATCAAACAACAAAGGAATTGTTTCGTGGTCTGTCCCTGATTGACCAGCGCGGCATCCTGGATCGGCCGGCACAGCTGGCAAAACTGGCAAGCTGCGGTGAGCCCACCCTGGTAATTACTTCTTGCGGTTATCAAACCATTGAACTTGCCCATTTTCTTCATTTAAACGGTCATGCCCGGCGCGATCAAACAGGCTGCCTTAATGAGACTGTTTCCGGAGAACAAAGGGACCGCATTGCGGCCAGGTTTGAGACAGGGCAAATCAAAACTGTCATTGCAACTTCTAACACAGCAGGTTCCGTTATTCCCCACGCCCGGGAATTGGTGCTGTACCATCTACCCTTTAACGACATAACCTGCTCTTGTCTGGCTGAAACAATGTCCCCGGATGGCCGTCTATATCTTCTATTTGGGCCGGAAGACCATGCGGTTAACAAAGCCTGGCTTGAAATTATGGCCCCCCAAAGGGGTTGCCTGGCAAAATTTTATAGCTTATTAAGGCAAAAAAGCAAGGAAGGTACCCTGGGGCATACTACCCCCGGGGATCTTGCCCGAGCCCTGACCTTAACTGGTTGTCCACATTTCGAGGCTTGTACGGCTGGGATAGCCCTGGAAATATTCCAGGAACTGGGGCTCCTGGATAAGGAAGACCGGAAGCAAACATTAAGTATAAAACTGCTTTCAGCTCCCTCAAAGAAGAAAGATCTGCATGAATCCCGCACCTACCGTTGTCTTCAATCAATTAAAAATAATTCCCTTGACTGGATGGGGAAGATTCTAAACGATCCCGTACTTTCCTAAAACAGATTAACTGCATAGGGATCAGGATAATCAACAAACGAGGAGGGTAACATCATTGGACTTTAAAAGTAAAATCAGAGAAATAAGGGATTATCCCCGGGAAGGAATCAATTACAAGGACATATCTACCCTCCTTATCGACAACGAGGCCTATAATAAGGCCCTTCTTGAGTTAGCCAAACAATGCAAGCACAAACAAGCAGACCTGATCGTCTGCCCCAAAGCCAGAGGGTTGACAATCGGCGCCCCTTTAGCCTATATCCTTGGCGCCGGTTTGTTTGTCATTAAAAACCGGGGCATGATGCCGGAAGACGACGCCCTGACCTGGTACAATAACCAGGATTTCGGGGGTGAGTCTGTCGAGGTTGATACAATAATTCAACAGGATTTAAAGGTCCTTGTTGTAGATGAGTTGCTCGCCACAGGAGGTACTGCTGCCGGCGCCATTAAACTTATTGAAAAACTGGGTGGCGATGTAGTGGGGACGGTTTTCCTGATCGAACTTACAGGACTGGGTGGCAGGGTAAAATTGACGGATTATGATACAATATCATTGGTTCAGTACAACTATTAGAGGGAAATGATTTTTTATGGATAACCTCGCCTGTCTCTCTTCCGGGCAAACCCAGGATTCCCCGGCGGAAAACAATAAACCGGAAGTAAAAGGACTGACAGCAAAGCCACAGGATCTGGATCACAAGGCAGCGCTGGAAGAACTGGGCCAATTAATCAAGGCCTACAATTCTAAAGCGGATATATCCGTTATTCAGTCTGCCTACGAATATGCAGAAGGAGCCCACCGGGAACAAAAACGGTTTTCAGGTGAGCCCTATATTATCCATCCCCTGGAAGTGGCCAAAATTCTTGCTGAATTAGAGCTGGACCCGGAGACAATTATGGCGGGGCTGCTCCATGATGTGGTTGAGGATACGGGGAAAACCCTGGAGGATATAGCTGAAAAGTTTGGAAGTGAAGTTGCGCTTCTGGTGGACGGGGTAACCAAACTCAGCAGGATTGAGTATAAATCCAAGGAAGAGCAGCAGGCAGAAAATTTGCGCAAGATGTTTTTGGCTATGGCCAAGGATATTCGGGTTATACTTATTAAGCTGGCCGACCGTCTGCACAACCTGCGCACACTGAAATATCACCCTGTGCCCAAACAGGTGGAGATTGCCAAGGAAACTTTGGAAATATTCGCGCCCCTGGCACACCGTCTGGGAATTTATCGAATTAAGTGGGAATTGGAAGATTTATCCTTTCGCTTCAAAGAGCCAGAACGCTATTTTGAATTAGTGGAAAGGATAGCCAATACACGCAAAAAGAGGGAGGAAAATATCCATTATGTAATTGGCTTTCTGTTGGATAAACTCGGTGCCATGGGCATTTCTGCCGAGATTGAAGGCCGGCCCAAGCACCTTTATAGTATAAATGAAAAAATGATTGATCAGCAGGTGGACCTTAACGAAATTTATGATGTTATGGCTGTACGCTGCCTGGTGCAAACTGTGCGGGATTGTTATGCCACTTTGGGAATTGTTCACACAATGTGGACACCTATCCCCGGAAGGTTTAAAGATTTTATTGCCATGCCCAAATCAAACATGTACCAATCCCTGCACACAACTGTGATGGGTCCCCTGGGGGAACCCCTGGAGATTCAAATTCGCACCATGGAAATGCACAGGACAGCCGAATATGGAATTGCGGCTCACTGGCGCTACAAGGAAGGCAGCAAGGGTGACCGCGAGTTTGATAAAAAGTTGGCCTGGTTGCGCCAGCTTTTAGACTGGCAGCATGATTTGAGAGATGCTAGGGAGTTTATGGAGAACCTTAAAATTGACTTATTTGCTGACGCCGTGTTTGTTTTTTCACCGAAGGGGGACGTTCTGGAGCTGCCGGCGGGTTCGGTGCCCCTTGACTTCGCCTACCGGATTCATACGGATGTTGGTCACCGTTGTATCGGGGCTAAAGTAAACGGCCGGATTGTACCTTTGGATTATGCTCTTAAGAATGGCGATATCGTAGAGATTTTGACTTCGAAGAACAGCGCGCCAAAGCGGGATTGGCTTAACATAGTCAAAACCTCCCAATCCAAAACTAAAATAAAACAATGGTTTAAGAAAGAAAACCGTGAAGAAAATATTCTCAAAGGAAAAGAGTACCTTGAGCGGGAAGCAAGAAAACAGGGACTAGAAGCAGATTTTTTAAAGCTGGAAAAACTCTTGGAAATAGGCAAAAAACTAACCTTTTTCAATCTTGATGAACTCTACGCCGCCATCGGAGACGGTGTTGTAACAGCAAACAGCATCCTTAGCAAAATAAGGCTGGAGGAAGCTAAAACAGAGAAAAAAGGATTACTGGCGGAAGAAGTTCAAGCTTTAAAAAATGAAGTCAGGCCATCAACCGGGTGGGGTAAACCTACGCAGGGAATCAGGGTCAAAGGAATAGACAACCTTCTGGTGAGGCTTTCCCACTGCTGTAACCCTGTGCCCGGTGATCCTATTCAAGGATATATTACCCGGGGCCGGGGCATATCAATCCACCGTAGTGATTGCAGGAATATTATCACCTATATGCAGTGCGAAAGGGACCGTCTAATTGAGGTGGCTTGGGACAAGGAGTTCACAGATCCCTTTCAGGTTAAACTAGAAATAAACGGGATGGATCGGGCAGGTTTCCTGAGCGATGTTATGGCTGTCCTCGTTGATATGAAAATCAGCGCCAATTGGGTCACAGCCAGGGGGAAAAAGGACGGCGGGGCGGTCATTGATCTGGTGCTGGAAATGAAAGGCCTGGAACAGTTCGAACATATATTGAACAGAATAAAAAGAATTAAGGATGTTTATGACGTAAAGCGGGTCAGTTTCAGCGGACAGCCTCAGAATCCGCTCAATTGAGGTAAGGGGGAAATTGTTTGCGTGCCGTTGTCCAGAGGGTTGTCCGGGGTTCTGTTACAGTGGAAGGCAGCAAGGTCTGTGAAATTGGACCCGGTCTTGTTGTACTCCTGGCCGTCGGGCGCGGCGACACTGCGGAGGATTCCCGGTACCTTGCCGGAAAGATAGCCAACCTGCGAATCTATGAAGATACTGAGGGGAAAATGAACCTTTCGGTTCTTGATAGAGGCGGGTCGCTTATTGTAGTATCCCAGTTTACCCTTTACGGGGATTGCCGGAAGGGAAGAAGGCCGGGCTTTACCGAAGCAGCCCTGCCCGGCGATGCGCGGAATCTGTACAATATATTTGTGCGGGACCTGGAAGCGCTGGGGCTCAAGGTGGCAACCGGACACTTTAAAGAGCAGATGCTGGTGGAGATTCTAAATGATGGCCCTGTTACGCTGCTCCTGGATAGTAAAAAGGGCTTTTAAACAAACCGGAGGTGTCGAAAAATATGATTTTCAGTGGATTTCCCGTTGGTGCATTTGAAACAAATTGCTACATTATCGGCTGTGAGGAAACAAAGGAGGGGGCAGTTGTCGACCCCGGTTTTGAAGCTGGAAAGATCCTGAAAAGAATTGAAAAGCTGGGGCTCGACATTCGTAAAATAATCCTTACCCATGGCCATGTGGATCATATAGGAGCGCTGGCGGAAGTGCAGCAGGCAACCGGGGCGAAAGTGTTGATTCACGCCGACGACGCCGGAATGCTTACGGACTCCAGAAAGAACCTTTCCACCCTTGCTGGCCGCGGCATGGATTTCAAGGAAGCCGACCGCCTTTTGCAGGAAGGGGATATAATTAAGGTAGGGAACGTCGAAATTGATGTTATTCATACCCCGGGTCATACCAAAGGCGGTATCAGCCTTAAATGCGCTCCGGATATTTTGCTTACAGGGGACGCCCTTTTTGCCGGTTCGGTGGGGCGCTCGGATTTTCCGGGGGGAAGCCACACCCAATTGATCGATTCTATTAAAAAGAAGCTGCTTGTTTTCTCCCCCGAGACCAGGGTTTTCCCCGGCCATGGCCCGGCTTCCACCATAGGAAACGAAATGCGCTTCAATCCCTTCCTGAGATAAGCGCTTCGTTGGATGTTACGGAAATAAAGGCTTCCTAAAAAACCACAAGTTTTTAGAAAGTCCTTTTTTTCTTCCCGGGATAGACCTTACTTCCCCTTTACCGTGTTGGTAATCTAATGGAGGGGTCCGTCCGGCTTGCCCCAACCGTCATCCTTGTCCGGGCGGGGGGCGTTACCCTGCTTTTCATTCCCGGAAGAACAGTGTCCGCAACCGCAGACCTCCCGGGGAGAACAATGTTCGCAGCCGCAGGCCTCTTCCTGTTTTTTCTTTGGTTTGTACCCTGCAGATTCCAGGGCACCTGTTATCTGGGATCGAATGTTTTTCAAATACAAGTCCCAGAGTTCTTTTTGTTCTTTTGTTTCTTGCGGGGACAGGCCTTGCTCCCGCTTTTTACGGGAAAGCTTGTTAATTCGTGCGATTAAATTCTTCATGTTGGTTGTACTCACCCCTTTCTTATTATATTCCCCCGGCTGTTTTATTTCCAGGAAATTAAAGACTGAAAACGTGGCCTTGATTGACAAATTGAGTACTTTTGCATAAAATGTTTGTCAGGTAATAATGAAGGCAAGCCCTAGATACACAGAGGTCTAAAGCAATGACCGGGAAAAGTAGGCGCATTGGTTAGTGGCAGGGAGGGAAAGCCTGCGACTGAAAGCTTTCCTCAAGAATCAGGCGTTAAAAGACACCCGGGAGCGGTCACCGAAAGCGTTTAGGCGCCAGTAGGCTGACCCGGCAGCCCCCGTTACAGGGTTGAAAAGGGATTACCTGGGGTTTTCCAAAGCAAGGGTGGCACCACGGATGAATATCCGTCCCTGGCTATGCTGTCGCATGGTCCGGGCCGGTTTTTTATTGTTATCGTTTATAAAAGGAGGCAATTATCAATGCTTACAACCCGGCCGCGTGGTACCAATGACATACTGCCCGGGGAAGTGGAAAAATGGCATTTTATCGAGGGCAAAATTCGCGGCATCTGCCGGGAATACGGATACGCAGAGGTAAGGACACCCATTTTCGAGCATACCGAGCTTTTCCAGCGGGGAGTGGGGGATACAACTGACATCGTGGAAAAGGAAATGTATACCTTTATCGATAGGGGCAAACGAAGCATCACCCTGAGGCCGGAAAATACTGCACCTGTTGTCAGGGCATATTTGGAAGAGAACCTTTACGCCGGGCCCCAGCCCGTCAAACTTTATTATTGCGGCCCGATGTTCCGCTACGACCGGCCCCAGGCCGGACGTTTCAGGCAGTTTCATCAGTTTGGGGCGGAAGTTTTCGGTTCGCATGAACCGGCGGTTGACGCCGAAGTTATAGCCATGGCTATGGATTTTTACGGCAGACTGGGTTTAAAGAACCTGAAACTGCTCGTCAACAGTGTCGGGTGTCCCCAATGCCGTCCGGGTCTGCGACAAAAGCTTCAGGATTATTTCCGGCCGCATCTGGAAAACCTTTGCTTCAACTGCCAGGAACGTTTTAAAAAGAATCCTTTGCGGATCCTGGACTGTAAAGAGGACAAATGTACCAAAACAGGGGAAAAGGCCCCTGTAATCCTGGACTGCCTGTGTCAGGACTGCCACCAGCATTTTGAAGAGGTTAAACGGCATCTTAACTTGCTGGATATTTCCTTTACCGTGGACCGTCGCCTGGTTCGCGGGCTGGATTACTATACCCACACCGCTTTCGAAATTACTGCGGCAGATATTGGGGCCCAGAGCTCTATCGGCGGCGGGGGCCGCTACAATGGTCTGGTGGAAATATGCGGTGGACCCCCTGTTCCGGGTATCGGTTATGCCTTAGGAATCGAGCGAATCCTTTTAGCTATGGAGCGCCAGGGAATTAGCATACCGGGTTCGGCGCGGTCCGAGGTCTTTGTGGTTACGGCCGGGGATCAGGCTGCTGACGCAGCTTTTCGACTAATCTTCAAACTACGCGCCGGCGGTATCCCGGCGGACAAGGACTATTTGGGCAGGAGTTTAAAGGCTCAAATGAAATTTGCGGGGAAAACAGGCGCCAGGTACGCGATCATCATCGGTGAACAGGAAATAAAACAAGGTGTGGTGATGATCCGGGATATGGGTACGGGTGGACAGGAGGCAGTTTCAATAGATCAAGTGGTGCAGTATTTCCAGAATAAAAACAGCCGGCGGGGAAAGTAAAAAGACCTGGAAAGGTAAGCGGTTGCATGGTTTAAAATCAAGGTTTAGGTGCGGGAGGGCTTTGAATAAGATGATTGAAGAACAGAAAATTGAATGGTTCAAACAAAGTCAAATCGATTCTATGGAAGGCTTAAAGCGCAGTCACTACTGCGGTGAATTGAGGGCCGGCCACAATGGGGAAATGGTGGTATTGATGGGTTGGGTCCAGCGCAGGCGCGACCACGGAGGTTTGATTTTCGTTGATCTCAGGGATCGCGAAGGCTTAATCCAGATTGTCTTCAGTCCCGATTCACAAAGGGATGCCTTTTCCAGGGCTGAGGGAGTGCGCAGTGAGTATGTCCTGGCCGTGCGGGGGACCGTCCGGATGCGACCGGAGGGAACGGCAAACCCCAATCTGGCTACAGGACAGGTTGAAGTACTGGCCCATGAACTCCGGGTTTTAAACGGGGCCAAGACACCACCCTTTTATATTGAAGATGGCGTGGATGTGGATGAAAACTTACGGCTGCGTTACCGCTACCTGGATCTGCGACGGCCGGAAATGCAAGAAGCACTTGTTTTGCGCCACCGGGCAGCCGAGTCAGCCCGTGCTTATCTGAACGGCCAGGGGTTTTTAGAAATTGAGACTCCCATGCTGACTAAAAGCACACCGGAAGGCGCCCGGGATTACCTGGTCCCCAGCCGGGTCAACCCCGGCAAATTTTATGCTTTGCCCCAATCACCCCAACTGCTCAAGCAAATCTTAATGGTGTCAGGGTTAGACCGGTACTACCAGATTGTACGCTGCTTCCGGGACGAAGACCTGAGGGCTGATCGCCAGCCGGAATTCACGCAAATCGATATAGAAATGTCCTTTGTAAGTGAGGATGAGGTCCGAAATTGCATGGAGGAGCTGGTTACCAGACTTTGCCGGGAAGCGGCCGGATTAAATATCCCCCGTCCCTTTAAGGCAATCTCTTACCAGGAAGCTATGGACCGTTTTGGGTCTGATAAACCGGATACCCGCTTCGGATTGGAACTAAAGGATATCTCCGGCGTTGCCGCAGAGTGCGGTTTCAAGGTTTTTGCCTCAACAGTAGCCGAAGGGGGCCGGGTTAAGGGAATCAACGCCAGGGGTTGCGGCTCCTTCAGCCGCAAGGAGATTGATGATCTCGCAGCTTATGTTTCGATCTATAAGGCCAAAGGGTTAGCTTACTTTATCGTCACGGAAGATGGGGTAAAGTCCGCTATTGCCAAGTTCTTTACGGACGGCGAGTTGCGGGCCATTCTGGCAGAAATGGAGGCAGAACCCGGCGACCTTTTGCTGTTCGTTGCCGACAAACTCCAGGTAGTAGCCGACTCCCTGGGAGCCTTGCGCTTGCAGCTGGCCGAGCGCCTGGGTCTGATTCCCCGGAATGTTTACAACTTTTTGTGGGTGGTGGACTTCCCCCTTTTGGAATACGACGCCGGAGAGAACCGTTATGTGGCAATGCACCACCCTTTTACCTCACCAAAGGATAGCGATTTGCAGCTCCTGGCGAAAGATCCCGCCAGGGTAAGAGCCAGGGCCTACGATATGGTTTTGAACGGGGTGGAGATAGGCGGCGGCAGCATAAGGATACACCGCAGGGATATCCAGGAAATAATGTTTTCCCTGATCGGAATTGATCCTGGTGAGGCGGCGGAAAAGTTTGGATACATGCTGGAAGCTTTCGAATATGGCACCCCACCCCATGGGGGTTTTGCCTTCGGATTCGACCGCCTTATCATGTTGCTGGCCGGCAGGAAGACCATACGCGATGTAATTGCCTTTCCTAAAACCCAGAGCGCAAACGACCTTATGACCCAGGCGCCTGGCCCCGCTACAGCGGATCAGTGGAGGGAATTGCACTTAAAACCAGCCTTGAAAAAACAGCCCCAGGAAAATGTATATTGATGAAAATATTGCAAACACTAAGAGCAAAGTCGGGGGCTATTGACACTTGAAAACAGCTACCTGTTATGTTAACATTAAAGTGTCAATGAAAAGCCCTGCTATGTACGTGAAAAACCTTGAAGTTTTTGCCAACACAATTAAAATGGAGCCATGGCTCTGGATGTGGCTTGCATGCCTCCTTGTTGGGGAAACGAAAATCATCCAGGAGGGCATCCACCTGTTACAACAGGTTCAAACTTTTGGGATTCACGGCACCGGTGGGGTTTTTGGTTGAGTTTTAAGCTGATGGGTTTTCAGTTGCGGCTTGCTAGGGCCGATTACTGAAAACCCTTTGTTTTTTGTAAAAGATAAACAGATTTAAATTTGAGGTGAAAGTAAAATTGTATGCTCGTTTTTCCCGTATGTCTGCAATTATCGGCAAAAAAGGGCTGGCCCGGTTGATGAGCAGTAAAATTGCGGTGTTTGGATTAGGTGGTGTTGGATCTTATGTTGTAGAAGGACTTGCCAGGGCCGGGATCGGTTCTTTTCACCTGGTGGACTTTGATCTTGTGGAGGAATCCAATATCAACCGGCAGATTCACGCCTTAACGGATACCCTGGGCAGATTCAAAGCGGAATTAATGGCGGAGCGGGTTGCGCAAATAAACCCCGAAGCCGTTGTTAGCGCTAATTGCCTGAAATATATAGCAGGCGCCGGGGACGACGGTTTGCTTCCTTCGGATTTGGACTACCTTGTGGATGCCATGGATGATGTAGCTGCCAAGGTGGACCTGATCGCTTATTGTAGGCACAAGGACATACCGGTTATTTCAGCTATGGGTACGGGCAATAAACTTGATCCAAAAATATTTGAGGTGGCGGATATAGCCCATACGTCCGTCTGCCCCCTGGCCAGGGTTGTTCGCAAAAAACTGCGGGAGAAAGGCATAGACCGGGGCGTGAAGGTAGTCTACTCCAGAGAGACTCCTTTAAAGCCTGTTTTTCCCAATGACAGGGAAACCAGCCAGAATATCCAGGGGTTTTCCGGCGGATGCCCTTGCGGCAGTATTTCCTTTGTGCCCTCGGTGGCAGGTTTAATTATTGCCGGTGAGGTGGTTAAGGATTTATTAGGGAGTCCAACCACTGAAGGACGCAGGTAAAGTGAAAATTGGCACAATTCCGGTGAATAATGTATACAAGAATTGAGTAAACATTATATTTTTTAAATACTGGAATTATTCAATCCTTCTTAAATACATTAGATAATTGCGTCCAGTATTGTGATGGAAGGTGAACTTATGTGTAATTGACAAAGAGTTTTCAGAGGTATTATAATTATGTGAGTAGATATCTAACAGGTGTCTATTGATTGACTTTTCAAACTATTTATTTTATGTTGTGATGTGTTTGGGAGAGTGGTAATAAGACAATATTAAAGAGAGGGGAGAGGATATCTTTGACTGGCGAGAAAATCACCGTATTAAATGAATCTAACTTTAAACAAGTGATCAGTGAAACCGCAATCCCGATTCTGGTTGATTTCTGGGCAGGATGGTGCGGTCCGTGTAAAATGATTGCCCCGGTTGTTGATGAAATTGCCTCAGAGTTTGAGGGAAAAGTTAAGGTGGCCAAACTGGATGTTGATGAAAATCAGAACACCGCTTTAAATTTTAAGGTGGTAAGCATACCTACTCTGATCCTGTTTAAAGAAGGCAAGGAAATGGAGCGCTCCATCGGCTACAAAAACAAGGATGAATTGCGGCGCTTGCTGAACAAATATATATAATAAACCGTTCATCAATCAATTCCTGCCCGGTATTTAGCAAGATCTGGGGTTTACCGCAATGATAAATTTATAATTTTTCCAGTTAAGCACGTGAAACGTGCTTTTTTTATCGCGGTAATGAAGGTATGACTTAAGGAGTATTTTAATTTATAATATTGGTCAGATAAGCATAAAAACTGGGGTGGTAGGGATGAACTTATTTGAACAGGCTATGGAAAAGAATCTTTCCAGGTCAGCGCCCCTGGCTGTCAGGATGAGGCCCCGAACGCTGAATGAGTTTACAGAACAGACGGAAATTGTCGGCAAGGGGACCCTTTTGAGACGTTCCATCGAGGCCGACAACTTGATGTCCGTCATATTTTTTGGCCCTCCGGGGACAGGAAAAACAACTCTGGCCAAAATTATTGCCGGCATGACCAAAGCTCATTTTGAAACCATTAACGCCGTAATAGCAGGTGTGACCGACATAAGACGGGTCATCGGGGAAGCCAGGGAGAGGCGCTCGCTTTTTCATAAAAAAACCATCCTGTTCATAGACGAAATTCACCGTTTTAATAAATTGCAGCAGGATGCCTTGCTTCCCTTTGTGGAAAACGGCCTGATTACCTTGATTGGCTCCACCACCGAAAATCCCATGTTCGCTGTAAACAGGCCGCTATTATCACGTTCTCAGTTATACCGCTTCAATCCCCTCTCCCAGGAGGCTGTGCTGCGGCTTTTAACAAGGGCGCTGGGGGACAAGGAAAGGGGACTGGGTGAATATTGTGTTGAGGCTCCCCCGGAAGCCCTGGAACATCTGGCTGAAATAGCCAACGGGGATGCCAGGGTTGCTTTAAATGCCCTGGAACTGGCGGTTACTACAACACCGCCGGATTCCGGGGGACTAAGGCGGATAAACCTTGCCGCGGCGGAAGAGGCAGTGCAAAAACGTGTCCTGGGGTACGACCGGGAAGATGAACACTATGACGTGATCTCTGCTTTTATTAAAAGCATGAGGGGTTCCGACCCCCAGGCGACTCTGTACTGGTTGGCCAGAATGCTCTATGCGGGGGAAGACCCGTCCTTTATTTGCCGCCGGATTATGATCCATGCCGCTGAAGACGTGGGGCTGGCTGATCCCGGGGCGCTGACTGTTGCCTCTGCGGCGGCGCAGGCGGTGGACAGAATTGGGATGCCCGAGGCCCGGATAATCCTGGCTGAGGCGGCGCTTTACATAGCCTGCGCCCCCAAGAGTAATTCCGTAGTCAAGTCTATTGACAGGGCCTTTTTAGCGGTGGAAAAAGAACGCGCCGAACCGGTGCCGTCCCACTTAAAGGGTACGGGTTATCAAGGGGCGGCGCTGCTGGGACATGGGAAGGGCTACAAGTACCCCCATGATTTTCCCGGCGGCTACGTAAAACAGAATTATTTGCCTGACAATATGGCCGGACGGGTTTTTTACGAACCGTCGGAAAATGGACACGAACGCGTAATTAAGGAGAACATGAACAAAAGAGGAGGAACCAGCTAAGTTATCCTGATATGATGATCATAAATTTGAAATTGACAAGTATTGTCCGGTGTGCTAAGATAACCCGGAAATATCCTACGAAAACACTTGGTTTAGCTGCTGGAAAAGGACGGCAGGCGACTGCCCCGGCAGATCCCGCCGCAGCTGAAGAGAACTATTTTTACGTGGCAGGTAACCCTTCCTTATCCACTTATTTCAGGGGATAAGCCGGGAAGGTGGTGAAAAGTGCCCGGTGATGTCTCTGTTCCAGACCGGGGTAATAAAGCCGGATGCGCGGTAATCGTTGCCTGTTAGAGATTGGCGGAATTCCCTGACAACGCGTTATTATAGTTCATTTATTCAAATTGACAATACCCTAGCAGCGTGCTATGATATCCCTTGAAATATATGAGGGGGTGTTGTTTTGCGGCTTTCAAGCAGGGGACACTATGGTCTTAAAGCTATGCTTGATCTGGCGCAAAATTTTGGGGAAAAACCCGTATCCCTAAAAAGTGTTGCTTTCCGGCAAAACTTATCAGAACGCTATTTGGAACAACTAATTGCCATGTTGAAAAAGGCCGCGCTGGTAAAAAGCGTGCGCGGAGCCCAGGGCGGTTATATTCTGGCCAGGGAACCTTCTAAGCTTACAGTGGGGGATGTTTTCCGTGCTATGGAAGGTCCTGTGGCTCCTCTGCTTTGCGTGAGTGAGGAAAATCCGGTTGACTGTGATGAAGCCGATAATTGTCTGACACGTTCCGTTTGGGCCAGGGTCCGCGATGGAATAGCCTCCGTTATTGACTCCATTACACTGGAAGACTTATGCCTGGAAGCAAAGAAAATGTCAAAACAGTGAACTTGCCGGTAAGGTTTACAAAGAAATCTTTTTGGGCCAGCGGGTTACGCGATAAAACCCCGTATTCCCCATTTCCCTGGGCTATTTATAATAATAATACAGGAGGCTATAATTTATGTACAGTGAAAAGGTAATGGATCATTTTAAGAACCCCAGAAATGTCGGTGAGATTCCTGACGCAGACGGTGTTGGCGAAGTGGGGAATCCTGTTTGCGGTGATACAACGAAGATTTATCTTAAGATTAAGGGAAATATTATTGACGATATAAAATTTAAAACCTTTGGCTGTGGAGCGGCTATTGCCTCCAGCAGCATGCTCACGGAAATGGCCAAGGGTAAGACGATTGAAGAGGCCTTGCAAATTACGGATCAGGCGGTTGCGGATATGCTGGGCGGCCTTCCCCCGCAAAAGATGCACTGCTCGAATATGGCGGCAGATGCCATGCATAAAGCTGTCGAAAATTTCAGGCTCAAAAAAGAAACGTAAAATCAAAGTAAATTAATTTTATATGATAAAGGTGGATTCCGTGGGAGCCAACAAAAAGGTAGTTGTGGCAATGAGCGGCGGTGTAGATAGTTCTGTCACCGCCGCCATTTTACTTAAACAAGGATATGATGTGGCCGGTGTTACGATGCAAATACGTCCACCGGATCCGGCCCCGGCAGAAGAGGAAAACTCCGGCCGCCCCCAGGATCCTGTTCAAGATGCCGGGCGGATAGCCGCCCAACTGGGTATTCCCCATTATGTCCTGGACTTCAGGGATATCTTTGAGGAAAAAGTCGTCCGGTATTTTACGTCGGAATACCTGTGCGGGCGCACACCCAATCCCTGCATTGCCTGTAACCGCCAGATTAAATTTGGAGCGTTGTTAAAAAAAGCACTTGAACTGGGGGCCGATTACCTGGCCACCGGTCATTACGCCAGACTGGGTTTTGGCGGACGCTACAGCCGTTACACAATCCGCCGCCCGGTGGACCTGAAAAAAGACCAGACCTATGTCCTTTATGGTCTGAGCCAGGATCAAATTGCCCGTTCTTTGATGCCCCTGGGGGAATACACTAAAGAACAAGTACGAAATATGGCCCTGGAGTACGGCCTGCAGGTTGCGGGCCAGGCTGAAAGCCAGGATCTATGTTTTATCAGGCAGGGCAGCTACCGTGATTACTTGCGGGTGAGGGCAACAAATTACCAGCCTGGGCCGTTTCTGAATTTAAACGGCGAGATTATCGGAACCCATAAAGGAATACCCTTTTACACTATTGGCCAGCGCAGGGGTCTAAAGCTCGCGGCGGGGGAACGCCTTTACGTGATCCGGATCGATGCCGCGGCCAATACCATTACCCTTGGTCCGGAGGAGGCAATTCTGGGGAAATGTTTAAGGGCAAAGGACGTTAATCTGGTCCTGTTTGAGGAACTGCCGGACCGGATTGAGGTAGAAGCGCAGGTGCGTTACAACGGCAAGCCGGCCAGGGCAATCCTGGAAACCGGCAACGGGGGTCTTGTGCAAGTCAGTTTTTTTAGCCCCCAGCGCTCCATCACCCCGGGGCAGTCTGTTGTTTTTTACCTGGGAGACTACCTGGTTGGCGGTGCAGTAATTGAGCAATCCTGTTAAGTTTGCGGGATCATCAACCCTAACCCGGCAAAATCTCTGTTTTGCCGGGTGAAGTGGCCTGCGGGTAAGTTTCGTTCGTTTGAAAATGCTTATTTTAAACGATGGTGCAACTCCCTGTTCATTTTTTTTTAATACTGCCGTCGTTGGAGTTGGTCCTACCGAATTATTTATTTTAAATTTGGACATAATAGCTATCAGATTAGAATTCGGCCAGTTACTGGGATTGTTAGAGATTTTACCGGGGGGCGAAAATATTTGAGATGCCCGATCTGCGGTGGAAAAGCTACCGGAAAGGTAGGTATCGACCAGTTTTACTGCTGGGACTGTTGCGTTGAATACAGGATAAACAAGGAAGGCGTTCAGATTTACGAGGTTGCAGAAGATGGAAGCCTTGTCGCTTTTGACCCGCAAAATGAATTCTTACTTTAAAGAGGGACGGGGGTGACCTGAACATGCGAAGGACTACCTTCTGGAGAGGCATGCTGGCCGGTGGTATACTGGGGGCTGCCATGAGCGCCATGGCGGCCGGCAGAATGTCAAGGAAGGGGAAAAGAAGTATTCTGGGCTATACTGCCAGGGGCAGAACACGCGCCGACAGAATGATGCGAACAGTCACGAAAACAGTTAACAACCTGATTAAATAGGATATATAGAAGTGGGGAGACAAATCTCCTCACTTTTTCCTTGGTGGTGGGAAAATGGCCTGGTGGAATGAACGAAAAACAGGACGGCTGTTTTTAACATTAGTCCTGCTGGGAATCGGCCTGTATTTTATATATCTGTTGCGGGGGTTGTTTATTTCTTTTATTCTGGCGGTCCTGATTACGTATCTTGTTTATCCCCTGGTTTTTGCCATGGAAAAAAAAGGCACACCAAGGGTATGGGCCATACTGGTTGCCTACCTGGCTCTTTTTTTTGTAGTTGCCGGTATATTTATGTACGGGATGCCCCGGATAGTTAAACAGCTCCACGGCCTGGAGGAAACTATTCCCCTTTATACAGAACAGTTTTATGGGATGCTCCATTTCATTCAGGAGCGTTTAACAAACCTGGGTATCGGTGACAGTGTCCGGCAGGTGCTTGATGAAAGGGTTTACTGGTTTGAGCAAAACATGCTTCAGTTAATCAGGGGCGCCGTTGCCGCCCTGATCGGTATGGTCGGTTATATCTTTAAAATAATTCTGGCCCCGGTGCTGGCCTTTTATTTTATTAAAGACATCGAAAACATCAGACGCAGGGCAATTTCATTTATACCCGGGGCCCAAAGGGAAGAAATTGTCCAGCTGCTGCAAGAAATAAATACAGTGTTAACCAGTTACACCAGGGGCTATCTGCTGGTCGCGGCAATTGTGGGTGGCCTGACTACCCTGGCCATGGCCTTGCTGGGTATGGATTTTGCGCTTATGATTGGAATCTTTGCGGGTATGACCGAGCTAATACCCTATTTTGGTCCTGTCATCGGGGCGATTCCGGCGGTGGGTCTGGCCGTACTGAAGACAAAGTGGCTGGCACTTAAGGTGGTTCTTGCTTTTATGATCATCCACCAGCTGGAAAGCAGCATTATTTCCCCTAAGATCCTGGGGGACAAAGTAGGTCTCCATCCGCTGGCGGTAATTATTAGCCTGCTAATTGGCGGTGAATTATACGGATTGGCTGGAATGATCCTGGCCGTACCGGTAGCAGCGGTACTAAAAGTTATTATTAAATATCTTATTTATAGAATTAAGGCTGGTGATTAAAAAGAGGGGTGTTCTTGACACAGAAGAGGGATATTTTGTATAATTATAGCGCAAAAGTAACAATAATCATAAGCAAGTGTCATTAAACGTAATAAGGCGATAATAAATTAGTAATTTGAGTTGGTCTTTACCGACCGGGTTGGCGCTTGTGGGGAGCCTTTCCGTCCCGTAAAGAATTTTTTAAGGAGGAAAGGTTTTTTGATTGCGGTCCTCTAAGTATAAACACACCCAATAATGTTCTTTTATTTGAAAGAACAGATTGGGCAGTTAGTGTTTAGCAGGCTTTTTATATTTCATTTTTCCTAGTTATTTTACGGGAGGTTAATAGTTTTGATGACCGGTAACGAAATCAGGGAAAGTTTTTTAAAGTTTTTTGAAGGTAAGGGACATAAAAGATTGCCCAGCGCTTCCCTAATTCCTTTAAATGACCCCAGTATTCTCTGGACGGCAGCGGGTATGGTTCCTTTCAAGCCCTTCTTCACCGGAGCTGCCAGATCTGAGTTTAACAGGGTTACAACCTGCCAGAAGTGTATCCGTACGCCGGATATAGAATCTGTGGGCAGGACGGCCAGACACCATACATTCTTTGAAATGCTGGGCAATTTTTCCTTTGGCGATTATTTTAAGGAATCCGCCATACCCTGGGCCTGGGAGTACGTAACCAAACACCTGAAATTACCGGAGGACAAACTCTGGGTGACCATCTATTTGGATGATGACGAAGCTTACGAAATCTGGCGCGAGGTCGTTAAAGTTCCGGCGGAGCGCATTGTCAGACTGGGCAAGGAAACGAACTTCTGGGAGATCGGTGTGGGTCCCTGCGGTCCCTGTTCGGAAATCTACGTTGATCTGGGTGCGGAAAGGGGTTGCGGTTTGCCCGAATGCACAGTTGGTTGCGACTGCGACCGCTATCTGGAAATCTGGAACCTGGTGTTTATCCAGTTTTTCAGGGACGAACAGGGCAACTATACACCTTTGGAGAGTAAGGGCATTGATACCGGATTCGGCCTGGAGCGGGCGGCATCCGTAATACAAGGCGTTTCTTCCAACTTCGATACGGACCTTTTAAGGGAGATAATGGATTTCACGGCAGGCCTTTTCAGCCTTGTTTACGGAAGGGAGGAAAAGGTTGATGTTGCCCTTAAGGTAATTGCCGACCACGGCCGGGCAATAACCTTTGCTGTTACAGACGGAGCCCTTCCCTCCAACGAGGGCAGGGGTTACGTGATCCGGCGTTTACTCCGTCGGGCAGTTCGTTTCGGCAAACTTTTGGGCATTAAGGAGCTTTTTTTGCACAAAGTTGCCGAAGCTGTTATCCGGCAAATGGGCGCTGCCTACCCTGAACTTGTTGAACGGCGGGACCACGTCCTCAAGGTGATCAGGAACGAAGAAGAACGCTTTGGGGAGACCTTAAGTCAGGGGACTGAAATGTTAAACCGGATCATGGCTGAGGCCAAAAACACCGGATATTCATCTATTCCCGGAGCAGACGCTTTCAGGCTTTATGATACCTACGGTTTTCCCCTGGAACTGACCCAGGAAATGGCTGCTGAGCAAGGACTGTCCGTTGATGTTGACACCTTTGAAAAAGCCATGGGGGATCAAAGAAAAAGGGCCCGGAGCGCCCGGCAGGAAGTGGAGTACATCTCCGAGCGGGATACTCTTTTCAGGGAAGTCCGGGAAACCAAAGGAGAAACCAGCTTTACCGGGTACGACTCTTTGGAAGCAAAATCTGTCGTCCTGGCTTTATTCCGGGGCGGGGAAAAGGTTGAATCTGCTTCAGCCGGTGAAGAAGTAGAACTGGTTCTGGACGTTACACCATTTTACGCTGAATCCGGAGGTCAAGTAAGCGACCACGGGCAAATCACAGGGCATGAGTCAATTGTACAAATTACGGAAGTATTCAAACCTGTGGAAAACCTTTTTGTACACCGGGGTAAAGTGATCGAAGGCGTGATCAAAAAATATGAGCCGGTACTGGCGCAGGTGGACAGCCGGAGAAGACTGGCCGTATGCCGGAATCACTCGGCTACCCACCTGCTGCACAAAGCGCTCAAGGAAGTACTGGGCAACCATGTTAACCAGGCCGGATCCCTGGTGGAACCTGAACGTTTGCGTTTTGACTTTACCCATTACTCGGCTGTTTCCCAGGCTGAGTTAAAGCAAATTGAGACCACTGTCAACAGCGCTATTATGGCTAATCTCACCGTGGACGCTGCCGAAACCACACTGGCGGAAGCCCGTTCCAGGGGCGCCGCGGCCCTTTTTGGGGAAAAATATGGAGAGCGGGTCAGAGTTGTAAAAATGGGTGATTTTAGCCTGGAGTTATGTGGGGGAACTCATTTGCGTTCCACCGCCGAGGTAGGTTTGTTCAAGCTGACCGGGGAAAGCAGTGTGGGGGCCGGGCTTCGCCGGGTTGAGGCGGTAACCGGAGAGGGAGCCCTAAACTATATTGAGGCCCGGGAAGAGCAACTGGCCGGGGTAGCCCGGCTGGTTAAAGCAGCGCCGCAAGAAATTGTCCACCGGGTGGAAAACCTGCTTAAGACGGTCAAAGATCTGGAGGCAGAAAGTGAAGCGCTCCAGGCCAGATTGGCCAAATATCAGGTTAACGACCTGATTGACAGTGTTAAAACCGTTAAGGGAATTAACGTCCTGGTTGGACAGGCTATGGTCCCTGATATGGACAGCCTGCGGGGATTAGTTGACCTTTTAAGGGATAAAATCGACTCGGGGGTAATCGTGCTTGGCAGCGGCAATGCATCGGGGGAAAAAGTCAATCTTGTGGCAGCTGTAACCAGTGACCTGTTAAAAAAGGGACTTCATGCCGGTAAGCTGGTGAAGGAAGTAGCAGCTGTGGTAGGCGGGGGTGGCGGAGGCCGGCCCGATCTGGCCCAGGCCGGGGGTAAAGACCTGTCCCGTCTGAAAGAAGCCCTGGAACAAGCCTGCGGGGTTATTGAAAGTCAAATTAAATAAATCTAAAACCCGGCTGTAATAAACCGGGTTTTTTCCAGTTCGGGTGCAAGCCTGGCTGATTTTAAGGAAATACTAAGTAATAGAACTTAATATTCTCATTTAAAAAAAACACCTGAAAGGATTATCCGCCAGTTACCGGGGGATCATAAATCATGGCGATTTCTTCGCAATTGGGGAATTTAGGGCAGTTAATACATTCCTTCCATACTTTTTGCGGCAGTGATTCCTTGCTGATAACTTTGAAGCCGCACTTATCGAAAAACTTTTGCTGGTAGGTAAGCACGAAGACCTGGGGCAGGGCCAGGTCCCGGGCTTCCTTTAGAAACAAGTTGACGAGCTGCCGGCCCACACCTTGCCTGGAGTACTCCGGGGCTATGGCCAGCGCCCTGATCTCGGCTAGATCTTCCCAGATAATATGGAGCGAACCCGCACCGATAACTTTGCTCCCATTGCAGGCTATGGTAAACTCCCGCAGGCTTTCATAAAGCAAAGTCCGGGGACGGGCCAGCATCAGACCCTTTTCCGCATAGTAAGTAATTAAAGCATGAATCGCTTCCACATCGGTAATTTTTGCTTTCCTGAAGTTCATTTTTGTTCACCTTTCCCTGGAATTAGTCCTTATTATATATTACTTGGGGGAACCTCTCAATAACATTTTTACAGGGTTTATGATGAAGGTGAAGGAAAAACAGTCCCAATGACGAATAAATATAGATTGATCTAAAACTGGGATCCGGTGATAAAGGGTAACAGGTCAAAGGACAAGACCCTGCACTTTACAAAGGGTTTGTTTATATATAGGCCTTACTGTAATTGGATGTGGAAGGAGGTTGGCAAAATGTCCTGGAATGATTCGGAAAAAACCATGATGTTCAATGTCCAGGCTGAAGAAGTAAATGAGGCTCGTGATATTTTACACCGGGTTTACGCAGCCCTGAAGGAAAAAGGTTATAACCCGATTAATCAGCTTGTGGGATATCTTTTATCAGGCGATCCGGCTTACATTACCAGTCACGGAAGCGCCCGCAGCCTTATTCGCCGGTTGGAAAGGGATGAGTTACTGGAGGAACTGGTCAAAAATTATTTAAATAAAAAATAGAATGAGTAGAAAAGAGCAGGAGATGGAGTTTATTGTTCTACCGGCTTCTAGGGGAAACGGGAATAGAAGTATCCCGCCTTTGTTTCGGGGGGCTGACCATAGGTTCACTCCAGGCTAATTTACCCCTTGCCGAGGGCGCCGGGGTTATCCGCAAGGCTCTTGAGGCAGGGGTTAATTTTATCGATACAGCGGAGCTGTATGATACATACAAATATATCAGACAGGCCATTGCAGGTTTTGACAGGGATGTGATAATTGCCTCAAAATGCTATGCCTACACCTATGAGGGCATGCGGCATAGTGTGGAGAAGGCACTTAAGGAACTGGCCAGGGATTATATAGATATTTTTATGTTGCACGAGCAGGAATCTATTTTGACGATCAAGGGGCACTGGGAAGCAATAGAATACCTGAAGGAGGCCAAAAAGAAGGGTATTGTCAGAGCCATCGGTATTTCCACCCACCACGTGGAAGGTGTCACAGGCGCCGCCTCGGTTCCTGAAATTGATGTTATCCACCCCCTTATTAACTTCGCGGGGCTCGGCGTCAGGGGGGGTACGGTGGAAGATATGTTAAAGGCAATCAAAATGGCCGCGGACGCCGGCAAAGGTCTTTACGCCATGAAGGCCCTGGGCGGCGGGAACCTGCTTGAACGGACGGAGGAAGCCTTTGATTTTATCCTGTCCATCCCTGAACTTGCTTCCGTGGCGGTTGGCATGAGGACCCCCGAAGAAGTGGATTATAATACCCGCCTCTTCAGCGGTCAGCCTATACCGGATCAAATCAAGTCATACGTAAGCCGGCTGCCCAGGCGCCTGCATCTTGATGACTGGTGTAGCGGCTGCGGGAACTGCGTCGCGAAATGCAGTTCCGGCGCCTTGAGTCTGTCCGGTGGCAGGGCTGTGGTGGACAGGCAGCTCTGTACGCTCTGTGGTTACTGCGGCGCCGCTTGTCCGAATTTTTGTATAAAGGTGATTTGAAGTGAGGATCATGGGACTCGACCTGGGAGAAAAAAGAATCGGGGTAGCCGTAAGCGATCCCCTGGGTTGGACGGCCCAGGGTCTGCAGGTAATTGCAGTGGGAGGTTCCCTGAAGGCCAGTATGGCAAGTATTCAAGAACTCGTCCGCCAGTATCAAGTGGAAAGGATAGTTGTGGGCTTGCCCAGGAACATGGACGGAAGTACCGGCTCCGGGGCTAAAAAGGCAACTGAGTTCGCCGGCTTGCTGTCAAAGAAACTTGGTCTCCCTGTGGAAATGTACGATGAAAGGCTGACGACTGTGGCCGCGGAGAGAGTCTTGCTTGAGGCTGATCTAAGCAGGGCCAGGCGCCGAAAAATCATAGATAAAATGGCAGCTACTCTGATCTTGCAGGGTTATCTCGACGCCCGGGCTATTAAGGATAAAAATGGAGGGCAAACTTGAATAATTATTTAAAAGCCGCGCCTTCCTTGACATGTGGAAAATTTTAATATAGAATGAGCTATAAACTTTAGAAGAGGTGAATATATTTTGACTGAACAGGATGAAATCATCACTCTGGTAGATGAAGAAGGAGCAGAACATGACTTTACAGTCGTTGATATCATAAATGTCGATCAATGCGAATATGCTATCCTGCTGCCAGTGGAGGAAGAGAATGACGAGGCTATAATCCTTAAATTCAGCCATGACGAGGAAGGAAACGAACTCCTCGTGGATATTGAGGATGACGAGGAATGGGAAAAGGTTGCAGATGCCTGGGAAGAAATGCTTGCCGAGGAAGAGATAGAGTGATCTTTTAGAGAATAGGCTGGTTGCGGGTTTACCCCAATCCGGCTTTTTTTATGATCGAGGTGCATTACTCATGTCCCTTAAAACCACACGTATAGCTGTCAGTCTTCTCCTGGCCACGGCGGTTATTATACTAATGTTTTTTTTGACTTCCGGCTTCTTTTCGACGTCAGCGGAAAAGGTCCTGCCCGGAGTTGAAGTTCTTAATGTGAAACTGGGCGGGCTGAACAGACCGGAGGGTACGGCCAGGCTTCAGGATTTAGAAAAAAGCCTGCGGGCAAAAAGGGTCGCTCTGCGTTTTGAAGACCGTAGCTGGCAGCTCATTTTAAATGAAACGGGTTTCGACCTGGACGAAGAAGCCATTATGGACGCCGCCTTGAGCGCCGGCCGGCATGGCTCCATATATCAGCGCTGGCTGGAAAGAAAAAGGTTTAATAAAACGAGGCTGCCCCTGTTGCCCGTAACCACCTTTGACAGGGACAGATTAGAGGGACGGGTGAATGAATTATGCGCCGGGATATTGGTTCAACCCCGGGACGCTTCGTTTACCATCGACAGGAACGAGCTTGTTTCGGTTATCCCCGGCAAAAACGGTGTGGGTGTTGATTATGACCTGCTGGAAAAGGATCTTACCGCCGTGCTTACCAGCGAGCAGCCGGTGGTAACCCTGGTTACAATTGATCAGGCCCCTGCCAGGACCACAGCTTTTCTGGAATCCATGAACGTTAAAGGTCTCCTTGGCGGTTATACCACTAAATTCGATCCCGGAAAAACCAGCCGGACGTATAACGTAAGCGTGGCTGCCCAAGCCCTGGATAAGATGTTGATATTGCCCGGACACGAAATTTCTTTCAATAAAGTTGTGGGTCCCCGCAGTTCGGAAGCAGGCTACAAAAATGCGCCCGTTATTGTAAACAATGAGTTTGTTGACGGCCTGGGGGGAGGCGTCTGCCAGGTTTCCACAACCCTCTATAACGCAGTTCTTCTGGCTAACCTGCATATTGTAAAAAGAAGCAGCCATTCCTTGCCTGTCAGCTATGTTCCCATCGGACGTGACGCCACGGTGGTTTACGATACAGTTGACCTGACCTTTCGCAACAATACGGACAGTTATCTATACCTGAAAACCGGTGTTACCGGCGGACAGCTGACGATAAAAATTTACGGCAATACAGACTACAAAAGGGACGTTACCGTCAATACCTGGATAACGGAAGAGATCGAACCCCAGGTTATTTACGAAACCGATCCCAATCTTCCCCTCGGTGAAGAAGTGGTTAAACAAGAGGGCTCCAAGGGATTCAAAACAGCGGCCGAAAGGATAGTTAAGAAAAATGGCGTAGTGGAGAAAAAGGAAACCATTCCATCAAGTAACTACAGCCCGGTGAATAAAATAATAGCCGTCGGTTCAATGGAGCAGGACCTGCCGCAAATTGCCCCGTCAAAGCCTGTTCCGGGGACAGCCAGGCCGGTTCCTTCCACCCCTGAGACCCCGGAAAACCAGGGCAGTCCTTTCGATCAAGTTGGAAACGGGCCGGGAAATGCCGTTACGGATGGCGGCAGCAAGTTACCAACGGACGCCAATACAGAAAACAACGCTGAGTTTACATCAAGTTTATCTTTTCCCGCAGTGATTCTAAGCCGGACGGCAACGAAGCAGGTCCCGGGGACAGGCCTTGAGGGGGAACTGCAGGGCAGGGAAGAGGGTCGGCGGTTCGGGGAATTCCAGCAAAGGGACCGCGCACACTCCGTCTGGATGCCCGGTTTAAATGTGCTATGAACTTCTTTTTTAACCAGAAAAGGTGGAGGTGGCAGGCAGGAGAACAGCTTACCCGGCGCCGGGGTATACTGTTATCCGTGTTGGGACTGGCCTGTCTGGGTGCGCTTTACGTTTTTATCGCCCTTACCCCCGTTGCCTCTAAAAATAAGGCCAGGGACATTGTTATGGTCGTCCCCCAGCAGTCCACAGCCACCCAGGTTGGCCAGCTCTTAAAAGACCATGAATTAATCCGCAGTCCCTTTATATTTGTCCTTTACGCCAGGTGGAAGAATCTGGACGGCAGTCTGAAGACGGGTGAATATATGTTAAGCAACGGTCTCACCACGCCCCAAATGCTGGATGAACTGGTGGACGGGCGGCTTGCCGCGGTAACAATTACCATTCCGGAAGGTTTAACCATGACCCAGGTGGCAGAGCTCCTGGAAACAAAGGGTCTCGTCGGCAGGGAGGAATTTTTGGCAGTTGCCGCCCGGGAAGATTTCACCTGCAAAAATTTAGAATCACGGCCAAAGGGTGAGAGACGCCTGGAAGGGTATCTCTTTCCAGACACCTATCAGGTTACCAGGGGCGAAAGTGCCCATTTCATTATTGACTTGATGCTGAAGCGGTTTGAGCAGGAGATAGAAGACCTGAATTACCTGGCCAAGGCGAAAAAAGCCGGGCTAACCCTGCATGAGGCTGTTACCCTTGCTTCCCTGGTGGAGCGGGAAGCCAAAATTGATGCCGAAAGACCCCTCATCGCGGGGGTAATCCATAACCGCATGAAGAAATCCATGCTGCTGCAAATCGACGCCACCGTCCAATACGCCCTGGGCACGAATAAGCCGCAAGTGTATTATAAAGATTTGGAAGTGGATTCGCCCTATAACACTTACAAAAACAATGGATTGCCGCCGGGGCCCATTGCCATGCCGGGCAGGTCTTCCCTCCTGGCAGCTGTGGAACCGGCCAAAACCCTCTATCTTTATTACGTGGCCAGGCCGGATGGTTCCCACGCCTTTGCCACGAATTACGACGATCATAAGACAAATAAAGAGAGGTATCAGCGGTGATTCCCGAACTACTGGCGCCGGCGGGAAATCTGGAAAAATTAAAGGTTGCCGTAACCTACGGCGCCGATGCCGTCTACCTCGGTGGGCGGCATTTCAGCCTGCGGGCCGGGGCCGGCAATTTTGACGAAAAAGAAATGGCTGAAGGGGTACGGTTTGCCCATCAAAGGGGCGCCAGGGTCTACATAACAGCCAATATTTTTGCCCGCAACAGGGACCTCGTAACCCTGCCGGAATATATCCGCCGGATTTACGCCGCAGGAGCGGATGGGGTTATTGTATCCGACCCGGGGGTCGTCGATCTCATCAGGCAACTGCATCCGGAACTGGCTGTCCATCTCAGCACCCAGGCCAATGCTACTAACTGGGCTGCGGCTCGTTTCTGGAAAAATCTTGGTGTATCCAGGATTGTGCTGGCCCGGGAGCTCTCTCTGAACGAAATCAGGGAAATCAAGGAGCGGGTGGATCTGGATTTGGAAGTTTTTATTCACGGCGCCATGTGTATTGCTTATTCCGGGCGCTGCCTTCTAAGTTCCTATCTTGCGGGGCGGGACGCCAATCAGGGTGATTGCGCCCAATCCTGCCGCTGGCGCTACAGTCTGGTGGAGGAAAAAAGACCCGGTGAGTACATGGCCTTTGAGGAGGATAACCGGGGTTCATATATTCTGGGCTCCCGGGATCTTTGCCTTATAGAACACATTCCCGAACTGATTCAAGCAGGCGTCAAAAGCTTCAAAATCGAAGGAAGGATGAAAAGCGTTCATTATGTGGCTACGGTTGTCAAAACCTACCGGGAAGCCCTGGACGCCTACCGGGAAGACCCTGTGAATTACCGCACCCACCAGGCCTGGCTCGATGAGATCAAGAAAGTGAGCCACCGTGCCTACACCAAAGGATTTCTATTCGGCAACCCCGGTCCTGCAGGACAGCACTACGATGGGGAGATTTACCGGAGGAGTCACAGCTTTACAGCAGTCATCAGGGATTACGACAGGACTTCCGGGATGGCCCTGGTGGAGCAGCGCAACCATTTTGCCCTTGGTGATGAGATGGAGATACTGGTTCCAACGGGGAACAACTTCAAACAAAAGGTTACAGCTATCTACGACGAGTTGGGCTGCCCCGCAGAATCCGCGCCCCATCCCCGGCAAATGCTCCGTTTGCCCCTGGAAAAACCCGCACCCCCTTACTCTATGATGCGAAAAAGGGTATAAAACTTGAACTAAAAGGCCATCCTAAGAACATATGCCTTATTATGGATACAGGTGAAATTCCATGGACTATTCAGGGCAGAAAAGGCTGGTCTTTCTTTTTTTTCTTTTTTTTATCTGTTTTTTAGGGCTGGTCTGGCATCTTTTCCTAATTCAGTACAGGGACGGGGATCTTTACGCCTACCTGGCCCTGGAACAGGGCAGCCGGTGGGTTGCCCTGGAGAATACACCCAGGGGCCGGATCCTCGACCGGAACCGGCTGCCCCTTACCGGGGAGCGGACGGAGGAGAGGGTCGTCTTGTTTCCGGCGGCAGTCCGGAACAGGGAAAAGGCCGGATCTGAACTGGCGGAGATCCTGGAGACGGAACAGGAAAGTTTGAACAACTATCTGGCAGGGGAACCCTGCCTGCTGCCCCATAAGATCACCCCCGAACAATCCAGGACCATTCAGAACAGAGGCTGGACCGGCATAATGGCGCTGCCGGTGCAATTCCGCTACGGGGAACAGCAGCTGGCGGCCCAGGTCATCGGACACCTGGGCAAAATATCCACACCTGGGGAATTTTCCGATTTGTCTGCCAAGAACAATAAGGTCTACCATTACGGCGATCTGGTAGGGAAGACAGGGCTGGAAATGTACTATGAAAGTCTCCTCAAGGGATCCCTGCCCCAGAGGGCCGTCCGGGTGTATTCCGATGCGGCGGGCAGGCTGCTGGGGGGACCCGAGTTCACAATTGAAGAGCAGAACAGGGACTACGCCCGGCACGATCTGATCCTTACCATTGACGTCAGGATCCAGCAGATCGTTGAAGAGGTTATGGAGAGGAGTGTTCCCAGGGGGGCTGTGGTCATCCTGGACGCCGGTTCGGGAGATATCCTGGCTATGGCCAGCCGGCCCGGTTACCATCCTGCCCGTCCGGAAGATTATCTGGGGGCGGTGGCAGGGGAAAACTATTTTCTCGATCGCTGTACAGCCCTCTACCAGCCCGGCTCTGTATTTAAAGTTGTCATTGCCGCAGCCGCCCTGGAAGAAGGCGTCACAGTCTTTGACAGCCCTTTTACCTGCCGGGGTACGGAGGAGACGCTGCTGCGCTGCTGGAAACAGGAAGGACATGGCGCCCTGACCTTTGCCCGGGGTTTTGCCCAATCCTGCAACCCTGTCTTCGCCAGGACCGGTCTTCAGTTGGGAGCGCAGAGGGTAATTGATTATGCCGGGCGTTTTGGTTTGAATAATCAATCTGTCCTTGGCTACCCGGCGCCGGAGGATCCCCGGCAGGATTTAAAACTAATCGAAACGCCTTATAATCTGGTCAATAGCTGCATTGGCCAGGGACCCGTACTGGTTACACCGGTCCAAATCGCCTCGATGATCAACACTGTGGTTTCAGGCGGTCTATACCGCCAGCCCCGCCTGGTCCAGGAAATATGTAAAAGCAACGGAACTGCCGTTAGTGTTATACCAAACGACCCGGGCCAAAGGGTTATATCCCCGGAAACCGCTGAAAAGCTGGGCAAACTGCTGGAAATGGTGACGAAGGAGGGCACCGGGCAAGAGGCCCTGGTACCTGTTTACGGCAGTGCCGGGAAGACCGGTACAGCCCAGCTTGGTGATAACAATTCCGCTGTTAACGCCTGGTTCGCCGGGTACGCTCCCCGGGCCAATCCCCGCTTCGTTGCGGCTGTTTTAATTGAAGGGAGCGAAGGCGGCAGCGCCACGGCGGCGCCTGTCTTCAAGGAAATCATGGAGGGCATCTTAAAGCTCGATTAGACTAGAAATGCAATTAAGACGCCCGCTTTCTGCCGGACACTTTGTATTGCTGCCGCTAAATCTGTGCAGCCCGGCGGGTATAACGAAAAAAGGATCCACCCTTTTAGGGGGTGGATCCTTTTTTCTTAATCCATGAGAACCCTTGGGATGTAGAGGGAAAGATCGGGCAGGTAGACAAGTAACAACAAGACTAGAATCATAATCAGAATAAAAGGAAGGACTCCCTTGATTACCTCTTCCAGCCTGGACTTGGCCATGGCGGCTACCACGAAGAGGTTCAAGCCCACGGGCGGGGTAATCATGGCCAGTTCCATATTCACGGTCATAACTACGGCGAAGTGGATCAGGTCAATACCCAGGATTTGAATCATTGGCAGCAGGATGGGCATGGTTATAAGGGTAGTGGCAACCGCCTCTAAAAACGTACCCATGATGAAGAACATCAAGTTTGTGGCCAGGAAAAACATGTACTTATTCAGGTTGTTTGCCGCAATCCAGCGAGCGGCATCCATGGGCACCTGGTTAACCGTGAGGTACATGGAAAAGACCATGGCGGCGGCAATGATCAGGAAGATCATGGATGAAATATTAATGGCATTGCGGAATATTTCTCTCGTGTCCTTTAGTTTCATTTCCTTGTATACAAACATCGAAACTATTATGGTGTAAAAAACGGACAGTACGGCGGCCTCGGTGGGGGTGACGACGCCCATGTAGATACTGCCCAGGATGAAGACGGGCAGGAAGGCCCCGGGCAGGGCTTTTATGGATTTACGCCAGCGCTCCTCCCAGGTGGCTTTGGGCAGGCGGCCGTAATTTTTCTTCTTGGCTATCACTATGGCGGAGGTAATCAAAATTCCCGCCAGCAAAAGTCCGGGGATAATACCGCCCATAAACAGTTTTCCGATGTTTTCCTCGGTTACTACACCGTAGATAACCATGGTCACACTGGGCGGGATTAAAATTCCCAGTGTGCCGGCAGCGGCCACCAGGCCCATGGCATAGCGCTTGGGGTAGCCTCCCTCAATCATGGAAGGCAGCATGATGGCGCCTATGGCTGCGGCTGTGGCCGGGCTGGAACCGGAAATGGCCGCAAAAATGGCGCAGGCTAAAATGGTGACAACGGCCAGACCGCCGGGCAGGTGCCCGAACCAGGAACGGAGGGCTTCAATCAAGTATTTGGCAATACCGCCCCGGGACATGGCTACACCGGCAAAGACAAAGGCGGGAATGGCTAATAGGGGCGGCGACAGCAGGGAGGCAAACATTCTCTGGACAATCATGTAAAGGCTGAAGTCGGTGGTCAGAGCCAGGATACTAATGGCGGCTATGGCCAGGGAGATGGCGATGGGGACATTTAAGAGAAACAGAACAATGAAAATACTAAAAAGCAGTGCTGTCTCCATCGGTCTGACCACCTCCTTTTTCCATTTCTTCCATCCATTCATGACCACCATTTTTCAAAATCCGATAAAGTTTATCAATAAATCGGATGGAAAATAGCAAACCGCTGACAGGCAGGATCAGGTTCATAATCCAGAGGGGAATCTGGCTGTCCGAGGAGCGCTGACCCGAGATTAAGTAAGATTCAACCAGCTTGTAGCCAAAGTAAGTATAAAAAAAGCAAAAGGCCAGACCTACGGTGTTGGAGAAAATGCTGACCACCCACTTTATCCTCAGGGGGAGGACGTTAAACAGCGCATCCACCTTGATGTGGTGATTGTCCCGCAGGGCTACGCAAAACCCGATTAGAAGCCCCCAGATGATAAAGTAAAGGGAAAATTCATCTAGCAGGGACTGGGGGCGGCCCCAGAAATACCGCAGGATAACATTCAACATGATCATACTAAGTCCGATAAAGAGCAAACTACCCGACAAGTAATCCTCAAACGCCGCGTAGGCCCGTTTCAAACGTTCCATTTGTTTTCCACCTTCCTAACCATTAACAAATCTGGGCCTAATTAAAGAAGAAGGGACGTTCCCGCACAGCCGGGAAAAGACGTCCCCTTAAATGTGCTTACTTATTGCAGCTTTTAGCTGCTTCGATGTATTCCGCGCCAATCTTATCGGTGTACTCGTCATAAACCGGCTTCATGGCTGCCACAAATTTCTCCCTGTCTTCCTCCGTCAGGGTATAAATTTCCATTTTGCCGCTGGCTTTTATTTTTTCAAAACTCTTTTGATTTTCTTCTTCTGCCAGCTGGCGTTCATAAAGGGTGGCCTCACCCATAGCGTCTTCCAGAATTATTTTATTTTCCGGAGAAAGGGAGTTCCAGAAAGCCGTATTGGTAAGAACGACGTAATCCAGGCGTCCGTGGCTGGAAACCGTCATATGTTTCTGGACGTCCTGGTAATTCTGGGTGTCGGTATTGTTAAAGGTGTTTTCCTGTCCGTCCACGGTTTTATTATTGAGTCCGGTAAAAACTTCAGCAAAGGCCAGGGTTTGGGAACCGCTTCCCAGGGCCTTGAACTGGGCGTCCAGGACGCCGCCGCTCTGGGTCCGGAATTTTAAGCCGTGAAAATCTTCCGGGGTCTTCAAGGGCCGCTTGGAATTGGTAAAATGTTTGGCGCCGTTGGGCCACCACCCCAGGCCGAGCATGCCCTGGGACTCAAGGGAATGCATCAGTTTCTGGCCCGCGGCGCCATCGTAGAAGTCATAGGCGGCCTGGTCGTCTTTAAATAAGAAGGGCATATCCACGATTTGGAAAGCCGGTTCAAAACCCACCAATTTGGTGACAGAAGGGGCAATAAATTGAACGTTGTTGGCCTTTAATTGTTCCAATTCTTCTTTATCCCCGTATAGCTGGGACGCCGGGAAAATAAGAATTTCTATTTTCCCGTCGGAGTTCTTTTCCACAAGCTCCTTAAACTTCAGGACAGCTTTTCCCTTGGGGGTGGCTTCGGCAACGACGTGCGTAAACTTGACTTTCAGCACATCACTCCCGCCTGCAGCCGAATCTTTTCCGCAGCCTGTTACGGACATGATCATCAGCCCTGCCATTACCAGGCATAAAAGCATAACCCAATTTTTCTTTTTCATTGCTTGCCTCCTACAATTTATTACCCGAAAAAAGGAAAAATAAAAACCATATTCGTCTATTGGGAATGATTTTTTTAGACTCACCTCCAGGCTAGATTAAGAAGCAATGATAATATTAAATCATTACTTAACTTTCACTTAAGTAACAGATAGAAAGGAAATGCCTCTGATTCTTAATTTATTATCATAATATTCACTGTTTTGGCGAGTTTTAATATAATAAGTATCTAAACTATCTAAATATTCATAACATAACTTACTTCTATAAATACCGGATTTGTTTAACGTCTTGTAAATATTGTCTAATACAACTAAATAATACTAAAATCTAACTTAATAGGCGATTATTTTTAGGATACATTTAATTATAATAATATTACTAACAAAAAAACGTTTTGTTCATAAAAATACAAAGATTTTGTAATTTTTCGTTAATTTTAAATAAATAATTAGTAACTAAAAGATAAATAAAGCAACTCTAATTAAAGGTTGCTTTATTTATAACCATTTATAAATCAATTTTTCAAGATGTTGTGACTTTCAGTACTTTTTGTGCATAGGCTAGAGTTTCGTGGGCTTGAACAGTTTCGAGGTCTTCATTGGAGGAAATAAGAATGCGGGCGAGCAGTATGTTGTGTAATGAATAATAGGGTTAGAATTGTTGCCGGTGCTCTCATTCTCGGGTTTAATATAGACATGATAACAGGCGATTACGTACACACAAAGGTAGGCCAGCATTGTCCCTAAAAAAATACTAAACCACACCATTCATTTTCCCCTCCTTTTATCAGTTTGTTTTCCTTAATTATATTGTATACAATATTCGAGTTTGCGCAACCCTTCACAAGATATTCGCAATTGCAAGTTAATTTAGAAAAACCAAACAATACAGAATAAAGCTTTTACAATAACCGGCGCGGGATCTATCCGGAACCTCATCTTTATTTCGCAATCATAAAGATAATTGTTTCTGAAAAAAAAGTGTTATTAAAAGCCGGGGAGGTCCCCCATTTCAGGTGGACCTCCCGGATGGAAGCAATCTTTCCAGCGCATTTCGGTCAAATCCGACCACCACTTGTTCTCCCACTGAAATAGTGGGAACAGCCATGCGTCCGGTTTTTTTGATCATTTCACTGCGGGCCGCATCATTTTCAGCAACATTTAGTTCCTTGAAGCTAACCCCTTTTTGTGAAAGAAACTCCTTCACGTGGGTGCAATGGGGTCAGGTTGGTGTAGTATACACTGTCACGTTATCCAGCATGGCTTTTCCTCCACAATTTTTTATTATTATAGGGTGTTTCCCCGGAAAATATGCAAGAACAAAGGTTTGCTGACTAACCATTTGACCTGCCGTTACCCTTGCAGGGAGATTTTTTTTGCCGCAGGCTAGCCTCTAAGGGAAATTAATGATATTGACGGGTAATTTATCCATGACGGACGTCACCGAAAAGAGCAGAAGTGAATAGTCTAACACGAGAGTTAAACATGCTTTTTAAGGGTTTGCAAAGATGATTTTATCAAATAATCCGGGACTTTTTAGATGGTAAAGGATTAATTGATTCGGAAAGTGGCAGGTAACGAATGAGCAGGAAGATTAGAATGTTATTGCTGATGGCCCTGGACGTGCTGCTTGTCAATGCGGCAACAATATCCGCCGTCTTGCTTATCTCAAAAGCGAGTCTCCTGGACGGTCAGGCAAGAATTGGAGCCCTTGCCGCCGTCACAGCGGCGGTGTCCTTATCTTCTTTTTATCTTTTCGGTCTTTACAACAGGATCTGGGAATATGCCGGGGCAAAGGAACTATACGCCACAATCAAGGCAGTAACTTTAACGGGTTCTCTCCAGTTTTGCCTGAACCTGTTTTTTTTCAAAGCTTACTTGCCCGGCAGCGTGTTCTTAATAAGCTGGCTGTTGATGTTGTTTTTTGTAGGCGGGTCAAGGCTGTGTTGGCGGGTTTGCCGGGACCTGGACAATTTCAAACTTCCGCGGCACCGCAAAAAGCCGGTTTTAATTGTTGGCGCCGGGGGAGCCGGGGCACTGGTGGCCAGGGCCATACAGGATAATGAAACAGATTTTGCCCCGGTGGGTTTTGTTGACGACAGCGAGTTCAAGCAAAATATGAGGATGTACGGCCTGCCTGTGTTGGGCAAACGGGAGGATATACCTGTTCTGGTGGAAAGGCACGGTGTCAAGGAAATCATTATTGCCATACCTTCGGCATCCAGCAAGGAGCTTCGGGAATTGGTAAATATCAGCAGCCACACGCCGGCCCGGCTGAAAATCACCCCCAGTGTGTTCAGTTACCTCAGGGGAAACATCAGCCTGGGTCAGATCAGGGATGTGGAAGTGGAAGATTTGCTGCACCGTGAACCTGTGAGGGTTAATCTGCGGGATATCGCCGGCTATTTAAACGGAAGGGTAGTTCTGATAACCGGCGCCGGGGGATCGGTTGGTTCCGAGCTCTGTAATCAGGTTGCATCTTTCGGACCGCGTCTGGTGGTGCTTTTGGGCCGCGGTGAAAACAGCGTATACGAGGCCAACCTTGCCCTGGAAAACCGTTATCCGGGCCTGAGCCGGGAAATTGCCATAGCGGACGTAAGGGACCGGTACCGGATTGAGCATATTTTTTCCCGTTGCCGGCCGGACGTGGTATTCCACGCGGCCGCCCATAAACACGTGCCGCTCATGGAAAAAACCCCTTACGAGGCTTTCGTAAATAATGTAATCGGCACCATGAATGTAGCCCGGGCGGCGGAAGCTGTTCAAACCGACGTATTTATCCTGATCTCCACCGACAAGGCTGTTAACCCGAAAAGTGTAATGGGGGCCACAAAAAGGTCGGCTGAAATGGTTATTCAGGAGTTTGACCGGATTTCCGCCACAAGATATTCCGCCGTGCGCTTCGGCAACGTGCTGGGCAGCAGAGGCAGTGTCGTGCCCCTGTTTAAAAAACAAATAGCCCGGGGAGGGCCGGTAACGGTGACGGATCCGGACATGGTAAGGTACTTCATGACCGTATCCGAAGCTGTACAGTTGGTCATTCAGGCCGGCGCGCTGGCCAGGGGAGGGGAGATTTTCCTTCTGGATATGGGCGAACCCGTAAAGATTGCCGACCTGGCCAGGGATTTGATTAAATTGTCGGGTTTCCGGCCTGATTTAGATATTCCTATACTATATACCGGGGTCCGGCCCGGGGAAAAACTTTTCGAGGAACTGTTTACGGGGGACGAACGGGTAGATAAAACCGTCCACACCAGGATTCTGGTAACCCGGCCGGAAGGGGACCCCGGACCGGCAGTAAGGGAGCTCATAAACAATACGGATTTACCCGGCTGCGGTTTTGGCGAGCGGGAAGCGCTGGGACTGCTTCAAAAACTAATACCCGGCTTCAGCCATAATACTGATCAGACCTTAGTGGGGGGAAAATAGAGAATGCTGCCTGGCAATCCCATGGAAGAATTAAAAAGAAAAATCGAAAACCGCGAAGCAAATATAATTGTTGTTGGTCTGGGTTATGTGGGTCTGCCTCTGGCCGTGGAAAAGGGAAATGTGGGTTTTCATGTTACAGGGATAGAAGTATGCGGGGAGCGCGTCAAATTTGTCAATGCGGGCAAAAGTTATATCCCTGACGTCGACGGGGAGGAACTGAGGAAGCTGGTGGAACAAGGCAGGCTTTCGGCTACTTCCAGTTTTGATTGTCTGGACAGCGCCGACATCATGATCATTTGCGTTCCTACTCCGCTTACCGCCACCCGGGATCCGGATATTTCCCAGGTAGTTGCCGCGACAAGACAAATTGCCGGCCACCTCCGCAAGGGCCAGTTGTTAACCCTGGAAAGCACCACTTATCCCGGAACCACCCAGGAGGTTATCCTGCCCCTCCTGGAGTCAAAGGGATTAAAGGTTGGCGAAGATTTTTTCCTGGCTTATTCACCGGAAAGGGTTGATCCGGGAAATAAGCGGTTCAAGACCAGGAATATTTCCAAAATCGTAGGCGGCGTAACTCCCTCCTGTCTTGACCTGGCCTGTCATTTCTACTCCCAGGCCATAAACCAGGTGGTCCCTGTTTCCTCACCGGCGGCTGCGGAAATGATCAAGGTTTTCGAGAATACTTACCGGGCCGTGAATATTGCCCTGGTTAACGAGCTTATGTTTATCTGCGACCGCATGGGGCTGGACGTTTGGGAAATCGTAGAGGCGGCAAGCACCAAACCTTTCGGTTTTCAAACCTTTTATCCCGGTCCCGGGGTGGGAGGTCACTGTATCCCGGTGGATCCCCATTACTTAACCTGGAAGGCCCGGGAATATGATTTTTACTCCAATTTAATCGATCTCGCCGTTCAGATTAATATCAAGGCTTCTTACTTTATTGCCGAAAAAGTGCGGCAGGCCTTAAACCGGAATAAAAAAAGTATCCGGGACGCCCGGGTGTTTGTTTTGGGGGCTGCCTATAAAAAGGACATTAATGACAGCCGGGAATCCCCCGCCGTTAAGATCATGTCGCTTCTGGCCGGTGAAGGAGTGGAGGTATCCTACCATGATCCCTATATTCCCATGGTTTCCCTCACCCCCGGCCGCGTTTTAAAAAGTGTCCCGCTGACCGAAAAGGAAATTGCCCGGTCAGATTGTGTGGTGATTGCAACTGACCACAGTTGCTTTGATTACGGAATGATCCTCAACCACGCCAAGGTGCTGGTGGACGCGCGCAACGCCACCGGGAAATTCCTGGAGGGGAAAACCAGGGTTATTAAGATTTAGGCAGGAGGTACCAGGGGTGTCTGTACCGCTAATTGATCTGAAGGCACAATATAACTCAATTAAAGATGAGATTATTACAGCAATTAACTCGGTGCTGGACAGCGGGGAATATATTTTAGGCCAAAACGTCGCTGCCCTGGAGTCTTCCGTGGCAGAATTATGCGGGGTCAAGCACGGTATCGGGGTAGCCAGCGGGACGGATGCGCTGTTACTGTCCCTTAAAGCCCTGGGCGTAGGGCCCGGCGCGGAGGTTATTACCACTCCCTTTACTTTCTTCGCCACAGCCGAAGTCATTTCAAAAGCAGGGGGCCTGCCGGTTTTTGCCGACATCGATCCCCTCACCTACAATCTGGACCCGGAAAAGGTCGCGGAGAAGATTACTCCCCGCACCAGGGCCATTATTCCCGTGCACATCTTCGGCCAGGCGGCGGACCTTGACCCCCTTCTGGAACTTGCCCGGGAACACCGGCTGGCAGTAATCGAGGATGCCTGTCAGGCCATCGGAGCCCGTTACAAGGGTCACAGGGCCGGTTCCCTGGGGCATACCGCCTGTTTCAGTTTCTATCCCACCAAAAATCTGGGCGGTTACGGCGATGGAGGCATGGTGGTTACAAAGGACAGTGAAATTGCAGCCAGGCTCAGGCTGTTAAGGGTACACGGAAGCCATATCCGTTATCATCATTCCATCCACGGTTACAATAGCAGGCTAGACGAAATCCAGGCCGCCGTTCTGCGGGTAAAATTAAAACACCTGGACCGGTGGAACAGGCAGCGGCGGGACCGGGCGGCGCTGTACGACCATCTTTTGAACGGCAGCGGCATTGTTACACCCCATGTTGAACCGTGGAACGAAAGCGTTTACCATCTTTACGTGGTGCGTTCCCCGGATAGGGATCTTTTAAGGGCGCGCCTGTCCGGGGCGGGTATCGGCAGCGGTATATACTATCCCCTGCCCCTTCACCTGCAGGAGGTCTACAAAGAGCTTGGCTACCGGCCCGGCGATCTGCCGGAGGCGGAAAGAGCTGCCCGGGAAACCCTTGCTCTGCCTTTGGATCCGGAAATTACCGAAGACACTGCCCGGCTGGTTGTTAAAACGCTCCTGGATTATTAAGCTGCCATGAAAAACAGCCTCAGCTACCAGGCGTTTTTGTTAACAGCTGCCAAGGCGGCGGACGCCTTTACCCTCCTGATCCTGGGGATGATTTTGGCCCGTGTGCTAACACTGGAGGATTACGGAACCTACAGGCAGGTATGGCTTTTATATTATACGTTGATTCCGTTGTTTACCCTGGGGATAGCCACCAGCGTCAACTATTTCGTACCAAGATTCGAGCCCGGGCGGCAAAAGACATTTATTTTTCAAACTTATTCCGGGCTTTTCATCCTTGGCTTTCTCTTCGCGGTATTTTTATACGCGGGGGCGGATTATTTTGGCGCCTGGTTCAATAACTTGGCCCTGGGCCAGTTAATTAAAATATTTTCCCTGGTCCCGCTGTTAACCATGCCCACGTCTTATTACCACAACCTGTACATCTGTCTTAAAAAAGCTGTAGTTGCGGCGGGCATCCTGACTTCCGCCACCCTGGTCAGGTTCGGTGTCATTGCCGCGGCTATCTATCTGGAGCCATCCTTGAAAAACATTTTTACGGCTCTCTTAATCTATTACGTTTTGGAATTTACCATCCTTTCGCTCTTGATTTACCGCCCCTTCAGGACCGTGCCTTTGGATTGGAAAAAACAAAATATCAGGGAACAGCTCAAATTCACCGTACCCATCGGCCTGTCCTCCGTGGTGGGGGCTTTCAGCCGTCAAATTGACAAGCTGATCATCTCCGGGTATTTCACCGCCCGGGAATTTGCCATCTACGCCAACGGAGCTATGGAACTGCCCCTGGCCAGAATCCTGAACGCGGCGGTAATGTCGGTCCTGATGCCGGAACTGGTATTGTTGTACAACCGGGGAGAATACCAGAAAATGCTGGCCCTCTGGCACCGTTCCATACGCAAGGTCTCCCTGATTATTCTGCCGGTGATGGTTTTCCTTTTTGTTTTTGCCAGGGAGTTTTTGGTCCTTTTGTATTCAGAAAAATACCTTGCCAGCGCGGGTATTTTCCAAATCTACCTGCTGACCCTGCCGATCCGGGTTACCACCTTCGGCTCCGTGTTGCTGGCGGCGGGGCTTTCCAGGGTAATTATGTATTATTCTATTTATACCGTGCTTATCTCCGTAGTCTTAAACCTGGTTATGATCCGGCTGTGGGGTGTCTGGGGAGCCGCCCTGGCCACGGTGGCGGGTATTTATATCATAACTTTTCTCCAGCTTGGCAAAATTTGCTCAGTGGTGAATTGCACCTTTAAAGATGTGTACCCCTGGAGAAATACCCTGCACATCCTGGTGGTTTCCCTGGCGGCCGGATTGGTTCCCCTGGCAGGTAAGTCAATGATTAACAACGGGCTTATTTCCCTGACAGTGAACGGTTTCGCCTACCTCTTGCTTTTCGCGGGGCTGGCTGTCAGAACAAAACTTTTTTCCAGAAGCGAAATAGAGCAAATAAAGAATAAAGTGAGGTCGACTTTGGGTTGCTTAGGAAAGTCAGGGCAAAAGTAGATGAAGTGAGCTGCGAAAAAATTATGATATTCATGAAGGCGCTTTGGCTGGCCACTCTGGTGACGGCCTTTTTCGGCCCGCTGCTGGCCTTAAATGCCTGTCCGGGAATATTTGCTTTTAAAATACTATTAAGTCTGCACCTGGCCCTTTTCGGCTTTTTCCTGGCCTTTCGGAAGATGGACCTGGCCCTAAACCGGGAAACGAAGCCATATTTCGTATTTTTCCTGGTCTGGCTGGTCTGGGCTTTGTTTTCCCTGGCCTGGGCCGGCAACATCCCGGACGGACTAAGAAACCTGTGGTACCTTTTTTCCGGACTGTGCTTGATTGGCTTTACTACCTTTTATATCCGCAAGGAAAAGGACCTGATAGCGTCTTTCTTCATCCTGGCGGCAATCCTTTTAATCATCATGGGTGTGGGAATCTGGGAATACAAAACAGGCTTGCACTTGAAAACGGCGGGGTTGATCCAAAATGCGGGCGTGATTTCGAAAACGCCCCGGGGTGTCTTTAAGAATCAGAATGACATGGCCACCTATCTGGCTTTATATCTGCCTTTCCTGTACATTTCCGCCAGATATCTTGCCGCCAGGCTGAAAACCCTTATCCCTGCCCTTGTTTTGGCCGCCTGCGCCGGTACGGGGATATTTCTGATTATTAACACAGGCTCCAGGGGTAATTTAGTGGCTGTGGCCCTAAGCCTGCTGACTGCTGTAATTATTTACTTGATTCAGGGGAAGGGAAAGGCATTTAGAAATGTTCTGGTGGTGGCAACCGCTGCTGCTGTCCTTTATTTTGCGCTGGCAAGTACGCACCCCGCTCTTCACTACCAGCTCAAAAGGCAGTTCAGAATTGCCCGTCATCACCTGGTATCCCTGGAACATGCCGGCGGGGAATACTCGGCCAGAATGATTCTGATTAATAACGCACTTTTAGAGCTGAATAAACACTCTTTAATGGGGGTAGGGGCCGGCAACGCCGAAGAACATATGAAGGAATACCGGACGGAAACATTCCAGATTCTTGCCCTGCATAACTGGTGGCTGGAAATCCTGGTAAACTACGGTATCTTTATATTTGTTCTTTATGTGGCTTTTATCGGCAAGCTGCTGGTTCAATTGTTCCTTTTAACCATCCGGGCAGGTCCGGGTGTAATCAGAATGGTGGCAGAAGGCGCCCTGGTGGGCCTGGCGGGCTTTCCAATCGCAGCGGTCAGTTCCAGCAGCCTGGCCTACAGCAGGGTGATGTGGATTTTTTTCGGTATGGCCCTTTGCGCCCTGAATCTGTACAACTGCAGCAAAACAATGCATGAAACTGAAGAAGGGGAGAAATTTGAAAGTTCTGTGCCTGTCCAACCTTTACCCAAATAAACACAACCCCCTGCGGGGTGGTTTTGTCAAAGACCAGGTTACCGCCTTGACCCGGTTGGGGTGCCAGGTCAAAGTCGTTTCCCCTGTTCCCGCCGCCCCTGCCCCTATCCGTTTCCTGGCCAAAAAGTGGAGGGGGTATGCCGGGATTTCACAGTTAGTGGAGGAAGGGGCGGTACAGATCTTTCACCCGCGTTACCTGCTTCTGCCCCAAAACCGGTTTTTTGCCTATAGCGGCTGGTTTTATTACCGGGCGATAAAAAATCTGGTCAAGAAACTAAACGGGGCCTGGCCCTTTGATCTGATCCATGCCCATACAGCCCTGCCGGACGGCTATGCGGGCACGCTCTTGAGCCGCATTTTTAAAAAACCCCTGGTTGTTACCATCCACGGGCGGGATCTGCAGGATACGGTGTTCCGGAACGGCAGGTGCCGCCGGACCGTCCTGGAGGCTCTGCGGGGGGCAGAGGCAGTTGTGAATGTAAGTGAAAAACTTGCGGACTCATGCAGGTCCCACCTGGGCCCGGACGCCAGGATTAAAGTAATCGGCAACGGGATCGACCCCGCCGGTATTTATCGGGATTACAGCCCGCTCAAGGAAAAATATGCCGGGAGCAAAATTATTCTCTCCGTGGGAAGCTTAAAAAAGACAAAGGGGCACGACCTGACCCTGCGGGCTTTTAAAATCATAAGGGAACAGTTCAACCAGGTTATCCTTCTGATTATCGGCGGGGGTGAAGAGAGGGAAAATTTGCTGAGTTTGGCCGGGGAACTGGGAGTTAAGGAAGCAGTTGAGTTTATCGCGCCCCTGCCCCACAGCACAGTTATGGAGTATATGTCTGTTTCTGATTTGTTCGTGCTGCCCAGCTGGCTGGAAGGTTTCGGGATTGTCTATCTGGAGGCTATGGCCCACGGCAAACCCGTTATTGGTGTCAGGGGGCAGGGTATTTCTGATGTCATTCGCCATGGGGTCAATGGCTTGCTGGTTGAACCCCTTGATGAACATGGACTGGCCGGCGCCGTCCTGGGCCTGTTAAAAAACCAGAATTACGCCCTGGTTCTGGGCGAAAGAGCCAGGGACACCGTGCTAAAGGATTATACCTGGAGCTGCAGCGCCCAAAAGCTTCTGGATCTTTACCAGTCCGTGACAGCTGGGTGGGATGCGGATGTTTAAGCGGATTTTGGTGCTTGCCCCCCATACGGACGACGGCGAACTGGGTTGCGGCGGCACAGTGGCAAGATTTCTGGAAGAAGGCAGGGAGGTTTACCAGGCCGTATTCTCAGCGGCAGTAAAGTCTCTGCCGGAGGGCCTTCCCCCCGATACCCTGGTCCGGGAATGGCATACCGCCACTTCCACCCTGGGTATCCCCGCTAAAAACCTGGTCAGGTACGATTTTCCGGTCCGGGAATTTCCCGTCCGGCGCCAGGAGATTCTGGAAAAACTTATTATCCTGCGGCGGGAATTGAAGCCGGACCTGGTAATGTTGCCGGCTCTGGAAGATCTGCATCAGGACCACCGGACAATTGCCCGGGAAGGAATCCGGGCCTTTAAACAGGTATCCGTCCTGGGTTACGAGCTGCCCTGGAATAATCTTTGCTTCAGGAACAATTGCTTTATCATTCTGCAGGGATCCCACCTGCAAAAAAAAGCCGCGGCTTTAGCCTGTTACCGTTCCCAGTCCCACAGAAAATATTGCGGGGAAGCGTTTGTGCTGAACCTGGCCGGGATCAGGGGGGCCCAAATAGGAGCCGGCTTTGCGGAATTGTTCAGTTTAATACGCCTGGTGGTTAATTAAGAGGGGTCAACCAGTTCATTTTAAAGGGATCGCTTCCCGGTTTTTTTAAAAAGCGTCGCGCCTCAACTCAGAGGACTATGGGATCCTTTTATTTCGTTATTCCGCCGGGGGCAAGGGTCCGGCTAATAGGAGCAGCTGCCAATGCGCGCGATATCTTTATTACTTTCTTTTATAAGCGTATTAATAATTTTACTTGTGCTCCCGGAGCGGGTCAATGTCAAAGATGCAAAGGAGTCTGTGGAAACGTTGAAGTCCCGCCAAATAGAGGAAAAGAGCTTGTTTAGTTTCGTTGTTTTAGGGGATTCCAGCATTGTACCCGGCTGCGGAGAATGTCAGGGAAACGTGGTGCTGACAGAACTTGTCCAAAAAATCAATGAAAATACACCCGACTTTGTGGTTTATACCGGGGATGGTCCGGAGCGGGGCGGTCCAATTTTAAACCTGCAGGCCTTTAGACAGGCCCTCGATAAATTAAAGGTTCCCTGGTACCCGGTTCTGGGAAACCATGAAATTATTGAAGGCGCCAGGGCGGACGGCGGGGGAGGCGACGGAGAAGAAAATTATCTGGGCGTTTTTAAAGACAAACTCCCGGTTAAGGACAGCCGGGGCAAACGTGTCAGTTACTACTCCTTTAACCGTTTAAACTGTCATTTCATTGTTCTTGATACGGCCTGGCAGCACAGGAAGGAAAGCGGAACAAAGGGACTCTACCCGGATGGGGCTCAGTGGAAGTGGCTTGTCAGCGATTTGCAGGAAGCAAGGCCAAAATGCAAGCATATTTTTGTTTTCGCCCACGAACCCCCGCTGCTGCCCGGTATTTTCAGGCTGAACAGCAGGTTCACCTTCAGGGAGCGCGGATTGAACACTACCTGGAACAATCCCCGGGCTGCTGCAGATTTCCTTCGATTATGCGGGGCATACGGCGTGGAAGCTGTTTTTTCGGGGCACTTTCACGGCTATTTAAAATTCAAGAACGGCGCAACAACCCACATCATCAGCGGGGGGGCGGGTTCCAGCCTGCATGTGCCGGCATTGCTGGGCGGCTATTACCATTATATCCTTTGCACGGTCAGCGGGGAAGGGGTCACCTGCGAGGCTGTCCGACTGGACTAAAGGGGGAGGTTGCTTGGACAAAAAAACATTGCTGGTAATATCCGGCCTGGAGATCTGGTCGATGGGAACCGGCAAGGGCGCCCAATCACTTTATCAAACCCTGGCGGGTTACGCGGGCGGGGGCTGGACAGTACATTTTCTGACCGGCAACAAAGGCGAGGATCCGATCTGCGACGTTCATCCCGCCCTTCATATTTACAGGTTTGACCTGCCGCTAATAAAAGCTTTATATTCCAGGCGTGTGGTCAGCCACCTGGCTAAAAACCTCTGGTGGGTTATTTTTCAGACAGTCGCGCTCCTGTACGGTATGGTCCTGGCCCGTCGCGAAAAAATAGATCTTTTTTACGGTTACGATACCCTGGGCGTACCGTGCGGCTGGATCCTGGCCAAAATATTTAGAAAGTCCTTCATATCCAGATTTCAGGGTACCACCATAGGCTATTTTAGGCCTCAGAAGCTGTGGCGGCTGAAGTACTGGGATCAAATTTTGGCTTTAAAGGTTCCTTCCGATTTGCTGATCATGACAAACGACGGTCAGGAAGAGGATAAACTTTTAAAATACCTGGGTGTTGACATGTCCCGGGTCAAATTCTGGATGAACGGGATTAACAGGGATTATTCCCTGCCGGCCGGTTTTGACCTGCAGGCCTTTAAAAGCGGCCTGGGCCTGGAGCCCGGGGAAAAGGTCATTCTCACTGTAAACCGGCTGCACAAATGGAAAAGAATAGATCGGGTCATCCGGGCCATGCCCGGAATTACCGGGCGGGAACCCCGGACCAGACTGGTGATCGTCGGTGAAGGGGAGGAATACGCCCGGCTGGCGGCCCTGGCCTCCCGGTTGAAGGTGGCGGAAAAAACAGTGTTTGCCGGGTCCGTGGCCCAGTGGGAAGTGCCCAAATATCTGGCCCTGGCTGATGTTTTTGTTTCGTGCAATGACTCCGCCAACATCGGCAACCCCCTGCTGGAGGCAATGATTGCGGGGAAATGTATCGTAACATTAAATAACGGGTCAACCGGTGAATTAATTAAAAACAATGTCACCGGAATGCTGGTTGAAATGGACCGGCTTGACACTCTTGGTCCTGTCATCGCGGACTTATTGGGAGATAAAGAAAAACGGGCCTGTCTGGGCAGCCGGGCGAAGATTTTTGCTGAGAGGCATTTCTGGACCTGGCAGGAAAGGATGAACACGGAACTGGCCCTGGCCGGCCAGATGGTTGAACGCAAAGGCGGCTCAGGCGATAAAACCCAGGTATTTCTAATGAGCTCGGTCCACAGCTGGGATGACCCGCGTATTTTCCACAAAGAAGCCATGACGCTAAAGCATGACTACGGCATAGAGCTGCACGCCCCGGCGCCCTTCAGGTACCGGGAAGTGGACGGGGTCCGGGTCTACGGTTTGAAACACTACCGCCGGCGCCTTTTCCGTTGTTTTAATTGGCTGCGCCTGGCTGTACGCGCCTGGCGTTCCAAAGCAAGGGTTTTTCACTTCCACGATCCGGAGCTGATTCCCCTGGGCGTCGTGCTCAAACTGTTGAAGCGGCGGAAAGTGGTCTACGATGTCCATGAACATAACTATATAACCATCCGCACCAGGGAATGGATTCCCAAACCCCTGCGGGGCGTGGCGGCGTGCCTGGTGGAACGGCTGGAGCGGGCTTGTGCGGGTATTTTCAGCGGTGTAATAACAGCCGACGGGGAGCTGGCCAAAAATTTTTCAGGCGCCCGCCTGGTGACGGTAGTCCGCAATTTTCCCCTGGCTTCCTTTGGCCAAGATTATTTTGATACCGGAAATTGTGATGGGAAATCCGGCAAGGAACCGGTAGTTATTTATTTGGGGGTTATGGGAAAGGAGCGGGGTCTGGAAACAGTCCTGGAAACCATGCCCCTGGTACGGGAAAAAATACCCCAAGCAAGGTGTCTGCTGGTGGGAAGAGTCAGCTTCAAGGGACTTTCCCAGGGGCACAGGGAAAAACTAAAGGAGTTACAAGAAAAAGGGCTCATCCGGATTACAGGACAGGTGGGATACGGGGAGGTCATGGGCTGCCTTGCCCGGTGCAGTGTTGGTTGGACACCGTTTCCCCCCATACCCAAGCACCTCTATGGCATCGGGACCAAACTGACCGAATACATGGCTATGGCTCTGCCTGTGGTGGCTTCGGAATACGGGGAAGGGGCCGCGGTGGTCAGAGCAGAAAACTGCGGAATTCTGGTATCACCCTTAGATCCCGCGGACCATGCCCGGGCTGTGGTGGAGCTTCTGGCCGATCAGGATTTGGCCGGGGAACTGGGGAGCAACGGACGGAAGGCCTTTTTGGCCTGGTATAACTGGGAAAACCAGGCCGCCGGTCTGCTGGAGTTTTACGGAAAGCTGCTGCAGAGCGGGGAGACCGAACGCCTTTTAGGACTTATGAGGGAAGACCTGGCCAGGGCGATGTCTCCTGTGGCCGGCAAAAGCTTCTGGGTCAAAGCAGGAAGGTTCATCCAGAAGCCAGGCATCTGGGCCGTTTTGGGCTACCGCCTGGGCCACTTCCTTTACCAGCGACGCTGCCTGCCGGCCCGGCTGATCCTGATGTTGTACCGGATCCTGGTCCTGCTTCCCCTAAAGCTTCTGACCGGAATTGAAATCTATCCGGAAACAAGGATTGGCAGCGGCTTCTACATCGAACATTACGGCTGTATCTTTATCGCTCCCACCGCGGTCATTGGGCGCAACTGCACGATCTTTCAGGGCGTCACCGTGGGAGTCGATCTGGGCGGCCGGAAAGCAGGCGTGATTGGTAACAATGTCATAATCTGTGCCGGGGCCAAAGTCATCGGCGATATCGTGGTGGGCGACAATGTTGTCGTCGGCGCCAACACCGTAGTAACCAGGAACGTGGAGGACAATGTTGTCGTTGCCGGGGTTCCGGCCGCGGTTATCGGACGCAGGGATTAATAATGATGAAGCAGAAGAGCATACCCGTGGGGTATGCTCTTCCGGTTTCCGGTTTCTTTCCGTTAAGCTTACGGAGTCAGTACAATATTGTCAAAATCGTGATAACCGCTTTCCGTGGCAGACAGCAGGTAAATCCTGGTGGTGACCGTTCCGGCCGGGACGCTTACGGTTTTTTCGGGCATGGCCTCCCAGCCGGTTCCCTTGTGCCGGTACCTGAAATCATAAGCCACTGTGCGGTCCCCCGCGGCGTTAATAAAGGCCACAGCCATACGGGCATCCTCAGCTTTGGCGGTACCCCTGCGGGTAACTGCACCCAGCTTATACTCCTGGCCGGGGGTTAAGACAAGATCCTGATAGAGCTGCCAGTTGTAACTATTTGAAACATATTTATTGCCGTTGGCTTCAGTCTTAAGGGTACCGCCGGCTGACCAACCCTGCTTGCCCTGGCTGAAGTCGCCGTTATTAAGAAGGTTTGACGGCTGCCCGCTGCCGGGCGCGGAACCGGTCTGTTCCAGGGAGATGCTGTCAAAACCCACCGTGTTTGGATCCGGGCTCAAAAGGTAAATCCGGGTGGCGGCGGCTGCTGCCGGTACGCTGAATTTAATCTCCGGCACATCTTCCCAGCCGCTGCCATTAATTTTATACCTGACGTCCGCATCCAGTGTCCTGTTTCCTTTGCTGTCGATAAAGAAGACGCAGATCCTGGCCTCTTTGCCGGCTCCTTTTTTAGTCCGGGCATGCAAGGTGTAATCGCCGGGCTGCAGCCGCAAATCCTGATAGAGCTGCCAGTTGTAGTTGTTGACGGCGTATTTGTTGCCGCTGCTTTCCGCAGCTATGCTGCCGCCGGCTGACCAGCCCTGCCTGTCCTGGCTGAAGTCGCCGTTTACCATAAGGTTCAACGGCTTCTGGTCGTCGTCCGGGGTAGTTCCGTCATCATCATCGTCACCCGGTTTTATAACGTCACCATCATCCCCGTCGCCAGGGTTGATCCCGTTCCCTTTCAGGGAGATATTGTCAAACCCCACCGTACTGGTGTCAACGCTCAAAAGGTAAATCCGGGTGGCGGCGGCGGACGCCGGAACGCTGAACTTAATTTCCGGCACCGTCTCCCAGCCGGCTCCCTTAATTGCACAGGTGGTGTCCGCGTCCAAAGTCCTGTTTCCTTCGCTGTCCAGGAAGAACACAGTAATTCTTGCTTCTGAACCGGTACCTTTTTTAGCCAGGGCGTTCAAGGTGTAATCGCCGGGCTGCAGCTGCAAGTCCTGGTAGAGCTGCCAGTTGTAGTTGTTGGCGGCGTATTTGTTGCCGTTGCTTTCCGCAGCTACGCTGCCGCCGGCTGACCAGCCCTGTCTGTCCTGGCTGAAGTCGCCGTTGACCATAAGGTTCAACGGCTTCTGGTCGTCGTCCGGGGTAGTTCCGTCATCATCATCGTCACCCGGTTTTATAACGTCACCATCATCCCCGTCGCCAGGGTTGATCCCGTTCCCTTTCAGGGAGATATTGTCAAACCCCACCGTACTGGTGTCAACGCTCAAAAGGTAAATCCGGGTGGCGGCGGCGGACGCCGGAACGCTGAACTTAATTTCCGGCACCGTCTCCCAGCCGGCTCCCTTAATTGCACAGGTGGTGTCCGCGTCCAAAGTCCTGTTTCCTTCGCTGTCCAGGAAGAACACAGTAATTCTTGCTTCTGAACCGGTACCTTTTTTAGCCAGGGCGTTCAAGGTGTAATCGCCGGGCTGCAGCTGCAAGTCCTGGTAGAGCTGCCAGTTGTAGTTGTTGGCGGCGTATTTGTTGCCTGTAATTTCTGTTTCTATGCTGCCGCCTGTAAACCAGCCCTGCTTGTCCTGGGTAAAGTCGCCGTTGATCATAAGCTCGCCGTCACCCGGCGCAGGGGTGCTCCCGCCTGAAATGGTAACTGCGACGGCAGCCGAGTTCCCGGTATTACCTGCGGTGTCCCTTGCTATTGCCCGCAGGTAATAAGTACCGTCGGGCATATTCTGGGTGTTCCAAGCAACAATCCAGTTCTGACTGTTCTTGACGCCGCCGGCCAGAGCAGTCCAGGGGCCGTCTGCGCTCCGGGAGATTTCAAAATCAACTCCCGCTACCCCCGTGTCGTCTGTGGCCGAAGCGGCAACATCAACCTTAAAGTCCAAAGTGGCGCCGTCGGCCGGATGAACAATTTCCACCTGCGGGGGGGTGGTATCCAGGGGCGGCTGGGGCGGTTGCTCCCCGCTGCCGGGGCCGTTATAGGCCCAGTTCATGTAGGCAACCACAAGCAAACCCGGCGCGCCCACCGAAGTGTAGCTGGAGGCCCGCTGATAAGTGGCGTCAAAGAGGGCGGGCACCCGGTCGTTGAAGCGCAGCCAGAGACCGATCAGGAGGTCGTTGCTGCCGTTGAGCTTGACGCTGCTGACAGTCTCGTTGATTTTACCGTCGGGACGGACTATGTTTTTCCCGATTGTATTGGCAAAACGCTGGACGTCTGTTTCATCGAAAACGATGCCGGCCTGGTAGGCCATCGCTACAAAATCACCGTCAACAGCCCCGTGGCGAAAGTCCTCATATTTTTTGTAGCCGCCGTAGTACGGCGTATTGACACTGATTTGCTGATTGGTTGCCCAGCCGCTATAGCCCAGGCCCCACCAGTAATACCAGACGTAGCGGTCACCTTCCAGGGTGAGGTTGTTCTTAAAGTGACGGGCAATTTTGGTCACCCGGTCGAGGTATTTGGACTCCCCGGTCACCTGGTAGATGTTCAACATGGTCCGGGCCAGGCCCAGATTTTGGTTGTGGGGGACACCCACCCCGTCGCACCAGTAAGGAGAGCCTTTTCTGTAAATATAGTAGCCGGCCCCTGCGGACTCCCGCCATTCATCCTCGTGAACACTAATGGCGTCCTTAGCAGCCTGAAGATAGATGCTTGCCTTGCCGTTGTAGGCGGTCAATTTGGGATCGTTTTTGACAATCCTGGCAAACCAGGCGTAAGGGTAGGAAATGTTGCCCGTATCAACGGCAACATGGAAGAACTTGCCTCCAAGGATGAGGGGGTTGCTGTCGTTGGGCGGGTCGGTGTGCCGCCAGGCGGGAAGACTTAAACCACGGTAATCGGTGACCTTTCGGATATTGTCCCGCTGTTTCAGCACACAGTCGGCATGATCCACGAACTTGTCCAGATAGTAGGTATCCTGGTAGGTCTCATACATCAGCAGGTAAGATTGAAGCACATAGGCTTCGCGAAAAGCAAGAAAACCGTAATCGTTGTTTGAGTTTTTGTTCCAGTCGCCGCCCCGGTTGTCCAGTTGGTTGAAATAAGCCCTCAAGTCTTTAACTTCAGCGGCTTGTCCAACTTGAACGGGCAAAAATACCAGGAAGGCAAAGCAGGCGATAAAAATACAAAGCCAGAATTGCAGGGCTCTTTTTGCTGGAATCAAAGTCATTCCTCCCAAATTTAAAATTTCTTTAGTCAGCTTAAAGGATGATAAAACCGGGCGTCTTGAAACTTGCCAGCTAATTGGATAATTAGTAAAACCCCCCTCTGTTGCGCTTTTGTAGATCGGTTTCTACATATTTCGACTTTCGACAATTACAACAAATCCCCTTTTTTTTAAAACCTGGCAATTTAAGGCATAAAAAAGAGCCTGCCGCAAAATGCAGCTGGCTTTTTTCCCAAATCTCTTTACTTTTAACTTTAAGTTCTTGTACTTCCGGCCTTTTCCCAAATAGCCGGGGCACGATTCAATGAGGCTTGAACCAACCCCCTGATACAGGCTAAATGAAACAGGCAAAAATAAAAGGGGATATAAAAGATTTTTGCTTTTATCCTGTGTACGGCCCCAATGAGGGCCAGGGAGTAAAAGGAAATCTGGACCAGAAAGGGTATTTGATAGAGCGGGCCCTGGGAATACAGAAAAACATTCAGGACAAAAACCAGAACCAGAAAAAACGGCGCCAAATATCGGAGAAGCCGGTGCGAGATATATTTCCAGGTAAAACCCAACCTGCCTGAAACAGCCCGGGGTTTAACAGGTGGCGCTTTTAGAACGCTGCCCCAGACCCTGGCTAGCATTCTGACTTTACGCTTGTATTCATCTGCCGTAGTGGCGCCGGCCTTTTCCCAGGCAACAGCCGTGTGGATGTAAACCGCCTTTTTCGACATTAGACTCAGGAAGCGGGGGAATTCGAAGTCGTGACTCTGATTGCTGTTAAAATTAAAATAGTCGGATGACCGGATGGCGTAAATTGCGCCGTTTCCGGCAGTAATGGCGCCAGTGGCTGATTCCAGCCGCCTCAGGAAAATTTCATAGCGCCAGTACAATCCCTCGGAAAAGCTGCTGGCGCCCTCCCTGGTATTGGTATATTTAAGCTGGCCGCAGGCATAACCCACCCCGGGATCCTGAAAGGGTGCAACCAGGCAGTTTAAGGCATCTTGCTCCCAGAGCGAATTGGCGTCGGAAAAAACCAGTATTTCCCCCTGGCCCTGCCGGGCCGCTTCGTTTTGCGCGCCAGTTTTACCAATTCTGCCGCCGGTTTTTAGAAGGGTTACCCCACGATGGGCGAACTCCCCCACCAGCTCATCGGTCCGGTCGCTGGAGCCGTCGGAAACAACGATGATTTCAAGTTTTTCTCCGGGGTAAGCCAGCGCCAGACAGTTTTCTAATTTTTTGCTAATTACAGCCTCTTCATTATAAGCGGTTACAATTAACGTAACATCCGGCTGCTGGTCTATGGCGGGAAGCGTTTTCCGGGGGGTCAAGGCCGAGAACAGCAACAGCAGCAGGGGATATAACGCATAAGTGTAAAATAAAGCCAGAACGAGGAACCAAAAAAAATATGCCATGATCAAATAATTTCCACCTCAGGAAAACAAATTGCACCTGGTAAAACGGTTCTTTGATAAAACCTTGCGCCCGGGTAGCGCGGCCAGCCTGTGTATTTCCCGGTAAAAGCAGAAGTCCGGCGGCTGTCTACTGGGGCGCCAATGAGACACTGATATTGTCGAAACAAACAGTACCCTTGCCGTTGGAGAGCAGGAACATTTTGGTAAACAACGCTTCTTCCGGTACGGTGAACACTTTTTTCGAGATACCCCTCCACTCGGTATCGGTATTGTTTATTATATCCAAACTCTCCGGCATGATCTTATGATCCGTGTCGTAAAAGATAATGCAAATCCTGGCGGGAGAAATTGGTTCGTTGCCCTGTCTTACTTTGCAGTAAATCTGATAGGTCTTACCGGGGGTGACCTGCATAAACTGAAAGAGGCCCCAGGTGTATCCCACACTCATACACTTATTGCCGTCTTCCTCCGTTATAATAGTTCCGTCCTGCGGGGACCAGCCGTAATGACCCATTTCAAAATTAGCATTTTGCAGAATAGGCAGTGTTCTTTCGGGCTTTACCGCCTTAGGCTCCCCGTTTTGAGGCGTTTCCGGCTGTTCTTGCTTTTGTCCCGGCTCAGTTTGCGCTTCCTGTCCTTGCCCCGGCGGATGTTCGCCGGTTTGGCTTGTTGATTGTATTGTGCCGCAACCCGAAAGGATACATAAAAACAATACCAATACAGCTCCGGCAACAGCGACAGCCCAATTCCTTCTGTCTTTTAACCGCATTTTTCAATTATTACCTCCTTGTTTTTGAATCCGTTGGCAGCTACCAAAAATCACTTGTTGATCGTCTTATCCATTCATGCATTTTGCGCTCTGCTACAAAACGGTTGTCCTTTATCCTTTGGCAGCCGGTATCGTGTTTCTTGCAGCCCAGTTCAGGTAGGCGACCACCAGCAGGCCGGGGGCCCCCACCGTGGATAGGCCCTCAACTTGCCGGCAGGTCCTGTCAAAGAGGGACGGAGCCACCCTGTTGTAGCGCAGCCATAACCCGATCAACAAGTTGGTTCCGGTGTTTTCCGTGCCACTCCCGCCATCCGGGCCCGAACCGCTGACAAACTCGTTAATTCCTCCGTCGGCCCTGAGCAGGTTCTTTTCCAACGTACCGGCGAAACGATAGATGTGGGCATCTTCTGTAAAGGCGATGCCGGCCTGGTAGGCCAGCACGACAAAATCGGCGGCCACCGCACCGTGGCGAAAATCCTCGAATTTTTTGTATCCCCTGTAGGACGGGGTGTTGCTGCTGATCTGCTGCTCCGTGGACCAGCCGTCATAACCATGCCCATACCAGTAATTCCAGACATAACGGTCGGCAACCGGGGTAAGGTTTTTTTGAAAATGGCGGGCGATCCTGGTAATCCTATCCAAATACTTTGTTTCACCCGTAACCTGCCATATTCTAAGAAGGGTCCGGGCCATGCCCAGATTCTGGTTAAAGGGGACGCCGACCCCGTCACACCAGTAGGGAGATCCTTTTCTGAAGACGTAGAACCCCCCTTCACCCGATTCCCGCCATTCGTCGTCGTGAACAGCAACTGCATCCGCGGCCGCCTGCACATAAATGCCGGCTTTGCGTTCATAGTCGCAAAGCCCCGGCTCATTTTTAACTATCTGGGCAAACCAGGCGAAAGGATAGGCAATGCTGGCTGTCTCCACAACCAGGTGATAATACCGCCCAGCCAAAATGAGCGGGTTGGGATCGTCGGGCTCGTTTGTACGGCGCCAGGCGGGAAGGCTCAAACCCCGGTAGTCGGTGACTCCACGGATACTGTCCCGCTGTTTCAGTACGCTATCCGCGTGATCAATAAATTTTTCCAGATAGCAGGTATCCCGGCAGGTTTCGTACATGAGCAGATAGGACTGCAATACGTAAGCCTCCCGGAAAGCCAGATATCCCGCATCATTGTTGAAGTTTTTGTACCACTCCTTCCCTTTTTGCTCCAGCCGGTCATAGAGAGCCCTGAAATCAATTATTTCACAGTCCGCAATATTTTCCGGCGCACCTGATCCGGGATCAGTTTCAAGGGCGGCCCCAAGTGGTTTCAATGGCAAAGCCGTAATTAATATAATGTTGACCATCAATACGCACATGAATACGCGGAACGTACGTTTTCTCCTTCTGGACAAAAATAAAAGCATAATAACCTCTTTGGACCCCGGATTTGTGTATTATATGCTTTGCCACGGCAAAAGGTTTGGATTTCACCATTTCCGTTTTCTTACATAAAATAGGGTGAAGGGCCGTGTTTTATTTATTTTGCTAACAGGTGGGTCTATGGCGGGATACTTAAAATATTTCAAACGGGTATTTGATTTCTGCACAGCGCTTACAGCGCTGGCTCTTTTGTCCCCCCTCCTGGTGATAATCTCCCTGGCGGTGGTGCTGGACAGCGGTTTTCCCGTTATTTTCAGCCAGTGGAGGACCGGCGGGGGAGGCAGGCAATTTCTTATTCTAAAATTCAGGACAATGACCCGGGCAATAAACGAATCCGGCAGCGCCTGCCCTTTACCCGGCAACGACGCGTCGCGGATTACCAGGGTGGGGAAAGTGCTGCGCAGCTTCAGCCTGGATGAACTGCCCCAATTTTTTAATGTCCTTAAAGGTGACATGAGCCTGGTGGGTCCGCGTCCCACTTTGCCCTACCAGGTGCAGCGGTACGACTCCCGGCAGCGGCGCAGATTGCTAGTGAAACCCGGACTGACCGGGTGGGCTCAGGTGAATGGACGCAACCTTTTGAACTGGCGGGAAAGAATTGAACTGGACCTTTGGTATATTGATAATTGTTCGTTTTTTTTGGATTTAAGTATCCTATTTAAAACTGTGAAGGTTGTTTTAAAGCGGGAGGGCACAGACGCAGTAATAGATGACATATCGGCAGCGGAAGAGGTGGTCATTGCCGGCGCCGGGGGCCATGGCAGAGTTGTGGCCGATGCCCTGCAGGCGGCCTGTGCGGCGGGGATCTTCCTGGGGTTTCTGGACGACAACCAGGAACTTAAGGGGCTAAAAGCCGGCGGCTTTCCTGTCCTGGGCCCGCCAGCCAGTATTCCGGGGCTGTATCAAAAACACCCGGCGCTTCTTGCCCTGGTGGCCATTGGCGACAATTCCCGCCGGAAAATAACAGCTGAAGAATTAAGCAGGAGCGGCGTTAAGTTTACCAAAGTTATCCACCCCCGGGCAACCATTGCCGCCGGCGTGAGCATCGGCCAGGGCACAGTTGTCCTGGCCGGCGCCGTGATCAACAGCGGCGCCAGGATCGGCTGCCACGTGATCATCAATACCTCTGCTATTGTGGAGCATGATTGTATCATAGAGGATTATACGCACATTTCCCCCGGAGCCAAACTTGGCGGGGGGGCATGTATCGGGGAAGGCGCCTGGATTGGTATCGGGGCGGTTGTCCTGCCGGGCCGGAAGGTTGGGAGCCGGGCCCTGGTTGGCGCCGGCGCGGTTGTGGTCAGGGACATACCGGCGAATGTGGTAGCCAGGGGGATGCCGGCAAGGATTGCCGGAAAAAAGGAGAAGTTTTATTAGAAAAAAGTGGGGTGGGACCAGGTATGGATGATTTAAGCGGCTGCAGGGTTCTGATTACGGGGGGGGCCGGATTCCTGGGCTCTAATGTGGCCCGCCTGCTGCAGCAGAAAGGCGCTGCAATCACGATTTTGGATAACTGCAGGCGGGGTTGCGCAATAAATATCGGGGACATCCAGGAAAAGGCCAGGTTTTTCCAGGATGACATCAATGACGAAGCTGCCGTTAAAAGGGCGGTTCAGGGAAATGACCTGGTTGTCCACACTGCCTTTCCCGTGACGCAATGCGACCGTTCCCTGGAACGCCAGTATGTGGAAGCGGGAACCGTAGGGCTTTACAACGTGCTGAAGGAGGCGCACGCCCAGGGAGCTCTGGTGGTATACGCCTCCTCCATCTCGGTTTACGGCAGGCAGCTATACACGCCCATTGATGAGCGGCACCCCCTGGACCCGGTCTTGCTTTACGGGGCCACAAAGCTGGCGGGTGAATACTACTGCAGGGTAATGGCCAGGGAATACGGCTTGCGAGTTGTCACGCTCCGCTATTCCGACCTGTACGGGCCCGGCCTGGGCAGGGACAACGCTCCGGTTGTTTTTTTGAAAAGAGCCCGGGCCGGTCTGCCGCTGGTGGTACGGGGGGGTGGCAGGCAAATCCGCTCCTACCTCTTTGCCGCCGACGCCGCCAGGGCGGTTTACCTGGCTATCACAAACCCGGCCGCAATAGGCAGGGTCTTTAATATCGCCAGCGACGAAACCGTTACAATTGCCGGACTTGCTCAAAAAGCCTTGAAAATAACCGGCTCAAAGGGTGAAATCGTCTTCGAGGACGGCTGGGTTGACGAAAGGGAGTACCGGATTGATTCATCCCTGGCCAAATCGGTCCTGGGCTTTAAAACTCTTGTGGATCTGGAAACGGGGCTGCAGAAGATCCTGGCCTGGCAGGAAGCCGGGGAGCAGGCATGACCACGGTAGCCATTCACCAGCCCAATTTTATCCCCTGGACAGGTTATTTTCACAAACTTTTAAACTGCGATGTCTTTATCTTTCTGGATGACGCCCAGTTCCCCAGGGGCAAAAGTTTTGTCAGCCGGGTGACCGTCAAATCACCCTGCGGACCCCTCTGGCTGACTGTTCCGGTCCAGGGAAAGGGGAGTTTTTCGCCCATAAAAAATATCGTAATGGTTGACCCGGAAAAATGGAGAAAAAAACACCTTAAAACACTGCAAACATGTTATGCCGGGGCGCCTTTTTTCCAGGAATATTTCCCCATCGTTCAGCGGGTTTACAACCAGGATTACAGGCTGCTGGCAGATTTCAACATCAGCTTGATTGCTGGCCTGGCGGACACCTTTTCCAGCCCCGCCCGCATGGTCAGATCCTCCGGGCTGGTTCTTGATTACGACGGCTCCCTGGACCATCTCGTCAAACTAGTTAGATGCGTGGGCGGAACAAGGTACCTGACCGGTACGGGTAGGGGCGCCTTGCGCCACCTGGACCAGTCCGCTTTCGCCCGGGAAGGGATCGAGGTAGTCTTTCAATCCTTCGTTCACCCTGAGTACCCCCAGCTGTGGGGGGAGTTCGTCCCCAATATGTCTATTGCGGACATGATTTTTAATTGCGGGAAGCAGTCAGAAAAAACACTCCTTAAATAAGGGCCTGAGGTGCCTGTAAAAAACCCGGATAAGGGATTTTTCACGCTAAACGCTATTAAAATCTTTTATATTTTAACAAACCTGTAATTGACAGCTAAGGTATTGGCTGTTAATATAACCACTAGGGAACACCAGTTCGGCAAGTGTTCTCCAAAGCAACCTGCCGGAGGAGCGCCGGCGGCGCGGGGAACTGTCCGGGTTTGGACCTCCATATTACTCATACAATAATGTAATTTATCAATAAATATTACAAGGGGGGATTAATATTAACAGGCTTGTAATTGATCCGGGGCACGGCGGAGAGGATCCCGGGGCCGTGGGCAACGGACTTCAGGAAAAAGACATCAATTTGGAAATAAGCAGGAGGTTGGCCAAAGTTTTGTCTGGTTACCAGGTGGAGGTTGCCCTAACCAGAAACAGCGACGTATACCTGGGACTGGCTCAGCGCTGTGCTCTGGCAAATAACCTGGGGGCCCGCTATTTCTGTTCGATCCATGTCAATGGCGGGGGCGGGACGGGTTTTGAGAGCTACACCTATACCGGCGCGAAGGAGGAAACGGAAAACTTAAGGAATGCGGTGCACAGTAAAGTTGCCGCTTATTTCCAAAATGCAGGATTCGTGGACCGGGGCAAAAAAAAGGCGGATTTTTATGTCTTGAGGGAAACCATTATGCCGGCGGTCTTACTGGAAAACCTTTTTATCGATCACGGAATGGATTCCTTACGGCTTAAGAGCGCTTCCTTTCTTGACGGCCTGGCGGAGGCAATTGCAGGAGGTCTGGCAGCTGCCCTGGGGCTCCAACCCAAAGCCGGCCCGGTGAGCGAACCCGGCTCAACACTTGTTAAAACTACGGCAACTGTAAGCGCTGCCCAGGCGCGGGGGTTTTTGGCGGCCAAAAACCCCCAGGCCCCCGATTACATACAATTTTACATTGCCCTGGAGGCAAAATACGGCATCCGCTGGGACGCTGTTTTTGCCCAATCCTGCCTGGAAACGGGGTTCTGGAAATACGGGGGTCTGGTCAAACCCGAACAGAATAACTTTGCCGGGTTGGGGGCCTTTGACGGCAAGGGGGGCGCTTATTTCGCCACCCCGGCGGAGGGAATAGAAGCCCAGTTCCAGCACTGGCATGTCTATTATTACGGGGGAAACCTTCCGTCCGGGACAAAAGTCCTGGACCCGCGCCGGGACGCCGTTTTAAAAAGCGGTTGGGCGGGGAAACTGCATTTTGTTGAGGATTTGGGCGGCCGGTGGGCGCCGGCTGGGGATTACGGCTCGATCATAGTCAGCAACTATTTAATGAAAATGCAGGCCCTTGAAGTCCAGGTGCCGGCGAAGCCCACCCCAAAACCCTGGGATCCCGCCGCGGAAATCGCCAGTCTTAAGGCTGACGGACTAATCGACAGCGGGCACCGGCCGGAGGACCCCGTCTACTGGGGTGAAATGGCCACCGTCTTGAACAGGCTGCGGGGGCAGAACAGCAAATAAATGATTGCAGGAAAAACTAACTAGCTGTAAGATTTTAATTCTCATGCAAAGCTTACTGACGAGTGCCGGTCAAGGCTATCACCACAGACAGCCCGGACCGGTTAATTCTTTACGGGTGAGCCAGTGCAGCAAAGCACGTATCTTGCAACCGGAAAAAGTAAATTAATTTAAATGTCAAAAACGCCTAATCTTTCTCCTATTACCGGTATTCGCTAAAAACATTTTTGTTTACCCGGATGCAACCATTCAAGGAAAGCGGGAAAGGATGAGGTATGTTATTAGCACCAGGGAACTGTCAGTCAGATTTTTATACTGGGGAAATCATAAAACCGGGCAGATAAAAGGAGTTTTCCTGGCTGTTGTCGAAGAAACTGGAAAAAATATTGGAATGGAGGATTAGTATGTCAGATTCGCCCCGCGGCGCATTTATCCAGCGTGACAAAAAAACTTACGGCATCGTGCCAAGAACACCCGCAGGCATAGTAACTCCAGACTTTCTGGAAAACGTGGCCCGGGTAGCCAGGAAGTATAATATACCGGTAATTAAACTTACTTCCGCCCAGCGGTTGGCCCTGGTGGGTTTACCCCCGGAAAAAGTAGAGGAAGTATGGCAGGATCTTGACGTTGAACCTGCCCCGGCAGTGGGGCTTTGTGTCCATTACGTAAAGGCATGCCCCGGTACAGCCGCCTGCAGATTCGGGATCCTTGATTCCCTGGGGCTGGGGCTGCGGTTAGAAAAAGAGTTCGTTGGTATGGACTTGCCGGCCAAGTTTAAAATTGGGGTTTCAGGCTGTCCCAATAAGTGCGGGGAATCCTATGTCAGGGATATTGGCCTGTTTGCCAAGAAATCCGGCTGGACGTTTATTTTCGGAGGCAATTCCGGCGCCCGTCCCCGTATTGGCGACATCATAGCAGAAAAGCTGGATGATGATCAGGTTGTTGAACTGGCCCGTAAATGTCTTGACTACTACAGGGCTGAGGCCCGGGGAAGGGAAAGAACGGCCCGCTTTATCGAGCGGATTGGTATTGAGGAGTTTAAAAAGGCGGTATTGTAGTTTTTGGTAATCGAAAAATATATTTCAGGCTGCTTGCATTACCTGCTTTCCCCTTCAAGGGCTTCTAAAACCCCCTGATTTAACGGGTTTTTAGAAGCCCTTTTCCTTTAAAAACACCGGCGCCGGGCGAATGGAATATTTAGATGAATAATATGTGGAGTATTTTATTGACATTTTTAGCACCTTATAACGTTTTTGATCATATTATACATAGGGACAAGTCAATAAAGCATATTTTGGGGATTGATAAAAAACATTAATTATTAAGTGGAAACCTGATCAATCAAACTCACCCGCGAAATCCTTGAGCCATCTGCGTGCAGTGTTATTCGGCCGCCTGACGCGCCGGCTGAGAACCGGCACAAAACCCCTGTGAAACGAATTTACTGCAGCATAACAGAATTCGCCTTTAGGGGAAATGAAAATGACCGGCAACAACCATTGTTCTGGCCGTGTACAGAGGTCCCGGCCACCAATAGCGGCGGCCGCGCACCAGTCCCCAAATACCGTTGCGCTTCTCCTTTGGCTTACCGTGGGCCGGGGATGGTCCACCCTTGTACTGCCTGTGCAACGGTACTTTTCCTGAGGCCCCGATAAAGCCCGCCCGACCCCAAAAAACATGCTTTGCAATTGGCTTGCCCTGGCAAAACAAACTTTAATAAAAATATTCCCGTATTCGAAGGGAGGAAGGCATGCTAAAACCAATTGCTTCAAAAACGTTATGGATTTACATTTTAATTTCCGCAATCAGCCTGATTTGTATTGCAATTCCAGTTAATCTTTCTATTAATCGGCAAGCCAAAGGAGAAATACAGAATTCCCAATCAAGTCCTGAATTTGTGCTGAATGCAGGGGGAACACCTTCGATTCAGGAAGGGCCTTTATCACAAAGGCCCTCACCAAAGATTGAAGGCAGACTTTTTTTAAATACTGACAATAATATTCTTTATCGGGATACTGGTACAAAGTGGGTTACTTTGCAACTTGGCCCGCGTGGGCCAAAAGGCCCTGTGGGATCCCAGGGACCGCAGGGGGCAAATGGCTCATCTGTTTTATCGGGAAGTGGTCCTCCCCCTCCAGGATTGGGTGCTATTGGTGACACCTATATTGATACAACTACCGGAGAAGTATACCAAAAAGTTGCCGCCCCGGTACCCCCAAATATTCGGGCAATCCCCGCGCCATCAGGCGCTACATTAACTGTGGGTACAGGGCAAATGTTCGCAACTATTGATGCGGCTATAGCAGCTGCCAACAATGGAGACAGGATTCTCTTAACAGCCGAGACTTTTACCATTTCATCAACTATTAACGTCAATAAATCTATTACCATTGAAGGGCAAGGGATGGCATCAACAACTGTGGAGACAACGAACAGTTCCGTGCAAACCATGTTTAACGTTACCGCCTCCGATGTTATTTTCAAAAAGCTGAAAATCATCCAAAATTTTGCCGGTTTTTCCAGTGTTGAAAAAACTATAAGTATAAACAATATTAACGCCACAGGTATTTATATTGATAATTGCGCAATATCCACAAATGAAACAGGGATCAATATAATAGCAAAGGAGTTTCAAATTAGTAACTGCGACTTTACTTATGCTCCCAACGGCGCGCAGGGCAATGGTTATCGCTACATTTTAATCTCATCTACTTCGGGTAGCAGCATCATTTATCACAATAATTTTGTATCAGATTCAGGTGATAACCAGTGCAGTTTTATTCGTATCACAAATATCGGAGTAATTGGCGGAACATTACAAGGGGAGCTGTTAATTAGTACTAACACTCAATCATCGTCGCCTAAAATATTAAGGCACATATTGCAATTTGAAGAATTCATCGGATCTAATTTTAAGCTGTTTCTTGATAATAATACTGCTGTCAGCGAAGGGAATGTACCTGTATTACTATACAATGTAAATAATAATATCTTCAGTTTTATAGAAGCAAGTGGAAATTCGGTGCAAGGTACTGCCGGAAAGGGCTTAATAGGGGTAGACGCAGGTTCGACGGGAAGTACAGTGGCATATGCTTCTGGTAATATTATTGCCGATCCCCACTGGGCCTCGGGATGGGATACGGCAACCAGTCCCGCTAGTTTTGTAATAGGCTATCGCACGACGATTTCCCCGGCGCCGGATTATCCCCTGGAAAGCTTGTATTGGCAAGATACCGGCAATAGTTTACAAGGTCCGCCAGGACCGTCCTTTAATACCTACGCTATGGTTCATAATACTGCTTCCAATACAATATCGCCGGGGAATGCCATACTGTTTAACATTACAGATTTATCGAACCAAATTACCTACGCACCTGCTTCCGGCAGTTTTACAATACCTTCAACAGGACAATACCTGGTAAATTGGTGGGCATCAATATCAAACGATTCCGGCGCACCGATGAAGTTGGTGGTCAATTTGCGGCGCACGTCCCCAAGCGTTGCTCTTATTTCCAAAGCAGTCTCTTCATCAACTATACCTAACAGCAGCGACACGGTAGTTTTTGGAACAGCTTTAATTAACGTAACCAGCGCCAACTCAATATACCAATTCCAAAACGGAAGTTCAGGAAATATTTCAAGTGTTCTTACGGATGGTTATTCGGCAGTGGTAACCATTGCCAGGATAAATTAACTCAAAACCGGAAAGATGGCACGCGGGGACGGTTAATATGAGTACGCGGGAATAGCGGGAACAAAGGATAATTTGAAAAAAGCTCAGCCAACACGATTACATGAGATTTGAAGTAGGAAGTTTAGAGGTATGACAGAAGTTAAAGATTACAACGGCATCAGGGTTTATCTTATCGGCTATATGTACAGGACAAAAACTACTTTTAGCATTGTTTTGGTGTAGGTGATGTGATATGCAAAACAGCATGCGTTATTTTGACTACTCCCCGGGTCTTCCGCCCCATAAACTAAAAAAGGCTGCCGTTACTGGCAGCCTTCCAACATAAACTCCCTGGTTAATTTACTCAAGGCCCTTTTCTCTATCCGCGAAACGTAGGAGCGGGATATCCCCAGACTCCGGGCGATTTCCCGCTGGGTTTTCCGGGCGCCGTCCTCCAGGCCGAATCTCAGCTCCAGGACTTTCTTTTCCCGGCGCGTCAACTGGTGTACTTTCTCCCGGAGGCGCTTCTGCTCAAACCGGTTCTCGACCATTTCCGACACGACTTCCGGGTGGGTGCCCAGAATATCAATCAGGGTTATCTCGTTGCCTTCCTTATCTACTCCAATGGGGTCGTAAAGTGAAACCTCCGACCGTATTTTTTTTGTGTAACGCAAGTGCATGAGGATCTCGTTTTCTATGCAGCGGGCCGCATAGGTGGCCAGCCTGGTTCCTTTCCCGGGATTAAAAGTGTTGATGGCTTTGATCAGCCCGATGGTCCCGATGGAGATCAGATCATCCGAATCTTCGCCGGTGCTGTCAAACTTTTTTACTATATGGGCCACCAGGCGGAGATTGCGCTCGGTGAGGACGTTGCGGGCCACCTCGTCACCCCGGGCCAGGAGCTTAAGATACTTTGCCTCTTCTTCCTCGGACAGCGGCTGGGGAAAAGTGTTATTGGCAATATAGGAAACCAGCAGCATAAGTCCGTTGACCAGCGACACAATGGTTAAAGCCCAGAAGCCGGGCAGCATCAAGCAATCCCTCCCCCAAATAGCGTGCACTAAATAATATGATTTGGCCTGACGTTTTTGTGCACGTCCTGTTCTTAATTGTTTAAAAGGATTTTGCACATTAACGGAGAAAGTAATATTTTACACAAGAAATGCTTATAACTGTTAATGACATTGAATTACCGGCCACAACTTACAAAGCAGCAATGTTGAAAGAGGGATTATTTAATTGATCCAGGCGACCGGGGTAATTCTGGCAGGCGGGAAAAGCAAGCGCATGGGTTCAGATAAAGCCTTTTTAGAGGTGGGGGAAGCTGCCATGATTAAACAGGTAGCTTCCGAGCTGAGAAAGGTTTTCAACGAAGTCTTGATCGCCGGGGGAACCAGGGAAAACGGCGAACAGCTGGGGCTGCATGTAATTCCCGACCGCATCCCCGGCAGGGGGCCCTTGAGCGGCATCCATGCCGCCCTCCTGGAGGCCTCGAACCCGAAATGCCTGGTCACCGCTTGCGACATGCCCTTTGTCACCGCTGCCCTGGCGCATTTCATGATCAACCAGGCCGACGGGTATGATGTGGCCGTGCCCACCCACGGAATTCACATGCAGCCCCTGTTTGCCGTGTATGACAGGAATTGCGTCAACCCCATTGAACAAGCCCTGCTGAATAACAGGCGAAAAGTAGCTGCTTTCTACCCCCAGGTACGGGTAAATTATGTTAACGAAAAGTATTTGCGCGCCATTGCCGATATCGACCTGGCCTTTTTTAATGTCAATACACCGGATGATTTGGAAAAGGCCCGGGCCATGGCAGTACGCGATGAGACAGGAGCGTAATCTTTGTTCAGAATTCTGTATCCCAAAATGTATGTATCCTCCGTCCATGAGATTAAGCCCGGCCGGTTGCAGGAGCTGGGTCTGAAGGCCATACTCCTTGACCTGGATAATACCATTATCCGCAGGGACGCCTTTCATTTTTCCCCGGCCGTGTCAAGCTGGCTTTCCGAACTCCGCTCCCTGGGTATTAAGATGTGCATTGTCTCGAACAACTCACCTGGCAGGGTGGGTTCCATCGCCGGTCTGATGGACCTGCCTGCCGTGGACAGGGCTCTGAAGCCCCTGGGCATGTCCTTTCACCGGGCGATGAAGCTGATTGGTACATCCCCCGGAGAAACAGCCCTGGTGGGTGATCAGATTTTTACCGATATTCTGGGTGGAAATCTGACAGGTCTGTACACCATCCTGGTTGTTCCCATGAAGGGAAAGGAATTCTGGGGAACCCGGTTAATCAACAGGCCGCTGGAAAGATTCGTACTGGCCCGGTTAAAAAAATGCCCGGAGGTGTTCTATGGCAAGTGGGATTAGCGGCCGTACCAGGGTGTGCGGGATTTTTGGCTATCCCCTGGAGCACACCTTTTCCCCCGCCATGCATAACGCCGCCTTTGAAGCTGCCGGGCTGGACTTTGTTTACCTTCCTTTTCCCGTTGCTCCGGACGGGCTGGAACAGGCTGTGGCAGCCGTAAGGGCCCTGGGCCTGGCCGGGGTGAATGTGACCATCCCCCATAAAGAAGCCGTCCTGCCCCTGTTGGACCAGCTAAGTGAGGAAGCCCGCCTGATTGGCGCGGTTAATACTATAGTCAATCGCAATTGCTCCGGTCGATTACGGGGGGAAAATACAGACGGCAGGGGATTCCTCCGCTCACTTAAAACAGCAGCCGGTTTTGAGCCCGCGGGTAAAACCGTCCTGCTGCTGGGGGCGGGAGGCGCGGCCCGGGCAGTGGCGGTACAGCTGGCCCTGGCCGGGGTCCGGAAGATTACTTTAACAAACCGTTCCCAGGTGCGGGCGGCAGAAATGGCTGCTGATCTTAGAACCGGAACCGGAATCCCGGCGGAAGTATTGTCCTGGCCCGGACCGGAAGAACTGCTGCCCGGGGAAGCGCTGCGGTCGGCTGATCTTGTTGTCCAGGCCACCTCCCTGGGTATGTACCCCGGCTGCGCCCAAACCATACCCCTGCCCTATAACCTATTTCGTCCGGGGCAGGTAGCCTGCGATCTTGTTTACAACCCCGCCCGGACGGAGTTTCTGAAAAGGGCCGGGCAGGCCGGGGCAGCGGCGGTAGGCGGGACGGGCATGCTTTTATACCAGGGCGCCCTGGCCTTTGAGCTGTGGACCGGGCGGGACGCCCCGCTGGAAACAATGGAAAGGGCCCTGCTTAAAGCTATTTTGAAGTAAGTTTTGGCGGGTTTACATAACAAAACAGCAGGGAGGCTTTTTGACTTGCTCAGATACCTTACCGCCGGGGAATCGCACGGCCCGGCCCTTACGGCTATTGTGGAAGGACTGCCGGCCGGCCTTCCCCTTACAGCCGCCTATATCAACCGGCAGCTCGACCGGCGCCGGGGCGGCTACGGCCGCGGCGCCAGGATGAAGATCGAAAGCGACACCGTAACTTTTTTATCCGGGGTGCGCGGCGGGCTAACGCTGGGCAGCCCCCTGGCTTTACTGGTGGAAAACAAGGACTGGGCCAACTGGTCGGAAATCATGTCCGCGGAACCCGGGGCAAAGGTTGACCAACGGGTGGTGCGGCGGCCCCGGCCCGGGCACGCCGACCTGGCAGGCCTGCTCAAGTACCGGCAGCAGGACATCCGCAATGTTCTGGAGCGTTCCAGCGCCCGGGAAACCGCCGTCAGGGTCGCCGCCGGCAGCGCTGCCAGAAGGCTTTTGGAAGAACTGGGGATTACCGTTATCGGGCAAGTGGTCCAGCTGGGCGGCCTTTCCGCGGCTGCGGAAAAGCTGGGAGCGGAAGAGCTTCAAGCCGGGCTGGCCAAATCAAAGCTGAACTGCGCCGACCCCGGCGCGGAACAGCGCATGATCGAGGTCATCGACGCCGCCCGGGCCGACGGGGACACCCTGGGCGGGGTTTTTGAAGTGAGGGCTTACGGCGTGCCCGCCGGCCTGGGCAGTTATACCCACTGGGACCGTAAGCTGGACGGCCGCCTGGCCGCCGCGCTGATGAGCATTCAGGCCATTAAAGGAGTGGAGGTGGGCCTGGGTTTTGCCGCCGCCGGGCAAAGGGGTTCCCAGGTTCAGGACGAGATATTCTATGAACAAAACCGGGGTTTTTACCGGGTGAACAACCGGGCCGGAGGGATCGAGGGAGGGGTAACCAACGGCGAAACGCTGGTTATCCGGGGAGCCATGAAACCCATCCCAACCCTGGCCCAACCGCTGCAAAGCGTGGACATGATCACCCGCAAACCGGCGGAGGCAGCCGTGGAGCGCTCCGATGTCTGCGCCGTTCCCGCGGCCTGTGTTATCGGGGAGGCGCTGGTGGCCTGGGAGCTGGCCCGGGCCTGCCTGGAAAAGTGCGGGGGAGACAGCCTGGAGGAGTTGAAGGACAACTGGGATCGCCACCTTTCCTACCTGAAAGGGGTGTGAATGAAAGATACGAAAAAATATCGTTCTTATAGGCTTTATGGGGACCGGCAAGTCAGCCGTGGGGCGGCGCCTGGCCCGGCGCCTCAAGCGCAAGTTTATTGATACGGACGCTGAAATAGAAAAGGTAACGGGAAAAACCGTTGCCCAGATTTTTGCCAGGGAGGGAGTCACCCGTTTCCGCTCCGAGGAAGCGCTTCTGGTTAAAAAAATCGCTGCCAGGGAAGGTCTGGTTATCGCCACGGGGGGCGGCCTGGTTTTAAACCCGGAAAACGTCCGGCTATTAAAAGAAAACGGCATTTTAGTGGCCCTCACGGCCGGGCAGGAGGTTATTTACAACCGGGTGCGCCGTAAAAAAAACCGGCCCCTTTTATTCAGAACAAATATTAAGAAAAGAATCCAGGAGCTCCTGGAAGAACGAAAGGGAGCTTACGAGATAGCCGAGCTCACCCTTGATACCGGTTCATGCAGTATTGACGGCACGGTGGAAAAAATTATCAGCCACCTGCTGGAAAGGAATCAAATTTGATGAAGACTGTGACGGTGGAACTGGGGGAGCGGAGCTACCCCATCCATATCGGGGAGGGCCTCCTGGAGGAAACCGGTGAGCTGATTAAATCCTCCGGCTGCGGGAAAACCGTCCTTCTGGTTTCAAATTCCCAGGTGTTCCTGCTTTACGGGGGAGTTGTCGAGGTCAGTTTAAAACAGCACGGATTTCAGGTTGCTACAGGAATTATCGGCGCCGGTGAAGAGCACAAAAACCTGGCCACAGCTAAAAAGCTTTACGATCTGGCCTTTACCGCGGGGCTGGACCGCCGCTGCGCCGTTTGCGCCCTGGGCGGCGGGGTGGTGGGGGACGTAGCGGGCTTTGTGGCGGCTACTTACCTGCGCGGCGTGCCCTTGATTCAACTCCCCACGACGCTCCTGGCCCAGGTGGACAGCAGTGTGGGGGGGAAGGTGGCGGTAAACCATCCCGGGGGCAAGAACATCATCGGCGCGTTTTACCAGCCCAAACTGGTCCTGGCGGATACGGCTGCCATTAAAACCCTGCCCCCCCGGGAAATCAAGTCCGGCCTGGCCGAAATTATTAAATACGGCATTATCTGGAATCCCCAATTTTACGCCTGGCTGGAGGAAAACATATCCGGGCTTCTGGCGGGCCAACCGGAGTCCCTGGCCCAAGCCGTTCAGGAATCCTGCCGGATCAAAGCAAGTGTGGTGGAACAGGATGAAACCGAACAGGATCTGCGGGCCATTTTAAACTTCGGACACACCCTGGCGCACGCTGTGGAGACACTGACCCGGTACAGGGTTTTTAATCACGGGGAGGCGGTGGGACTGGGCATGGCCTTTGCTGCCCGCCTGGCCGCGAACCTGGGCCTGCTGCCGGGGCGGGAAGCGGAACGGATTACCGCCTTAATCCGGCGTGGGGGTCTGCCCGGGGACCTCCCCGCGGGCCTTCCGGCAGATGCCCTGGTGGCGGCCATGCGGCAGGATAAAAAAGCCATCGCCAAAAGTCTCACCATGGTACTTCCGGCGGCCATCGGGCGGGTGGAGGTTGTGCGGGACGTACCGGAAGAGGCTGTCCGCAAGCTCTTGTCCTCTTCTTAAACTGTTTCCTTAAAAAGCTACCCGCAACCCGCAGCACCGGCAAAACAAAATTCTGATCGTAAGCGGCGTGGTTTAAAACACGCTCTTTTTTATAATCTGTCATTTATATTGGGGAGTGGCGGCTATAGAAAATATCCTGGACGAGTATTTTAAAAAATGCTAATCTTAGATTTGACAGAAGATCTAAATTAATGCAAAACATTTTAAGACAGCAGAGAAGTATACCGAATTGTGGTAGAAGATTGATGATGAATGGACAGATTGGCGAGTCAGTAAACTTGCAGATTGACGGATTAATTAATTTACGGCTTGACGGAACGGCAAATTGCCCTATCCTGGCCTTATCTGGCCTGACTTCTTTGATTAACCCAGCCTTTCCCGGACAGTGAGTGAGGTGTTGTTTTGATTATTGATGAACGCCTTATGGCCGTCTTGTTTTTTATTCTGGGCCTGGTAATCGGAAGTTTTTTAAATGTATGTGTTTACCGCCTGCCCAGGGGTGAATCCATTGTTTTCACTCCCTCCCATTGTCCGACCTGCGGTTCAAGACTGGGGGCCAGGGATCTTGTTCCCCTCCTGAGCTATCTCGGGCTTAAAGGCCGGTGCCGCTTCTGCGGCGCCCCGATTAGCGCCCGCTACCCCTTGATCGAGCTTGCCACCGGTCTGCTTTTTGCCGCGGTTTACGCGCATACCGGTTTGACGGCCCTTTTGCCTAAACAGCTTTTTCTTGTCGCTGTTCTCATTATGGTCACCTTTATTGACCTGAAATACATGATCATACCCGACCGGATCATCGTCTTCTCCCTGGCCGGGGGCATCTTTTTGAACCTCCTGGCCAGGGACTTGAGCCTTTTATCCGCCGGTCTGGGCCTGCTTGCCGCCGCCGCCCTGTTGCTGGCGCCCGCCTTGATCTACCGGGGCGGCATGGGTGGAGGGGATATAAAACTGGCGGCGGTAATCGGCCTTTTCCTGGGCTGGCCCAATGGCCTGCTTGCTGTTTTACTGGGCTGCCTGCTGGGAGCCCTGGTGGGGATCACCCTTCTCCTGACCGGCCGGAAAGGGCGCAAGGATGCCATTCCCTTTGGCCCCTACCTGGCTGCCGGGACGTTGCTGGCCATGTTATACGGCGACTATTGGCTGGCCTGGTACCTGGGCTTTCTTTAGCCAATAACCAACTGTTCCGTTCTGTATTGCCCATTACCCGCTAATGATGTGCTTGAAAAGAAGGGGAATTCAAGCCCCCTTTATGTTCCCCGGGTTTCGTTTGAAAAGCCGGTTTCCCCCGGCAGCTTGGGTGTCAGCAATAAATATTTAGGTGAGGATAAAGTGATAAACAGGAAAAAAATCGGCCAGCAATTGATTGAAAAAGGCCTGATCAACGAGCAGGCTCTGTCCGAAGCCCTGCTGGAGCAATCCATAACAGGTGAACAGTTGGGACGCGTCCTGGTCAAACTGAAAATGATCAGCCAGTCCACCTTAAACGAATTCCTGGGCATCAGGGAGATGTACCCTGGAGAAACCGTTGACCATCAGTTGATGAAAACGATACCGGAAGTATTAATCCGCAGGTACAGGGTCTTTCCCGTTAAAAAGGATAGGAACAAACTATACGTCGCCATGGCCGACACCTTGAATATTGTGGCCATCGATGACTTGCGGCTGATTACCGGTTTTGACATCGTACCCCTGGCAACCAGTGAAAAGGAAATCAACGCGTTGATCGACAAGCATTTCGGCATCCCCGAAGTGGAAAAGGCCATGCGGGAGCTGGGCATTGAGCAGGAGCCCGAGGAGAACGATGAAGAAGAGGTTGTTGTTGACGAGGCGCCGGTTATCCGGCTGGTTAATTCCATTATGCTCAGGGCTTTCGATCAGGAAGCCAGTGACATCCATATAGAGCCCTTTAAAAGCGGGATCAGGGTCCGCTACCGGGTTGACGGAATCCTGCGGGAGATCATGAACCTTCCCCGCAAGATGCTCCACGCCCTGGTTTCACGGATCAAGGTTATGGCCAGTATGGACATCGCCGAACGCCGGGTTCCCCAGGACGGGCGGGTTCCCCTGAAGCTGAAAGGGAGGGAACTGGACTTAAGGATCTCCACCATACCCACGGTCTTTGGGGAAAAGGTGGTTACCCGGGTCCTCTACAAGGACAACATTAAGAGCTATACCCTGGACAGGCTTGGCTTCTCAGAGTACAATCGGGAAAGATTCACAAGTTTTCTAAACAACTCTTACGGCATGATCCTGGTTACCGGACCCACCGGCAGCGGCAAAACCACAACGCTGTACACAGCCCTGAACAAAATCAATACTGTAGAAAAAAACATTATCACAGTTGAAGATCCTGTAGAATATATCCTGGAAGGCATCAACCAGGCCCAGATCAATGTCAAAACGGGCATCACCTTTGCGACTTATTTGCGGACGATCCTGAGGCAGGACCCGGATATTATCATGATCGGCGAAATCCGGGATGCCCAGACCGCGGAGATAGCCATCCGGGCGGCCACCACCGGCCACCTGGTGCTTTCCACCCTGCACACCAACGACGCGCCGGGGGCCGTAAACAGGCTTGTGGACATGGGCGTTGAGCCCTATATGGTGGCTTCCTCGGTGATCGGGGTCATTTCCCAGCGGCTGGTCCGGCGCATTTGCCGGCACTGCAAGGGTAAAACCACTCCCGACGCCTTTGAATGCGCCTTTGCCGGTTTAGAGCCGTCCGATGTTGTGTACCGCGGCGCCGGCTGCGCCAAATGCAACAACACCGGTTTTCACGGGCGGATCGCCATCTATGAAGTGCTCACTGTATCCATCGCGATGCAAAAATTAATCCTGGAACGCGCTTCCCTTGATGCCCTGAAAAACGCGGCCGTCCGGGAAGGGATGGTCACCCTGAAGGAAGACGGGATTCAAAAGGCTCTGGCGGGTCTGACCACGATTAAGGAAGTAATCCGTGCCGTATACAGGGAGGATAAGTCTTGAAATTAGTTGATATTTTAACCCAGGCGGCAGAACTTGGAGCGTCGGACGTCCATATCACGGTAAAAAAACCGCCGGTGTACCGTCTGCACGGTATGCTCTACCCGCTGGATCACCCCGAATTGAAGGGAAGGCTCAATTTATTTAAAGGTTTTGAGGTCAAACCCCTTTCTCCCCGGCAGACGGACGACATGGCCCGGGAGATTATGAGCCCCGGGCAGTACGAAAAGTTCACCAATCAGGGCGAACTGGACTTTTCCTTTTCCTTGCCGGGAATTGCCAGGGTCAGGGTGAATGTTTTCCGGCAGCGAAACAGCACCGCCCTGGTCATGCGCCTGCTCAACACCCGCATCCCCACCTTTATGGAGCTGGGCTTGCCAAAGATCCTGGCTCACCTGGCCCAAAAATCTGACGGCCTGGTCCTGGTCACCGGACCCACCGGCAGCGGCAAGTCAACAACCCTGGCAGCTATGATTGACCTGGTCAACAGGGAAAAAAGATTACATATCCTGACTCTGGAAGATCCCATCGAGTATCTGCACAACCACCAGTTTTCCCTGGTGAACCAGCGGGAAATCGGTTCGGATACCTCTTCCTTCGCTGTCGCCCTGCGGGCTGCCCTGCGGGAGGATCCCGACGTAATCCTGGTGGGGGAAATGCGCGACCTGGAAACCATCAGTATCGCCATCACAGCCGCGGAAACCGGCCACCTGGTACTGGGTACCCTGCACACATCCAGCGCGGCCGAAACCATAGACCGGGTTATCGATGTCTTTCCCCCGGGGCAGCAGCAGCAGATTCGAATCCTTCTGTCCAATACGCTCCAGGGTATCATAGCCCAGCAGTTAATCCCCAGGTCCGACCAGCCCGGCCGGGTGGTGGCCATGGAAATACTGGTAGCCACGCCGGCCATCCGGAACCTGATCCGGGAGGGCAAAACCTTTCAAATCCTGACGCACCTGCAGACCGGCGCCAGGTACGGGATGCAGACCCTGGATATGTCGCTCAGGCAGCTTTATCTAAAAGAATTAATCAGCAGGGAAGAGGTTTTACACCGGGCCCGCGATCCCGAAAACCTGCTTAAAATATTGGAGGGTTAAAAATGCCTCAACTCTTTGCCTTCAAGGCCAGAAACCTGTCAGGCAAGCTGCTCAAGGGGAAAATTGAAGCAGAAAGCCAGAACGCGGCAATTGCCCTGCTGCGCCAAAAAAATTACTTTGTTTTTCACATCGACCCGGTTATGGAATTAAAGCTGGATTGGGATAAGCTCCTTAACCTTAAAATCAAAGTCAAGGACCTGGCAGTTTTTTGCCGGCAAAGCGCCACTATGATAGAAGCGGGCATTCCCCTGCTGCAATGCCTGAATATCCTGACCCTGCAGACAGAAAGCAAAAAACTGAGCGAAATATTAAAAAACGTAGTAGCGGATATCGAGAATGGCAAAAGTCTCAGCGAAGCATTCAGGGTCCATAAGCGGTACCTGCCCGGTATTTTCACGGACATGCTGGCGGCGGGGGAGATCAGCGGCACCCTGGACCTGGCTATGGACAGGCTGGCCAACCAGTTCGAGAAGGACCACGAATTAAAGGAAAAAATCAAATCGGCCATGACCTACCCCCTGGTCATCGGGGCCTTTGCCTTTATAGCCGTGGTCATCCTGCTGGTCGTTGTGGTACCCGTCTTTGTGGAAATTTTTGAACAAGTCGGGGCTCAACTGCCCCTGCCAACCCGGATCATGCTGGGAGTCAGCAAAATGTGCACCAATTTCTGGTATCTTATCTTGCCTGCGCCCTTCTTATTCTACTTCGGGCTGAAAAGCCTGGCCGCCACGGACAGGGGCAAGGCTTTCACCGACCGTTTGCTATTAAGACTCCCCATTTACGGGAAACTGGCCCAAAAAACCATTACCGCCAGATTTGCCCGCACCCTGGCCACCCTCTTAAAAAGCGGCGTCCCCTTGCTGCAGTCCCTGGAAACCGTGGGAAACGTTGTGGGCAACACCCAGGTTTCCAAAATCATCAGGGCAGCAGGGGAAAACATTAAAGAAGGAGAAAACATGTCGCCCATTTTACTGAATGCGTCTTTCTTTCCCCCCATGGCTGTAAACATGGTTGCCATCGGGGAGGAATCGGGGGCCCTGGACACGCTCCTGGAAAAGGTGGCCGCTTATTACGAGCGGGAGGTGGAAACCATGGTGGCCAAGCTCTCCAGCGTCATTGAGCCTCTTATGATAGCCGGGGTGGGGATCATGGTGGGTTTTATCGCTATTTCCATCTACCTGCCCTTATTCGGCCTGTCCGGGGCCATCCAGGGGGGCACAGGCCTGAATTAAACTAAACCCACGAAATTTTTTTGTGATATTTTTGGGACAACACCCGGATCCTTAAACCTGTCGCAAAGCATCCGGCAAATTGCTGAAATTCCCCGGGCGGGGTCCCACCCCGCCGGCTGAAAACGCCAGAGCAGGCTAAAAAACCACAGATATAAAGAATATTTTTATCTTGTTCTTGCATTCTATCCAAATCAAAAGTATAATACAAACAAGAAAGTTCTGGCAATTAATTGAACAAATGATTGAAGCCCATAAATAATTTAATAATCTTGACAACCTTAACTGCCTTAACACCTTAACAATAACTCAAATAAAGCGTTCTAAAGGGCAAACTTTTCGAAAGAAAAGGACGCAAAGCCGCGGGTCTAAGGCGTTAACCAGCGCTATGACAGCTGGGCTGCAAGGAAGTTTTGCCGTGCCCTTTTGTTGCAAAGGGTTTTTTTGTTCTTATGGGCCCGGAGGAAATAACGCTGCTGAACAACTGGTTGGTGAAAGGGGGATAGTAAAGGTACCAGCCTTACATATAAGGCCGCAAAAAAATGGAATACATTTAAAAAGGAGGAACGATATGATTAAAAAGTATTTGAACAACGAAAAAGGTTTTTCCATGATTGAAATGATGGTTGTTCTGATCATCATCGCCGTGCTCATCGGGGGCGGCATCAGGTTTTACCTGGGGTACATCGAAAACGCGCGGGTGACCAAGGCCAAGGCCCAGATCAGCGTCATGCAGGCCGCCCTGGACGCCTATTATGCTGAACAGGCATTGTATCCAGCTACTCAAGACGAACTTCTAAATGCGGGCATAAAAGCAACTGGTGATAGTACTTTGGATGACAACGACCCCTGGGGCAAGAAATATACTTATGCCGCAAAAGCAGTTGGTGGTACCGATAACAAGGGGTATGAAATTAAAACTGGCGAGAATGATGTGCAAAATAAAAGTGCCTATGTTATCGGTTCAGGTGAGAACGGAAAGAGCGATCCACCCGAAGTCAAAACTTCAACAACGGAAGACTAAAACCCCGTTCTTAAGTCTCCTGCTAAACAATTAGAGAGGGAAGGCCCTTGCCTTCCCTTTTAGCCACCATTAAACAAATCATCAACCAAGGGCAATAACCAGATGCCTGCCAGGAATGACATTCAACAAAGCCCGGCAGGCTTTTTTACGTCTGATTTTGTCCAACAACTACAAAAAATGAGATGTTTTTAATGCTCCCCAGGAATTATAAACAAATATTTTCGAATAGCGGCTTCAGCTTGATTGAAACATTAATTGTACTTTTAATCACTGTTGTTTTTATAACCTTCGCCTTTACCGCCGACAGGCACTTCAGCAGGCAGAAACTAAACGCCGCCGCCGCCATTATTGCCGCGGACATCCGCCTGACCCAGCAGTTGAATATGAAGCAGGACGGCCAATATATCATGCTTTTTGACTTTGTCAACGAGCGTTATTACATCCGCAAACTAATGGCCAATTACAAAAAAGTGAATCTGCCGGCGGGGATAGATCTTATATACACCAATTTTGATTTTGACAACAACCCCTATAACGGACCCGACAACAGGCTTTCCTTTAATTCCCGGGGCGAGCCTGTCCGGGCCAACGGGGTTTTAATGGGAGGACACTTAAGCCTTAGGGATAAAAACGGCAATATGCTCTATGTTATTGTGGCCTCCCTGACGGGCAGGGTCCGCATTGATACGAGCCCGCCGTCCTGATAAATACCGGCGAGACGGGTGACGCCATGGCTGGAAAAAAGCAAGAAGGGTTAAGCCTTATTGAAGCAATCGTTGCCACTCTGCTGGCGGCAGTGGCCATCATCCCTTTATTGCAGTTTTTCGTCACCAGCGGCCTTCTTACAGCCACCGCCCGCCAGGAGGTCACTGCCCTGTACTTTGCCCAGGAACTCATGGAAGAGCTTAAAAGCGTCACCTCCGGGCAAATCGGCGCCGCCCGCACATGCACCGAAACAGGCGGCAATAAAATGCGGCTGGCCAGCGATGCGGGGTATATCCAAACTAACGATCTTATCCTTATAACAGCCGGCAGGGGTGAAGGACAGGTCAGAAAAATAACCGGTTACAACACCCCCGGCCAGGTAGTGACGGTTAGTCCGGCCTGGGACACGGACAGGGCGCCCGACAATTCGTCACACTATCTGGTTTGCGGCAACGGCCAAATACTTACCGGCGCCGTGCAGAGCAGCAGTGCCGGGACGGTGGGTCTGGCCGGGAACGAAAACAGCAAAAACGGCTTTTACCAGGATTACTTCATTATGATCGCGGGGGGCAAGGGAGCGGGTCAGGTCCGAAGAATCACGGCTTACGACGGGGGGACAAAGGTTGCCACCCTGGATGAAAACTGGCTCACCCAGCCGGACGCGACGTCTTTTTACCGGCTTTGCAGGTACCAGTATAAAATAGAAGTCCTTGCCGCCACCATTAACCTCAAGACAATAAAAGTCACAACCTTCTACCCGGCTGGTGATCTGGTGAAAGAATTATCCCTGACCACGGAAAAACACAAGAGGTGAGCTGTGTGTGTGAATTCACCGGCAATAAAGGTTTTACCCTTGTGGAAGCCATAGTTTCCCTGACGATTTTTGTCCTCGCGGTTTCGGCTGTTTTAACCGTCTATTTGCAGGGATACGCCGGTTACCTTGAAAATAATCAAAAAATTGAGGTTCAGGAAGGGCTGCGCATTGCCCTGAACAGGATCAGCCGGGACTTGAGGCAGGCCAAATCGGAGCCGGAAATTTTCAAGCAGGACGGCAGCCTGTCCAGGGACGGAACAGGGTCTAAAATATCGTTTTTAACCGCCTCCGGTGAAACAGTTACGTATAGTTTTGACCGGCGGGACAGGGAATTGGAGGTAAGAAGGGGCGCGGCCGGCAGCTTCCAACCAGTTGTCAGCCATATAGAAGATCTTGAATTTCAGTTCGATAGTGACAAAAAGATTGTTGCAATTTATATCAGGGGGAAAAAACATAACTCCAACCCTCCCGTTGTTTACGAAATGAAAACAAAGGTTCAGGCCAGAGCCCGCAAAGCGGGGGTGTGAGACGATGCCCCTCAATCAGAAGGGTTATGCCCTGGTTATAATTCTGCTGCTGACCATCGTTCTTTTTTTTATCGGCTCCGCAGCCCTCACCCTGGGCGGAACTGTCAGAAAAACAGCCGCGCTGGAAACGGAACAAAAAAAAGCCTACTATATTGCCGAAGCGGGTATAGAAAAGGCCGTTGACAAAGCCAAGCGGGAAAGCGCCTGGGTTCAAAGCCTGGCCCTCAATTCGGAAACCAACCTGGTGCCCGGTGTGATCCCCGCGGGCTACGCCGACGGCAATTTTATCCACGTCAAAGTGCGGAAGGAATTCTACAGCGAATACAAGACTGTCTTGAGTATCGAGAGCAGGGGACAGTACCGGGATGTCTGCCGCGAGATTAAAGTTATAGTGGACCTGGGCAAGCCCATGCCCTTCTACCGCGGCCTCTGGACCGAGTCGCCGCCCGGCGCCCCTTCCGTTTTTAAAAACAACTCCATAGTTGGATCTAATATGCTTGTTAACGGCAATATCGTTTTTAAGCAAAATTGCACGATCTTGGATAATGATGTCAGGGTTGGCGGAAGTGTAATAGTTGAAAATAACATGAGCGCCGGAAACCTTTACACCGGGGGTCCGGTAACTGTTTCCAACAACGGAAGAGTTGAGGGCAACATCCAGGCCGCGGACGATATCGTCCTGGAAAATAATGCTGTGGTGACCGGAGATATCAGATCCATGGGTGATGTTACATTGAATAAAAATGCTGTTGTTGGAGGCGGCGTCTGGGCCAACGGCGCAGTAATAAACCATACCGCACTGGAAGTAGGCATTTATCCCCATCAGTCCCTGGACCTGCGGTTTGCTACCCCCCCTTTTCCGGAAATTGACCTGGCCTGGCACCGTAAAAATGCCGATTATTATTATTCCGGTTCCCAAACCTGGAGCGGCAGCCTTAGCCTGAACGGGCTTTTCTTTATTGACGGCGATCTGAGAATCCAGGGGACTTACAACGGCGCCGGCACGGTTGTGGTCAGCGGGAAAGTTACCTTTGACGGCGCCCTTGACTGTAAGGACAGCGACCAGGACGACCTCTGTGTCCTTTGCGCCGGCAATGTAACCCTTATTAATGGAGTCCAGGTCAGAGCCCTGGTATATTCGCCGGCCACCGTAACCATGGAAAACGGCGCCGTTATGCGGGGAAGCGTCATTGCCCGCACCCTGCTTCAGAATCAAAATTCCAAGTTTTATTACGAACCCAAAATGGAGGAAGAACAGCCCGACTGGGTAACAACTTCCTTAGAAATTCTTTCCTGGGAGGAAAAATAGCCCTGTCTCGCGTATATACAATTTTAGCAAAATAATTGTTAAACCAAGGAGCAGGCATTTTATGAATAAATTGATCCAGAGGCTCCTGCCCAAGAAAAACCATTTCATGGGCATTGATATCGGCGCCTATGAAATCAAGGCGGCTGAGATAAAAATCATCGAAGATATTGCGGAAGTGGTGGCTTTGCGCCGCTGTCCCGCTTCCCCCGGGGTGTGGACCGACCAACTGGACGAGGAGAGCCTGGTTATGGCGCTTCGGGAAATAGCCAGTCCCGATTTAAAAGAAGTGATAACCTGTATCGGCGGGGAAAAGCTGGTCAGCAGGCTGATCCGCCTGCCCCGGATGTCCGACAAGGAACTGGAGTCTGCAGCCAGGTTTGAGATAGAAAAATTTGTGCCCACCCCGGTGGACCAGCTGATTGTCCGCTACGTCCGCCTGGATCCGGAAGAGGAGAAAGAGAGTCAGGCTCCTAAAATAAGAATATTTGTGCCCCGGACAGGTGAAACAAAGATAATTAACGGCAATCCCGGAACGGAAGGACAGAATATCCTGCTCCTGGCCGCGCCGGCGGCGACAATTTACCAGTACCACAGTATTTTTTCCCGGGCCGGCATGGTTGTTACGGCCGTGGACCTGAAGGCCTTCGCCCTCTGGCGGTTGTTCGGCAGAAACGGGGAAGATAACACGGCTATCCTGGACATCGGCTCAAAAACTTCGCACTTTGTCCTTGTTAAGGACGGTCTGATTAAATTCAACCGCCTTTTACCGGCGGGCGGTGAAATCTTAACCGAGTACATATCGGAAAGCCTGGGAGTCGGCCCCCAGGAAGCAACGCAAATCAAGGAGGAAGCTGCCGTAACCCTGGATGACCGGGGCGATTACGGCGCTACCCGGATAAGTAGTGTTTTGAGGGAAGTGCTGCCGGACATAACCCGGGAACTGCAAAGATCGCTGGATTACTGTGAGCAGGAAAATATTCCGGCGGGAAAACTGGTTCTTTGCGGGGGTACCAGCAAACTTACGGGTCTTACCGGTTATCTGGAGGATGTTTTTGAACTCCCTGTGGAAACAGGAGTTCCCCCCCTGGAATTTTCCGGGTCTGCAACCTATGATCCGGCCTATGCCGTTGCCATTGGATTGGCCCTGAGGGAGGCCTGCACATAATGCTTTACAAGGTCAATATGCTGCCGGTCAAACTGCAGCGGGAAGGGCTTATCGACGTTAAACGCCTGGTCGCAATCAGCGCCTTGACGCTGTTCCTCACCCTTACCCTGGGCGGCTACGGCGCTCTTATAATCAACTATACCTTCATGAAAAACGACCTGAAAGATACCGCCGCCCAACTGGACGCCCTGGCGCCGCTGGTGGCCCGGGTGGAAAAGATGCGGCAGGAAAGAATAGATCTGGAGGGGGCCTTGCAAGAGTACGCGGAAATCCTGCAAAACCAGAAGACATGGTCCGTCCTTCTGGGAGATCTGAGCGGCGTTGCTCCTATTGACACCTGGCTGGTGGAATTGGCCATCGAAAACAAACCGGTGGAAAAGAAAACACAGCAGCTAAACGCCACTTCCGGTTCCCAGAGCGATACCGGGGACCCGAAGGGACAGAAGCCAAGTGAAGCCGCCGGCCTGCCCCACCCCAATACAATTATTCTGAAGGGATATTCCCGGACGGTATCTTCTGTGGGGGTGTTTATTCTAAACTTGAATCACCTTCCCTATTTTGATGAAGTGAAACTAAATAGAATCAACCTGGAGGAACATGGGTACCTTTTTGAAATTACAACCATTCTAAAGGATGAGGTTTAAATGTGGAACCGGCTGAGCAAAAGGGAAAAAGTTCTCCTTGCGGGGCTTCTGGGGGCGGCTGTTATCTTTTGTTTCTATTATTTTATTTTTAATCCCCAGGTCAGGGCTTACGCCCAGGTTAAAACCGAGCTGACCGAAGAGCTGATCAAACTCTCCCGGGCCCGGGACACGGCGGCCTCCCTCACCAGGGAAACGGCCCTGCTGGAAAAAGTAAAAGACGAGTACGAAGAAAAGGGCAAGTTATTTACCACCGAGATGAGGGACGGCTCCGATATCATCCTCCTGGGTCTAAAGACCCTTGCCGGCAGTGTTGTCATCACGGAAATTGTACCGGCTGCCGTCAAGGAAAATTCACATTCCCTGGAACTTCCCCTTGATCTAATTGTGGAGGGCGATTATCCTAAAATACTTGATTTTTGTACTGACCTGGAAAAGCTCTTAAAGGGGCTGAGCGATCTGAACCTGGCTGAAATCCGAAGCCTGAGGATTGAAAAAATTGACCCGGAAAACCAGGCGGTTCCATCCGGCCTGGTCAAAGCAAATACGGAATTTGTTATCTACTCCTCCAGGGATCCCCAGGCCCGCCTGCAGCTGGAATCCATCAACAGATGGCTCACGGGGAGATATAACATCTTCCGGGAGGCAGCTGCAATTGCTCCCGTCCAGGAATTGGAAAAGCATCTTTACTGTTCCCCCGCTAACAGCGCCGCCCCTGAAGATCCCAACGGCGTTGCACCGGGAAGCGGCGGCCTGCTGCCGGGGGAAGAGGGAAGGGATTATTTGCCCCTGGAAGGCGCCGGTATGATGCCTGATGCGGTCAGCCGGGAGCAAGCCGGACCGGCCCAGCCGGAACCGGAATTTATCTTAAAAAAATAAACAAACACCGGCTTCCGGCAGGGAAGAAAACGGCCGCCCGGGGTTGCCGGGGTAGGTAAGGTGGTATCAAAAAATAACAGGCCGCAAATAATAACTTTGAGGTGTCAGGCTTTGCTGGACAAACAATTATTGAAAGAAGTGCTGGACACGGCATCAGCCAACGGCTGTGACTTTTCGGACATTTTTATTGAAAACAGGCAGACCACGGGCATCCGCTGTGAAGCAGGAAAAATCGAAAAAATTCAAACCGGCGTGGAAGCAGGCGCGGGTCTGCGGGTCATCTGCGGGGATTCCACTGCCTACGCCTACACCAACGATCTCTCCCGGGACGGCCTCACCGGGGCCGCCAGGGTTGTCAGCCGTGCCGCGGCCTGCGGCCAAAAAGGCGTAAATTTGGATTTTACCAGGGTGAAGCCCCTGGTTGACTTTGTTTTTAAGGAACGCCCGGAAGACGTGCCTGCCGGGCGAAAGGCCGCGCTGGTAGAAGCCGCCGACAAAGCGGCCCGGAGGGAAGGGGGGGATCTGATCAAACAGGTGATCGTGGGGTATGGCGACGTAGTGCAAAGGGTAATTATCGCCAACAGCGCCGGGGATTACGTGGAAGACGAACGCATCCGCACCAGGCTTATCGTTCAAGCCGTGGCGGCCGCCGGGGGAATCATTCAAACAGGCCACGAGGCTGTGGGTGGCTTAAGCGGGTTTGAACTTTTTGAGAGCCATCCCCCCGGCCCATTAGCCGCGGCGGCGGCCAGGCGTGCGGTGCGGATGCTGGAGGCCCGGCCGGCCCCGGCAGGGAAAATGCCGGTGGTCATGGCTGGAGAAGCCGGGGGAACCATGGTTCACGAGGCCTGCGGTCACGGCCTGGAAGCCGACTTGGTCCAAAAGGGCACTTCGGTCTACGCCGGTAAAAAGGACCAGGTTGTTGCGGCGAAAGAAGTCAGTGTTATTGATGACGCAACTATCGAAAAGCTTTACGGCTCCTACCGTTTTGACGATGAAGGGGTACCGGCCAGGAAGGTTAATCTGATAGAAAAAGGCGTTTTGAAAGATTATTTGTATGACCGCCTGTCCGCCTCCAGGGACGGTTATCCCTCTAACGGCCACGGACGCCGGGAATCTTACCAGCACAAGCCCATTCCAAGAATGGGTAATACCTATATTGCGCCGGGCAAAACCAACCCGGAACAAATTATTAAAGAGACCAAAAGCGGGCTTCTGGTAAAGAAAATGGGCGGAGGTCAGGTTAACACGACCACCGGGGATTTTGTTTTTGACGTGGCGGAGGGCTACCTCATCGAGGACGGCGGGGTGGGACCCATGGTGCGGGGCGCGACCCTGACGGGAAACGGGCCGGAAGTTTTGCGTATTATAGAAATGGTGGGCGCCGACCTGGGCAGTACCATCGGCACCTGCGGCAAAGACGGTCAGGGAGTTCCTGTAAGCGACGCCCAGCCGACCATTGCCATCAAGGAGCTTATCGTGGGCGGTACCGCCCAGAGCAGGCCCCAGGGATTGATAAGGCGCCTCTAAGCCGGTTAAGATGGCTGCCAAATGGTTGAGCAGGACATCCAGTGAAAAGAAGCGTCCCCATGGGGCGCTTTTTTACGCGCAAAAACAGGTTTACAGGGGTTGTGATTTTTTTTGGGCCGGTTTGCTGTTTCAGGCCAGTCCATTGTTTTGTTTTATACTGGTTTATTGTGGGTTTATAACCGTTGGTTTTCATACACAACTTCATTTCCAGGGGCATATGTATGAAGTATATATAATGGGCTGAGGTTTATTGTGATTCGCACCGGTTTCACAGGGGGTATAGAGATGAAAATCGGGGATATTGTTACCAGGAAAATCTACGGAGAGGACATGCAGTTTTGCATTATAGGTTTTTACACCAATCAGGCCACGGGGGAACGGGTGGCAATTCTGGCCCTTCTGGATCCCAGTCTTATTGTAGAAGCAGCGGTACAGGATCTGGCCCCCATTTCGGCCAGACACCTGTTTGCTTTAACCTCTCCAGTGTTTGTTCACTGAACTGCCTTAAAGGGCAGTTTTAATTTTTAGCAGGCAAATTGCGCCGGGATCCCAATAACTATTTAGCTTTTATAAAGGAATATTTTGTCTGGTATTGAATTATACTTATGCGGATTATAGTAAGGATCAGAAAATAAATACGGAATAGATGTATTCTCGGGCTTTAGCACGCCGGTAACAGGGAAGGGAGCTGGATCTGTGGAAAACAAAGAAGCCTATTTAGGGGCTGCCGAAGCGGCCATTGCCAGCGCTTTAAAGTTGGGCGCCCGGTTGGCGGAAGCTTACATCTGCAACTCCAAAGAACTAAAGATCGAAGTAAGGGAAGGCCGCGTTGAAACCATGAAGCTTGCTGCCAACCGCGGCCTGGGCCTGCGGGTGGTGAGTGACCAGCGCACCGGTTTTTCCTTCAGCACAAATTTAAGTCCGCCGGGCGTCAAGGAAGCTGCCGAACAGGCTCTGGCCAATTGCCGCATAACTGCCCCGGACCCGTATCTGCAACTTCCCCCACCGGGCGACTTTTACCCAAATCCGGATATTTACGACCCATCAATCGGGGAAGCCGCAATTGAACAAAAAATTGATCTGGCCAAATCCATGGAAGATGCCGCTAAATCCTTCGACCCCAGGGTAAAAATTATTGAAAGCTCCACTTACCTGGACGAAGAAGAGGAAGTCACCATTGTCAGCAACCTGGGCCTGAAACTCTCTTACAGGGGGGCCTACTGCGGCGTTTACCTGGCCTTGACCGCGGAGGAAGGGGGCGACAGCCAAACCGGATTCGCCCTGGATCTCAATCTAAAATACCAGGCTTTAAAACCGGAAGAGGTGGGCCGGGAAGCCGCCGGGCGGGCCGTCCGGATGCTGGGCGCCGGCCCGGTGACAACGCGCAAGGTGGCTGTGGTGCTGGACCCTTACGTGGCAACAGGATTTCTCGGCCTGATCAGCCCGTCCCTTACCGCTGATGCGGTTCAAAAGGGCCGCTCCCTATTTGCGGGAAAAACCGGAACCAAAGTGGCCTCCGATCTTATTACTATTATCGACGACGGAACCCTGCCCGGGGGCGTCGCCTCCGCCCCCTTTGACGGGGAAGGTGTGACCACCTCCCGGACTCCCCTCATTGAAGGAGGAGTACTCCATGGTTACCTGCATAATACTTACACCGCGGCTAAAGACGGCGTCCGCTCTACCGGCAACGGGGTCCGCAATTCTTTTAAAGGAACGCCTGAGGTCGGGGTTACCAATATTTTTATTGAACCGGGTCCAACCCGGGCGGCCCGGCTGCTGGCGGAAACGGATTGCGGGATCTATATCACTGAAGTTATGGGTATGCACACGGCAAACCCCATTTCGGGTGATTTTTCGGTGGGAGTAGCCGGCCTGTTGATTGAAAAAGGGTGTTTAACCAGGCCTGTCCGGGGAATGGCCCTGGGGGGGAACATAAGGGAATTCCTGACAGGCGTGGAGGCAGTGGGAAACGATCTGAGGTTTTATGGCGGCAGGGGCTCACCTACCCTTAAGATTTCTGAAATGACCCTCGGTGGACAATAAACTATGTAAGATTTTCACCTTTCTTCGTCTTGGCGACTGTCTGCAAATTATGGTAAAATGTTTCAGGCGCAAATGGGGTGCTGTAATTGAAAATATTGGTTTTACACGGTCCCAATTTAAACCTTTTGGGAAGGCGTGAACCTTCTGTTTATGGGGTTTTAACCCTGGAACAAATCAACCGGCGTTTGGGGGATCTGGCAGCCGAGCTGGGCGTTGCCGTAGACTGCCGCCAGTCCAACAGCGAAGGGCAGCTAATCGATCTTTTGCAGGGCGCTGCCCGGGAGACAAACGCTGTTGTTTTCAACCCCGGGGCCTACACCCACTACAGTTATGCCCTGCGTGACGCTGTGGCTGCCCTGGAGATCCCGGTTATTGAAGTTCACCTTACCAACATCCACGCGCGGGAAGTCTTTCGCAGGCATTCGGTTATTGCCCCGGTAGCTTCCGGGCAAATTAGCGGTCTCGGTCTTACCGGTTATCTTCTGGCTTTGCGTGCGGCGGTTGCTCTGGCGAGGGCCGGGAAGGAGCAGGGGAATTGATAGAAAGGATCAAAAAGCTGCGTGAACATTTTGCATCAGCGGAAGTGGAAGCGCTATATATCACGAACCCGGAAAACCGCTTTTACCTGAGCGGTTTCACCGGTACGGCCGGCAGTCTGCTGCTGTGCCGGGACAATAACTATCTATTTACAGATTTTCGCTATACCGGGCAGGCAGTCCAGGAATGCCCTGGCTATCTGATAATAGAGGCTTCCGGCGAAAACGCGAAGTTCTTACTGGAGTATTTGGCGGAAAACAGGGTTACCTGCCTTGGTCTGGAAGGGGATAACCTGACCTATAACCAGTTTCAGACCCTGCGGGAGCAGCTTGGCGGGGTCGCCTTAAAATCCGTTTCCGGACTGGTGGAGGAACTCCGGGCACGCAAAGACAAAGGCGAAATAGCCTTAATTGAGGAGGCGGTACGACTGGCCGATGAGGCCTTCAAGGATGTTCTGCCGCAGCTCCGGCCCGGGGTGCCCGAAAGGGAAGTTGCCCTGATGCTGGAATTCTCTATGCGGCGCCGGGGCGCCGAGGGCGCGGCTTTTAAAACAATTGTCGCCTCGGGCCCACGTTCCGCCCTGCCCCACGGGGTTGCTTCCGCTAAAATTATGGCGCCGGGTGATTTTGTCACCCTTGATTTCGGGGCCGTTTATAACGGATACCACTCGGACATCACCCGGACGGTGGTATTGGGCCGGCCCGCACAGAAGCAAAGGGAGATCTACGAGATTGTCCTGGAAGCCCAGATGAGCGCCATAGAATCCCTGCGGGCCGGGATTAAAGCCCTGGACGTGGATAGCGCCGCCAGGGGAATCATTGCCAGGGCGGGCTACGGAGAACAATTCGGACACAGCACCGGCCACGGAGTAGGTCTTTGTATCCACGAAAAACCCCGGCTGTCCGCCAGGGATCAGGTCCTGCTGGAGGAAGGTATGGTGGTTACCGTAGAACCCGGAATTTACCTGCCCGGCTGGGGAGGAGTCAGGATCGAGGATACGGTGCTTGTGCAAAACGGTGGTTGCAGGGTTTTGACCCGCTCTCCCAAGGAAAAATTACTGTCTTTAATATAAATAGCCATAATATTTAAAATGGGGGGTTTGGCGTTGATTTCTACTAATGAATTTAGGACTGGCCTGACAATCGAGCTGGAGGGGGATGTTTATCAGGTTATCGATTTTCAGCATGTGAAACCCGGCAAGGGTTCTGCCTTTGTGAGGTCTAAACTGCGAAACGTGCGAACCGGGGCGGTGGTTGAAAAAACCTTTAACGCCGGGGAAAAAATGCCCCGGGCCAGAGTTGAAAGGCGCGAGGTGCAGTACCTTTACAACGACGGCAAAGACTATAATTTTATGGATATGGAAAGCTACGACCAGCTCACCATGACCACCGAGCAGCTGGGCGACGCTGTAAAGTACCTGAAGGAAAACATGAATATTCATGTTTTGACCTTTCAGAGCAAATCAATCGGTGTAGAGATGCCCAATTTTGTTGAGCTGGAAGTTGTGGAAACGGCGCCGGGCATAAAGGGAGACACCGCTTCCGGCGGTTCGAAGCCCGCCGTTATGGAAACCGGGGCAGTGGTGCAGGTGCCTTTTTTCATTAATGTGGGAGACAAGCTGCAGATTGACACCAGAACGGGCAACTATATAAAGAGAGCCTAAAAAGGCCGAAAAACAAAAAACCATGTTTAAAACCCCCGATACAGAGACATACTAAGACAGGCAAATTTAGCCACGCCACTATTTTAACAGGGGGGTACTTCTTGATGAACGACCTAAAGACCAGGGTGGCCTACCTTCAGGGACTTTCCACAGGTCTTGAGCTGGGTGAAAGCAAAGAAGGAAAGCTGCTCCAGGGCATTATCGATGTTCTTGATGAATTTGCCGACTCCGTGGGGGATCTCGCCGAAGGGCAGGAGCAGCTGGAAGATTATCTGGAAAGTATAGACGAAGACCTGTATCAACTGGAAGACGAGGTCTTTGAAAACGGTTCGGAACATTGCGGTTGCGGGGACGATTATCTGGAGGTGGACTGCCCCAAATGCGGGGAAACCGTATGTTTTGAAACTGATATTTTGGAAGATGACGACATCGTGGAAGTAACCTGCCCCAATTGCGATGAAGTCGTTTTCATTAACGACGACACAGGCCATCAGTCGGTAAACAAGCCGGAAATGCTTGCGGGAAAAATGGGCGCCACCGGACAAGGGTCCGTGGAAGATGATATCTAAATATTTAATATTGAAAAGAGAGCGGCAGCGTTATGCTGGCCGCTCTCTTTTTATTGAGTCTTTAGCCTGATTCCAACCTGAGCCTGATTCCTTTACCCTTTTATTTCAAAGCCGGATTTTCCCTTTGGTCCGGCTTCGGGGTCTTCAGGAGAAACCTGCGGACTGCCGACAGGATCTGGTCCCTTTTAAATCCAAGCAGAAGCAAAATTAAAATCAGAAACAGAAGGAAGGGATTTACAAAAGGTTGCTTTGGTATCCCTCCCACCGGGGGATTTGCTGCGGGACCGGCAGGGCTCTCCGGAGGAACCATAGCGCCGGGATAAACCGGGATAAAAAGCGGGGCGTAACCCTTTTCCCGCAGCTCATGCAAGACCTGTTCATTAAATTGAAAGGAATTCGCCCATTCTAAATATTGTGTTTCCAGTTCCGGCGGCAGCGGGAAAACGACTACTTTGGGATCAGCGTTTTTCACCGGCACAGTCAGCTCACTTCCCCGGCTTTTTGTAACATTGCCTGCTAACAAAATATACAAAAAGAATCCCTTTGGTGACAATTAAACATCAGATTGCCCCAATTTAACCGGAGAAGTGTTTCCCTGGTATATTTTACCGGAAGGCTCATATTTATTAAAGGAAGGGGGGACAAACTTGAGCGCAAAGGTCAGCCAGCCGCCCGCCCGGTTGAGGTGTTGCGGTGACGGGGTTATCCAGGAAATTCTTCCGGTCCTTCCGGGCGGCGTCCGCCGTCTGGTTTCGGATTTGCCTCCTTTTATCCGGGAAAAGATTGAGGAGATCAGGATCCGCCAGGGACGACCCCTTATTTTAGGTTTGTCTTCCGGTGATCATTTTTTAAGCTCCAAAGCACAACTGACGGACCGGAGCCAGGAGGCTTACCAAATCACGCCCAACGACATGGAGCACCTCATTCAGTTAATTAGCGGGTCCTCCCTTTACGCTCTGGAAGAAGAACTGAGAAACGGCTTCATTACCCTGCCCGGCGGACACCGGGCGGGGATAACCGGGAAGGCTGTTTTGGACGGCGGCAAGGTCAGGACTTTAAAATATCTTTCTGGCTGCAACATCAGGATATCCCGGGAAATAAAAGGGGCGGCAACGGGCATTCTGCCCTGCCTCCTGGACAGATCCCGGGGGATTTATCATACAATCCTGATTTCCCCCCCCCGCTGCGGCAAAACAACCATGCTCAGGGATCTGGTCAGGCAGCTCAGCGACGGTGTCGAAGGTCTTGGCTTTCCCGGGATTAACGTGGGTCTGGTGGACGAGCGCTCGGAAATTGCAGGCTGCTACAAAGGTATACCCCAGCGTGATGTGGGTGTCAGGACCGATGTCCTGGATGGATGCCCCAAGGCAGAAGGGATGATGATGTTGATCCGTTCCATGGCTCCCGGGGTAATAGCGGCGGATGAAATCGGACGGCGGGAAGACGTGGAGGCCATTGAAGAAATGCTGAACGCCGGCGTAAAGGTCCTGGTTACCGCCCATGGCTCCTCACCCGCTGAACTGGCCTTAAGGCCCGCCCTCGGCCACTTGATCCGGGCCAAATGGATTGAGCGTTTTGTAATCCTCGGGCGCTCCCGGGGGGTGGGAACAGTGGAAGATATCATTGACGGAAAAAGTATGAGGTCTTTGGGGGTGAAATAATGTGTTGAAACTGGTTGGGGCGGTCCTGGTTGTGGCGGCCAGCGGCTTATGCGGCCTGTCTGTAGCCGGTAATTATTCCCGCCGGCCCAGGGAGCTCAGGACCCTGCGCTCAGCCCTGCAGATGCTGGAAACAGAGGTTGCCTACGGCGCTACCCACCTGCCGGAAGCCTTAAAACAGGTGGCGGGCAACTCCGACCGGCTGGCCGGTCCTTTCTTCAGCCAGGCGGCGGCTGAACTATCTTCACCGTCCGGGATAACGGCGGCAAAAGCCTGGGAGAACGCCCTGAATCACTATTACCCGGGAACAGCCTTAAAACCCCAGGATCTTTCAATCCTGCGCAGCCTGGGCTCTTCCCTGGGCAAATCCGACCGGAAGGATCAGGTGAAGCACCTGCACCTGGCCATGGAACAAATCGAAAATTCAATAGCAATTGCTGAAGAAGAAGCCGCCAGAAACGTAAAACTTTGGAGTTACCTTGGTTTCCTGTTCGGGCTTACAACTGTTTTGGTGATTTATTAGGCAAAGGGGAGGGGAAAAGGATGGGAAACAGTATTGACTTGATTTTTAAGATTGCCGGTGTGGGGATCCTGGTGGCGGTTCTTAGCGCGATCTTAAAACATGCCGGCAAGGAAGAACAGGGACATATCGTTACCCTGGCGGGCCTGGCAATTGTATTCATGTGGGTGATTCAGCTGCTTGCCGCTTTATTTGAACAGGTAAAATCCGTATTCAGGCTTTATTAAACTATTAGAACGAGGTTTGCCGCTATGGATGTGCTGCAGATTGTTGCCATCGGCCTCATGGCTACGGTGCTGATTGGTGTTTTAAAAAGCCAGCGGCCGGAACTGGCGGTGCTCCTGAGTGTTGCTGCCGGAGTAATCCTGTTCCTGCTGGTACTGGGGAAGATTGGTTCCATTGTGGTTGTAATTACGGATCTGTCCTCCAGGGCAGGCATCAGTATGGTCTACCTGGGCACAATTCTAAAAATCATCGGTATTGCCTATATTGCCGAGTTCGGCGCCCAGATCTGCCGGGACGCCGGGGAAGGGGCCGTGGCTACAAAAATAGAATTTGCCGCCAAAATTTTGATCATGGTCCTGGCGGTTCCCATTGTGGCTGCCGTACTTCAATCCCTGTTGAAACTGTTGGGATAAGAGAGGTGAATACTTTGCCCAAATTCTATCTTGTTATACTGCTGGCAGCGCTGCTGGCGGCGCCGGTCCTGATCCCCATGAATCAGGCGGCTGCGGCGGGCTCCGGGGATTCCGTGGTGAATGAGGAGATATTTGCGGTCCAGGAATTCATCGACCGGCTGGACACAGAAATCAAGGGCTCCATCCCTCAGTTTCATTTTAAAGAAATGGTGAGCAAATTGGTGCGGGGGGAACTGGAATGGAAACCGGGCCAAATTTTCAACCAGTTGATCCGGCAGCTGTTTAAAGAAGTTGTAGCTAACTTTAACCTTTTGGGGAAGCTGGTCGTTCTGGCAATTATTTGCGCGGTCCTGCAAAATTTGATGTCATCCTTTGAAAAAAGCAGCGCCGGGCAGCTCGCTCATTCCGTGACCTACCTTGTCCTGATCACCCTGGCCATCGGTTCTTTTTCCATTGCAGTGAACGCCGGCAGGGAAGTGGTAGACACCATGGTCACCTTTATGCAGGCCCTGACCCCGGTGTTGCTGACGCTCCTGGTGGCGGTGGGCGGTCTGGCGTCAGCAGCCATTTTTAGCCCGGTAATCCTGGCCACCCTGAGTATTTTCGGCACTTTGATCAAGGACATAGTCCTGCCCCTGCTTTTTTTTGTGGCTATCCTGGGCATTGCCGGCAACCTTTCCGAACGTTTTAAGGTTTCTAATCTGGCTGATTTATTAAAAACCGCAGCTATGGGGCTGATGGGGGTGTTTTCGACCATATTCCTGGGCGTGCTGGCAATTCAGGGGGTGGCGGGGGCGGTGGGAGACTCGGTCACCTTCAGAACGGCCAAGTTCAGTGTGGACGCCTTTGTCCCCGTTGTGGGCGGCATGCTTTCCGACGCCCTGGAGGCTGTGCTCAGTTCTTCCCTGCTTCTGAAAAACGCCGTGGGAATCGCCGGAGTAGCTGTTATTGGGACCGTTATGGTTGTACCCCTGTTAAAAATAATTTCCCTGGCTTTTATTTACAAACTGGCCGGGGCGCTTATTCAGCCCATTGGCAGCGGGCAAATGGTGGACTGTCTGAACAGCCTGGGCAATAACCTGCTCCTGATCTTTGCCACGGTGGCCACCGCGGGACTTCTGTTCTTTTTCACCATTACCATTATTGTCGGGGTGGGAAATATTTCTGTGATGCTGCATTGACGGAAAAAATGGTCCCTGCCGTGGATTACCCGGCGTCAATAAAAGTTAAAAGGGGGGATCCAGTGGAAATAATCCGCAACCTGGTGCAGAGCCTGATTATTATCATCATCCTGGCCATGTTCCTGGAAATGATGCTGCCCGCCGGGGATATGAGGGCTTACGTCAAAATGGTTATGGGCCTGCTGGTTATTATAGCGGTTGTCCAGGCAGTTGGCGCCATGGCCCGGTGGAGCTGGGAGGGTGAACTGCCGGCCGTTATGAGCAGCGCCGGGGGTGACCAGGGGCAGTTGCCGGACATTCTGGGGGCGGGTAAAAGAATTTCTGCCGGGCAGCAAGACCTGGGAATTGAACAGTACCGGCGGGGTCTGGCCCAGCAGGTCAGGGCACTGGCCAAACTTAATCAGGGGTTACCCGTGCACGACGTGGAGGTAAACGTCCAGTCCGACCCCGGCAGACCGGGCTTCGGACAGATCAAGGGAATTATTATAACCATGGGCAAACACCCGGAACAGACCGGCCCGGCGCCGGAAGGGGCAGAGCTGGTGGATGAGGTCAGCCCGGTTACAGTTCAGGTGGGAAAACCCGCACCGTCCCGGGTAACCGGGGAAAAGCCGGCGCAGTCCGATCCGGTGCTGGTGGACATCCTGACCAGCTTCTACAACATCAAACCGGAACAGGTAAAAATTATTTACAACTAAAAAAGGGGGTGGCAAAGTGCACCGGATTTTAAACTTTTTTACGGGCGGCAGTGATAACAGCGTGCCTCCCAAAAAGCAAAGCAAGGGGAATCTCTGGCTGATCGCCCTGGGAGTCCTGGGGATTGCCCTGCTGGTCATATCCGGCCCGGGTGGCGGCAAGCCCGCCACTGTACAACCGGAACAAGTTTTACCCGGTTCCGCAGCGGGGGACAGGCCCGAAAACAGCATGGCCTTCGAAGAAGAACAAATCGGCGGCAAGCTCCGGGAAATGCTCAGACAGGTGGATGGCGCCGGCAGGGTTGAGGTATCTGTGCGGCTTTCCGGTTCGACCCGGGAGGAGTATGCCGTGAACACCACTACCGGGAAAAAGACCACCCAGGAGCGGGACCAGTCGGGTGGAACCCGCCTTACTACCGAGGATAGCGGCAGCGGTCAGCTGGTGCTGAATCGCAGCGGTTCCGGCGAGGAGACTCCTGTTGTAGAACGGGAAGTTGCGCCCCAGGTGGCCGGTGTACTGATTGTGGCCGAGGGGGCCGGTGACTCCCGGATCAAAGCCAGGCTTTTTGAGGCAACACAGGTGGCCCTGGGCATCGATCCCCAGAGAATTCTCGTCCTGAAAATGGAAAGGGGAGAAAGATGATTCCAATAATTATTAGAAAGCGGACCCTGATCTTGATTGCCCTTGCCCTGCTGGGAATAACGCTGCTGTTCTTTAGTTGGCAGGGCTGTTTTTCGAAAAAAGAACTGGCGGTTTCCGGAACTCCGGCAACCAGCCCCGCCGGCCAGGAAGGCGTCCCCGGCCCCGGCGCCCCAACAGTAGGCGGAGCCGGACAATCAAGTAAAATTATCACCGGCGCCGCTGCACCAGCTGTTGAAGAGCAGGATTTTTTTGTGGATTACCGCCTGGAACGCGGCAGGATGCGCGGCCAGCGGGTGGAATGGCTGAGGGAAGTGATTAATAATATCAACTCAACCGATGATACCAGACAAAAGGCCCAGGAGCACCTGATGGCAATCAGCCGCAGCATGGAAAAGGAGGTTGAACTGGAAAACCTGATCCGGGCTAAAGGGTTCAAGGACGCAGCTGTTCTGGTGGACGAACGTTCCGTTACCGTAATTATTGAATCAGACAGACTGGCAAATGAAGAATTATCCTCCATTACCGGGCTGGTTTCCAGAGGTACCGGCGTTGATCCCCAAAACGTTGTTGTTATTCCCCGGGGGATAGAATGACTTCACAAAAAGCCTTCCAAAGGCGGGCTCCGTGGCTACCGGTCAAACTTTAACCGGGCGGGGTTCCTGCCCCCAAGGGGCAGCCACGCCGCCCGCCCGCCGGGAACTGTTTGCCTTTCCGGCGATATATATTTGATTTGCCCGGAGCTTATCTTTTCTTTTTTTATCCTTAAATATTTAACGGATTTTGTATACTTGTTTTAAATGGGTTTTCAAAGGTTATATTTTTTACTATAATGGTTATGTTCATTTATGATCATTACCTGGATCAAATCAGGTTGTTATCAGGATTTGTGGCAGCCTGTTTTTTTAATGTGGTTAATTTGGGGAGTGAACAGTTATGGAACGCAGGGTTAAAATAACAGATACATCACTGCGGGACGCCCACCAGAGTCTTTGGGCAACTAGAATGCGCACGGCGGACATGCTGCCCATAGCCGAAAAACTTGATCAGGTGGGTTACAATTCCCTTGAAGTTTGGGGAGGGGTAACCTTTGACGTTTGCATGCGCTATTTAAACGAGGATCCCTGGGAACGGCTCAGCCTGCTGAGGAAGCATATTAAAAATACCCCCTTGCAGATGCTTCTGAGGGGACAATCCCTGGTCGGCTACAAGCAGTACCCGGATGATTTGGTGGAATCCTTCATCGCCAGAGCCGTGGGAAAGGGCATTAACATCATCAGGGTTTTTGATGCGCTCAACGATATCAGAAACCTTAAAACTGCTATCCTCGCTTCCAAAAAGGCGGGAGCCCACGCCCAGGCTGCTATGGTGTACACCGTGAGCCCCGTACATACCAACGAGCATTACCTGGATTTGGGGTTAAAGCTTGCTGAAATGGGAGCCGACTCCCTGTGCATTAAGGATATGGCCGGATTGCTTGCTCCCTTCCGGGCTTACGAGCTGGTAAAGCTTCTCAAGGGCAATCTGGGCCTGCCGGTCGAGCTCCACTGCCATTATATCGGGGGCCTTGCTGTGGGGACGTACCTAAAAGCTGTTGAAGCGGGAGCAGATGTTATAGATACCGCAACCGTGCCCCTGGCCTTCGGCGCTTCCCTGCCGCCGGTGGAAACCGTGGTCCGTGCCCTCCAGGACACCCCCTTCGACACCGGACTGAACATCCACGATCTATTCGAGATAGCGGAATTTTTCGAGGAAATGAGAAAAAATAATGGTTTTGAGCGGGGCGTAACCAGGATTAACGATATGCGCGTCTTTGACCACCAGGTTCCCGGCGGAATGATTTCCAACCTGGTAACCCAGCTGGAAGAACAAAAGGCGCTATACCGCATTGGCGAAGTTCTTCAGGAAATTCCCAGAGTGCGTGAAGATCTCGGCTATCCGCCCCTGGTGACTCCCAATAGCCAGATAGTGGGGACCCAGGCCGTCTTGAACGTGCTGACGGGGGAAAGGTATAAGCTGGTTCCCGGGGAGGTCCGGGAATTCTTTCAGGGGCTTTACGGCAACCCCCCGGCCCCGGTTAACCAGGAAATTGCCCGAAAAGTGCTGGGCGATCGCGAACCGGTCACCTGCAGGCCGGCTGACTTGCTGGGACCAAGATTGGGAGCGATAAGGAAGGAAATGAAGGATCTGGCAATCTGTGAGGAAGATGTTATTTCTTATGCTTTGTTTCCCCAGGTGGGCAAGCGATTTCTGGAAGAAAGAAACAAAGGCGGCCGGAAAGAACCGGAACCCGGTTCCGGCAGGGCTGGAATAAATAAGATTAACGAACCGCAAAGGAAACCAGCGGCCCGGGTTGAGGAAAAACCCAGTAAATCCGTCCCGGCGCAGAGACCGGCAACCCCGGAACCGGGCGGCAAAGGGTCCTTTAAGGAGGAAGGAAAAATGAACCTTGACGACGTTAGGGAGCTAATAAAACTTGTCAATGAAACCGGGATAACTGAAGTTAAATTGGAAAGCAACGGGGTCAAACTGGCCATAAAAAAAGGTCTTAAGGCGGAAGCTGAACCGGATTCCCCTCAGCCGGAAAAGCGGCTTTTAACGGAATCCCCGGGATCAAAGGAAACAACTTCCACCATGCCGGACCGGACTCAGGCTGAGAACCAGCCCCCGCTAATCCCGGTGACGTCACCCATGGTGGGTACCTTCTACCGTTCCCCGGGCCCGGAGGCCTCGCCCTATGTGAGCGTGGGGGAATATATCAGCAGGGGTCAGACCCTGTGTATTATTGAAGCCATGAAGCTGATGAATAAAATCGATTCCGAAATCGAGGGTGAAATTGCGGAAATAACTGTTGAAAACGGCTCCCCTGTGGAATACGGCCAGACTCTCTTTTTAATTAAGCAATAACACTGCGGTAAAAACCGTTGTTTAGTTTAAGGAAAGGAAACTGGACATCAATGTTTAAAAAAATTCTAATCGCCAACAGGGGAGAAATAGCCGTAAGGATTATCAGGGCCTGCCGGGAAATGAATATTGCCACGGTGGCGGTTTATTCCGAAGTGGATCGCAACAGTCTTCATGTGCTCTGGGCGGACGAATCTTACTGCATCGGACCGGCGCCTTCCGCTAAAAGTTATTTAAACTATACCAATATCATCAGTGCGGCGCTTATTTCCGGAGCGGACGCCATTCACCCGGGTTATGGATTCCTTTCAGAAAACCCGGGCTTCGCCGATGCCTGCGCAACCTGCGGGGTTGCCTTTATCGGCCCCCGGGCCGAAGTTATCCGTCAAATGGGGGCGAAGGACATAGCGAGGGAGACCATGATTAAGGCAGGCGTACCGGTTGTGCCGGGCTCGGAGGGTATCCTCAAGAACCTGGGGCAAGCCCGGGAACTGGCCGGGGAGATGGGCTATCCGGTAATTATTAAGGCCAGCGCCGGGGGCGGCGGACGGGGCATGCGGATAGTGCAGGGCGGCAATGAACTGGAAGACGCCATTACCACGGCAAAGTCGGAAGCCGGAGCTGCTTTCGGTAATGACAATGTTTATATGGAAAAATATCTGGAAGAACCCAGACATATTGAATTTCAGATTTTAGGCGACATCCATGGAAATTTGATTCACCTGGGGGAAAGGGATTGTTCCATTCAAAGACGCAACCAAAAAATGCTCGAAGAGGCGCCCTCCCAGGCGCTTACGGACCGGTTGCGTAAAAAAATGGGTGAGGCGGCGGTCAGGGCGGCCAAGGCTGTGGCCTACACCAACGCGGGTACGGTGGAATTCCTGTTGGATAAAAACTGCAACTATTATTTCATGGAAATGAACACCAGACTCCAGGTGGAACACCCTGTTACCGAGTTTGTGAGCGGGTTTGACCTGGTCAAGGAGCAAATCCGGCTGGCCGCGGGCGAGAGACTGGAACTGAACCAGGAGCAGGTAAGATTGCATGGACATGCCCTGGAATGCAGGATCAACGCGGAAGACCCCTCTAGAAATTTCCTGCCCAACGCCGGTAAAATAACAACCTGCCTGCCCCCGGGCGGACCGGGCGTCCGTCTGGACAGCGCAATATATGATGGATATGTGATACCTTCCTTTTACGATTCAATGATTGGCAAATTAATAGCCTGGGGCAGGGACAGGGATGAAGCCATAGCCCGGATGCAGCGTGCCCTGCAGGAATTTGTTATCAAGGGAGTCAACACAACCATTCCTATCCACCGGAAAATCTTAAGTAACGCGTTTTTCCAGCGGGGGGAGATCTATACTAATTTTATTCAGCGACGTATTCTGGGAGAAAATGATTAAAACTTTCCGAATTAGATTAGTGTTTGCGTCAAATTACCAATTTTGGTATAATACACGCATATAGTGCCGCATTTTCAAATGCCGGCCCGCGGGGTAAATTTCCCATTCTAAGTTTTTACTCCTTCTAAAATATTAAAGATTTTTAGCGGAAAGTAGTCTTCTTTGGGTATTGCCAACTTTCCAGGCGGAGGTGATAAGCGTGGAACATAAAGAAATTGTCAGGGAAGAACAAACCGGTCTTGGCTCTATCAGGATTTCCAATGAGGTAGTCAAAGTCGTTGCCGGACTGGCTGCCGTAGATATTAAAGGGGTAGCGGGCATGAGCGGCGGCATAGCCGGCGGCATAGCAGAGATGCTGGGCAGAAAGAACCTCTCCAAGGGAATCAAGGTTGAGGTTGGCGAAAAGGAAGCCGCTGTAGATGCCTTTGTGATTATGGAATACGGCATCCGCATCCCCGATGTGGCTGCTCAAATTCAGGAAAGCATCAAAAGCGCCGTGGAACGCATGACCGGGCTGGTGGTTGTTGAGGTCAACGTCAATGTTCAGGGAGTGGCTTTCGGTTCCGAGGCCAGGGACGAGGAACATAGAGTCAAGTAGCAGCCGTCAACCCCCTTGCCAGGGGGTTGGTTTTTAAAGGGGGTAACCTGAAATGGGTCCTTTGGACAGGGCTCTGCTAGCCGTTTATTCTGTTTTTTTTACTGTGCTCTTTGCTCTTTTTGCCGCGGTCATGCTGGGATGGGCGGCGCCCCTGTATTTGCTGAGGGATCTCTTTAACCCAGCCCGGCAGGAACTGTTCTGGCCGCTCATAGCCATCGTGATTTTAAGCGGCATCCGTTTATTCTGGGTCAGCCTGGTCAAGCCGAGGGGCAAGCACGTGGTACTGGCCGAAACTTCCCTGGGGCAGGTAAAGGTATCCTTTCAAGCTATTGAAAGTTTAGTGGAAAAAGTTGTGTCTCAGTTTAACGGAGTTCGGGAAGTAAAACCACGGATCGTTGCCGTCCCCCAGGGCGTCGGAATTCAAGTCCGGGCCTCGGTCACGCCGGATATAAATGTTCCGGAGGTTTCCAGGGAAATCCAAAACCGGATCAAGGAACGTATTCTGGAAGTTACGGGGATTACAGTCAACACGGTTAGAGTCACGGTTGAGAACATCTCTGTAAATAAACCCAGGGTTGAATAAGGTAAGACTTTTGGTTTGGCAGTGGGGTCACAGATAGTGTAGCTATTTCGCTGATTTATCTTGATCTTACCCCAACGTGATCATCTCGATAAACCCGAAAAGGGGTGTTCTGATGGGAATTATCCAGGAAATCCTGGAAAAACATCTGGGTAAGGCAGTGGGTATTTTAATCGGCCTTCTCTTTGGTTTGCTGGCCATAAAATATGGTTTGCTCCGGGCTTTTTTTGTGGCGTTGTGTGCTGTAGGGGGATATTATATCGGCAAACGCCTGGACGAGAAAGTTGATTTCCGGGAAATATTTTCAAGGCTTTTTGGGGAACGCTAAAACAACTTCTTACCTGAAGCAACAGTTCTGTAAATAAAGGAATTTAAAACCAAAATACTTCATGCTGAACTTGGAAACAGGCCGCTCTTTTTGAGAAAATGGTCCAACAGCACAAGGAGGACACCGGTGAGTAGAAGATTGGCCAGGAAAAGGGCCCTTGAGATTTTATTTCAAGTGGATTTGGGTGGCATGGACCCCGGAAAGGCCATGCAGGACATGGATGAAAACTTTGGGTGTTTAGCTAATAGCGGGGATTTCGCCGAAAAGATTGTCTATGGTACGCTTGCCAATCTGGGAAAAATCGATCAGGTTATAGCAAGTATCAGCAAGGAATGGAACCTTGAAAGGATGGCTTCCGTGGACAGGAACATTATGCGCCTGGCCTTATATGAAATCTTATTCTGCAGCGATATTCCCGGAAACGTTTCTGTAAACGAGGCAGTTGAGCTGGGCAAGGTTTTCGGAGGGGAAGATTCGGGCCGTTTTATCAACGGTATCCTGGGCAAGGTACTGGAAAAGCCGGAAGAATACGGGATCCTGTCCTAGAATATCTGCGTTCCAGCCAGAAGGATAAAAGATTGAACAAACTTTGAGCAGACCAACTTTTTTCGGTGTGCTCTTAAATTTTAACATGCAAAAAAAGTAGGAATTAAGCAGAACATCACGAATAACCAGAATTGAAGCACTTTTTAATAGAAAGGAACACAGCAAATATGTACAGGATTCTGAAAAAGGAAGTCTTAGTTCCTTCAATTAATCTCTTCGAGATCGAAGCTCCCAAAGTGGCCGGTAAAGCAGAACCCGGACAGTTTGTTATTCTCCGGGTGCAGGAGAAGGGAGAAAGAATTCCGTTAACCATTGCGGATTTCGACCGGGCTAGGGGAACCATCACTTGCGTATTTCAAGAAGTAGGAAAGACAACAATGGAATTGGGGACACTTAACGAGGGTGATTGTATCCAGGACTTTGTGGGACCACTGGGAACACCCACCAAAATCGAATATTTTGGCCGGGTTGTATGTATCGGGGGCGGTGTGGGTGTGGCGCCGGTTCACCCCATTGCCCGGGCGTGGAAAGAAGCAGGCAACGAGGTCCTGGGTATCATCGGAGCCAGGAATAAAGAATTGCTCTTCTGGGAAGACAAATTACGTGCTGCCTGCAGCGAGCTGCGCCTGACAACCGACGACGGATCCTATAAGAGAAAGGGCTTTGTCACTGATTTATTAAAGGAAGCCCTGCAAGAAAAGGGCAAATTCGATCTTTGCCTGGCCATCGGACCCCTGCCCATGATGCGGGCCGTGTGCGAACTAACCCGGGAATATGGACTGAAAACCATTGTCAGTTTGAATACCCTTATGGTTGACGGAACCGGTATGTGCGGGTGCTGTCGTGTTACGGTGGGCGGAGAAACACGTTTTGCCTGTGTGGACGGACCGGAATTTGACGGACACCAGGTGGACTTTGCTGAAATGTCCCGCCGCTCCGTGATTTATAAACCCCAGGAATTGCTGGCCCGGGAGCAATATCTGCAAAACAGGGCCAACCGGTGCGCCTGCAAGGGAGGGAGCTGCAAATAATGGCAGAAAAAAAGAAGGCGATTAATCAGCAAAAAAATCACATGCCCGTCCAGGACCCGGCCCTGCGGGTGAAAAATTTCCAGGAAGTAGCCCTGGGCTACGGCGAGAGCGCTGTTATGGCCGAGGCCGCCCGGTGCCTCCAGTGTAAAAATTCGCCCTGCAGGCAGGGCTGTCCGGTTGATATTGATATTGCAGCTTTCATTAAACTGGCCGGAGAAGGTGATTTTGCCGGAGCCGCCAGAAAAATAAAGGAAAAAAACGCCCTTCCCGGTGTTTGCGGCCGGGTCTGTCCCCAGGAAAGCCAGTGTGAGAAATCCTGCACCCTGGGTAAAAAATTCGAACCAGTTGCCATCGGCCGGATCGAGCGTTTTTGTGCCGATTGGGAAATGGCCAGGGGTATAGAGTCCCAGGAAGCCGCACCCCCCACCGGTAAAAGGGTGGCCGTGGTGGGTTCCGGTCCTGCAGGTCTTACCTGCGCCGCCGACCTGGCCAAACTGGGGCACAAGGTTACCATTTTTGAAGCCCTGCATATACCAGGCGGCGTACTGATGTACGGAATTCCCGAATTCCGGCTGCCCAAGGCCGTTGTTCAGGCGGAAATAGAGAACCTTAAAAAATTGGGTGTGGAAATTCAGGTCAACTCAGTGGTGGGCAGATTTGCAACTATTGATGAACTGATGCAGAAAGAGGGTTTTGACGCAGTTTTTATTGGAACCGGCGCGGGACTTCCCCACTTTATGAGGATTCCCGGGGAAAACGCCTGCGGGGTATACTCAGCCAACGAATTTCTAACCCGTACCAACTTGATGAAAGCCTACCTTTTCCCCCATTACGACACCCCGATCCGGGTGGGACGGAAAGTGGCCGTGCTGGGTGGCGGTAATGTGGCCATGGACGCGGCCCGCACCGCGCTTCGCCTGGGAGCGGAGGAGTCCTGGATAGTTTACCGGCGTTCCAAAGTGGAAATGCCGGCCCGCCAGGAGGAAGTGGGCCATGCGGAAGAAGAGGGCGTGCGTTTTAAATTTCTGACCAGCCCCACCCGGATTCTTTATAATGATGATTATTGGGTTACGGCTATGGAATGCCTGCAGTACGAGCTGGGCGAACCCGACGATTCCGGTCGCCGCAGGCCGGTTCCCATTAAAGGTTCCGAGTTTATTTTGGATGTGGACACAGTGGTGGTGGCTATTGGACAGGGCCCGAATCCCCTGGTCCCCAGAACCACTAAAGGACTGGAATGCACCAAAAGAGGTAATATTGTTGCTGGAGCGGAAACAGGCGCCACTTCCAAACCCGGGGTTTTTGCCGGCGGTGACGTCGTAACCGGAGCAGCTACGGTAATCCTGGCTATGGGGGCCGGACGGACGGCGGCAAATTCCATCCATAACTACCTGGCCGGAAAACAATAAAGCCCCTGGGTATAGCAAAAAACTGGTCTCCCGGCTCACTGGATCGGCGCGGTACCCGGTTGCACTGGAAAAGTGAAGCGCCCTCCCTGTGCTCTTTTCGGCTCAACAAGGCGGCGCTGTAAACCAGTAAATGTTGTAAAAACACCTTACCTTAACACAGGGGGGTTGTGGCTATGCACGTTTTAACTGTTCAGGAACTGACCGGGCACATAAAAATGCTGCTGGAAAAGGATTACCTTCTGGCCAATGTATGGGTCAGGGGGGAAATTTCCAATTTCAAACCTGCTTCTTCCGGACATTTCTATTTTACTTTGAAAGACAGCTTCAGCAGTCTGAAGGTGGTTATGTTCCGTTCCAGAAGCCGGCTGGTTCCTTTTCGCCCCGAAAACGGTATGGCTGTCACGATCCGGGGTTACATTTCCTTATATGAGCGGGACGGCAACTACCAGCTCTACGCGCAAGAAATTGAACCCGATGGAACAGGGGCGCTTTACCTTGCCTTTGAACAGCTTAAGGCAAGACTGCAAAAGGAAGGACTTTTCGAGGGCAAATACAAAAAAAAACTTCCTCTTCTGCCGCGCCGGATCGGTCTGGTAACCTCACCAACCGGGGCGGCTTTGAGGGATCTTTTGGAAATCATCCGGCGTCGCTGGCCAGGGCTCCAGATTGTCCTGGCGCCCGTGCCGGTTCAGGGGGCCGCAGCGCCCCCCGCCATAGCCCAGGGTATAGAACTGCTTAACAGGCTGGGTGGTATTGAGCTGATCATTGCCGGCCGGGGCGGAGGCTCCCTGGAGGAGATCTGGGCTTTCAACACCGAAATAGTGGCCAGGAGCATTTTTCAATCAGCTATACCGGTCATATCTGCAGTTGGCCACGAGACGGATTTTACCATCTCCGATTTTGTAGCGGATATCCGGGCTTCGACACCGTCAGCCGCCGCCGGGATCGCTGTTCCCGATAAACGGGAAATGGAACGCCGGCTCGGAACGCTGAAATCCGGGCTGGCCCAGGCTTTAAAGGAGAGTGCCGGCCGAAGCCGCCACCGCCTGGCCACCTGCCGGGCCCGCCGGATTTTTACCCACCCCCGGGATACCCTGTGCGGATCCAGACAGCAGTCCCTTGATCAGGTTCACCGTCTGCTGGTCCAGAATACCCGGGCCGTTATGGAACGTAAAAGAAGTTCCCTGGCCATACTTGCCGGACAACTTCAAGCCTTAAGCCCCCTGGCCACCCTGGCCAGAGGTTACTCTATCTGCACCACGCCGGACGGCCGGCGGATCATCCGGGATGCCGCATCGGTGGAGGAGGGTGATCGAATATCAATTCTTCTGCCAAAGGGAAAACTGCAATGTCTAATTGAGGATAAAACAACTTGAATTAAAGTGGGTGTTAGATAGAAATGGCGCTTATTATCGATGGAAAAAAAGTTGCCGCTTCCCTGCGGGGTGAAGTGGAGTTGGAGGTTTCCAGGCTGGAGAAGGAGGGGATTACCCCCAAGCTGGCAGCTATCCTGGCAGGTGAGGATCCGGCTTCGGTTCTCTACTCCCGGTCTATGGAAAAAGCCTGCCTCACTGTGGGGGTTGATTTTAACCTTTTCCATCTGCCGGGTGCTCCCTCCGAAGGGAAAGTTATTGATGTAATTCAAAAATTAAATAAAGACAGCCTGATCCATGGAATTATGATCATGCTCCCCCTCCCCGGAGGTATGAATAAGCAAAGGGTCCTGGAAGCTGTTGATCCGCTCAAGGATGTGGACGGGGTTCATCCCGTCAACAGGGGCTATATTCTCAGCAACAGCGAAGGCCTGTTTCCCACAACGCCACAGAGTTGTATTGAAATTCTCCTGCGCAACGGATATGAAATAAGCGGAAAACACGCCGTCCTGGTGGGCCGCGGCGAGTCGGTGGGGAAACCCCTTATTTATATGATGCTGAATCAGAATGCCACCGTGACTGTCTGCCATACCAAAACCAGAGACCTGGCCCGGCATACCCGCCAGGCGGATCTGCTTATCGCTGCTGTGGGCAGGGCCCGCATGATTACCGCCGGTATGGTCAAACCAGGCGCCATTGTTGTGGATGCCGGCATCAACGAAATTGAGGGGGGTGGCATTTGCGGCGACGTTGACTTTGAACGTGTTCGGGAAGTTGCGGCTGCTATTTCACCTGTGCCTGGCGGAGTGGGCAGCCTGACAACGATGCTGATTCAAAAAAACCTGCTTAAAGCCATCGGACTGCAAAGGAAATATCTCGTAAAATAAGGAGGCTCTAGCTGCCTTGGGTGATTTTTGGGAAAAAAGCCTGCGCGAAATAATGGAGTTGTCCGCCTCCAGTTCCCCTGTTCCCGGCGGCGGTAGTGTCTCAGCCATTGTCGCCTGTTTAGGGGCGGCCATGACTGCTATGGTCTGCAACTTAACTGCCGGCAAGGAAAAATACCGGGATGTTGAACCCCTGGTCCAGGAGATTAATAATTCGGTGTGCTCCCTGATGACCGGGCTGGAGGAACTGATGGAAGAAGACATGGCAGTATTCAAGAACTTCATGGCGATCTGCCGCCTGCCCAAAGATACAGAGGCGGAGATGGCAGCCAGGGAGGAAGCCCTGCAGAAGGCCCTCCAGGATTCCACTGAAATACCCATGAAGATAGCCCGGGCCTGTTTTGAAATACTGCAGCTTACCCGCCGGCTTTCCGGCATCGGCAACAAAATGGCCATCAGCGATGCAGGGGTGGCAGCCACTGTTACCGAAGCAGCCTTGAACAGCGTTCTGCTGACTGCCCAATCCAATATTCCCCTGATTAAAGATGCCCGTTATGCGGGGAATGCCTCCAGGGAGATTACCACCCTTACTGCCGAAGCCGGGCAACTCAAGGAAAGAATTCTGGACGTGGTGCGGGAAAGAATGAAGTAAAAATAAAATATGGTAAATTTGTTATAAATCCAGAACTCCTTATTTCTAACTTCAACCTTTTCCGTTATAATATAGGGCAAACCGGATGGAGGGGCAAAAATGGCCAATGAGATGCCAGAAATAAGTTTTGAAAAAGCCATAGCCCGCCTGGAAGAGATCGTAAAGGAACTGGAGGATGGCCGGCTGCCGCTGGAAAGCGCACTATTGTTATTTGAAGAAGGTATAGGGCTTTCCAGGATCTGCGAGAGCTGCCTTGTGGCGGCGGAGCAAAAGATATCTATCCTCCTGACAGATGAAAAGGGCGGGATATCTTTAAAGGAAGTGGAATCACTGCCGTCCTTTGAGGGAGACCGAAATGACGGATATTAGGGAGGAGTTAAAAAAAAAGGCGGAGATTATAGAGGCGGCCCTGGATCGTTACCTTCCGCCTTCTTCTGCTTTTCCTCCCCTGATTCACCAGGCCATGCGCTACAGTGTAATGGGTGGGGGCAAAAGACTCAGGCCTTCTTTGGTGATGGCTGGGGCGGAAGCCGTTGGGGGAACAGCCGCTGATGTTTTATCCGCAGCCTGCGCGGTGGAATTAATCCATGTTTACTCCCTGATTCACGACGACCTGCCCGCAATGGATAACGACGACTTCCGCCGGGGTAAGTTAACCAGTCATAGGGTCTTCGGGGAAGCAGTTGCCGTTTTAGCCGGTGATGCCCTGCTAACCCTGGCTTTTCAATTGCTGGCCGAAAATAAAGCCGGCTGCCCCGGGGATGTATTGAAGGTCCTCTACGAAGCGGCCCTGGGAGCCGGAACCGGGGGTTTAATCGGTGGTCAGATAGTGGACACGTTTTCTGCCGGTGAAGATATTGATGAGTCTACCCTGAAGTATATCCACCGCAACAAAACCGGGGCCCTTTACCGGATAGCCATCCGGACCGGGGCAATTCTGGCCGGAGCCCGGGAAGAGGAATTGGAAGCGCTGAGCAGGTACGCCGAACACCTGGGCCTGGCCTTCCAAATTAAAGATGACATCCTGGATCTGGAAGGCGAAGAAAATAAAATCGGAAAACCGGTGGGCAGCGACTTGAAAAATAGCAAAGCCACCTATCCAGCTCTTTTCGGGCTGGAAAAATCCCGGGAAAAAGCCCGCCTGGAATGCGACGGCGCCCTTGCCGCCCTCAGCGGTTTTGGGCAGCAAGCTGATTTTTTGAGATTACTGGTCCAATTTGTGATAAACCGGGATTATTAAATACCGGCTTTGCCCCAGGGACCTGGCTTATTCTATTGTCGTTAAAACGGCCAAATTATTATAAAGCGGCCCTTTAGAGCACATACGCCGTTTGAAACAAAGCGCGGGTTTATGTTATAATTACTTCCTGGTAAAAAGTTTTAGATGATAAGTGACACAGTATCCTAGTCAGATGAACCTTTTTGAAGGCGGGCCTAAAAATCCGTCAAGGGCACATCGATGAAGTTCCTGGTGCTGGCTGCCGACGCCCAGTCGGGGGTTGGTACTGGGAGTTAAGGGGGTGGGGCGACCCGCAACGGCATGTGGGCGTTGACCCCGCCCCCGTGGAGACCCAAGTGCGTGGGAAACCATTTCTGGCACAACGGATGTGGTCAACTATGGCTTGGGATTAAACCTGCATGTGGTTAGCCGCTGCGTGCAGTGTAGCCTGCCTTGAGTGGTAGCGGTGGATATTAGTTTTTTTCAGCCGGCCGGACATGGGCCCGTGAACGGCCGGGTGTTAATTGAAACCCCTACTGCAAAAGAGGCTAGAAAGGGTATATTCTGTCGGGGAAAACTCCTAGGCTGTCCGGATTTCCAGGGCGGGCCGGGGATTAAAGTGCGGACTAAGTGGTAATCCAGCCCCGGGCACGGAAACGACCGGAAACAGCTTTAAAGGGAAACCGCCGGTTTGGCGACAGCCGGCAGTTGTTTGGGAAAACCTGCTGGACCTAAGCCGCAATATTTATCCGGCCCGCTGTCACTTATCACCTAGATTTATATAATTGTATTATACCCTGTTCTTAGACGCTCCAAGCATCGCTGCATGAGGTGACTTTTATTGGGAAATAATAAATCTACTGTAACCAGTAGATATATCTTTTTAGTAGGTTTGGGCTCCTTTATTCTTGCGGTAATTTTTACTCTTCTTTCTGAAACCTTTGCTTCCAAATTAAACAGTATTGTTTTGTCTTTATTTTTTTTATTTTTTATTATAACTATTAACATTATCGCGGATGTTGTGGGAACTGCCGTAACAGCCGCTTCACACGTACCCTTTAATGCCAAGGCCGCCAAGCGGGTTGAAGGGGCCACCAACGGTTTGCAATTAGTCCGGAACGCGGACAAGGTGGCCAATATCGCCAATGATGTCATCGGCGATATCACGACAACCGTTAGCGGCGCGCTTGGGATTTCAATTGTGGTGCAAATTTTGCGGGGGGGACTGCAGTTTGACCAATTTTGGCTAAATGTGCTGTTTACCGCCCTGATTTCGGTATGTATAGTTACAGGCAAAGCGGCAGGTAAAAAATATGCTTTAAGCCGCCCGGAAGAGGTTATTTTTATGGTGGGTAAATTTCTTGCGAGGCTGGAGAAGTATACCGGTTATAGCCCCTTTCAGAAGCGCCGGAGCAAAAGCAAGAAGGGTGGATAGCCGTGAGTAACTTATTAAAACAGGTACATACCCTGCAGGACATCCGCTTAATGAGTTTGGCCGCTCTTGAAGAACTGGCCAGAGATATTCGCTTTGAGCTAATTAAAACGGTATCTAAAAACGGCGGGCACCTGGCGCCCAATTTGGGAGTTGTGGAACTGACCCTGGCCATACACCGGGTGTTCAACTCGCCTGTTGACAAAATCATCTGGGATGTTGGACATCAGAGCTATATTCATAAGTTACTGACAGGCAGAAAAGACGTATTCAGCACCATCCGCCAATTCGGCGGGATCAGCGGTTTCCCCCGGCCGGCTGAAAGCATTCACGACGCTTTCGGTACCGGCCACAGCAGTACATCCATATCGGCAGCCCTGGGCATGGCTGTCGCCCGGGATTTGAAAGGCGAGAACCATGCCGTCCTGGCAATTATCGGCGACGGAGCCATGACCGGCGGAATGGCCTTTGAGGCCCTGAATCATGCTGGACATCTGAAAAAGAACCTTATTGTCATCTTGAATGACAACGAAATGTCAATCGCCCACAATGTGGGGGCAATGTCCGGATATTTGACCCGCCTAAGAACCGACCCCATGTATTCCAGGGGCAAGGAAGAACTGGAACAACTTTTAAGAAAAGTCCCCATTGGTCCAGCTTTATTGAGGTTTGGCGAAAGGATTAAAGATAGTTTGAAATATCTGGTTGTTCCGGGCATGCTGTTTGAGGAACTGGGCTTCACTTATCTGGGCCCCGTTGACGGTCATGACCTTAAGGCCATTACCACCACCCTTAATCTGGCCAAGATCCAGAAGGGTCCCGTCCTGGTCCACATGCTCACGCAAAAAGGGAAGGGTTACCGCCCGGCCGAAAAAAATCCCGACCTCTTTCATGGGGTGGGAGCCTTTGATCCAGCCACGGGGGAAGTTTTCAAGAGCAGCGAGGCGCCTTCATATTCGGAGGTCTTTGGCCGCGCCCTTACCAAACTTGCCCAAAGGGATCAAAAAGTCCTGGCTATTACAGCAGCAATGCCCGGCGGCACCGGGTTGAACAGTTTTGCCAAACTTTATCCGGGCCGTTTTTTTGACGTTGGCATAGCCGAACAGCACGCCGTAACACTGGCAGCTGGTCTGGCCAAAGAAGGCTTTCGTCCCGTGGTATCTATTTATTCAACCTTCCTGCAGCGCGCCTACGATCAGATTTTGCATGATGTGTGCCTGCAAAATCTGCCGGTTACCCTGGCTATCGATCGGGCGGGCCTGGTGGGAGGGGACGGGGCAACCCACCACGGGCTCTTTGATTACGCCTATTTAAGACATATTCCCAATATGGTGATCATGGCCCCCGGGGATGAGAACGAGTTGCAGCACATGCTGGCTACTGCAGTTCAACATCCGGGACCGGCAGCGGTCCGTTATCCCCGGGGAACAACCTTCGGCCGCAAGCTGGACGAAGAACTTAAAGCTTTGCCAATCGGGCGGGCCCAGGTGCTCCGGGAAGGTAAGGACGTCGTGCTCCTGGCGGTTGGAAGTATGGTCCGTCTGGCGGAACAGGTTGCAGTGGTATTGGCTTCCTCCGGTATTGACGCTGCCGTAATAAACGCCAGGTTTATCAAACCCCTGGATGAAAAATGCATCATCGAACATGCCCTTAAAACCGGAAAAGTTTACACCCTGGAAGAACACATTTTGACCTGCGGCTTTGGCAGCGCCGTGCTGGAGCTGCTCCTTTCCAGGGGTCTTGGCGACATTTCCGTGCAATCATTTGGTTTTCCGGATAGCTTTGTGGAGCACGGCAATCCGGCCCTTTTGATGGCCCGGTACGGACTTACCGTGGAACAGGTGGCCAGGTCCATTTCGGGAAGATTTATCCGTAAAAATTACCCCAGGCGGCTAAGGCTTGCCCCCAATTAAGAGAAAGGAACGGTTCATTAACTTGGCCCATAAAAAGGAACGTTTGGACGTAAGGCTGACTGAAGAAGGCTTTTTCCCCAGCAGGGAAAAAGCCCGGGCGGCAATTATGGCCGGACTGGTTTTTGTGGGCGGCCAAAGGGCTGAAAAACCCGGCCTGTTGGTTCAAACCAGTCTTGCCCTGGAAGTAAAGGGAAACCCAATCCCCTACGTCAGCCGGGGCGGCTTGAAACTGGAAAAGGCCCTCAGGGTGTTCGGCATTGACTTAAAGGGGCGCATCGTCCTGGATATCGGCGCCTCTACGGGGGGATTCACGGATTGCGCTTTAAAACACGGGGCCAGGCAGGTCTATGCTGTTGACGTGGGCTACGGGCAGCTGGCCTGGGAATTGAGAAACGATGCCCGGGTGATAATCCTGGAAAGAACTAATATCCGTTACCTTACGCCTGACATCCTGGGGAAAAAACCTGACTTCGCCACCATTGACGTGTCATTTATTTCCCTGGGCAAAGTCCTGCCGGGACTGGGCGGACTGCTGACTGAGGAGGCCGCCGGGGTGGCCTTAATTAAACCACAATTCGAAGCGGGGCGCGAAAAAGTCGGTAAAAAAGGTGTAGTGCGGGATCCGCAGGTCCACGTGGAGATCATCGAAAGCCTGGTAAATCTTTTTTTAGTGCAGGGCTGGTCCGTGGCAGGCCTTGATTTTTCCCCTGTCACCGGCCCCCGGGGCAACATAGAGTATTTGCTGTTTTTTATTAAAGATGACTGTCCCAAAGCCTGTGTCTGCCCTTTACCCGTAGTTCAGCAGGCGCACGCCGAATTGAGGCAGACCTGACACTATTGTATTTGTGGCATGAGCAAAGGGAGGGCTATCGCTTTGGACACCTTTGGGCTGGTGGTTAATTTAAACAAAAAAGGAGTTCGGGAGCTGGTTGCCCAAATCGTTCAATGGCTGGAAAGCAAAGGCCGTTCAGTTCTAATCAACGAAGCTGCCGCCGGACCCCTGGGTCTGGCCAGACTCGGTGTTTCCCAGGATCACCTGATCGAAAGGGCCGAATGTATGATCGTCTTTGGCGGTGATGGGACCCTTTTGAGAACAGCCCGCAAAGTGGCCCGGTCGGGAACCCCCATTATCGGTGTTAATCTCGGTCACCTGGGATTCCTGACTGAGATCGATGTTCCGGAGGCTTTACCCGCCCTGGAAAAGCTTTTGCATGACGAGTATTACATTGAAGAGCGGATGATGCTGGAAGCCAGGGTCTATAGAGAGGGAAGGATGGTTGAACATTTAGCGGGCCTTAACGATGCCGTAATAGCCAAGGGAGCCTTTGCCAGATTAATTTTGCTGGAAACCTACGTAAACGATGAGTACGCCAATACTTATCCTTCGGACGGGCTGATTATCGCCAGCCCCACAGGCTCCACGGCATACTCCCTTTCTGCGGGAGGGCCGCTGGTAACACCTGAACTGGATTTATTGCTCCTCACACCCATCTGTTCCCATAATCTCTGGTCCAGGCCCATGATTTTTGCGCCGGACAGTATAATCAAAGTTGTCATCCTGTCCAGCCAGGGTGAAGTGATGCTGACCATGGACGGTCAGCACGGTTTCAGCCTGAGTAAAAACGACCAGGTTGTGGTTAACCGTGCCCGGCGCAAGGCCAGGTTTGTAAGGTTGGAGGGCAGGAGCTTCTTTGAACTGTTAAGAAAGAAGCTCACGGAAGAAGGCGAGCGAAATGGCGTTTAAGGGTCTGGGCAGCGCAGTTTACCTGGCTCAAATGTTCCTGTCCGAAATTCTGGTGGACGGGGGAACAGCAATCGACGCCACCGCTGGAAACGGTAATGATACACTTTTTCTGGCACGCCTGGCAGGTCCCCGGGGTAAGGTCTACGCCTTCGATATCCAACCCCTGGCTCTGAAAAACACACGGTTACTATTGGAGCAAAACGGTTATGAAGACAGGGTTCATTTGCTTCAGGCCGGACACGAGGAAATGGGAAGGTTCATTGCCGGTCCCATTGACGCAGTTATCTTCAATCTTGGTTATCTGCCCGGCGGCGACCACAGGGTGACCAGCAGCGCCGGCACCACCGTCAAGGCCGTCCGGACCGCCCTGAAGCTGCTCAAGTCCGGCGGTCGGGTAAGTATCGTGGTTTATACCGGGCATCCCGGCGGTAAAGAGGAATACCGGGAGCTGGAGGAGATGGCCTCCGCCCTGGACGGAAGATATTTTCATGTGCTTAAAATAGACTTCCTAAACCGCTCCCGGCAAGCGCCCTTCGTGATTGTAATTGAGAAGGCAGGTTATACCCCTTGAAAAACAGACGGCAGCATAAAATTCTGGAGATAATCACGAGTGAAATCATCGAAACCCAGAAAGATCTCACAGCAGCTTTAAGGAAATACGGCTTTGCAGTTACCCAGGCAACTGTCTCCAGAGACATCAAAGAACTTGGTCTTGGTAAAACATCCGGCGAAAATAACCTTTCTCGTTACACCCTAACTGGTGAAAATAGTTCCTGCCGGGGTCCGGAAAATTTAAAACGCCTTTTCCGGGATTCAGTGGTAGGATTGGACTACAGTGAAAATTTGATTGTAATCAAAACCCAACCCGGTGGAGCACAGGCTGTTGCCTCCGCCGTGGATCAGTCCCGCTGGCCGGAAATCATCGGTACAGTGGGCGGGGACGACACTATTCTGGTCATTATTAAACCAAAGCCAAAAACCGGCGAAGTGTTAAAAAGATTCGAGGACCTGAGCCTGAACAGGGGGTAAGAACATGCTCTTGAGTCTTTTTATCAGAAATTTCGGCATTATCGAACTGCTCACTATGGACCTCCATAAGGGCCTTAATGTTCTCACCGGGGAAACCGGTGCGGGCAAATCCATTATCATTGAAGCGCTGCAGTTGGCCCTGGGGGGACGGGCTTCCTCCGACTATATTCGTACCGGGGCAGAAAAAGCCCTGGTGCAGGCTACTTTTATTAGACTGCCTTCCCTGGATTCCCTGTTAAAGGAACAGGGTATTGATGCCACCGAGGATGGAATTCTATTTCTTTCCAGAGAAGTAGCCCGTTCCGGCAAGAATATCTGCAGGATTAACGGCCAGGTCGTCTCCCTGGGATTTTATAGAGGCATAGGCCGGAATCTGGCCGATCTGCATGTACAGCATGAGCAAAACTCCCTTCTTGATCAGGAACGGCAGCTGGAACTCCTGGACAGATTCGGGGGAAAGGAAGTCCTGGAACACCTGGAAGAGGTTCGGTCAATTTTTAAGAAATGGGACTCCGCACGCCTTAATTTTAAAAAAATTTCCGGCTCCGCGGCGGAAAGGGCCAGGCGCCTGGATACATTGCGCTACCAAATTGAAGAAATTAACTTCGCGAACCTTAAGCCCGGCGAAGAAGAGGAACTGCTAGCCGAAAAAACAATGCTGGCCAACGCAGAAAGGATCAGCGAGCTGGCTGCTAAGGCCTACACACTGCTGTATGATGGTTGTGACGGCCGGACCGCCGCCAGGGACTTGCTGGCCGAGGCGGCTAACACCCTTAAGAGTTTGGCCCAACTGGATAAAAGAACCGAAAGTATTCACGCCGCCCTGCAAAATGCCCTGTATCTTATTGAGGACATAGCCCGGGAAATTTCCTCCTGCCGGGACGGGGCTGAATACAGCCCCAACAGGCTTAACGCCGTGGAAGAACGCCTGGAAATGATTAAAAGGCTCAAGAAAAAATACGGAAACAGTATCTCCGAAGTGCAGGAATTCTTTTATTCCGCGGGCCAGGAACTGGCTCACCTGGAAAACCTGGAAGATAAACTGGAGGATAGCGAAAAACAGCTGTCTGATTTGGCTGACGCGTACAACCGGGCAGCGCTTAAACTTGGCGCCGCGAGAAAATTGGCCGGGGTACAACTGGAAAAGGATATGACCGGTGAACTGGGCTCCCTGGAGTTGGGCCGGCTGGAGTTCAGGTTGGGTTTTTTTGAGCTGGCCAATCCATCTGCTTCAGGCAGGGAGCAGATTGACTTCTTAATTTCCCCCAACCCCGGGGAACCACTCAAACCGCTGGCTAAAATTGCCTCCGGTGGGGAACTTTCAAGAATCATGCTGGCCCTTAAAGTATTACTGGCAAAAGCCGATGAAATTCCTGTCCTGGTTTTTGATGAAGTAGATACCGGTATTGGCGGCAGGGCGCTTCAGGCTGTTGCTGAAAAACTATCCCGGCTGGGGGAACACCGCCAGGTTATCTGTGTAACTCATTCGGCCCAGGTGGCTTCCCACGCCAGAGCCCATCACCGAATCATCAAAGATTTTGAAGGTGAGCGGACAATCACCCGGATAGAACTGCTTGACGATACAGAAAGACTGGAAGAATTGGCAAGAATGCTTGGGGGTAAGGATATTACCCAGATCACCCTTCAGCATGCCAGACAAATGATGCATTCGGCAACAAAATATTAATATAAAGGCAAGCGAAAACCGGATTTATTAAAACCTGGTTGTTATTTATCTATTATTTATCTATTGCGCATCTATTTTAACATATTGATTTAAAACCAAAACTTACTAAGCACTTATAAACTTAATTATATTATGGTTATGGTATGTTCATACATAATTAGATTGTATATTTAATATATTTGAGGTTATCTTAAGTTTACGAAGAAATATAAATAGATTTATCAAAGTTTGCTATGGATATTAAAGTCTTTGGAGGTGGGTTGCAATAAAACTGGAGGGGTGATGCTTGAAGGGGAAAACATGCTGTTTATTGTTTGGTATCTTGCTGTTATTATCAGGCATGTTAACATTTCAGTTACAGACCACCATACTACCACCAGCCAGGCATTCTGTTACTGCAGGTGAACCCCTTAGATTAAGACTCCCCGCTTTCGTTGAAAATAGCATAGAAGCTAAAATAATTGAAGACGAACACAAAGCTTTTGCTAAAAATATCAAAACAAAGGAACTCCGGGGCGGAATAACCCCGCTGCCTACCCAACCGCGGCAGCAGGTCGTAAGGATATCCCTTTTCGGCGTACTGCCAATAAGGGATATGATTGTTAGCATAGTACCGGTTGTAAGAGTAATTCCCGGCGGTCAATCCATCGGGGTCTTACTGCACTCCCAGGGAATTATTGTGGTTGACAGCTATGAAGTTCAAGATGAAACCGGCCGTAAAGTCAACCCCGCTGCGGATTCCGGTATAATAAAAAACGATCTTATTTTAAAGATAGGTGGCAAGGCTGTAATAAGCGACAGTCAGTTGAAGGATTTTGCAGCCGCAGCCGGGGCCGCGGGACAACCGTTAATATTAGAAGTTAAGCGTGGTGACAAAATATTTGTTACCCGGCTGAAACCGGTTTTTTGCAGGGAAACCTTACAGTACAAAGTAGGCCTGATGATCAGGGACAGCGCAGCAGGTGTTGGGACGCTTACTTTTTACGAGCCTGTAAGTATGTCCTACGGCGCCCTGGGGCATGTCGTCAACGACACTGGCACAAACCGGCCGGTGGACCTGGGCGACGGAAAGATCGTAGGGGCCGCCGTACAGGGTGTATTTAAAGGGAAACGTGGTCAACCCGGTGAAAAAATCGGTACTTTCCAGGAAAATGATCCTTTGAGTGGAACAGTAACCCGTAATACTAAACTGGGAATTTTCGGCCGGCTGCAAAAACCACTGGAAAATATCTCCTTCCAGGAACCTATTCCAGTGGCCGCTTTGAACCAGATCCATGAGGGGCAAGCGGAGATGATGACTGTATTGAAAGGTAACAAAATTGAAAGCTTCAACCTGGAAATAGTTAGAATCAATCCCCAGTCCAAAGAAGACGGTAAGGGACTGGTCCTTCAGATCACCGACCCCCGACTCCTGGATGAAACCGGGGGCATCATCCAGGGTATGAGCGGCAGCCCCATTATTCAGGACGGCAAGCTTGTTGGGGCGGTTACGCATGTTTTTGTTAATGATCCCGCCAGAGGTTACGGCGTGCCGGCGGAATGGATGCTGTGGGCAGGTGATTTATACCCGGCAATAGAACAGGGTATGTCAGAAATGCCAAGGACAGGATAATATTCCGATGTGTTAAATTGGAATATTTACCTAATTACAGCATTTTTTAAAATTTCCCGTAAAACCTTAAAGGACTTTTTTTAAAGCCGTCGAATCTGTTGGGTAAATATATATATTTACAATTTATAGAAATAATAGGAGGCGGGAATTTTTTATGACGAATAAATCTATCAGGCTCTTAATTGCGGACGATAACAGGGATTTCTGTGAATTGCTCAAAGAGTTCATTAGTGAACAGGAAGATTTAAATCTGGTTGGCATCGCTTATAACGGCCTGGAAGCCCTGCAAATGATACAGGAGAACAATCCTGACGTGGTAGTGCTGGATATTATCATGCCCCACCTGGACGGAATTGGTGTACTGGAAAAGTTCGCCGTATACAACTCCGGAAACAAACCTAAAATTATTATGCTAACAGCCTTTGGTCAGGAAAGTGTAACCCAAAGAGCAGTTGAATTGGGAGCAGATTATTATATTTTAAAACCTTTTGACTTTAATGTTCTCGCCACCCGGATCCGGCAGCTGGCCCAAGGCGTCAATGTATCCCAGTACATCTCCCCGGTTAAGCCCAAAAACCTGGATGTTGCTGTGACAAACATCATTCATGAAATGGGGGTTCCAGCCCACATCAAGGGTTATCATTATTTGAGGGATGCAATTTTGATGGTTATCAGTGAGGTTAATTTATTGGGCGCCGTTACCAAGGAGTTGTACCCAATGATAGCTCAAAAATTCCAAACAACGCCCAGCCGGGTGGAACGGGCTATCAGACATGCCATAGAGCTCGCCTGGGACCGGGGGAACGTGGAGATGATGACCAAATTCTTTGGCTACACAATCAATCTGGAGCGGGGTAAGCCGACCAATTCGGAGTTTATAGCCATGGTCGCAGACAAATTGAGGATTGAAACCAAGGTTAGCTGATTTATAAAGCAACGCTTGTAATAGTAGAAATAATTTATTGAGAAAGACAATCGAAAATCCAAATCTCTAAAAGTGTAATCCTGTCTTTTCAGTAAAAAGGTCAGAATTATGCTTTGTTTTTTTATTGAAGCTGGTTTTACAAAACGACTTTAAAAGTGATATATTATTAGGTATAAAAACGAGAAACAGTTGTGAACAAAATATGGTATTAAAATACATTATTATGAAATCTGCCGTCAGGTTTTTTTATTTTTGCCGGAGAACCCTTTTAAAAAGACCCTGCAAGGATTTTTATAGTTTTTCGTCGAAGATATTAGGATTGTCAAAGTGAGTGGTATTGTTGAAGAAAATCAAACGTATAAGTATTTTCACCGGCGCTTTTGGCAGCGGTAAAACCGAACTGGCGTTAAATTATGCTGTTAAGCTTCAAGAAACGGGTAAAAAGGTGACAGCCGTCGATCTTGATCTGATAAATCCCTATTTTAGAATCAGGTCGGTCAGAAAAGCCCTTGAAGCCAGGGGGATCAATGTTGTCAGCCCCCGGGGAAAGCTGGCGGGGGCTGACGTTCCAGCTCTGCCGCCGGCCATTCTGGGCGTTTTGGAAGACACTGATAATTATGGCGTTTTGGATGTGGGCGGCGATGATATCGGGGCCACGGCTTTGGGCCGTTATAAAAACAGTCTGGCTGACGATTCTTTCAACCTTTATTTGGTAGTCAACACTTGCCGGCTGCACACCAGGGATGTGCCCGGTATTCTTTTGATCCTGAAAAGGATCGAGCGGGCATCCCGGCTCAAGGTAAGCGCCCTTATCAGCAATCCCAATCTGGGTCCTGAAACTGTTCCGGAAATGGTTCTGGAGGGCCACCACCTTGTTTTGGAGGCAGCTCACCAATTAGAACTGCCCGTGGCCTTCCTGGGCGTCCGCAGGGACCTGGCAGGGGGTTTGAAAATCCGGGATGTACCGGTTTTCCCGCTGGATCTAATGTTGAAACTGCCCTGGCAGGACAGTGAAATGGTTTGACTAATTGCAGACTGCTGCCGGAACAATTATCACCGCTCCTGCCTGTGCTTTCATAAGTCCAAGGAAAGAATTCCAATCAAAGGGGGGATCGTTATTGGCCAGGGTCATCTTCCGGGAAGAACGCTGTAAAGGCTGCCGCCTGTGTACTGCTGTTTGCCCCCGGGGAATTATCAGCATGTCGGGACGAATTAACGAGATGGGCTACCACCCGGCAACTGTGGAAGAAATGGAAAAATGCACGGGCTGTACCCTTTGCGCGCTGGTTTGTCCGGATATGGTTATTGAAGTGGAGAGGGAGGGGAAAGCAGTTTGAGCAGGGTTTTAATGAAAGGAAACGAGGCTATCGGCGAAGGTGCGGTTCGTGCCGGCTGCCGTTATTTCTTTGGTTACCCCATTACACCGCAAAGTGAATTGACCCATTACCTGGCGAAACGACTGCCGGAGGTGGGAGGCCTGTATCTGCAGGCTGAAAGTGAAGTGGCTTCCATTAATATGGTCTACGGCGCATCCGGAGCGGGCGCCAGGGTTATGACCTCCTCATCCGGACCCGGGATCAGCCTGATGCAGGAAGGTCTATCCTTCCTGGCCGGCGCCCAACTGCCCTGCGTCGTTGTGAACATGATGCGGGGCGGTCCCGGACTGGGGAATATCGCCCCGTCCCAGGCGGATTACTTTCAGGCCACCAAGGGCGGCGGCCACGGAGATTACCGCTTGATTGTGCTGGCTCCCAACTCGGTCCAGGAAATTCTGGACTTGACCGAAAAAGCCTTTGAACTGGCTGATTACTACCGCAACCCGGTTATGGTTATGGCAGACGGAATCATGGCCCAGATGATGGAGCCCGTGGAACTTAAGGATGAAGTACAGCGAAAATTTCCGCCCAAACCCTGGGCAGCCAGCGGATTGATTGATCATCCAGATAGTAAAAAGGTGATTAATTCCTGCTTTGTTATCCCCGAGGAAATGGAGGACCTTAACTTAAGGCTAAGGGACAAATATACTCAAATAATCAATAAAGAGCAGGACTGCGAGGGGTACTTGCTGGAGGACGCTGAAATAGTTCTGGTTGCCTTCGGCACCGTCTCCAGGATTTGCCGGGCTGTGGTGGAAAAAGCCCGGCAGATGGGGATCCCGGCGGGACTGGTCAGACCTGTTACCCTGTGGCCTTTCCCTGCCAAACTCCTGGCAGCGGGCGCCGGAAAAGCGAAATGCTTTTTAACTGTTGAGATGAACATGGGTCAGATGGTGGAGGATGTACAGCTGGCGGTGAGGGGGAGGGTACCCGTTTACCATTACGGGCGTATGGGCGGAATGGTCCCGGTAGCCAGGGAAATTCTCCAGGAAGTGCAAAAACTGTACAGCGGGGGTGAAGTAAAGTGAAGAAAGTCTTTAAAAGGCCCCTGATTCTCAAGGATGTGCCTTTCCATTACTGCCCCGGTTGCACCCACGGAGTGGCCCACCGTCTCGTTGCGGAAGTTATTGAGGAACTGGGCATCCAGGATACTGCTATCGGGGTGGCGCCGGTGGGATGCTCCGTATTTGCCATGGATTATTTCGAGATAGACATGTTTCAGGGCTCCCACGGCAGGGCGCCGGCTGTAGCTACAGGTATTAAAAGGGTGTTGCCGGACCGGGTGGTGTTTACTTACCAGGGGGACGGGGACCTTGCTGCCATCGGTACCGGGGAATTTGTTCACGCAGCTACCAGAGGCGAAAAAATTACCGCCGTATTTATAAATAATGCAATATACGGCATGACCGGCGGCCAGATGGCTCCAACCACAATTATGGGACAGGTCACCAAAACCACCCCTTTCGGCCGGGACAGGGATACCAGCGGCTATCCTATCCGGGTCTGCGAAATGCTGGCGCCCCTGGAAGGAACCGCATATCTGGCCCGGGTTGCGGTCCACACTCCAAAGGCAATCATCCAGGCCAAAAGGTTTATTAAAAGGGCTTTCGAAGTTCAGCTGAAAGGTTTGGGATTTTCCCTGGTGGAAGTTCTTTCCACTTGCCCTACCAACTGGGGTCTTTCGCCGCTGGAGGCGGTAAAATGGCTGGAGGAAAAAATGGTCCCCTATTACCCGCTGGGCGAATATAAACTACCTCCGGGGGTGTTTTAAATGCTTGAGGAAATCTATATTGCCGGTTTTGGCGGGCAGGGCGCCCTGTCCACGGGCCAGCTCCTGGCCCAGGCAGGTCTTTTGGAAGGGAAGCAGGTTTCCTATGTTCCCGTCTATGGTGTGGAAAAGAGGGGTGGTGTCGCCAACTGCGGTGTTACCATTTCTGACCGGCAGGTCAGTTCGCCCATTGTAACTGAACCAACGGTGCTGGTTGTAATGAATAACCCCTCTTTAGCCAGGTTTGAGCAGACGGTGATTCCAGGCGGCTTGATCCTGATCAACAGCTCCCTGGTTGATTCACCGGTCCAAAGGAAAGACGTGCAGGTTGTCCGCATCCGGGCCAATGAAGAAGCCGAGGCCCTGGGTGACGGCAGGGTTGCCAACAATGTTATTTTGGGCGTATTGCTGGCTTTAACAGGGGTGGTAACCATTGAAGCTGTGGAAAAATCCCTGCGGGAAGTTCTGCCGGAGCGTCATCACCGGATGATCCCTGTAAACGTAAAGGCGCTGCAAAGGGGAATGGAATTGGCCGCGGCGTATAAAAACTCTTTTGGGGAATAATTTTTATCGAGCGAGGAGCTGAGGGTTGTGAACGATCGTACGGTCCGCCCGGAACGTCTCATTGCGGAATTTTTAGAACTGGTTCAGGTGGACAGCGTTTCCGGTAAAGAGCGGCAAATAGCCGATCTCCTGATCCACAAACTGGCGGACCTGGGACTGGAAGTGAGGGAGGACGAAGCTGGTAAAGCAGCAGGTTCCAACAGCGGCAATGTGATCGGGTGGCTGCCTGGTAAGGGCAGAGGACCGGTTATTATGCTGTGCTCCCACATGGACACTGTGGAACCGGGTACAGGTGTCAGGCCTGTTCTGAAAGACGGGGTAATCAGTTCAGCCGGCGATACGGTGCTGGGAGCTGACGACAAGGCGGGCATCGCAACAATCCTGGAGGTCTTAAGGATTGTCCGGGAACAGCGCCTGGAACATGGCGGTCTGGAAATAGTTTTCACTATCCGGGAAGAAGACGGCTTGTACGGCGCTAAAAATCTTCAATATCATCTGTTGAAGGCACGTTACGGATTTGTCCTGGACAGCGACGGGAGCCCGGGCACCATTATCAACAGGGCGCCTTCCCAGGACAGAATTGGAATTACCATAAGGGGAAAGGCCGCCCATGCGGGTATGAACCCGGAAGACGGGATAAACGCCATCAAAGTGGCCTCCGAAGCCATCGCCCAAATGAATCTGGGCCGGATTGACCACGAAACAACATGCAATATTGGTATTATTTCGGGGGGCAGGGCATCCAATATCGTACCGGACAGCGTTACCATCCAGGGCGAAGCCAGAAGTTTAAACAACTCCAAGCGTGAGGCCCAAACAGCCCGGATGTGCCGGGAAGTTTCCAGGGTAGCGGAGAACAACGGCGCCAGGGCCGAAATTTTTGTGGAAACGATTTACAATAGCTTTCATCTGGGGGAGGAATCCCCGCCGGTTAAAGTTGCCCTGGAAGCAGCATATAAGCTTGGCCTTCAACCTAAATTGGGAAAGACAGGCGGAGGCAGTGACGCCAACATTTATAACCAAAGGGGTATCCCCACGGTGGTTTTAGGTGTAGGTATGAAAAAAGCGCACACCTGTGAAGAGTACATCACCACTGCCGATCTTGTTAATAACGCTGAATATCTTTTGGAAATCCTGCGGGCAGCCCAATGCCGGGCTTTTTAATGGAGCTTGCCGGCAATGAGTTCCCTAACGGTCCGGTGCCTGCCAGCATATAACTGCAGCAAACGCCGGACTTCTTTTATTTTTCCGCAAATAAAAATGCCGTCCAGCCTGGTATATACTTTAACCATTCTGATCCCCCCAACCCTTCACCTTTTTTAAACCTCACTACTAAGTTATGTCCGCCTGGGACAAATCATACCGGAGCCATCATAAACGCCCGTGCTTATCCATAAGAATAAAGGGGGAACACGTGGGGGGGATCGAAGTTGGCTCGCGGGTTAAAAGGTTTTTGGTCTAAATCATTCAGGCACAACTGGCCAGCTTATTTTATCGTCCTTTTTGCCTTTGCCCTGGGACTTGCGGCGGGGACGTTGAGCGTCTATAGGCTGCAAACCGGACAGATCCAGGAACTCAGCCTCTATTTGGATCGCTTTGTGGAAATGGCATCGTTTGTTGAAACGGAACCGGCCCTGGCCCTAAGCCCTGTGCTGCGCAACAACCTTTTTTTAATTGCGGCTGTTTATCTTCTTGGCCTTACCATCATTGGCATCCCAGTTATTTTAATGCTGGTTTTTACCCGGGGGTTTGTGCTTGGTTTTACCCTGGTCTTTCTGGGCTGGCAAAAAAACATTCAGGGGATTATCCTGTCCTGCGCGGCCGTCCTGCCTCAGAATATTTTTTTCCTGCCGGCCCTGCTGCTGGGAAGTGTGGCCTCCCTGTCTTTTGCCCTGCTTCTAGCCAAAAGGTTTAGAAATTCCAAGATTGTAATCTGGCCCAGCTTCCTGCTTTACAGCGGACTTATGATCTTTTTAACAGTCCTGGCCTTTTTGGCCGGCCTGACCGAAGTATATTTAACGCCTTTTCTAATCAAGCTGACCGCCAATTTTTTGTTGTAGGACCAGCCGGGGCAATAAAGGATTACACTGGTTAAGCGTGGAAGTAGAGTCCCGATATAAGGTTTTTTTTTGAAGCGGAGGCAGGCTGATTTGGAAAAGATTGTGGCCGATTACCTGGATTTTCTCAACGTGGAAAGGGGCCTTGCCGATAATACGATAGATTCCTACCGGACGGACCTGGAGGGATTCGTTGCCTTTTGCCGTAAATATAACCTGCATACCCTGGAAAAGACGAATAAGGATGTCATTATGTCCTACCTTTTTCAGCTTCAGGTGGGCGGTAAATCACCGGCAACCATAGCTCGCCGCCTTGCGGCTGTAAAATCCTTTTACCGTTACGTTGCAGCCGAGGGTATTCTCCCCCGGGACCCCTCTTCCAGGCTGGATACGCCTAAACTCCCCCAGAAGCTGCCCAGGGTCCTTTCGGTTAAGGAAGTAGATCTGTTGCTGGGCCAGCCCATCCTTGGTGAACCGCCCGGCCTGCGCGATAAGGCTATGCTGGAGCTGCTTTATGCCACAGGGATCAGGGTTTCCGAACTTGTTTCCCTGGACCTGGAGCGACTCAGCCTGCAGCACAGGTGTATTCGTTGTTTGGGCAAAGGGTCCAAAGAAAGGATGGTACCCCTGGGTGACGTAGCTGCACATTACCTTACCGAATACCTTAAACGGGGAAGGTGTAAACTAGTTAAACCCGGCGCCACAACAGCGCTCTTTGTCAACCAGCGCGGGGGCAGGCTGACGCGGCAGGGTTTCTGGAAAATCATAAAAAAATACGCGGTTAAGGCTAATATAGGGGCCCGGATTACGCCGCACACCTTGAGGCATTCCTTTGCCACTCACCTGCTGGAAAACGGAGCGGATATCCGCTCTGTGCAAGAACTGCTGGGACATGCCGATATAAGCACAACACAGATTTATACCCACCTGACTAAAAAAAGGCTCAGGGAGGTCTATGACCGTACCCACCCCCGGGCTTGATTTTTAAAATTATGGCTGAAATGTTTGCCCATCAGGTATCCTGCCTGCGTAAGGAGGTCATGTTAGCGTGGAGCTCAAAAGGGTGGTTTTACTGGTGCTGGACAGCGTCGGCGTGGGTGAATTGCCCGATTCGCACGAATACGGTGATACCGGAAGTAATACCCTGGGCAATACGGCGCGGGCGGTGGGAGGTCTCAAAATGCCTCACCTGGAAAGCCTGGGCCTGGGTAATATTCTTCACGTGGAAGGCGTACCCCCGTCCCGCCGGCCAGGGGCTTCCTACGGACGACTGGCCCAAAGATCCGCCGGCAAGGACACAACAACCGGCCACTGGGAGTTAGCCGGACTAATCCTGAAGCGTCCTTTTCCGGTCTATCCCAACGGCTTCCCCCCGGAAATCATCGGGCCTTTCCAGGAAGCAACCGGGCTTGCGGTCCTGGGAAACAAAACTGCTTCCGGTACGGCTGTTATCGCGGAGCTGGGGGAAAGGCACATGGAAACAGGTTACCCCATCGTATATACTTCCGCGGACAGTGTATTCCAGGTAGCCGCCCACGAAAAGGTTATTCCTGTAAAGAAACTGTACGAAATTTGCCGGATTGCCAGGGAAATGCTGGCGGGCGAACATGCTGTGGGAAGGGTTATTGCCAGGCCCTTCGCCGGGGAACCGGGCAGTTTTTACAGAACCGCAAACCGTCATGATTTTTCCCTGAAACCGCCGGGTCAAACGGTGCTGGACCTGCTCCGGGAAAACCGGATTCCAGTCACTGCAGTGGGCAAGATTAGTGATATTTTCGACGGGGAAGGGATTACGGCGTCCTTTCCCACCAAGGGGAACCGGGACTCTCTGGAACAGGCCGCAGAACAAATCCGGTCCGGCCCCGGGGGGTTAATCTTTGTAAATCTCATCGATTTTGATATGCTATACGGTCACCGCAACGATCCCGGGGGTTACGCCGGAGCCCTGGAGGAGTTTGACCGGATGCTGCCGGGCTTGCTGGCAGCCCTGGGGGAAAACGATGTTTTAATCATCACTGCGGACCATGGCTGTGACCCCACAACCCCCTCAACAGACCATTCCAGGGAATACGTGCCCCTGTTAATCTGCGGCAAACCCGTCCTGGGCGGAGTAGACCTGGGTGTAAGGAAATCCTTTACCGATGTGGCTGCCACAGTGGCTGAGATATTTGGCCTGCAGTTCCCAACTGGTAAAAGTTTTTGGCGCGAGGTCGCCGCGGCAGACCCGAAAATTCAGGGGGTAACTTGAAAATGAGAATGGTTGACCTGATTCACAAAAAAAAGCAGGGTTTAGAGCTGAACAAGGCGGAAATTGACTTTATCATTAAAGGATATACAACGGGTGAAATCCCTGATTACCAAATGTCTGCCCTTTTGATGGCCATATACTTTAAAGGAATGAACCGGGAAGAAATAGCCAGCCTTACCCTTGCCTTCATTAACTCGGGTGCTCGGATTGATTTAACCGGGATTAAGGGAATTAAAGTGGACAAGCATTCCACGGGGGGCGTGGGGGATAAGGTCAGTTTAATTATTATTCCCCTGGTTGCCTCCGCCGGCTTGCCGGTGGCAAAGATGTCCGGCAGGGGGCTGGGTTTCACAGGAGGAACCATTGATAAACTGGAAGCCATTGAAGGATTCAATACAAGGCTTTCCAGAGCCGAATTTATCCATAATGTCAATACCTATAAAATGGCTGTAACAGGGCAAAGTTCAGAATTAGTTCCTGCGGACAAGATGATCTACGCCCTGAGAGACGCCACAGCCACAGTGGATAGCATACCTTTAATTGCTGCCTCGGTAATGAGTAAAAAAATTGCTTCCGGCGCGGACGCCATTGTCCTGGATGTGAAGGTTGGTTCCGGAGCCTTTATGAAGTCCCTGGACCAGGCCAGGGAACTGGCCCGTACAATGGTTCAAATCGGCAGGTCCCTGCACAAAAGGACCGTTGCTGTTATTACAGACATGAGTCAACCCCTGGGTTTCGAGGTGGGCAACGCCAACGAAGTCAGAGAAGCTGGCGAAGTGCTCCAGGGCAGGGGCGCCGGCGATCTGGCCACCGTGGCCCTGACCCTGGCGTCACACCTGGTTGTCCTGGGCGGGGTCTATAATGACTTGTCCCATGCCCGCGGGGAACTGGAAAAGCTGATTGATTCCGGTTTAGCTTTCCATAATTTTAAGAAGCTGATCAAGATTCAAGGCGGGGATCCGGAAGTTCTGTCCAACCCGGACAGGCTTCCCCGGGCCAAATATCATGTTCCAGTAAAGGCCCCGACAGAAGGCTACGTAACCGCTATAAATGCCGAAGCCCTGGGAACGGCGGCAATGCTCCTGGGGGCGGGGCGCAGGACGAAGGACGCTCCGGTGGATCACTCCGCGGGTCTGACTATTATTAAAAAAATAGGGGATTGGGTTGAAAAGGGGGAACCTCTCTGCCTTCTCCATACAAATTTGCAAGAGCGGCGGGAAGCTGAAATTGTTATACAAAAGGCCTATACATACAGTAAGCAAAAACCGCCCCCCCTTACTTACGTGTATGAGGTAATTCAATAATAAAGGTTGTCCCGGGTGAAATCCCTCCCGATTAGTTGAAAAGTCCTGCTCCTGCTAAATAGTGGGGGCTTTTTTGTTTTTGAAATTAGTCTATGCATAACTTTGGGGCCAGGAAACATAATACAAAATAACTGTTGCTTTTATAGTTTTTCAGACGAAGGAGGTATTCTTATGTCTTGGAAAAAAAACCTGCTCTTTTTATTTTTGGTAGTTTTTTTTCTTGGTTTTGCCGTTGGACAGGCAGCCTGGGCCGCCCCGGAGCCGGTAAAGACAACGGAAAACAGGGATGGCGCCCCCGGGGCCCCGGAAACCACCGCCGAAGCGGCCGTGCTGTTGGAACCGGTCACAGACAGAATTATTTATGAAAAAGAAGCGCATAAACAGTTACCCATGGCCAGTGTTACAAAACTGATGACCCTCCTGCTGGCCACGGAAGCTGTTGAAAAAGGAGATTTTAAACTGTCGGACAGCGTTGTCACCAGTGAAAATGCCTGGGAAATGGGCGGTTCGCAGATTTATCTGGAACCCGGTGAAGAGATGAGCCTTTGGGAGCTACTGCTGTCTATCGGCTTGCAATCGGCCAACGACGCCAGTGTGGCAGTAGCCGAACACATTTCCGGGAGCGAAGAAGCCTTTGTTCAGGACATGAATGATAAAGCCAGGAAGCTGGGCCTGGCCAACACTAACTTTGTAAATTGTCACGGGCTCACCGCAGAAAATCACTATACCTGCGCTTATGATCTGGCCGTGATCTTGAAAGAGGGACTAAAAAACCAGCTCTTCCGGAAAATTACCGTCATGAAGGAATCCGATTTGCGGGGGGGGGCCTTTAAGCTCTGGAACACCAACAAACTGCTGTGGTGGTATAACGGTGCGGACGCCGGAAAAACCGGATGGACGGAAAGCGCCAAATATTGTCTCGCCTCTTCAGCTGAAAGGGACGGCCTGAGGCTGATCTGCGTTGTTCTGGGAACGGTTGAGCCCCAGAGTCACTTCCGGGAATCCAGCAAACTGTATGATTTTGGCTTTGCCCGCTACAGGGCGGTAAACTTTGCCGCCCTGGGGGCCAGGGTGGGTTCCGTCAAGGTTGGCAAGGGCTTAAGTGAAACTGTCGACGCCCTGACCCTGGACAAGGTCAGCGTTATAGTTCCCAGGGGTGAAGAAAAAGGATTCGAAACAAAAATTGAATTGCCGGATTTGATTGACGCACCGGTAGCAAAGGGACAGGAAATAGGTACTTACGTTGTGACCAGGGAAGGGCAGGAAACACTTAAGGTCAAACTTATCGCGGAACAGGACGTGCCAAAACTAAATATGCTGCAGCAAATTAAAAGAGTAATAGACGGGGTCTATTAACCTAAAAAACTTCTTGAAGGAAAGGCGGCCCGCCTATGGGAAGATCCGGACAGGCTTTTAGGTGACAGTCCCTTTGTAAGGGAACGTTGATTTGATACAAACTGCTTCGGAAATAGCCCGGGGAGGCCTTTTTGCCGGTTCAACACCGGACATAACAGGTGCAGTTGCCGGGACTGGGACAACAAGCATTTCAAAGGTTGCCCCGTCCCCGGTGGTACCTGTAATTTTTTTGTTTTAGTTTTTAAGCTATTTACAGGATTAATCCCCCCCGAGCTTGCCTTTTTTCCGTATATTTGGTAAGATTTAGCAGGATGGATGAACAATTAACTAGAAGGAAAGGATGACCGCCTGTGCTCTTAGATCTTGAGTTGAGGCAGGAAACGCTATTTATCAGACCGCAGGGCGAACTCGATCTCGCCGCCGCCGATCATTTCCGTCACACCCTGGAGCAGGCTCTGGACAAAGAACCAGTCAGAAACCTGGTTTTTAACCTGGCCGGGGTAACTTTTATCGACAGTTCCGGTCTGGGGGTCCTGCTGGGCCGCTACAAGCGGGTGTCAAAAAACGGCGGCAAAGTTATGCTTGTCTCCCCTCAGCCCCAGGTACGCAGAATCCTGGAATTGTCCGGGCTTTTCCGGATTATGAAGGAATTAGCAAGCGAATCCGATGCATTGGCAAAAATCGGTTAGGAGGGCCTTTAATGAAATATATTAACCAGATGAAACTGGAATTCTTAAGCATTCCGGCCAATGTCGCTTTCGCCAGGGTAACGGTGGCGGCTTTTGCCGCCCAGCTTGACTTTACCCTTTCCGACCTGGAGGAGATTAAAGTGGCTGTTTCCGAAGCAGTGGGCAATGCCATTATTCACGGTTACAGAAAAATACCGGATAGATTGATTAGAATCCAGGCTGCTTTAACCACTGACAGCCTGGAGTTAAGAGTGGAAGATGACGGCAGGGGCATTAAAAATATCAAGAAAGCCCTGGAGCCCGCATTTACCACAGACTCAGAACGTCTCGGCCTGGGCTTTGTGTTTATGCAGTCCTTTATGGACAGCTTTCGGGTGGACTCAACACCCGGACACGGGACGAGGGTTATCATGAGCAAGCGGGCTGGTTCCGGAACAGCTCCTTTAAATCCGGTAAATCCGGAACAATAATAGGAGATGAAAAAAATGAGCAGCAGGTTGGTTGATATGAACCTGCCCCGCTTTCCGTTGCTAAAGGATCCCGAAATTAAAGAATTGCTCAAAAAGGCCAAGGCGGGAGATGGTTTAGCCAGGGACAAGCTGGTTAATTGCAACTTAAAACTGGTCTTTAATCTTGTTAAAAGATTTCATAACCGCGGCTATGAATTGGAAGATCTTTTCCAGATTGGTTGCATCGGTCTGATGAAGGCTATTGACAAGTTTGACCTTAATTACGATGTAAGGTTTTCTACCTACGCCGTACCCATGATTGTTGGTGAAATCCGTAGATTCTTAAGGGATGACAATCCTGTTAAGGTCAGCCGCTCGGTCAAGGAACTGGCTTATAAGATCCAGCAGGTCAGGGAAATACTCACGGCGCGCCTGGGCAGGGAACCATCTGTGGGTGAAATAGCCGCAGAACTCTCCTTAAACCGGGAGGAAGTCGTGAATGCCCTGGAAGCTGCCCAGGCCCCTACTTCAATTTACGAAACCCTGCATCAAGACGATGGCGATCCGATTTACCTTCTCGATCAACTAAAAGGCGAAGAGGGTGATCTTCCCTGGCTGGAAAGAATCTCAGTTAACGAGCTCTTACAAAAGCTGCCGGAAAGGGACCGCTTAATTATTGCCTGGCGATTTTTTGAGGATAGAACCCAGTCGGATATCGCTGCCAGGCTTGGGCTGTCCCAGGTCCAGGTGTCCCGCCTGGAAAGACAGGCCTTGCTTAAACTAAAAGCGCTGCTGGAAAACGGTTAAACCCAAAGCCCCGGAAGGGCTTTTATTTTTATAGAAGAGAAATTGGTATAAAAAACCGGCCCGGGTAACATAATAAAAACACTTGAAGATCAAAGGAGGGTAATTGGGGTGCACGTAAAAGTATCTGAACTTGTGGGGGGATCCCCGGATAGCTGGAAGGGCGCCGTGCAGTCGGCCATTACAGAGGCTTCACAATCAATGAAGAACATTGTTGCTGTAGAGATTGTTAATTTCACAGCCAACGTGGAGAACGGGCGACTGGTGGAATATAAAGCAAACGTTAAAATCGCCCATACGGGATGAGCCGAAGGAAAGGACACCTTAAGGTGTCCTTTCTTTATGGCCACAGACCAATAGGTATGAACTGCATAATGTCCTGCGGGCAGGGAAAGGATAAAACCCGGGTTGGCTGATACCGGTGGTACAAAATAAGGCGTACCCAAAACCAACTCCTTAAAGGGGGTTTGCTAACAATTGGAAGAGAATCCTGACCAAAAGCGTAAAGTTATCCTTGTCACAGATGGAGACCGGATTGCCCAAAAAGCGGTAGAAACCGCCGCCCGTAATGTCGGGGTTCGCTGTATCTCCCGTTCTGCCGGCAATCCCACCAGGCAATCCGGCCAGGAACTGGTTAAATTGATCAAAGATGCGCCCCTGGACCCGGTGGTTGTAATGCTGGATGACAGGGGCTTTAGCGGCCCCGGAAGGGGAGAGTCCGCCCTGGCCTATATTGCCGGACACCCCGATATCCAGGTTCTCGGCATCCTGGCAGTGGCCTCCAACACAGATCAAGTCAGCGGTTGCAGGGTGGACGCATCGGTTTCCAAAACCGGTCAGGTAATCGAAGGTTCGGTTAACAAATGGGGACTGCCAGAAGAGGATCCTTTGCAGGGTGATACAGTGGAGGTTATCGACGGATTGAATGTCCCTCTGGTTATCGGCATCGGCGATATCGGCAAAATGGATCGGGCCGACGCAGCCGAAAAAGGGGCGCCGCTGACAACAAAAGCCTTTCAAACCATTCTGGAAAAAAGCGGTTTTAATGTGGTGGGGTAAAAAAACCCCGGCAAACCCAGGATAATAAAATCAACCCCGGACCGAAGAAAAGTATTAAGAACCACATAAAGGACCGGTGAAATACGGGCCCTGGAAGTCCGCCGCGGAAAAGGAAAGCGGTTAGGAACACTGACTTTTGCCCATAATACCAGTAACCGTTCGGCAAGGAGCGATGCTAATGCCAGTTAAAGTAGGGATCCCCAGGGCCCTCCTCTATTACTATTACTACCCTTTATGGAAATCTTTTTTTGAAGGGTTGGGCGCCCGGGTGGTCCTGTCATCCCCCTCAACAAAAAAAATTCTAACCGAGGGGTTAAAATCCGCCGTGGATGAAATCTGCCTGCCGGTAAAACTGACCTTCGGCCATGTTCTGGATTTGGCTGATAAGGCAGATTTAATTTTTTTGCCAAGGTTAATAAGTATCAAAAAAAAAGAATATATTTGTCCTAAATTTTTAGGGCTTCCCGACATGGTCCGCCGGCTGGCGGGGATCCCCCCGTTAATTGATGTCAACATTAACAGGTATAAGGGCAATAATGAGATCTGTCTGGCAGCTAAGGAAGTGGGGCGGCTTTTTACCTCCAACAGCTTTAAAATCTGGCGGGCTTACCGCAATTCGCTTAAAGTGCAAAAGCATTATTTCAGGCTCCTGCAACTTGGCCTGCTGCCCGCCGACGCCCTGGCTGTCCTGGAAAACAGGGTCAAAAACGAGCCCTTGCCGGACCCGGGAGAAATCACTGTAGCCCTCCTGGGACACCCCTACAACATCCACGACCCCTTCATCAGCATGAACATTGTCGGACGGCTAAAAACCATGGGCGCAAATGTGAAAACTGCTGAAAATTTGCCCGGGAAAACAGTAAGAAGCTATGCTGCCGGGCTGCCAAAAAAACTTTTCTGGACCCTGGGCATGCGCATGATGGGAGCCGCCCTGCATTATCTGGACCGTTCCGATATAAATGGAATGATCCACGTGACTGCTTTCGGTTGCGGTCCCGACTCCATGACCGGGGAGCTTATTGAGCGCAGGGCGCGCGCCTCGGGTATGCCCTTTCTCAACTTGACCCTGGACGAACACACAGGAGAGGCGGGAGTTATTACCAGGCTGGAGGCTTTTTTAGATATGGTCCGCTGGAGGATGGCGGGGACTTCCCCCTGTTATCCAACTTACCTTTGAGGGGGCTTTTCATGCGCGTAACCTTTCCCCATATGGGCAATCTACATATTCCTTTGAAGGCCATATTCAGGACCCTGGACGTGGAAGTGGCGGTACCGCCTCCCACCAGCAAAAGAACCCTGACCCTGGGGTCAAAATACGGCCCTGAGTTCGCCTGCCTGCCCTTAAAACTAAATCTCGGAAATTTTATCGAAGCTTCCGAATTGGGGGCTGATACCGTTGTCATGGCCGGAGGCTGCGGCCCCTGCCGTTTTGGCTATTACGCCCAGATTGAAAAGGCAATTTTAAAGGACCTGGGTTACGATCTGCAATTTATTGTATTCGAACCCCCGGAAAGCCACATCTTTGAATTGCCGGCAAAAATCAGGCAAATCGCCGGCCGCAATTCCTGGTGGCGGATTGTTCAGGCCATCCGCTTCGGCTACCAGAAAGCTCTGGCTGTGGATGAAACCGAAAAGTCGGCCCTGTTTATCCGGCCCAGGGAAAAGATACCCGGCTCCACGGATGAAGCCTACCGCAGGTCCCTGGACCTGATCGACTGCGCCTCTTCCCCCGGAGAACTTGCGGCTGCCCGGAAAAATGCCCGCGAGATTATGGACCGGGTGGCCCGGGACCCCAAACAGCCGGTTTTAAAAGTAGGGTTTGTAGGGGAAATTTATACGCTTTTGGAACCCTTCGCCAACCTGGATCTGGAAAGGCATCTGGGCAGGCTGGGCGTTGAGGTGGATCGCTCCATCTATTTAAGCGACTGGGTCAATGAGCATCTTTTTCACGGGCTGGTCAGGGGAACTGCAACAGGCAAAAAAGCCCGTTCTGCTTCCTCTCCTTACCTGCGGCATTTTGTCGGCGGTCACGGCCAGGAAACAATCGGGGAAGCAGTTTTATACGCCCGGGGCGGATATGACGGCGTTATCCAGGTCTATCCCTTTACCTGTATGCCCGAAATCATAGCCCAGAGTATTTTGCCGGACGTCGGCAGGGATTACGACACCCATTCCCTGACCTTTATTATGGACGAGAACACCGGTGAAGCCGGTATGGTTACCCGTCTGGAGGCTTTTACGGACTTATTGGCACGCAAAAAGGAAATGAAGGAGGCCCTTTGACTATGATCGGCTATTTAGGAATTGATGTGGGTTCAGTCAGCACCAACCTCGTTTTTTTTGACGAAGGCGGGGTTATCCGGGAAACCATTTATTTAAGGACCCGGGGAAAGCCCATTGATATGGTCCAAAGGGGGCTCGGGGAACTGGGTAAAAAACTGCCTGTAGGCGCTAAAATAAGAGGCGCCGGGGCCACCGGAAGCGGCAGGCATCTTACCGGCGTTATCGTGGGAGCTGATGCCGTAAAAAATGAAATTACCGCCCATGCGGTGGCCTCCTCCTTGCTTGTTCCCGGGGTACAGTCCATCCTGGAAATAGGCGGGCAGGATTCTAAAATTATTATTCTAAGGAATGGTGTTGTTTCTGACTTTGCCATGAACACCGTTTGCGCTGCGGGAACTGGTTCTTTTCTGGACCAACAGGCAGTCCGGTTGGGTATCCCCATAGAAAAGTTCGGAGAGCTTGCTTTAAAGGCCAAATCTCCGGTGCGGATTGCCGGAAGGTGCGCTGTCTTTGCGGAATCCGACATGATCCACAAACAACAAATGGGCTGCAGCCTGCCGGACATCCTGGCCGGCCTTTGCGGCGCCCTGGTCCGGAACTATTTGAATAATGTCGGCAAAGGCAAAGAAATCCTCGCTCCGGTGGTATTCCAGGGCGGTGTTGCAGCCAACGCCGGCATGGTCAGAGCCTTTGAAGAGGCCCTGGGGCTGAAGGTTCAGGTGCCGCCCTATTTCGATGTCATGGGTGCGGTGGGGGCAGCCCTTCTGGCCCGGGAAGCTGTAGCCAGAAAAGGCAGCAGTTCCTTTAAAGGTTTCGGGGTGTCGGAAGCGGAATATAAAACAGGGAGTTTTGAGTGCACCGGCTGCGCCAATCTGTGTGAAGTTGTGGAAGTCTGCGAGAATCAAAAAATTATTGCCCGCTGGGGTGACCGCTGCAGTAAGTGGAGTAACGCTCTGACCAGCGAGGAAAAAATAAGTTAAAGCATAGAAAACTGTCCAGAACCTGTCCACAAACATTTTGTTTTGTTTTTATGATCTTGCTTTTGACGGGCCTTTTAAGTTAGAATGTCAATGATTGTTTCAAATCAACTAATGAGAAGAGAGGAGCCATGAGAAGAGATGAGTGAGACCAAAGTTATACTCACCGAAAAGGAAATGCCCCGGGCCTGGTACAATATCCAGGCGGACCTGCCCAACCTGCCCAATCCCCCGTTGCATCCGGCCACAAAGGAGCCCATCAGGCCGGAAGATCTGTCGCCGATATTTCCCATGGGTTTAATCAGGCAGGAGTTAAGCGTTGAGCGGTGGGTAGAGATACCCGAAGAAGTGCTGGAAATTTACCGGCTCTGGAGGCCCTCCCCGCTTTGCAGGGCGCGCCGCCTGGAGAAAGCCCTGGATACGACGGCTAAAATCTACTACAAGTATGAGGGTGTCAGCCCGGCCGGCAGCCACAAGTTGAACACCGCCGTACCCCAGGCCTACTACAATAAAATGGAAGGGATTAAGCGGCTCGCCACTGAAACCGGGGCCGGTCAGTGGGGTGTTGCCCTCTCCCAGGCCTGCAATTTTTTTGGCATGGAATGTACGGTCTATATGGTTAATGTCAGTTATCACCAAAAGCCCTACCGCCGCTCCATGATGCATGTTTACGGCTCCGAGGTCATTGCCAGCCCCAGCGATCGGACCAGTTCAGGCAGGCAAATTCTTAAGGCTTATCCCGAGTCCCCGGGAAGCCTGGGGGTTGCCATCAGTGAGGCCGTAGAAGACGCGGCCGGCCGCGGGGATACGAATTATGCTCTGGGCAGTGTTTTAAACCATGTTCTTCTGCATCAAACCATTATCGGCCTGGAGGCCAAGGAACAGTTAGCCAAAATTGACGCCTATCCCGATGTGGTCATCGCCTGTTGCGGCGGCGGCAGCAATTTTGGGGGAATAGCCTTTCCCTTTGCCTGCGACAAGATTGTACAGGGGAACAGGGTCAGGCTGCTGGCCGTCGAGCCCACCGCCTGTCCCACGTTGACCCGGGGTCATTTTGGCTACGATTACGGCGATGTGGCCGGGTTAACCCCGCTTCTGCAAATGTTTACCCTGGGCAGTGAATTTATGCCCCCGGGTATTCATGCCGGCGGCCTGCGCTACCACGGCGAATCGCCCCTGGTAAGCCGCCTGGTCCATGATGGATTTGCAGAAGCGGTGGCCTACGGCCAAACTGCGGTATTTGAATCAGGCGTCCTCTTTGCCAGATGCGAGGGGATAATCCCCGCCCCCGAGTCTTCCCACGCCATTCACGCGGCAGTCAAGGAAGCGCTGGAAGCCCGGGAGGCCGGCGAAACCAGGACTATCCTGTTCAACCTGAGCGGTCACGGACTGCTGGATCTTCCTTCTTACGACGTTTATCTGGAAGGAAACCTGGTGGATCTGCCCCTGCATGAAGAAAGCCTGAAAAAGTCATTGGAACACCTGCCCAAATTATAAATATCAACCAATAGGAGTTAACGATTCCTGAAACTAGCTTGAGCGCCCAAAGGGGCGCTTTTTTACCATTGGTTGGTGTGATATAATATAACTCATATTTTGGTTAAACTCTTTCTTAAGGAGCGAGCCATGGAGATCATTACCACCCATACCAATGCCGATCTGGACGCCCTGGCTTCCATGGTGGCGGCCCAAAAGCTTTACCCGGACGCCGTCATGGTTTTCCCCGGCACACTTTTGCGCAACGTGGAAGAATTCATGGCTCTGCATAAGGACACTTTAAATGTAAAAACAGTTAAGGAGATCAAGCAGGCTTTGGTCCAAAGAGTAATCCTGGTGGATACCAAGACACCGGGAAGACTTGATAAACTCGCCGGACTGCTGCGGAAACCAGGTGTCCGGATACACATCTATGATCACCACCCCCGTTGTGAAGGTGACGTCAGGGGCGATCTGGAAGTAATCAGTATGGTAGGGGCAACCACTACCCTGCTGATTGAAAAAATCAGGGAATTGCGCCTGCGTGTCACACCGCTGGAGGCCACTGTTTTTGCCCTGGGAATTTATGAAGATACCGGTTCCCTTACTTTTTCCAACACAACTTCCAGAGATGCCGCAGCTGTTTCCTTCCTGCTGGCCCAGGGGGCAAACCTTTCTGTTGTGGCTAATTTCCTGGACCGCCCCCTTTCAGAAAAGCAAAGATTACTCCTTAAAACACTGCTGGTATCAGCCGAGCACCACGATGTGCACGGGATTAAATATCTCCTGGCCAGGGGGGATACGGACGAATTTGTGGGGGGACTGGATTTGCTAACCCATAAACTAGTTGATTTCGCCCACCTGGACGCGGTGTTTACAGTTGTGGAAATGGAAGAATGTGTTTATGTCGTGGCCCGGAGCAGTGTTACCGAGGTCAACGTTAAGGACATCCTGGAGGAGATTGGCGGGGGGGGGCACCCCTCGGCTGCATCGGCAATTGTTCGCAAGGCGAAAGTGGAAAATGTGGCGAACCGTTTGCTGGAAATTATCAGGACCAGGGTAAAGCCACCGGCCACAGCCTTGTCAATTATGTCCAGTCCGGTTAAAACCATCACGCTTAATACGAAAATCGAGGAAGCCGGGCGAATTATGCTGCGCTACGGGCACTCCGGGCTGCCGGTGCTCAAAGGGGAACAGGTTGTCGGGGTCATATCCCGCCGGGATGTGGAAAAAGCCCTTCAACACGGACTGGGGCATGCTCCGGTTAAGGGGTTTATGACCAACCATCTGGTTTCAGTGAGCCCCGAAGTGCCCGTCTCGGGGGTCCGGGAACTGATGATCCGGCACGACATCGGACGCCTGCCGGTTCTGCAGGAGGGTAAGCTTGTAGGTATTGTCTCTCGAACGGATGTGTTGCGGATACTCCACGGCGAGATACAAAACAGGCACCAGAAAGTATACAGCGCCTACAACCAGGCGATTCGCTATAAAAACATCAGGGAATTGCTTTACCGGGGTTTGCCCAAAGAATATATTGGTATTATGGAGCAAGCCGGAGCCATTGCCAGCCAGCTGGGATTTAAAGTCTATGCCGCCGGCGGCGTGGTGCGGGATCTTCTTTTGGGTATGGAGTGCCTGGACATCGACCTTGTTGTGGAAGGAGACGGCATTGAACTGGCCCAGGCCCTGGGCCAGTATTATGACAGCCGGGTCAGAATCCACCCTAAATTCCATACGGCAACGGTTTTATTTCCTGCAGGGCAACAGGTGGATGTAGCCACGGCCCGGGTGGAATTTTACCAGTACCCCGCGGCCATGCCCCAGGTTGAAACATCCTCCCTCCATCAGGATCTTTACAGAAGGGATTTCACCATCAATGCCATGGCTGTATCTTTAAACAACAGCGACTTCGGGGAAATCGTCGATTTCTTCGGGGGCAGGGAAGATCTGGAACGGGGTTTGATCCGGGTGCTGCACAACCTCAGTTTTATCGAGGATCCCATCCGGCTTTTAAGAGGGGTGAGGTTCGAAAAACGCTATTACATGAGCCTGGAACCCCAGACCCTGAAGCTGGTCAAAGAGGCTGTGCGGGGCAGGATGCTGGCCAGGGTTTCCCGGGAACGGATCTGGGAAGAATTAAAGCATATCCTGCAGGAGCAACGGCCCGGCCTGGCCCTGTCCCGCCTCCGGGAACTGGAGATCTTTGAATCCCTGTTTCCGGCAGTCGATTATATCCCAGTGGGACCGGTTTTAGATGAGCTGCCCTTATCCCTTAACGTGCTGCGCGCCTGGAATCCCGTGGAACAGGGGGAGCCCTGGATGTCCTATTTGATTGTTTTGCTGCACTTAACGGGGCAGGAGCAGGCAGACGCCCTCTGCCGCCACTACAACCTGGCCAACCGGCAGAGGGAAAAGGTTAACAAAACCCTTGAGGGCTGGCGGAGGGCAGTTGATTCCCTGGGCAAGGAGAACGGCGCAACAATGGGTGAACTGGTGAAACAGGTGGCTAACCTTCCCCGGGAGGCCTACCCCCTGCTCCTGACCTATCTGCCGGACTACGCTTCCAGATCACGCTTCCGCAAGATATTGGGCGCCGTTTACTACGACAGACCGGCAATTAACGGGGGGGATCTGCTTTCCCTGGGTTTTAAACCGGGTCCTTCCTTTAAGGCAGCCATGGAAGCCCTGTGGCAGGCCCGTCTGGACGGACTGGTCCAAACCCGGCAGGAAGAACTGAGTTACGTAAAAGAGTACCTTGCGGGGTACGAAGGAGCGATCAAGAGTGTTTAATTTACCGAGTTTACATAGCATAGCCCTGATGCTGCCGGCTATAATTCTTGGGCTCACCTTCCATGAATTCGCCCACGGCTGGGTCGCCGACCGGCTCGGGGACCCAACCGCCCGGCACCACGGGCGGTTGACCGTCAACCCCCTGGCCCACGTGGACCCCATTGGGTTTTTACTTTTATTCCTGGCCGGTTTCGGCTGGGCTAAACCGGTACCTGTCAACCCCTATAATTTAAAAGGGGACATCCGTCAGGGCATGCTCCTGATCTCCCTGGCAGGACCGGCCACTAACCTTCTTCTGGCCTTACTCTCCTCATTACTTTTGGGCGCCTTCGGGAACCTGGGACAGCCCTATTTTGTCCAAATTATGTATTACATGATCCTGATCAATGTAGTTCTGGCCGTTTTTAACCTGCTCCCCATTCCTCCCCTGGACGGCTCCAAAATTCTGGCCGGAATCCTGCCCGGAGAGCAAAAATGGCTGGATCATCTGGAGAATTACGGTATCATAATTTTAATTATCCTGATCTTCACCGGGGCAATCCAGGTACTTTTTCGCTTTGTCGTGTCTCCCATCGCCAATTTCTTCTTTGCCCTGGCCGGATATTAAAAATTAAAAAGCATTAAAAAACAAGCCCTTATATTTTGCCTGAAACAAATAAATCTTACAGATCTGGTGTTGAAAAGGAGGAAATTGTAATTGCGCATTCTATCGGGGATTCAAACTTCCGGCTCCCTGCACCTGGGAAATTACTTCGGTATGATGAAAAGGATGATTGATTACCAGGAAAACAACGAGCTGTTCTGCTTTCTGGTCAATTACCACGCCCTGACAACGGTGTTTGACGCTTCATCCCTGCGCCGGCAGACCTATGAAGCGGCCTGCGATTTCCTGGCCCTGGGACTGGACCCGGACAAGTCGGTGTTCTGGATCCAATCGGATGTTCCGGAAGTTACGGAACTAACCTGGCTGCTCTCCAACGTAACCGGAGTGGGACTTCTGGAACGGAGCCACTCCTATAAGGATAAAACTGCCAAGGGAATACCCGCCAGCAACGGACTTTTTTCCTATCCCGTGCTGATGGCCGCCGATATCTTACTTTACGGCGGGGAAAGGGTACCCGTGGGTAAGGATCAGAAGCAGCACCTGGAAATCGCCCGGGATATTGCCATCCGGTTCAACAACACCTACGGCGAAACCTTTGTGGTGCCGGAGGAGGATATCGAGGAAGATTCTGCCGTGGTGCCGGGTGTTGACGGTCAGAAGATGTCAAAATCCTACGGCAACGCCATTGAAATTTTTGCTGATGAAAAAAGCCTCCGGGAAAAAGTGATGCGTATTGTCACGGATTCAACCCCGGTGGATGAGCCCAAGCCCCTGGAGGGTAACGTTCTATTCGACCTCTACTCCCTTTTCCTGAACCCTGAGGAAAAAATAGCCTTGAAGGAGCGCTTCCTTGCCCCGGGCCTCAAATACGGCGCTGCCAAGAAGGAACTGTTCAGCTTAATTTGGGAGTATTTCCAGCCCTACAGAAAAGAGAGGCAACGCCTGGCGCAGGACAGGCTTTTCGTTTTAGAAACCATGCAAAAGGGTGCCCGCAAAGCGCGGGAAGCCGCCTCTGTTTACCTAGAGCGGGCCCGCCGCAACACCGGGCTGGATTACTGGAACCTTTAAAACCCGCGGCCGCAACCTGGCTTTCCCCCAAATGGCCTGGCGCCGCCACCGATCCGCAGTCCTGGTCCGGTACAATTTAAAATAAGCAGCCGCCCGGTTAATACCGGCGGCTTTATTTCTCCCTGAGCCAATAGAGAGTAATTTTCGCTGGTGACGGCAGCAACACTATTAAATAAATCAAGGATTAAGGAAATGCATCCCTGATTATGCGATATATTTCCAGTTTGTTTCGTCACCCTAATCTTATGAAAGGTTCCGGTTTGGTATAGGATGGCCAAGTAGTGGAAAAGTAATGCAGAGGAGGGGTTAGGTGAACCGGCTGTACCTGTTGATGGTTTTTCTTACAGTGTTTTGGCTTATACTGTACCTTACCCCGCTGAGGCTGCGGCTGCGTTACCGGAGGAAGGGCCGGAACGACGAGTTTTCTATGGAATTGTTTCTTTGGGGTTCCCTGTCTGTATATAGATTCGAAATCCCCTTCATCAAGCTAAAGAAACCTGGCTTAAAGGCGGCTGTACCCGGCCCCGGAACCCCGGTCCTGCGCGTGTTAAGACCCGCCTTTAAAATCAGGACCCGGCTGGGGAAAAAGAATGGGCGGCCGATTGTGGAAGAAAAAACGAATATCCCCGGATTAAGCCGGATGATGTCGGCACTAATCAAACAAATCCGCCTCCACCGGCGTTACAGGCCCGCTCTCTACCCTCTTCTCAGAAAAACCTCCCTGCGCCGCCTGGACTGGCAGACCGAGTTGGGAACCGGTGAACCAGCCTGGACAGGGTTTCTGATAGGGGCCCTGTGGGGAATAAAGGGTTTATTACTGTCTTATTTCTATGCCCTGCTGGCACCCGGGGGGAAACGGCCGCGCCTGGCCATTAGACCGTCCTTTGCCGGAGCCTGTTTTAATGTCAGCATCGACTGTATCCTCGAGTTCCGGCTTGCTTATCTGTTCTTTGCCTGGTTGAGGACAATTGTTTTGAAAATCCGGGGTTAAAAAGGGATGCTCCGCATTATGGCAGGCGGCTTTACTGGAAGGATATCTTCCAGGTGATGAACCCCCGGGTTCAAATCGATTCATTCGTATATTTAACCATTTCTCAGGATAAATTAAGATCAAACGGTCTGGGTGGAGGAGTGACATTAATGCCCGAACATCCCATAGAAGGTTTAATGAAAACTGCTATGGAAAGCATTAAAGAAATGGTAGATGTCAATACGGTGGTGGGAGATCCGGTGGAAACCCCGGACGGGACCGTGATTATCCCTGTTTCCCGTGTTGTCTGCGGCTTTGCTGCCGGGGGAGGTGAATTTGAGATGACCGGGGAAGGCAAAAATGGGCAGTCGGATGATCAAATACCCGCCTTCGGGGGCGGCAGCGGTGGCGGGGTATCAGTAAAACCCATCGGGTTTTTGGTGGTCGGCAACGGGCAGGTAAGAATGCTGCCAGTGGATGGAAACGTGCTGGCAGACCGTATTATTGATCTTGCACCGCAGCTTCTCACCCAGATCCAGTCGATGCTCAAAAAGGAAGAAAGCCGGCCGAGAACAGGTGTGCAGGGTTCAACCCAAACCCCGCCCGGCGCTGTCCCCCCAATGCCTTTGTAGGCCAGGACCGGCAGTCGCATAAGAAGCCGTGGTGCTTCCATATACGACAAAAAAGTTTATGAAACCCGGGTCTGTCAATACCCGGGTTATTTATTTAAGACCGTTGCCGGAGCACGGGCTACGGTCGGTTTTTCCCTTTAATTAAAAAATGATTTCCCCGGGTGCATATTTACCTTGCCGGAACAAGCCTTTGTTGAATCAGCTTTCCGGCCCCGGGGATAATAAAAATATGGGGGGGAATAAAGCATGAGGCCTATATGGAAAGGTGCTGTCAGTTTCGGTCTGGTCTTTGTACCTGTGAAATTATACGCGGCTACGGAAAAAAAGGACATCCGTTTTAATTATTTGCATGAAAAATGCAAAACACCGGTTCAGTACAGGCGCTACTGTCCCTATTGCGGGACGGAGGTTCCCATGGAAGAAATCGTCCGGGGCTATGAATATGAAAAGGGTAAATATATAGTCATGCAGGAGGAAGACTTCGGAAAACCGGCAACCGCCGGGGGCAAAAACATAGAAATCCTTGATTTTGTGAATCTGACCGAAATTGAACCAATTTATTATGAGAAGGCCTATTACCTTGCCCCCGGGGATGGTGGGGCCAGGGTTTTTGAACTTTTGAAACAAGCCATGTTTGAAACCGGCAAGGTCGCCATAGCCAGAGTTGTCTTACGCAGTCGCGAAGCTCTGGCAGCCATCAGGGCCAGCGGCAAAACACTTGTTATGAGCACGATGCATTTTCCGGATGAAATCAGGCAGACAGATGTTCTGCCGGAACTGAATTACAATGTCCAACTCCAGGCTAACGAGTTAAAGATGGCCGTCAATCTAATCAGCAGTCTTTCGTCGGATTTCCAGCCGGAAAAATATACCGATACCTACAGGGAAGGTTTAATGGAAATAATCCAGGCGAAGGTAGCCGGTGAAGAAATAGCTGCCCCGGCCAAACCGGAAACTGGAAAGGTAGTCGACTTGATGGAGGCCTTAAAAGCAAGCATAGACCATGTCCGGGAGGAAAGGGGCCAACCGGCCGGATTAACAATTGAAAGCACAGGGTCCAAGGGACGCAGCCGGCGAAAAACATCATAAGGGGCGCTTATAAAATGGGAAAGGGGTCCTTGCCTTTGATTCGCCCGATGCTGGCTATAAACTCCCGTCCCTTCGACAGCGACCTGCATCTTTTCGAAGTAAAATGGGACGGTTATCGCAGCCTGGCCTATTTGGACGGGAATACAACCCTTAAGTCCCGCAATCTCCTCGATCTCACCGGAAGATTCCCGGAACTGGGCCTGCTCCACCAAAGGGTAGTAAGAAAACCGGCTATTTTGGACGGCGAAATTGTGGTCCTGGAAAAAGGAAAACCGTCCTTCGCCCGGCTCCAAACCCGGGGCAGATTAAATAATCCCCTGAGAATCAGCCGGCTTTCTTTAGAAAGTCCGGCTGTTTACATTGTCTTTGATGTTCTGTACGCCGAAGGGAACAGCGTAATGGATCGCCCCTTGCGGGAACGGAAAAACCTACTGGAACAAATGGTTAAGCCAGGGGATGAACTTATTGTTCCGGATTATATCCTCCGGGAGGGTCATAGTTTTTATAGAGCCTGCGTGTCCCAGGGGCTGGAAGGAGTTGTCGCCAAAAGGCTTGACAGCGTTTACCTTCCCGGGCGTCGCTCGATTTACTGGCAAAAATTCAGGCACACCCTGGAAGCCGAACTGGTCATCTGCGGCTACCAGTACGGAGTTGCCGGAAAAAGCCTGGGTTCGCTGGTTTTAGGGGGATACCGGGAAAAAAAACTGATTTACCAGGGTAAAGTGGGTACGGGCTTCAATGAAGCTGAAGCCGGCGCGCTCCTTAGGGGTCTGCGCAAGATTGAAACAAGCGTGTCAGCATTGGGGGTCCCCGGAGAGGAGAAGAAACGTACCCGGTGGGTTCGTCCCCTTTTAGTCTGCGCCGTCGACTATCTGTCCGCCACCCGGGAAGGCCGCCTGCGGCATCCCGTCTACAGGGGCATCCGCTGGGACAAAGCGCCGGAAGAATGTCCGGCCCTGGCTGAGTTCCAACAGCCGCCCCGGGTATATTGAAAGGGGGGGTGTTTACCTTGAAAGATTCCATGATCATGGTTAACGGCTATGAAGTTAAGCTAACCAACCTGGATAAACTGCTCTGGCCCGAAGGGCTGACCAAAGCCCATCTGGTCAGATATTACTGGGAAATTGCTCCCTATCTTCTGCCGCACATCTACAACCGACCTTTGGTATTGAAACGGTATCCGCACGGTGTTGGGGGCGGACAGTTTTATCAGAAGGAATGTCCTGATTACGCCCCGGCCTGGCTAAAAAGATACCCCATTGAACACACAGAAAAGGTCGTAAACTACGTCGTCTGTAACGATGTTCAAACCCTGGTCTGGCTGGCCAATCAGGGCTGCATTGAAATGCATTCCTGGCTGGCCCGGATTGAAAATGTGGAATGTCCTGATTTGGCCGTAATGGACCTTGACCCGGCGGAGGGGGTTTCCTTTGTCGATGTTCTAAAAATAGCCCTTTTGGTTAAAGAAGCCCTGGCTCAATTCAACTTAAAATCATTTCCCAAAACCTCCGGAGCCACCGGACTTCATATTTTTGTGCCCATAAAACCCGAATACACCTGGTCCAGGGTGGCCAAAGCCATGCAATATATTGCGGATTTGATCGTACAAATCAATCCGGCCAGGGCTACCGTAGAACGAAAGGTGATTAAAAGGGAAGGAAGAGTCTACCTGGATTATTTGCAAAACGGCCGCGGCAAAACCATGGCTTTTCAGTACAGCCTGCGGCCATTGCCCGGCGCCCCGGTGTCAACCCCGCTGACCTGGGGGGAAATTGAATCCCTTAAGATTCATCCGGGGGCCTATTCCATTCACAATATTTTTTCGCGCCTTAAAGAAATCGGGGACATCTACAGTGACCTGCTGTCGCTGAGACAATCCCTTGACGACCTGCTTCACGCCGCGCTATAGCAAAGGGGAATAATTCCGGGATTTCCTTTTTCCCCAACAGGAAATCCCCCGCTATAAGAAGAATCGGGAAATCCGGGGGCCTGCCACAGCCTGGCGGGGGCGGAAATCCTGCTGCACTGTGGTTTTCCTTTCCCCACCAGCTTTATTAAATAATTAGTGAAAGGAAGGTGGATTGATGAGTTCCTGGAGCTACCCGTTCCCAGGACCCGGTAATCAGCTCGGGGAGGACGGGGTTGTACTGGTTGAAACTGCCCTGCTGGGACAGGGACTGCCTTCCCTGGACAACCTGAAAATAGCTGAAATGTGGCCGTTTTCCAAACGCGCCAGGCTCCTGTGGCTGGCCGAAGGACGGGTCAAGGCAGGTGATCTGGCTGATTTTCTAAAAATCCGCCGGGAAACCGGGTTTAAGCGGGTGGACGACCGGTACCTGGTACAGGCTATAACCCGCCGGGAAAGTGGTTTTTTAACCGCTTCCGCAGCCATGCGAATAGCTGCCGGCGCGGGCTTCTCCACCGTGGCAACGGCAGGGATGGGAGGGATCAGGGGCCACGCCGTCTCAGCGGATCTTTCATGTTTAATCAACCTTCCGGTTCTCCTTGTGGCAACTGCCCCCAAGGATTCGCTGGATCTTGGCCGCACTGTGGATCATCTGAGGCGTAACAACGTCAAGGTTATTGGGTATAACACCGGCGTCTGTTCCGGGTTTCTTTTTAAAGGGAAACCGGTTATACTTGATGGCAGGTTTAAGGATGGCCCATTACAGAACAAAACCACAGCCCCGGGGGTCCTCCTCCTTAATCCCCTGCCCCTGAAATCCCTGTGCTCAGACCGGCAACTCCTGCGGGAAGCTATGGCTGCGGGGGAAGTTGCCGTTAAAAACGGCGGCGCCTATCATCCCGCGGTCAACAAGTCGCTGGATCGGGCAACCGGGGGCGTCTTATCTTTGATTCAAATGCAAGCATTGATCGGCAACACCTGGCTGGCCCTGAATCTGAACAACCAAACTGAACCCGCCGTTAACAATATTTTGCCAAATGGAAGGAAGATACAGCCCTAATCCCGAAAAAAGGGGATTAAGATAGATTGGGGGGCATCTTCCTTGGAGGATAAAATATACTGGTTAGGATGGCAGTTACTTATGCCGGGAACCGGAAAGAGACTGTGGTCCCTGGTGAATCATTTCGGCTCTCCCCGTCTGGCCTGGCAGGCCGGACTCAAAGAGCTTGCCGCGTCCCCCGGATTGGGTGTTGAAGGAGCAGAGGGTCTGGCCCGGCGCAGGGACCGGATTGACCCGGCCGAAGAAGCAGGGAAGCTGAACTCCCGGGGCATTACATTTGTGTGTCACAATGACCCTGACTACCCCGAAAATCTCCTTCAGATTTATGACCCGCCCCCGGTGGTTTTCCTCCGGGGTCAAATTAAACCGGAGGATTCCTTATCCATTGCCATAGTGGGCTCCCGGAAACCTTCGCCCTACGGCCTGCTGGTTGCTGAAAAACTGGCCGCGGACCTTGCCGCTGTGGGAGTAACTGTGGTCAGCGGCCTGGCCAGGGGAATTGATACCCAGGCGCACAGGGGCGCGCTGGCCGGCGGCGGCAGGACCCTGGCGGTCCTGGGTTGCGGCCTGGATGTGGTTTACCCCAGGGAAAACGCCAAACTTATGGGGCAAATTGCGGAAAGATCCGCTGTGATCAGTGAATTTCCCCCGGCTTCACCGCCGGAAGCCTGGCATTTCCCGGTCCGCAACAGGATCATCAGCGGCCTCACCAGGGGAACCGTTGTTGTTGAAGCCACCGAAAAAAGCGGCGCCTTGATTACCGCGGACTTTGCTCTGGAGCAGGGCCGTGATGTCATGGCCGTTCCAGGTAATATCGTAAATCCCCTGAGCAGGGGACCCCACCGGCTGATTAAACAGGGGGCACGGCTTGTGGAAGGGGCAGGTGATATCCTGGACGAAATGGGCCTGGACCGGCTTTTTCCCGTTTCGGAAGACAGCCAGGCAGGAAAAATGAAGCTGAACAGCGAAGAACAAGCGCTTTATAGCCTGCTGTCCCTGGACCCCGTATCCCTGGATGAGCTGATCGGTAAATCCGGTTTTACGCCGCAAAAGGTTATGGCTTTATTGATGTATCTGGAAATTAAGGGCCTTACCAGACAGTTGCCGGGCAAATTATACATCCGCGCCGGGCGCAGGGTGCTTTAAATAAACCGGTTAAGGGATAGATTAAAAAAATAATGTGCAGTATATACCATAAAAAGCCAGGCAAATTAAATGAGGTGGACAGTATTGTCAAAAACTTTAGTTATTGTGGAATCACCGGCTAAAGCCAAAACAATAAGCAAATTTTTGGGGAGAAAGTATTTTGTCAAGGCTTCTATGGGTCATGTAAGGGATCTGCCCAAAAGCCAGTTTGGGGTGGACGTGGAAAACGGATTCGTTCCCAAATACATCACTATCAGGGGTAAGGGCGACACTATTAAAGACTTGAGAGCGGCGGTAAAAAAATCCGACAGGGTACTGATAGCATCTGACCCGGACCGGGAAGGGGAAGCGATTGCCTGGCATCTGCAAAATCTTTTGGATATTTGCGATGACAGACCCTGTCGCATAGAATTCAACGAAATCACCAAACAGGCCATTCAAAACGCGGTTAAACACCCCAGGCCCATTGACAGCAACAGGGTTAACGCTCAGCAAACCCGGCGCATCCTGGACCGACTGGTTGGCTACAACTTGAGCCCGCTGCTCTGGCGCAAGGTCAAGAAAGGCCTCAGCGCCGGCAGGGTGCAATCCGTTGCAGTTCGCTTGATCACCGACAGGGAAGAGGAAATCCAGAGCTTTGTCCAGGAGGAGTACTGGACTATCACCGGGAGTTTTGTTAAAACAGGGCACGCTCCCTTTGAAGGAAAGCTGCAAAAATATAAGGGGAAAAAAATTGATCTAAAAACAATAGAACAGGTTAGGTCAGTGCTGGATAACCTCAAGGGGCTGCGTTATATTGTTTCAAAGGTTACCCGTAAAGAAAAAAGACGCCGTCCCGCCGCCCCCTTTACCACCAGTACACTGCAGCAGGAGGCCTACCGCAAGCTTAATTTCACCGCGCGTAAAACAATGATTGTGGCCCAGCAATTGTATGAAGGTCTGGATCTGGGCAAGGAGGGCACCTCCGGTCTTGTTACCTATATTCGAACGGACTCTGTACGGGTATCGGATACGGCCAGGGAAGAGGCAGGAATCTATATTAAAGAGCGTTTCGGGGCTCAGTTCGTCGGCAAGGATAAACCTCCGGCTTCAGCCAGGGGCAAGGTTCAGGACGCCCACGAAGCTATCCGTCCCACATCTGTCAACAGGGAACCTGACCAGATCAAGCAATATTTGACAAACGAACAATATAAACTTTATAAATTAATCTGGTCCAGGTTTTTAGCCAGCCAGATGAGTCCCGCGGTTTTTGACACCACAAGCATTGATATCTCTGCGGGCGATTACCTGTTCCGGGCCGCAGGTTCCATCCTGAAATTCCCTGGCTATACGAAAGTTTATATAGAAGGCCGGGATGACGGGCTGAAGGATGAGGATAAGCTACTGCCGGAGATTAATGAAGGCGAAGCGGTGGAAGCCAGGTCCCTGACGGAAAAACAACATTTTACCCAGCCCCCGCCCCGCTATACGGACGCTACCCTGGTAAAAACACTGGAGGAAAAGGGCATTGGGAGACCCAGCACCTATGCCCCCATTGTGGAAACAATCATCAAGAGGGGGTACATCGTCAGGGAAAGCAAGCAGCTTTATCCCACGGAATTAGGTGTAATAGTGGTGGATTTGCTTAAGAAACACTTTAGGGATATTATTGATATTACCTTCACCGCGGGAATGGAAGAGAAACTGGACAGCATTGAAGAAGGTGATCTGGATTGGGTGAAGGTGCTGGGTAGTTTTTATGACCCTTTTATCGGAACCCTGGAAAAAGCCGAGGATGAAATCGGCCATGTTCAAGTTGCGGATGAGGTTACTGAGGAGATCTGCGAACAATGCGGCCGCAATATGGTTATTAAGATGGGGCGTTTCGGCAAGTTTTTAGCCTGTCCCGGATTTCCGGAATGCCGCAATACAAAGCCCCTCCTGGAACCCACCGGTGTCCCGTGTCCGCGCTGCCAGGGTGAAATTGTCATCCGGCGCAGCAAGAAGGGCAGAAAATTTTACGGTTGCAGCAGCTATCCCCAGTGCGATTTTGTTACCTGGGATCCGCCGTCCAAAACCAGGTGTCCCGAATGCGGCGACTTAATGGTGGAGAAAAAAGGCGCAGGCAAAGCTGTTGTACTGAAGTGTATCAATTCCGGCTGCGGCCACAAGCTTGGCGCCGTTGGAAAAGAGCCGCCCGGCGGGAAAACTTTGCCGGATTAAGCGGGTACAGAATGACCTTTACTATCCAGTAAGCAGTTAATCCTTTCTAACAGGTATGGGTGGTTGATCATGCATCTGCAATTAAATCGGAATTTGGCCTCTCCTGAAAAACATGTTATTGTAGTTGGAGGCGGGCTGGCCGGGGCTGAAGCTGCCTGGCAGGCGGCAAACAGCGGAGCAAGGGTGAAACTTTATGAGATGAGGCCGGAAAAACAAACACCTGCCCACCATACCGGAGAATTAGCCGAACTGGTGTGCAGTAATTCATTCAGGGCTGCTGCCCTGGAAAACGCGGTTGGGATATTAAAGGAAGAAATGAGATTACTTGGTTCGCTGATTATGGTCTGCGCGGCTGAAACCAAAGTCCCGGCCGGCGGGGCCCTGGCTGTGGATAGAAATCTTTTTGCCGCCTGTGTAACGGAAAAGTTGCGACGTCATAAGCAAATTGAAATATTTCGCGAGGAAATAACCCGAATTCCAGAAGACCAAATTGTGATCATCGCCACCGGGCCCCTGACCTCACCTGAACTTGCAGAAAGCATCCGCTTTTTTTTCGGGGAAAACTATCTTTATTTTTACGATGCAGTGGCGCCGGTTGTTACTGCGGAATCCATAAACATGGACAGGGTTTTTCGCTCATCCCGTTACGGCAAGGGCGAAGCTGCTTATTTGAACTGTCCCCTGGATAAACCCCAGTTTGACATTTTCCGGGAAGCCCTCTCTGCGGCAGAACAAGCACCAAGGAAAGAGTTTGATCAGGTGCGGCATTTTGAGGGCTGCATGCCCATTGAGGTTCTGGCCAGGCGGGGGGAAAAAACAATGCTATTCGGCCCTTTAAAGCCCGTGGGCCTGACGGATCCACGCACAGACAGGCGCCCTTACGCCGTAGTGCAGCTGAGACAGGAAAACACCGCCGGCTCCTTATATAATCTGGTGGGATTTCAAACCAGCCTTAAATGGAGCGAGCAAACCCGTGTTTTCCGCCTGATCCCGGGCTTGGAAAGGGCTGAATTTGTCCGGTTGGGCGTTATGCACAGGAATACCTACATCAATTCCCCGGTTTTAATTTCTTCTACTCTGGAAACTAAAAAAAGGCGGGGCCTATTCTTTGCAGGACAGATAACCGGGGTGGAAGGCTATGTGGAATCGGCGGCTGCAGGGCTGATGGCAGGGATAAACGCCGCCCGTTTGCTGGCTGGTAAAGAGCCCCTGATCTTTCCTGCGGACACGGCCCACGGTTCCCTTGCTCGTTATCTTACAACCGCGGATCCCGCTCATTTCCAGCCAATGAATATTAATTTCGGTCTTTTCCCGCCACCAGACAGCAGAATCAGGGACAAGAAAGAATTGCACCGCAGGCTCGCGAAAAATGCCCTGGATGCAATGGAGTCCTTTAAACAAAAGGCCATGTTTGACCTGGAGTCAAAATAAACAAATAATCCCGGGGGCAACATGTACACCCATATTGATAATTATTTAACCCACCTCAAAATAGAAAAAAATGCCTCTCCCAAAACCATTGAAAGCTATCAGAAGGACTTTTTTAAGGGACTGGATTTTTTTGCGGCGCTTTTGCAGAAAGAAGACTATAAAATTTTACCGTCTGATATCGATCACCAGGTTTTTCGCCATTACCTGGCTTTTTTAAAAAAACAGGGGCTTGCCAGGACTACCGCGGCCAGGCGCCTGGCGGCCTGGCGCTCCCTCTACCGCTATCTTCAGCGGGAAGAAATAATAGAAGACAACCCCCTGACCAGAGTAGCAAGTCCCAGGCTGGCAAAAAAGCTGCCGCAGTTTCTTTTTGAGGACGAAGCAGCAGCCCTGATCGAGTCGCCGGATCCGGACCGGCCCCTGGGCATGCGCGACAGGGCCCTTTTAGAGACGCTCTACGCCGGTGGTCTCAGGGTTAATGAACTGGTATCCCTGGATCTGGGAAGTCTGGATCTGGCAGCTGGTTATGTCAGGATCACCGGGAAAAGGTCAAAAGAAAGGATGGTCCCCCTGGGCTCCAAGGCCGTTCAAGCCCTGAAAAGATACCTCAGGGAGGCGCGACCGGGGCTTTTGGCCAACCAAAGCGTAAGGAAAGACCAGCAGGGACCCAAAAACGACGGAGTGACAACAATGCCCTTACCGGGAAGTCTTAATAACGCAGTATTTTTAAACCGCTGGGGGAATAGGCTTTCCAGCCGGGGAATCCGCAAAATACTCAATAAGTACGTGGAAATAACCGCCTTAAAAAGAAAAATCAGTCCTCATACCTTGCGTCATTCCTTCGCCACTCACCTCCTTAACGCTGGTGCGGACCTTCGCCTGGTGCAGGAACTATTGGGTCATACCAGACTTACCAGCACCCAGTTATACACCCATGTCACCAGTGAACGGCTGAAACAGGTTTACAGGGATTCCCACCCGCGTGCCAAGGAATAAAAAAGCTTTGCATTTTATTTCTACCATTAATTCATCTGGAAGGGAGAAAAACATGTTTCACGCCACTACCATCGTTGCCGTGAAAAGGAACGGGAAAACTGCAGTTGCCGGGGACGGGCAAGTCACCCTGGCCCAAAATACCATAATCAAGAAGAGCGCCAAAAAAATCAGGCGCCTTTATAAAAATAATGTTGTTGCAGGATTTGCCGGATCTGTAGCCGATGCCTTTACGCTCTTTGAAAAATTCGAGGGAAAACTGGAAGAATACCATGGCAACCTCCAGAGAGCAGCTGTGGAACTGGCCAAGGAATGGCGGACTGATAAAATTCTCAGGCGTCTGGAAGCCCTCATGATTGTCGCCTCCCAGGAAAACCTTTATATTATTTCCGGCTCCGGCGAGGTTATTGAGCCGGATGACGGGGTTTGCGCCATCGGCTCCGGCGGGCCCTTTGCCCTGGCTGCGGCCCGGGCTTTATTCAAGAATACATCAATGGAGGCAAGGGACATTGTTCAAGAAGCCCTGGCCATTGCCTCTGAGATCTGCATTTACACAAACGATCAAATTATCGTGGAGGAGCTGTAAAAAACAATACATAATCCTTATACCACAGAGAGTATGACCGCAAAAGGTCCTTTTGCTGATGGTATGCTAAACACAGAAAAACATGGGGGTTTTATAATGGAACAGCTGACGCCACGCCGCATTGTTGAGGAACTCGATAAATATATCGTAGGGCAAAAAAACGCCAAAAGAGCTGTAGCCGTGGCCTTGCGCAACCGTTACCGCCGCAGAAAGCTTCCCGAAGATTTTAAAGACGAGATAATCCCGAAAAACATTTTGATGATCGGACCAACGGGAGTAGGCAAAACAGAAATCGCCCGCCGCCTGGCCAGACTGGTCAAGGCGCCCTTTGTTAAAGTTGAAGCAACGAAATTCACCGAGGTGGGTTATGTTGGCAGGGACGTGGAGGGAATGGTCCGTGATCTTGTGGAAACATCCATCCGGATGGCTAAGCAGGAAAAGCTGGCTACGGTTGAAGACAGGGCTAAAATAATCGCCGATGAAAAAATTATTGAACGTTTAGCTCCTTACCCGGTGCAGGAAAAAACACCCCGCAACCCACTGGAAATGCTCTTTGGAACAACCAAAACAGCTGAACCGCAGGATCCGGCACAGGACCAGCGGGCCAGACGGATAGATTTTGAAAGGGAAATGTTAAGGGAAAAACTGGCAGGGGGAAAGCTTGAAAGCGAAACCCTGGAAATAGAGGTAGAAGATAACAAACCCCCCATGCTCGAAGTTTTTACCGGATCCGGCATGGAAGAGATGGGCATTAACCTGCAGGATATGCTGGGTGGTTTAATCCCCAAGAAAAAGCGCAGCCGCAGGGTCACCGTAAAAGAGGCGCGCAAGATACTGGCCCAGCAAGAAGCTCAAAAACTCATCGATATGGATGAGGTTATTTCCACGGCGATCAAGAGAGCGGAAGAAGAAGGCATTATTTTCCTGGATGAAATTGATAAAATCGCCGGCAAAGAAGGGCAGGGACCGGATGTTTCCAGGGGTGGGGTGCAGCGAGATATTTTACCCATAGTGGAAGGTTCCACTGTAGTTACAAAATACGGACCGGTCAAAACCGACCATGTCCTTTTTATAGCTGCAGGGGCTTTTCATATCTCGAAACCATCCGATTTGATCCCCGAACTGCAAGGCCGTTTCCCGATTCGTGTCGAATTGGAGAGCCTTACACGCGAGGATTTTCAACAAATATTGACAGAACCGAGAAACGCTCTGGTTAAGCAATATACTGAATTACTTGCCACAGAAGGCGTTACGGTTAAATTTTCGCAAAATTCACTTGTGGAAATTGCGAAAATCGCTTATACTGTTAATGAACAAACGGAGAATATCGGCGCCCGGCGTCTGCATACAATATTGGAAAAACTCCTGGAAGATATCTCCTTTGAGGCTCCGGAACTGGCAGGCCAGTCCATTGATATTAATAATGAATTTATTGTCGATAAATTAGGTCAATTGGTGAAAAATGAAGATTTAAGTCGCTATATACTGTGAACTAGAGGGAAGGGTTTTTAAATGAGAGCGTTACTGGAAAAAACAAGGGCCATCAACAAGTTACTGCAAAAATCAGCCGGTCTTAACGTTGATTTCAATGAAATTGCCGAAGTGCTAAGTGAAAACATAGGGGCCAGTATTTATATTCTCGATCGCAAGGGTAAGGTTTTTGGTTACACCTACTTAAAGGGATGGACTTGTGATATCATGAAAGACCTTGTCGAGGGCCAGGGTGGTTTCCCGGTTGATTATAACGAGAACCTTCTAAAGATCAACGAAACCTACGCCAATTTCTGTCAAACCAAAAACCTGTGTGTTTTCGAAGATAAACGGTGCCATTTTAACAACAAAATAACAACAATGGTCCCGATAATCGGCGGGGGTACACGCCTGGGCACGCTGGTCCTGGCCAAATTTGACAATTACTTCACGGATGAGGACCTTGTCCTGGGCGAATATGGGGCTACCGTTGTAGGTATGGAAATCCTGCGGGCAAGGACCGAAAAGATGGAGGAAGAGGCCAGGAAGAGGGCAGCTGTTCAGATTGCCCTGGGCACGCTTTCATATTCGGAAATGGATGCGGTGCAGCACATCTTTGAACAACTGGACGGCGAGGAGGGGCTGCTGGTGGCCAGTAAAATTGCCGATCGGGTCGGAATCACCCGCTCGGTAATTGTAAATGCCCTGAGGAAATTCGAAAGCGCAGGGGTGATTGAATCCAAGTCCCTGGGCATGAAGGGAACGTATATTCGAGTTTTGAACGACCGGCTGCTGGAGGAACTGGACAAGATTAAACAGCATTAGAATTAGGGATATATTTAACCCATAAAGCAATTTAACAAAGTTACAGCCCCGGCTTGTGCCGGGGCTGTAATTGTGATAAAATAGCAGACGGTGTTAATTACACACGCTGCTGGATTCTTGCAAAGGTGCCCACCGGGTCTTGGGGGAAATGAAGGCAGCGGAGGTTGAAAACCAAGGGGAAGGAGGTGTAATTACTTGGCTGTCATTTCCATGAAGCAACTGCTGGAAGCAGGGGTTCACTTCGGCCACCAAACCCGCCGCTGGAACCCAAAAATGGCGCCCTTTATCTTTACCGACCGAAACGGTATCTACATTATAGATTTGCAAAAAACCGTAAAAAAAGTTGAGGAAGCTTACAATTTTGTCAAAAAGCTCTCCACCGATGGAGATTCGATTCTTTTTGTCGGTACTAAAAAGCAGGCCCAGGAAGCTGTCCGGGAGGAAGCGGAACGTTGCAGCATGTTTTATGTCAACCAGCGTTGGCTTGGCGGCATGCTTACCAATTTTCAAACCATCAGACGGCGGATCGACCGGTTGCACGAACTGGAGAAAATGGAATCCAAAGGCACCCTTGAGGTTTTACCCAAAAAAGAAGTAGCTGAATTGATGCACGAAAAGGAAAAGCTGCAAAAGTTCCTGGGCGGCATTAAGGACATGAGGCGTCTCCCGGGAGCCCTATTTGTGATCGACCCCCGGAAAGAGCGGATTGCCGTAGCCGAAGCACGGAAACTGGGCATTCCCATTGTTGCCATTGTCGATACCAATTGTGATCCCGATGAAATTGACTATATCATCCCCGGTAATGATGACGCCATCAGGGCGGTCCGTCTTTTGACCGGCAAAATGGCGGAAGCTGTTCTCGAAGGCCGGCAGGGGGAACAGCTCGCGGAATAGTTTTAAAAGTCAGGTGGGGGTGAGTTTTTCGGCCAGGAAACCCCTGCCTTTTTTCTGCCTTGCCGGAGGCAGCAGCATTTGATTGACCTTCCTAAATACGGGATATACTATTTAAAGGAAAATGATGTAAATATAAAAGAGGGGGCACCTAGAATGTCTGTACCGGCCAGTCTGGTAAAGGAACTCCGGGAACGTACCGGGGCGGGAATGATGGATTGTAAAAGAGCGCTTGCTGAAACCGGTGGCGATCTGGAAAAAGCTGCCGACTACCTGAGGGAGAAAGGCCTTGCGGCTGCGGCCAAAAAGGCCGGCAGGATAGCCGCGGAAGGGCTTGTAGAGGCATACATACACGGCGCCGGCAAAATTGGGGTTTTGGTGGAGGTAAATTGCGAAACCGATTTTGTCGCCAAAACCGGGGAGTTCAAATCTTTGGTACGTGATATCGCCATGCAAATTGCTGCTTCCAAGCCGGAGTGCATCGGGCGGGAAGACGTTTCAGCCGAACTGGTGGAAAAGGAAAAAACAATCCTGCGCGCCCAGGCCCTTAACGAAGGCAAACCTATAAAAATCGTTGACAAAATGGTTGAAGGAAGAATTGAAAAATACTATAAGGAAGTATGTCTTTTAGAACAACCCTTTATAAAGGATCCGGACCAAACTGTGCAACAGCTCCTGACGGAGAAAATAGCCAAAATTGGTGAAAATATCAGCATCAGAAGATTTGCCCGTTTTGAACTGGGTGAAGGAATTGAAAAGAAACAGTCTGATCTGGCTGCTGAGGTGGAAGAAGCCACACGAAATGTCTGTAAATAAAATTAAATACTAGAGGATTTTCGGTCAAACTGTAGAATAACTCTTTGGGTAGACTGGAGGTTCCTTGACCTTATGGTTGCACCAAAATACTGGCGGATAGTTCTTAAGTTAAGTGGCGAGGCTCTGGCCGGCTCCCTGGGATACGGGATCGATCCTGACGTTGTGAACACAATAGCCAGGCAGATTAAGGAAGTGTCCGAGCACGGGGTGCAAATATCCATCGTGGTTGGCGGGGGGAATATCTGGCGGGGTGTCGCCGGAAGCGCCAAAGGAATGGACAGGGCCACAGCGGACTACATGGGAATGCTGGCAACAATCATAAACTCCCTGGCACTTCAGGACGCCCTGCAAAAATACGGTGTGGAAACCCGGACCCAAACTGCAATTGAGATGAAAGAAGTGGCTGAACCTTACATCAGGCGGCGGGCTATCAGACATATGGAAAAAGGCAGGGTGGTTATTTTTGCCGCCGGTACCGGCAATCCATACTTTTCTACCGATACAACCGCAGCCTTGCGGGCAGCTGAAATCGAGGCACAGATTATCCTGATGGCCAAGCGGGTGGATGGTGTCTATGACAGCGATCCGCTAAAAAACCCCGACGCCAAAATGTTCAAGCAATTATCATATATTGATATGTTGAACAAGGGTCTCGGGGTTATGGATGCCACCGCAGCTTCCCTGTGTATGGATAATAATATTCCCGTAATTGTTTTTGACTTAAACCAGGACGGCAATATCAAGAGAGCTGTGTTTGGCGATAAAATAGGGACGTACATCGGAGGTGAGTTTAATGACAACCACGGAGATTCTTAAAGAGACAGAAGGTAATATGAAAAAAACCATAGAAGTGGTTAAAAAGGAGTTCGCCTCAATGCGTGCGGGGAGAGCCACACCGGCCCTCCTGGACAGGATAATGGTTAATTATTACGGAACTCCGACACCTGTCAATCAACTTGCAAATATTTCCGTTCCCGAAGCCAGACTTCTGGTTATTCAGCCCTGGGACAAGACTTCCCTGCCGGAAATCGAAAAGGCGATTCTGAAATCTGATCTGGGGATCAACCCTGCCAGTGACGGCGTCATCATCCGCCTGGCAGTGCCGCAGCTAACCCGGGAAAGACGGGTAGAGCTGATGAAAATCATCAAGAAAAAAGCCGAAGAGGGCCGGGTAGCCGTGCGGAACGTTCGCCGTGACACCAACGATCAACTAAAATCCCAACAAAAAGAAGGCAAGATTTCTGAAGACGAGTTGAAACGCAAACAGGAAGACGTTCAGAAAATGACTGATCGGATGATCAAAGATATTGACGCCCTTTTGGCCAACAAGGAACAGGAAATTATGCAGGTATAGACAGATGGACGTGGTACCGGACATCACAGGCTTTGAGTTAAGCAAGGCAATCGAGCTATGTAAAACCTCCGGCTATAAAATAGAGATAATGTTCACCCGGCCTTATAAGGTACAACCGGAAGGCAAACCAAGGGTTATACGCTTTCATAGGGCCTCTAAAAATAAAGGGGTGATCACTGTGGCCTTCGAAGAAAAACGAAAGGAGGTGGATAAAGTGGCATACAGAATTACTGAAGAATGCCTTGCCTGTGGTGCCTGCATGGATGCATGCCCTTCAGACGCTATTAGTGAAGGTGATATTTACAAGATTGATCCCGATAAATGTGAGAATTGTGGTGCTTGTGTTGACGCCTGCCCCACAGGAGCCATTGTTGAAGAGTAATGGGCGGACCCCCTCACATCTGAGGGGGTCATTACATAGGGGCATGTCTCAAGGGTGATTCCAGGGGAGGCTAAACCTTTTTTATGCTTAACCAAATAGTCCGCTTCTGGCGCCGAAAAGACATGGAAGGTTGCCCTGAGGCAAAAGTTAACGATTTAATTAAAATACTTGATAAAAACCGGTTGCCCAATCATATTGCTATTATCATGGACGGCAACGGGCGCTGGGCGATGCGCCGGGGGCTGACCCGCTCCTTCGGACACAGGGCCGGGGTAGAATCCTTAAGGGATATCGTGCGAATTTGTTCCGAGCTGGGCATTGGTTATCTGACATTATACGCCTTTTCCACGGAGAACTGGAAAAGACCACGGGAAGAAATCGGCATCTTGATGGATCTGCTTGTTGAATACTTCTATAAGGAAATAGATGAACTTTGTCAAAATAAGGTTCGTGTGCACCCCATCGGCAGGCTTGCAGAATTGCCCGTTTCAGCCAGGGAAGCCATAGACATGGCTGTAAGACGCACCAGGGACAATAAGGGCTTGACCATGAATCTAGCCTTTAACTACGGGGGACGGAATGAAATTGTGGACGCCGTCCGGGCAATTGCGGTCAAACTTGCCGGGGGTGGGCTCAGCATCGAACAAATTGGGGAAAAGGTTATTTCAGATCATCTTTATACAGCCGGTCAGCCGGATCCCGATCTTTTGATTCGTCCCTCCGGCGACTTGCGTATTAGCAATTTTTTGCTCTGGCAGCTAGCTTACACGGAATTTTGGTTTTCCTCCGTGATGTGGCCTGACTTTCGACGAATTCACATTCTGCAGGCACTGGTCGATTACCAGCAGCGTGAACGCCGTTTCGGAGGGCTGAACAAGGGGCTGAACAACCTCTGACAGGTCGGTGAAAATGTGCTCTGGCAAAGATTCTTAAGTGCCCTGGTTGGTATTCCGCTTATTGTTCTGGCAGTCTGGCACGGGGGCATCCCCTTGTTGCTACTGACCGGTCTATTGATCGTTCTGGGCATTATGGAAATAACTGAACTGCTGACCAAGTTGGGGTTAAAGCCGTTATTCTGGCTCGCCGCGGCGGGGGGCTTAATCTTAATTGGCGGCACATATCTTTATGGTAACGGATATTCCGGTCCGACCATAACAATCATAGTGTTTCTGCACTTGATTGCCACGGTCACCTTTTATCCCCGGTATTCACTGCTGGATGGGGCAGGAACTCTTATGGGCACGCTTTACGTGGGATTACTAAGTTATGTATACCTTCTGAGAACGTTGCCGGACGGATGGATTTGGCTTATTTTTATGCTTGCCGGAACCTGGGCCTGCGATACTGCAGCTTATTTCGTTGGTAAAAGCCTCGGTAAGAGGAGACTTGCCCCGGCGCTGAGCCCCAAAAAAACCCTGGAAGGAGCCCTGGGGGGATTGCTGGGAAGCGTCCTGGTCAGCTATTTGTTTGCCTTATATATTTATCCTTTTTTACCCCTGGACAGGATGCTGTTACTGGGGTTGATGGTTGGTGTGGCTGCGATGGCGGGCGACCTGCTCGAATCGGCTTTTAAAAGGGAAGCCGGGATTAAGGATTCCAGCAGGTTAATTCCCGGCCACGGCGGGATTCTGGACCGTATTGACAGCACACTGTTTACCGCGCCCCTGGTCTACTATTTTGTTGTACTATTCATCATAAGCTGAGGTGACAGTTAGTTGCCCAAACCTGTACTGATGATTATTTATACGGTAGCAGCTATTATAATAACCCTGGCAGCCGTAAAGTATATCCTTCCCATCCTGCTTCCTTTTCTAATTGCCTTTGGAATCAGCATAATTATGGAACCGTTTATAGAGGTACTGCAGAAAAGGGTAAGGCTAAACCGCGGCATAGCCACAATGATATCTACGCTTCTGGTTTTTGGGAGCATCTTTGTTCTATTTTCGCTCATAATTTTGAAGCTTGTGGCGGAATTAATTCAACTTTCCTTGACACTCCCCTCCGCCGCCGCAGATATAAGGATCCTTTACGGAGATCTTATGGGTAAATTGACGGACCTTTACATAACACTGCCTCCAGGGGTAGTTTCGTCCCTGGAACAGAATATTACTACCTTGACTAAAAACCTGCAGGGTCTGGTTAGCAGTTTGGCCGACTCCATAATCCGCTTTTTATCCCTGGTTCCAGGCACCCTGGCAATTCTCGTGGTTAGCGTCCTTGCTACCTATTTCGTCGCCCGTGACCGCCATCTGATTTCAGAATTGCTGCTCAAAACCATCCCCGCTCCCTGGGGTGAGAAAACGCTAACCGTTTTACGGGAAATAACCACCGCCTTTATGGGCTACTTGAAGGCGCAAGCGATCCTGGTTACGCTTACAACAATCCTGAGTGTTCTGGGTTTATTCCTGATTGGAGCAGACTACGCCCTGACCATGGGTCTTTTAATCGGCTTCTTCGACCTGATCCCGGTTCTGGGTCCTGCTACCATTTACATCCCCTGGCTAATCTGGTCCTTTGCCACCGGGGCAACGGGGCTGGGAATTAAACTTGCGCTCCTATACGGATTGGTACTTGTTGTAAGACAGTTTTCGGAAACCAAAATTGTTTCCGTCAATCTGGGCTTGCACCCCCTGGCAACTCTCATTGCCATGTATACGGGATTAAAAACGATGGGTCTGGTCGGCCTGTTGATGGGTCCGATTTTACTAATCGCCCTTCAGGCTGTCATAAAAACGGGAGTTTTCCCGCCCAGGTTAAAACCCTGAGATCCGGGAAGGACCACGGAGCCCCTAAAGGGACCCTGTAAAAGGTCACAAGTAATTATACCTGCCCTGCGGGGTCTGCCGGCCTGTTTCAGGGAAACACAGATCATGGGGAAATAATAAACCTGTAAACAAACTACTTTTACAATACCGGGGTATTGACATGAAAAAGATTATTGTGCTGGGTTCCACCGGCTCCATCGGCCGCCAAACCCTTGAAGTCATCCGAAGTTTTCCCGGAGAATTCAAGTTGCTGGGCCTGGGCGCCGGAAAAAATTGGCGACTCTTATCGGATCAAATTAAAGAATTCAGACCCGCTGCCGCTGCCCTGGCAGAAGAACAGGAACTGTTAAATCTTCAAAACAGCCTGGATCCCACCTGCTGCCCGGATCTTGCCTGGGGGCGGCAAGGCATGGAAGATCTTGCAAGATTACCCGGGGCTGAACTTGTTGTGGTGGCGATCACCGGCGCAGCGGGGATTTACCCAACCCTGGCCGCCCTTAACGACGGCAGGGATGTGGCCCTGGCCAATAAAGAGACCCTGGTTGCCGCAGGACAACTGGTAATGGACCTGGCCAGCCGCAAAAATGCCGCAATCCTGCCGGTGGACAGCGAACATTCAGCCATCTGGCAGTGTTTGAACGGTGCTTACCCCGGTGTAGTTGAGAAGATTATACTCACCGCTTCCGGCGGACCCTTCCGCCAACTGGGAAAGAAACAACTTGAATCGGTAACTGTTGATATGGCGCTGCGTCACCCAAACTGGGTTATGGGCAGTAAAATAACTGTCGATTCCGCTACTTTAATGAATAAAGGGCTGGAAGTAATTGAAGCAAAATGGCTATTTGGGGTAAACTATTCCCAGATAGAAGTTGTTATCCACCCCCAGAGCGTCATTCATTCGGCAGTTGAGTTTAAAGACGGCTCTGTTCTGGCCCAGATGGGAGTCCCCGATATGCGCTTGCCAATCCAATATGCCCTTACTTATCCTGACCGCCTGGCTGGATCAGTGCCCAGGCTGAGGTTGACCGATCTGAAGGGGTTGACCTTTGAGGAACCGGATCAGACGAGATTTCCTGCCCTTGGCCTGGCCTTCGAAGCGGGAAGGACCGGCGGTACAATGCCCGCCGTACTCAGTGCCGCCAACGAAATAGCGGTAGACCTGTTTTTGCGGGAAGAGCTATCCTTCACTGGCATCCCGGCCTTGGTCGGGAAAGTTATGGAACAGCATAGAATAATTATTAATCCCGGGCTTGGTGATATTATGGAGGCGGACCGTTGGGCCCGGCAAACAGCCCGGCAAGCGGTATTTAATTTGTAAATTTTATTTGAGGTGGATTGGATGTTAACATTTGCTGCTTCAGTTTTCGTATTCGGGATTTTGATTTTTTTTCATGAGTTGGGTCACTTTGCGGTGGCGAAGTTCGTAGGGATCAAGGTTCATGAGTTCAGCCTTGGTTTTGGACCAAAGCTTTTAACCCTCCCCCGGGGTGATACCAGCTACAACTTGCGCGCCCTTCCTTTGGGCGGCTTTGTCCGTATGGCGGGCATGGATCCCAACGAGAAGGATGAGGACGATGACGGGCGGGGTTTTAACAGGAAAACCATCGGGCAGCGTATAGCTGTAATTTTTGCGGGACCCCTAATGAACTTCTTACTGGCTATCCTGCTGTTTTCAACCATCTTTATTTTCCAGGGAATCCCGGTGGCTACCACTGTAATCAGCGAAGTTATACCGGATTTTCCCGCAGCCGAGTCGGGCATCATGGCGGGTGACAAAATCCTGGCAGTGGACGGCCAGACCGTTAACAGCTGGGAGGATCTATCCGGCATGATCAGCCAAAAACCGGAGGAAGAAATCGAAGTCACTGTGCTGAGGGACGGGGTCGAAAAACAATTTCGACTATTCACCGCCAGAGACGAGAACAATACGGGTAAACTCGGCATCTATCCCGAACAGGGTTTTAGTAAAGGAAATGTTTTTCAAGCACTGGCCCTGGGTGTTGATTATACCGCCAGAATTACCTGGATGATCCTGGATTTTATCGCCAAAATGCTTTTCGGTCAAACACCCGCCGACGTGGGAGGACCGGTTCGTGTGGTCAGTGAGATAGGCAAGGCGGCCCAGGTGGGGTTCTTCTTTCTACTGAAGCTTTCCGCCTTCTTGAGTATTAACCTGGGGCTTTTTAATCTCTTCCCGATCCCCGCTTTAGACGGCAGCAGGATTCTTTTTCTGGTGTGGGAAAAAGTCAGGGGAAGGCCTGTTGATCCTGTAAAAGAGAACTTCATCCACCTGGTGGGGTTCGGCCTGCTGCTGCTGCTCATGGTGGTTATTACCTATAATGACATCTTGCAGATCTTTGTTTCCGGGTTTCCCCCGCAACGATAAAACTGCGGTCAAAATATGTATCTTATTATGAAGTTATTAGTAACGTAAAAAGTTGACCGACAAAACATCGTTTTTTCCCGGCGGGAGCAATTGCGAGGGCGCTTTGCCGCCACCGCATATTACCACAACCGGAAATAACTTGGGTAACATGCCGTAAAAAACGCCGGCAACACTGATTAAATTTTAATTTTAAAGTATTCTATCAGGGCAAGCAGGTGATTACCAATAATTAGAAAAGCAACCCGGCCTGTTTTTCTTGGCGATGTGCAGGTGGGCGGCGGAGCCCCGGTGAGTGTTCAGTCCATGACCAATACCGATACCCGGGACGCCCGGGCCACCTTGAAACAAATTGAGGAACTGGCGGCAGAAGGCTGCGAGATTGTCAGGGTAGCCGTACCGGACCTGCAAGCCGCGGCTGCGCTGCCGCAAATCATCGGGGCTATTAAAATACCGCTGATCGCCGATATCCACTTTGACCACCGCCTCGCCCTGGAATCCTTAAAGGCCGGTGTAAACGGCCTCAGGATCAATCCGGGAAATATCGGCGGGCGAAACCGGGTAGTGGAAGTGGTGGCTGCGGCCAGGGAACGGAATATCCCCATCAGGATCGGAATAAACGCCGGCTCCCTGGAAAAAAGGCTTTTAGAAAAATATAACGGGATTACCCCCGGGGCAATGGTTGAAAGCGCTCTGGACCAGCTCAAAATATTTGAGGAGCTTTCCTTTAGGGACATCAAAATCTCCTTAAAGGCGTCCAGTGTTCCTCTGATGCTTGCCGCCTACCGTTCGCTGGCGGAAAAGGTGGACTACCCCTTTCATGTGGGTGTAACCGAAGCCGGGACCCTGCGTTCGGGCATCGTCAAGTCAGCCGTGGGGATCGGTATCCTCTTAAATGAAGGTATTGGCGACACGATCCGGGTTTCCCTTACCGGTCATCCGGTTCATGAAGTAAGGGTTGCCTATGAAATACTAAAGTCCCTCTCGCTCCGGCAGAGGGGCGTGGAACTGATTTCCTGCCCCACCTGCGGGCGCACCCAAATAGATCTTGTCAAACTCGCAGAGGAAGTTGAGGAAAGATTAAAAAACCTGAATAAAAACATCAAGGTAGCCGTTATGGGTTGCGTGGTCAACGGTCCCGGGGAAGCCAGGGAAGCCGACGTTGGTATAGCGGGGGGATGCGGTGAAGGTCTTATTTTCCGCAAAGGCAAAGTGATTAGAAAGGTACCCGAAGACAGGCTGGTGGACGAGCTGATCAAGGAAATTGAAATGATTTAGCAGTCTTCCCGGGGCCTTAAATTTGATTAGTACCGGAGGGGTTTTAATGCGTGCGACAGAATTCTTTGCGCCAACTTTGAGGGAAGTGCCTGCGGAAGCAGAAGTGGTCAGCCATCAACTTTTACTTCGGGCCGGCTTTATCAGACGAACGGCAGCCGGGGTATATACACACCTGCCCCTGGCCGTGCGCGTTTTAAAGAAAATTAAGCAGATTATCCGGGAAGAAATGGATCGCCAGGGAGGTCGGGAAATCCTGATGCCCATTATCCAGCCCGCCGAGCTCTGGCAGGAATCGGGTCGCTGGGATGTATACGGACCGGAACTCTTTCGCTTAAAGGACAGGCACGAGCGCAGTTTTGCCCTGGGGCCCACCCATGAGGAAATTGTAACAACCCTGGTCAGAGGAGAGGTTAATTCCTACAAACAGCTGCCTTTAATGTTGTACCAGATTCAAAACAAGTACCGGGACGAGCGCCGCCCCCGCTTCGGCTTGCTGCGCGGCAGGGAGTTTATCATGAAAGATCTTTACTCCTTTGACCGGGACGAGGCGGGTCTGCACGTCAGCTATATGAAAATGTATGAAGCATACACGCGGATATTTCAACGCTGCGGCCTCGTTTTTCGCCCGGTGGAGGCTGACTCCGGGGCCATTGGCGGCAGCGACACCCATGAATTTATGGTGCTGGCGGATTCGGGCGAGGCATCCGTGTTATATTGCCGGGACGTCAAATGCGAGTATGCCTCCAACGTTGAAAAGGCCGCCGCACTAGCAGGAAAACCTGCGGCTACAGAAGATTTAAAATCCTTGACCGAAAAGGAAACTCCCGGCTGCCGAACTGTTGAGGAAGTAACAAGATTTTTTGATATCCCGCCCCAGAGAATTATTAAGACACTGCTCTACGAAACTGAAAAGGAAGTTGTAGCAGCCCTGGTCAGGGGGGATCGCGAAATAAACGAAATAAAGCTATTAAATACCCTGGGATGTCTCCGCCTGGATCTGGCCGGGGCAAATACGGTTCAGCGCGTTACCGGCGCACCCGTCGGTTTCGCCGGACCGGTTGGCTTAAAAGGCTGCATCCTGGTAGCCGACCCGGAAGTAATCCAAATGACAAATGCCGTAAGCGGTGCAAACAAGAATGATTCACATTTTTTAAACGTCAATAACCGGCGGGACTACCAGGTTCAGATCGTTAGCGATATTCGTATGGTTAAAGCAGGGGAACCCTGCCCGCATTGCGGCTCACCGCTGGTTGAAGTGAAGGGTATTGAAGTTGGACAAATCTTTAAATTGGGAGACAAATACAGCAAGGTACTGGGCGCCGGCTACCTGGACGAAGGAGGCCGGAATCACCCGGTAATTATGGGGTGCTACGGCATAGGGGTAACCCGTACTATGGCCGCGGCTATTGAGCAGAACCACGACCAGGACGGAATCATCTGGCCGGCTGCCATAGCTCCCTTTGACGCGGTCATAATTCCAGTGAACGCCAGGGATGAGGCTCAAGTTAACCTGACCGGTGAAATCTACAAAGGCCTTAGCAGAGCTGGCCTGGACGTGCTCCTGGACGACCGGCCGGAGCGGGCGGGCGTAAAGTTTAAAGACGCGGACCTCATTGGCCATCCCCTGCGTCTCACCGTGGGCTCCAGGACCGCGGCTGAAAGAAAGGTGGAAATACGCGTGCGCAGGACCGGAGAAGTCATGGTGGAAGCCATTGAGAACCTGGAGAACAAGGTCCGGGAACTGCTTTCCTTATACTAAATACTAACTAACACGTTGTCCGGCCGCCCCCACAGGAACTTGCGCACCAGAACGTTTTTTTCGACGTGTTTTAGGCAAACTGGTTGCGAAGTGAGTTTAAATTCGCAGACCTGCCGGGTGCCCCCGGGGGGGATCTGATATCGGTGGGAAACCATCGTTTATCCCGGGCATTTTCCATAAGCAACTTATCCCGCCTTTCCCGGGAAATTTAATTAATGGAGAAAGGAACGGTTAACCCATAGGCAAGCTCAACAAAGTCCTGATTTTATCCGTATCCGTCGGCGCCGGACACATGCGTTCCGCAGAGGCGCTGAAAAAAGCAGCGGGGGTCCTTTACCCGGAAGCAGAAATCATTATTTTGGATACCTTCCGCTACACCAACCCTTTCCTGGAAAGGGCCCTGCTCAGCACCTACCTGGGGATCCTGAAGATGTCCCCTTCTTTTTATGGTTACCTTTACCGCCGGACCGAGCACGGAAATGCCCTGTCCAGCCGCGGCAAACTCAGATTCGCCAGGCTGATTAACACCCTGGCGGCATCCAAACTTGCTGCTTATATTGAAAAAATGAAACCACAAATTATTGTCTGCACCCACCCCTTTCCCCTGGGGATTACAGTGGAAATGAAAAAAAGGGGGGAGTTCAAGGGGGCGCTTTTCGCCGTTATTACTGATTTCACCATTCATTCCTTCTGGGTCTTTCCCGAAGTCGACTTTTATATCGTCGGCTCGGAACACCTCGTTGACCAATGTGAAGAATCCGGGATCGAAAAAGAGCGCATACTTTCCACGGGAATACCCATTGACCCCGCCTTCGGGGGGCATTACGAAAAAGGCGCCTTACGTGAACGCCTGGGGCTTAAGCCCGGACTTGCGACAATACTGATCATGGGCGGTGGTCTGGGAATGGGCCCTCTCCTGGCGACAGTCCAAACACTGGGTAACCAGCTGACTGACAGTCAAATCCTGGTTGTTGCCGGAACCAACAAAACCCTGTTTAAAAAACTGGGCCGGATCATACCCGGGCTTTCCTGTAAAATAAGGACTTTCCGTTTTGTCGATAATATGCACGAGCTAATGCAAGCTTCCGATCTCATGGTAGGTAAAGCCGGCGGACTTACCTGCGCGGAAGCGCTTGCCACGGGTCTGCCCCAATTTATCGTAGAACCCTTGCCCGGTCACGAAGAAAGAAATACCGATTTTATAACAGTTTTGGGAGCAGGGTACAGGGTAAAGGAAAAAGACCTGGCCATGAGGATAAGGAACTGCCTGTTTAATCCAGGGGAAATGGCGGGGGTGACCCGGACTGCTTTGCTTTTGGGCAAACCTGAGGCTGCTTGCAGCGCTGTCAGATTTATGGCTAAAACCTTATCCGGCAAATAACCCGTTACCCGACGACGTTAAGGAAGAACCCTGGACCTGTTTAACGAAAAGACCTCTTTTCCTGCCCCTGGGGAAAAATGAAAACAAAACAGCAACGGCGCTGCCTTTTTCAGCCAACAATTAATATCCCTTGCAGATAATTTCTAAACTGGGCGGTAATTTCCGGAGGGGGCCACTTAAACCAGCGTATTTGCCCTAATATTGCCCTTGTCAACAATATTCTTCTGTGATATACTAGTTCTGGTCTGCAGCTAGGGGGAGTTTTTTCGATTCCAAGGAGTGGGTAATGCCCACTCTTTCGTCTTATCATGGATACAAATGTCTTTTTAAAGCAAAGCTAATGCTATATAATTTGATTTTTAAACGGAGGTTACCCTGGATGTCCAGAAGGAAAACCACGGAAGTAGTGAAGGAATTAGTTCTGCCGGTTGTCCAGGAAGCCGGCCTTGAACTGGTTGATCTTGAGTTTACGAAAGAAGGCGGCCACTGGTACCTTCGTATCTTTATTGATAAGCCCGGTGGTGTCGGAATTGAGGACTGCCGGTATGTTTCCTTAAAAATAGATAAGCTCCTGGATGAAAAGGACCCCATACCCCAGGCTTATTCCCTCGAAGTGTCATCACCGGGTATTGAAAGACCTTTGAAAAAACCGGATGATTATAACCGCTATATAGGACGGATGGCAACCATCACAACCTATCAGCCCGTTAACGGCAAAAAGAAGTTTTCGGGCCGGTTGGCTGGTCTTCAGGCCGGCAACGTGGTTTTAGACACGGGCGGGTCCGGGCAAATGCTCATTCCCATGGCACAGGTTGCCCTGGCGCAACTGGAAGTGGAATTTTAGTGTAATTCTATTGTTCAGGGAGGAAGAATGATGAATACCGAATTTTTGGAAGCCCTCAGGGATCTGGAAAAGGAGAAGGGCATTTCGGTAAACGTACTGCTGGAAGCTATTGAAGCAGCTTTGCTTTCAGCTTACAAACGCAACTTTGGCTCGCTGCAAAACGCCCGGGTTCACATCGACCGGGATACCGGTGACTTTAAGGTTTTCACCCAGTTAACTGTCAGTGAGCAAGTAGAGGACCCCCGCCAGGAGATTACGGTGGAAGAAGCCCAAAATATTAATCCCAATTTCAATATGGGTGATATCGTGGAAAGCGAAGTTACCCCCAGAAATTTTGGCCGGATTGCCGCCCAAACTGCTAAACAGGTCGTGGTTCAGCGGATCCGGGAAGCAGAAAGAAATATCATTTTTGAGGAATTTTCCAACCGCGAAGGGGATATTGTTACGGGGATCATTCAGAGAATAGAACAAAAGAACGTCTACATTGAATTGGGAAAAACTGAGGCAATTTTATCCCCTTCGGAACAGATGCCTGGTGAAGAATACCGGCAGGGGGAACGGTTGAAGACCTATATAATTGAGGTCAGAAAGACAACTAAAGGTCCGCAAATACTGGTGTCACGCACCCATCCAGGACTTTTAAAGCGTTTGTTCGAGCTCGAGGTACCCGAGCTTCATGAAGGCGTTGTGGAATTAAAGGGAACTGCCCGGGAAGCCGGCGCCCGCTCCAAAATCGCTGTTTATTCCAAAGATGAAAACGTGGACCCGGTGGGAGCCTGTGTGGGACCAAAGGGTATGAGGGTTCAAAATATTGTCAATGAACTAAATGGAGAGAAAATCGATATTATTAAGTGGAACCCTGATCCCTCAAAATTTGTGGCCAGTTCCTTAAGCCCGTCCAAAGTCGTGGCAGTTGAAATTTGGGAAGAAGAAAAAGTTGCCAGGGTCATCGTGCCCGATTATCAACTTTCCCTGGCTATTGGCAAGGAGGGGCAAAATGCGCGTCTGGCGGCCAAATTAACCGGGTGGAAAATAGATATTAAGAGTGAATCGCAGATGAGGGAAATATATCCTGATGAATATAGCGAGCTTTTTGAGGATGGGTACGAATAGGAGGTTGTCCGATGCCCAGGATAAAAAAGATTCCCCAGCGGATGTGTGTCGGATGCCAGCAAATGAAACCCAAAAAGCTTTTAATCCGAGTTGTACGGACACCGGATGAGACCATTGAAATCGACTCCACCGGCAAACGTTCCGGACGCGGAGCCTATATCTGTCCTGATCCTGATTGTCTTAATAAGGCCATAAAGGGAAAACGTCTGGAGAAGGCATTACAACGTGTGATCACCCAGGAAGTACTGGACACACTGAAACAGAGACTGGTAAAAAGTTAACTATGGAAAAGATACTTGGTTTGGGACAGCGCGCCGGCAAACTTATATCCGGGGACCTAGCGGTAAAGAGCGCATTAAAAAGAGGTAAAGCCAAGCTCCTGCTTATCGCGGTTGACGCCGCCGGACGCACCCAAAGGGAGTTAAAGGAGCTGGCCGTCGCAAAAAAAATACCCGCCTTAACTTACGGCACAAAAGAAGAACTGGGCAGACTAATTGGAAAATCACCGCGTTCAGCGGTGGCTTTCACAGATGAAAAAATGGTCTGTTACATTAAAGGCAAATGGAAAGGGGAGAGGCCGACCGGACATTGACATAATCTTGGAGGTGTTTATATGGTCAAAAAACGCGTACATGAACTTGCCAAAGAACTTAACATAGAAAGCAGAGATATTATCAGCCAATTGAACCAAATGGGCATAAACGTAAAATCGCACATGAGTACGCTGGAGGACAGCGAAGTACAAAGCCTGGTACGGCATTATGAAAAAAGCACTTCGACCGGGGAGAAATTGAGTTCTGTCAAATCGCAGCCTGCTGTTACGCCAAAACAAGCGGCTACACCGGCAACGCTCACGGATCCCAAAGGGGAAACTTCTCCCGGGGTAAAGGAACCAGTTTCGGGGAAAACAAAAAAAACTGAAAAAGGTAAGGGCACACAGTCCGGGGCTAAAAGAGAATACCATGGAACAAGGACTGACCACTACAAGGGTCCCGGTTTGGTCGACCGGGTACCCTCGCGGCCACCGGACAGGCGTTTTCAAGAAAAACCCAAACAACCTGAAAAATCCGCGAGGCCCTGGGGCCAACCCCGTGGCGCCGAGCAAAAATCAAAAGCCAAACCACCTGGCAGCGTGGGGGAACACACGACCCTGGACAAACCCCGGACCGAACGTCTACCCCAGGCGCGGCGGGAAACTGAAGCCAAACCGTCTTTTAAAGAAATAGTCGGTCAGGACCGCACGTCTCAAGGAAAACCGGATGAGGGGCGACAGCACCAGGAACGTGCGACCCAGGGCAGGTCCCCAAAATCAACCGTTGCTACGGGAACTGCCCAGCGCTACCCGCGTCCGGATAGGGGCGCCAGCCCCAGGCCCCAGGAGCAGCGCCAGGGGGGACCAGCCAAACAAGTCGCTGTACCAAGGGAAGGTACCCCCTCTGCTTTAAAACCTTCCAGAATGGGAGAACGCGCCCCGGGATCAGCCACCGGTGAAAAAATGAGGCCCCTGGAACGCAGGGCTTCGGATGCCCCGGGCCAGACTGCAAAACCACGGGCTGCTCAGGTTGCCTTAAAACCGCATCAGGATGATAAGGCCAGACCGGTTGACAAGACCAAAACCACAGCCACCAAAACACTGAAACCCGGCGCCCAAAGGCCGGCTCCCAAGGGCGGCCGCAGCGAAAAGCGCGGCGCTATTGCCGCTCACGCCGAGGGAAGATTGAGGTCAAAAGCAAGCCAGGGACGTAAAAAAGGAACTTCCAGATCCCAGGCAAGCTTCCAAAAACCAGCTCAACCTATTGAGAAAAAGCCCATCGTCCTCGGCGTGGGCACAACCGTCCAGGAACTGGCTTTAAAAATGCATAGAAGTCCGGCGGAACTTATTAAAAAGTTAATGCAGCTGGGTGTGATGGCCACAATCAACCAGGAAATCGATAATGACACCGCCACAATTCTGGCAGGTGAATTCGGTTACGAGGTTGAAATTAAGCTGCCGGTGGACATCGAAGCGGTGCTGATGCAAGAGCCGGAGGAAGAACCGGCGCAGCTTCAACCGAGACCCTGTGTGGTCACTGTAATGGGGCACGTGGATCATGGCAAAACGTCCCTGTTGGACGCTATCCGGGAAACGAACGTCATCGCAACCGAAGCAGGGGGGATAACCCAGCATATCGGCGCCTACCAAGTGGAACATACCGGCAGGAAGATTACTTTTGTGGATACACCGGGCCATGAAGCCTTCACAGCGATGCGTGCCCGGGGGGCACAAGTTACCGACATTGCCATCCTGGTGGTAGCGGCAGATGACGGGGTTATGCCCCAGACGGTGGAGGCCATTAACCACGCCAAGGAAGCAAATGTTCCCATCATAGTAGCAATTAATAAAACTGATAAACCCGGTGCAAACGCGGAAAGGGTCAAACAGGAGCTCACCGAACACAACCTTGTTCCCGAAGAGTGGGGTGGTGAAACCATCTGTGCCAATGTTTCCGCTTTAAAAAGGGAAGGTCTGAAAGAGCTTCTGGAAATGATCCTGCTTTTGGCCGAAGTTAGTGAATTCAAGGCGAATCCGAACCGCCCGGCCAGGGGTACGGTCATTGAGGCTGAACTGGATAAAGGGCGGGGCCCTGTCGCCTCGGTCCTGGTGCAAAACGGAACCCTTAACGTAGGGGATATGATTATGGCCGGACCGGCTTTCGGAAGGGTCCGGGCCATGATGGACGATAAAGGGCAGCGCGTAAAAAAAGCAGGACCTTCAACCCCGGTGGAAGTGCTTGGATTTTCCGAAGTTCCGCAGGCGGGGGATACTTTTATCGTCGTGGAAGATGAAAAACTAGCCCGGCATATTGCCGCCAGGAGACAAACGAAGAAGCGAGAAGACGAACTGAAAACTAACACCCGGGTCTCTCTGGAAGACCTGTTTAAGCATATCAAAGAAGGACAGATTAAAGAACTGGGGATTATCGTCAAGGCAGATGTGCAGGGTTCAGTTGAAGCCTTGCGCCAATCCCTGGAAAGATTGAATACAGGAGAGGTTAAAGTCAATATTATTCATGGTGGCGTAGGTGCCATTACAGAAACCGATATCATGCTGGCCTCCGCTTCCAATGCCATTATTCTTGGCTTTAACGTGCGACCGGATGTAAACGCCAGGAAAGCCGCTGAGAATGAGAAGGTTGATGTACGGCTTTACCGGGTTATCTACGATGCAATTGAAGACGTCAAGGCAGCCATGAGCGGCCTTTTGGATCCCGAATACCGCGAGGTTACCCTGGGTCGGGCTGAAATACGCAAAATTTTTAAGGCATCGAGGATTGGAACCATTGCCGGCTGCTATGTTGTGGAAGGAAAAATTGAAAGGGATGCCGGGGTCCGCGTGGTGCGTGACGGTATAGTCGTACACGAAGGTAAACTGGATTCCCTGAAACGTTTTAAGGATGATGTCAAAGAAGTGGTTCAGGGGTACGAATGCGGCCTGGCACTGGAAAAATACAATGAAATCCAGGAAGGCGACATAATAGAGGTGTTTACCATCGAAGCAGTGAAACGTGAATTATCCTGACCAGTTATCCTGCCCATCGAACCCTAAAAGGTGGTGTTTGGTAATGTCCTTCCGTCCTGAACGGTTGGCAGAAGCCATCAAAAAAGAGGTTTCAGACCTTTTAAGAGAAGGATTAAAAGACCCCAGGATTGGTTTTGTATCCATAACCTCTGTTGAAGTCTCCAGGGATTTGCGTTATGCTGCAATCTTTGCCAGTGTTTACGGCAACCCGGACGAACAAAGAGCAACCATTGACGGTCTGCAAAACGCACAGGGCTATATCCGCAGTGAGCTGGGCAAGAGAATCCGTCTGCGTCATACACCTGAAATCACCTTTAAGCTGGACGAGTCTATCGAACGCGGCTCAAGACTGCTGGCACTTATGGAAAAAATGAAGGATGACGGCGGAAATGAATAGCCTGGCGGATATTGGTGAAGCTGTTAAGAAATCGAACCGGGTTCTGTTATGTGGCCACGTCATGCCGGACGGCGACTGTTTGGGGTCGGTGCTTGCCCTGGGACTAACACTGGAAAAGATGGGTAAGAAGGTCACCATGGCCGGACCCGACCCCGTCCCCGAAACATACCATTTTTTGCCGGGGCTGGATCGCTTTTTTGCAGGTGACCCTCCCGAATATGAATACGATACTTTCGTCGTCCTGGATTGTTCTGTACCGGAAAGACTTGGTAAGGGATATCAGGACCTCCTGAAAAAAGACCTGACAGTGATCTATATTGATCACCACGAAGGATCCCAGCCTTTCGGTGACTACCGGTATACAGATACCAAAGCAGCGGCGGTGGGTGAGATTATCTTTGATCTCCTGAATGTGATGGGGACTGAGATAACAATAGAAGCTGCGGTTAATCTTTATACAGCCATTTGCACGGATACGGGTTCGTTTCAATATGACAATACGACACCCGGTACCCACCGCCGGGTAGCAATGCTCCTGGAAATGGGTGTACCGGCCACCCAAATCAACATTCATCTTTATGAAGAAAAGCCCCTGGCTGCTTTGCATATCCTTGGTGCGGCGCTTAACACCTTAACTACAAGCAACTGCGGCAGGGTATGCTGGATGACCATAACCCGGGAAATCCTGTGCAAAGCGGGGGCCCTTGATGAACATACGGATGGTCTGGTTAATTACGCCAGATCGATTAAAGGCGTCCAGGTGGGACTTCTTTTCCGTGAAATATCAGAAAATCACTTTAAGATCAGTTTCCGTTCCAAAAATTCCGTAGATGTAAACAAACTTGCCAACCTCTTTGGCGGGGGCGGTCACCCGCGGGCCGCAGGTTGCACCATAAAGGGCAACCTCAAAAACGTCCAGGAGCAAATCGTTCAAGCGGCTATTAAAGCCGCCTGGAGCGGGGGTACTGACCCTTGAATGGTATTATAAATGTCTTAAAGCCCCCCGGAATGACCTCCCACGATGTCATTGATTATATCCGCGGCACTTTCGGAATAAAAAAAGCCGGGCATACGGGCACCCTTGATCCCGGCGCGGCAGGTGTTCTGGTAGTCTGTCTGGGCTCTTCCACACGCCTGACCAGGTTTTTACATAATGACGATAAAGAATACCGGGCTGAAATAACTTTCGGACTGACGACATCCACCGGTGATTCTTTCGGAACGAAAATTGCCGCCGGGGATGCCCGGCAACTTACAGAAGATGAGCTGCGGGCCGCCCTGGGGCTGTTTACAGGAATCGTTTCCCAGGTGCCGCCAATGACTTCGGCGTTGAAGTGGCAGGGCCGGAAACTGTACGAACTGGCCCGGTCCGGCCGGGTCGTGGACCGCCCCGCCCGGACCATAACAGTGCATTCACTGGAATATATCTGGGGAACCGGGTGGGGCAGCCGGCGCCCGAAAGCTCTTCTACATATTACCTGCTCTAAAGGGACCTATATCCGGACCCTTTGTGAAGATTTGGGTCAGCACCTGGGCTGTGGCGCTTATATGTCTTTCCTGGTACGGGTACGCGCAGGTTCCTTTAAAATTGAAAATTCTCATACCTTGGAAGATATAAAAACTGCGGTTTCGGAGGGAAGCATCAGTAACTTTATAACCCAAAACGCTGAAGCGCTGGCGGCATTTCCAGCCGTAACTGTAAAAAGCGGAGCGATCAAATCTGTTGCTTCCGGCTCAAAACTGTACCTGCCGGGGGTTGAGCATATGCCGGCCAGCCTGACAGAAGGCGCCATGGTCAGGCTTATGGGACCGGAGGGCCTCCTGGCAGTTGCGGAAACACTTGCAGATCCGGAATATCAGGCAAGATCTTATTTCAAACCAATTTGCGTATTGTAAGTCAAGTAGGAGGACGGTTCAAGATGTACCTTTATCAGCACTGGCACAACCTCAAGGAAAAACACAAAAATCTTGTGGTTGGCCTTGGGAACTTCGACGGATTGCATCTAGGGCATCAAAAGCTGATTTCTGAAGTGCTATCCCTGGCGGACCAACTTGAAGGGGAAACATCAATATTCACTTTTCATCCCCACCCCCTCGCAGTGTTGAACCCGGACAACAGTCCCCCTCTTCTGTTGTCACAAGAATCAAAACAAAGGCTTATGGCCCGTCTGGGCATCGACCTGCTCCTGATGGTGCCCTTCGATCTGGCTTTTGCCGGCATGTCCCCATCGGACTTTGTTAAAAAAGTCATTTACGGTGGATTGGGGGCCAGCGCCATTGTGGTCGGATATAATTATACATTTGGCTACCGCGGTCAGGGAACACCGGACTTGCTGCAAGAACTGTCAAAGGTTTACGGTTACCGGGTCAAGATCGTTCCACCCATTAAGGTTGACGGGAAAACCGTAAGCAGTACTTTAATCAGGAGTCTCCTGGAGAAAGGTGAAGTGGCGGAGGCCGCCAAATACCTGGGTTATTATCCATTTATTGAAGGACCGGTGGTAACCGGTGACCGGCGCGGCGGCAGCCTGCTGGGATTTCCAACAGCCAACATAGATCTTGATGATTCGATCCTGGTTCCTTCCAATGGTGTCTATTTGTCAAGGGCCGAGATTATGGGAAATTCCTATCTTGGTTTGGCAAACATCGGTGTCAAACCAACATTTCAGGTCAAGAAAAGGAATATTGAGGTGCACCTTTTGGATTTTTGCCAGGATCTCTACGGAAAATCAATGAGAATAAACTTAATCCAGAAATTGCGGGAAGAAAAAAGATTCCAAACCCCATCTGACCTGATCAAACAAATTGAGAAGGATATCCTGGAAGCAAAGGTGACCTGGTCGAGAATCAAAGAATAAAACGGGAATTAGCCTAATACAATTTTGAGTAGGCAACGTTTACACGAGCCCCAGATTATGTTACAATGTACGAGTTAAACGCCCAGAAAACAAAGGCATTTCTTCTTACGGGTCGATCATGCAGGGTGTTATTGCAGCTGCAAAACATCTTAGCTTCATCTTAAATATATGGGGGGAGGCGTTCAACCATAGGTGTTCCAAAGTTCGACTCCAATGAGGAAGAGATTAAAAAATGGCTCAATCATATCGCCCTGATCTGCTTGAGCGAAGAATTCCAAACCTTGAAAACAGAATTGGAAAAAATCTATCTCCAATCGGACGTGGAAAATTTCAGGTTGACCGCTTTTCAGGATGCGCTATATGCCTTTTTAGCCCAGGAGGAAGATGAACGGGTCCTGGTGACCCAAACCCATTAGGAGTTAAGCGGCATGAGGGTTATTATCACGGAGCACGCCAGCAAGCGCCTGAGGGACATGAGGCAGGACAAGATCTTGATTTCAGATATAATTAATGCGGCCAGCGGAATTCCCGGGCGCATTCCAACTGCCACCCGGTTCAGGGGGTTTCTGGCCAAATCGGGAAGGGTTTTCGACATTGTTTCCAAGGATATTACAGGCGGGCGCCTGGTAATAACTATCATTGGAAAATAACTTTTAAAAAACTGTAAGCTAGGGAATACGTTCTCCGGCGGTTAACTTGGCTTGCAGCGCTTACGCTAAGAAAAGGAGGTGAGCACCATGGCTTTAACCACGGAACAGAAACTAAACGTTATAACCAAATATAAGCTCCACGATAACGACACGGGTTCCCCGGAAGTACAAGTGGCTATTTTGACGGAAAGGATCAACACCCTTACAGAGCACTTAAAGCTTCACAAGGGCGATCATCATTCCCGCCGGGGGTTATTAAAAATGGTTGGTCAGCGAAGGTCTATGCTCAATTATTTAAGAGACCGCCACTTCGACAGATACCGTGCTTTAATTGAAAAGCTTGGCTTGCGCAAATAATATTTGCGAAGAAGCGGGTATGGCCCGCTTCTTGTCATATCCGGGGGCGTGTGTATTTTTTAGAATAGTAGAAGGATATAATATTAAAATGTAGAAATAGTTATTTTTATGGATTTTTTTTCTAGTTAGGAGGTTTACCCTTAATATGTCTGCTTCTCCCTTAATTAAGAAAGAACTGATTATTGGCGGCCGCCCTATGATTCTTGAAAGCGGACGGCTGGCAAAACAGGCTGGTGGGGCGGTTTTCGTCCGGTACGGGGATACCGTAGTTTTAGTAACAGCAACTATAGCCAGTAATATCAGGGCGGGTATTGACTTTTTTCCCTTGACAGTGGATTACGAGGAAAGGTTTTATGCTGTTGGTAAAATCCCGGGGGGGTTTATAAAAAGAGAAGCCCGCCCCAGCGAGAAGGCCATTTTATCCGGCAGGCTCATCGACAGGCCAATCAGACCATTATTTCCAAAGGAAATCCGTAATGAAGTTCAAGTCATCGCCACCGTCATGTCAGTAGACCAGGACCATGCCCCGGAAATTGCCGCTATGGTCGGCGCCTCCGCAGCGTTGCATATCTCCGAAATACCGCTCCAGTACCCAATTGGCGGTGTTATTGTCGGTAGGGTTGACGGGCAATTTGTGATCAATCCTAACCTGGCCCAAACTGAACAAAGCGACCTGCACCTTGTGGTTGCGGGTACCAAAGAAGCTGTTATGATGGTTGAGGCCGGCGCCAGGGAAGTACCAGAACAGGTTATGCTGGAAGCCATTGCCTTTGGTCATGCTGCTGTCAGGGGAATAGTGGAATTTATCGAGGAATACCGGGAAGAAGCCCTGCAAAAGGGTCTGGCCAGGGAAAAAATGCTTTTTGAAATACCCCTTCCCGACCCGGACATGCTTGAGGTCATAAGAACCACAGCTACCGGGAAAATAGATGCGGCGCTCAGGCGCTGTACTCAGGAAAGGCTTTCCAAACATGACCGGGATACCTATCTGGACAGCCTCAAAGACGAGCTTTTACAAGGGTTTCTGGAGCAGTATCCGGAAGATGAAAGCGCTGTCAGACAACAGCTGAACACCATCGAAAAGGATCTTGTGCGGCGGATGATTGTCCAGGAAAATCTGCGCATCGACGGCCGTTCCTTAAATGAAGTCCGGCCCATCTCGGTGGAAGTGGGGGTACTGCCCCGTCCCCACGGCAGCGGCCTGTTTACCCGGGGCCAAACGCAAATCCTTTCGGCTGTAACCCTGGGTACCATTTCGGAAGAACAGATCCTGGACGGACTGGGTGTGGAGGAATCCAAGAGATTCATGCACCATTATAACTTTCCCCCTTTCAGTGTGGGCGAGACCAGGCCCATGCGCTCCCCCGGACGCAGGGAGATCGGCCACGGGGCGCTGGCAGAACGGGCGCTGGCGGCTGTTATTCCCGCTGAAGAAGAATTTCCTTACACCATCAGAATTGTATCTGAAGCCCTGGAATCCAACGGTTCCACTTCCATGGGGAGTGTTTGCGGCAGTTGCCTGGCCTTAATGGATGCCGGCGTTCCAGTCAGTGCACCGGTGGCCGGTATAGCAATGGGATTGATTAAAGAAGAAAATAATTACAGGGTACTAACGGATATTCAGGGTTTCGAAGATCATCTGGGAGACATGGACTTCAAAGTGGCCGGTACAATGGAAGGGATCACCGCTCTTCAGATGGACGTAAAAATCCCTGGCATTGGTCCGGAAGTGTTTGAACAAGCCTTGACCCAGGCTCACGAAGGCCGCCTGGAGATCATGAAAAAAATGTTGGACGTTATTCCCTCGCCAAGGCCGGAATTATCCCCCCACGCACCCCGGATAATTCACACCACCATTGACCCGGATAAGATCAGGGATGTCATCGGGCCGGGCGGTAAAATTATCAAAAAAATTGTTGAAGAAACAGGCGCGGATATTGACATTGAGGATGACGGCAGGGTTTTTATCGCGGCTGTGGACCAGGAGAAAGGGAAAAGAGCCCTGGAAATCATCGAAATCCTCACCAAGGAAGTCCAGGCCGGTGAACTGTACAACGGCAGGGTTGTTAAAATAACGGATTTTGGTTGTTTTGTGGAAATCATTCCCGGTGTAATGGGGCTGTCCGGCAAGGAAGGTCTTGTCCATATATCCCAGCTAGCCCATCACAGGGTCAACCGGGTGGAAGATGTCGTTAAAGAAGGGGATATGATCCTGGTAAAAGTTATCGGCTACGATAATCAAGGCCGCTTAAAGCTCTCCAAGAAGGAAGCTTCACCCCCTCCGGAGGGTACGCCCCCAAAAGAGGACAGGCCTGGAAGACCGCACAGGCGCAGGAATACAACCCATTAAACACAAATTCTAATTAACTTCACCTTTATGTCCGCCAAGAAGCACCAAAAAACCTCGTAATTGAGGTTTTTTATTTGCCCGCTCCGGGATACGGGGTCAATTTCCTATTTTAATTATTCGCGGGAAGTGATACACTACTAATGGTTCAAGTACTATTATCGCAATCGGTGAGGCAACCGGTAGTTTTTGCCATCACATTATATTGTTCTTCCCGAAGAAGCGCCTGAGTTTATTTTGCTATATTACATTGCATTGATAAGAAGGTGATGTTTTGATCAAGGCAATAGTTATGGATGAAAAGGATAATGTGGCAACTGCTTTGTGTGAGTTAAGCGAGGGCTCAAGACCTGTTATTATTGGATTTAACTACAAGCGGGGCATCGTGGTTAAATCCAATATTCCCTTTGGTCACAAATTTGCATTGTGTAAGCTGCCGAAAAATACGCACATTATTAAATATGGCGAAGTAATAGGTGTTAGCACTTCATTTATTGAAGCCGGAGAATATGTCCATGTGCATAATGTAGAAAGTTTAAGGGGCGTCTAAATAAGTATTAATTAACAGATAGATTAAATGCTAAATTTGTTGAGTGATGTTCGACACCGTTGCCATAAAGTACAATGGGGGAAGTGTAAGGATGAGTTTTTTTGGTTTCAGAAGGCCGGACAATTCCATAGGAATAAGAAATTATTTGGGGGTAATCTCCTGCTCAGTATGCGCCAATGAACTTGCCCACCGGATAGCCAGTAATTTGAATGGCGCCGTCGCCTTTACCCATAATCAAGGATGCTGTCAACTAAACCAGGATTTGTTGATAGTTTCCAGAACCCTGGTTTCCCTGGCGTACAATCCCAATCTATTTGGTATGATTTTTGTAAGCCTGGGCTGCGAGAATATCGACGTTGACAACATCGTTTATCTTGCCAAACAAACAGGGAAACCCGTTGCCCAAATCAATATTTGGTCCGAAGGCGGCTTGACCCTGAGCATATCACAGGGGGTATTTATTGGTCAGAAAATGATTGGTGACGCTTCCAGAATAAAACGGGTTGAAGCTTCCCTTGCGGATTTGATGATAGGTTTAAAATGCGGTTCATCAGACTCAACTTCAGGTCTTATTTCAAATCCTTCCATTGGGATTATATCGGACAAACTTATTGAGAGGGGAGGCACAGTAGTATTTGGGGAGGTTTCTGAATTTATTTTTGCGGAGAATCTTATTTCTAAAAGAGGGGAAACAGAAGAAATATGCGGGGATATCCGGAATCTGATAGTCCGCACCAAGGACAGAATTAATACCAATGACACTAATTACAGCAAAGACCAGAAAGCCTTGCTCAATCATGATATCGGCCTGACAACAATGGAGGAAAGGGCACTTGGATTTATCTCCAAATGCGGTAATCAAAAAATAAAAAAAGTATATCGTTACGGGGATCGGGTTACGGAGACAGGGTTGAACCTTATCGACTTTCCGGGGAGGGAACCGGAAGCCTTAACGGCGCTTGCTGCCGCCGGGTGCCAATTAATCCTGCTTACCACGGGTACCGGTGATCCGCACGGTTTTCCCTTTGTGCCCGTTTTAAAAATCACAGCCAATGAAAAAACTGCGTACAGGTTAGAGGATTGCATAGACTTAAATATCTCTTATGTAACTGAAGGTTTGTATGATCTAACTCAATCCAGCAACTTGATTTACAACGAGATAATTAGCGTTGTTAATGGCAAAATGACCAAATCTGAAATTAACCGTTATCATTCTTTTATGGGAATCCCCACAAACGGATTGGTGGTTTAAATTGCGTCTCTTAAGGAAACAAGACTTTTAGATGATGTTATTTTAAGGGTAAGCAGGCTTTTTGAACCTTTACATTTATTATTGGGGGGGGTTAAAATATGCAAAATTCAGTTTATAATTCTAAAGTAATCGACCATTTCAAAAATCCCAGGAATATCGGCAGAATGGACGATGCGGACGGGGTGGGTGTGTTCGGCGATCCCGCCTGTGGTGACTCTTTAACAATTTATATTAGAATCGTTGACGGTGTCATAGAAAAGATAAGTTTTCTGGTTTTAGGCTGTGCCGCTGCCATAGCCACCAGCAGTATTTTAATGGAGTTGGCCCAAAAAAAGACTATTGATGAGGCCATGAAGATAACTGAAGAAGATATTATTGAAGCCCTGGGCGGCTTGCCGGAAAACAAGAAGCATTGTTCTGTTCTTGGGATCAAGGCGTTGAGGAGTGCCATAGAAGACTATTATTTCAGACAAATTGGCGCCTGAATAATAAACATATAATTTCCCATTTTTTATTTGTCATTTTATTGCATCTTTTATTCTAAAACTCCTGCCCCGCAGGTTTTTTTGTTTTGATTGATTTGCGTTTTTTACCCCTCTTGCCTTCCGGTGCCTGTTCAGGCACGTTTTATACCTTGTGCTTCCAAACAAGGATTAAATAATTATCGCCAACTTTAAAGGGTTTTTTCTGATGACGTCGAAGATTATTCTCATAATAATACTTTGCTTTCTCATATTGATTTTTATATTATTGTCTTAAACCTCATTTCGGCGTATTAAAGTGAAAATCTTAAAATACAATAGTAGGAGTGCCTAATTTGCTGCCAGAGAACTTAACACATCTGTCTCAAAAAATTATAGAATTGTCCTCAATAACGGAAATGGACGTGTGTGTTGTTGATTCAGATTTAATCCGGGTAACAGGCACTGGCAGATACTCCAGTTTAATCAACGAAAAAGCCGGGGACAATTCACTCTATAACAGGGTAATTCAAAACAATAAAAAATTTCTGCTGGTAAAACCCCCCGAAGATAAAACATGCAACCTATGCGAATACTTGCAGAACTGTTCAGGACTTATTTACCTTGCCATGCCCTTCCCAATTAAAAAATACGGTATAGCAGCAATACTGTTGACCGCCACAAAGGACCGTTATAAAAAGGAATTATTAAATAATACCTCACTATACGTGCGTTTAGTTGACTTTTTCCAAAAGGAAATTGAAAAGGAAAGTTCAACAGATAATAATCTTTGTTCAATTGAGCCTTACCACAAATCAATTCAGGGTCTGATCAATCTGCTTGATAAAAACGTAATGATCACTAAAAATAACGCCATACTATATATTAATAAAGGTTTAAGGGCCTTGACCGGTTTAAAACAATCCGATAATGACGATGAAATTCGAAACATCTTTAATCTTGGCAATCAAACAGTTCGGGATAAAAGTTTTGTAATGGGTGCTGAAATATCAGGCCAAACCCGAAACTTTTGCCTGTATCCCCGGAATTTATCTGAAGCAAGTGATTTTAAAATAGTATTTGTTGAACAATTAAACTCTAGTAATGCCGGTTATTTTAGTAACTTCATATTTAATGGCGCCAGCGCCAGGAAAGCTGTCGACCTCGCCAGGAAAGTATCATGTTCCGATTCCACTGTCCTTTTGGAAGGGGAAAGCGGCGCAGGTAAAGAAGTCTTTGCCGACGGCATACACTACGAAAGCAACCGGCATGAAGGGGAATTAATCAGGGTTAATTGCGCCGCCATTCCGGAAACTTTATGGGAAAGCGAATTTTTCGGCTATGTTGACGGGGCATTTACCGGGGCAAGGAAGGGCGGCAAAATTGGAAAGTTTCAGGCGGCCGATAAAGGTACCTTATTTCTGGATGAAATAGGGGAAATACCCGTTTCAATGCAGCCAAAACTCCTGAGGGTATTAGAAACCAAAAATATTATTGCTGTTGGGTCCAACAAGCAAATAGATATTGATGTGCGCATCATAGCCGCCACCAATAGAAATTTGGAGGACATGGTAAAACAGGGGCTGTTCAGACAGGATCTGTATTATAGAATTAATGTAATTAAGATTCGCATCCCGCCGCTACGGGAAAGGAAAGAAGACATCATTCCCCTGGCCAATTATTTTATTAAAGGCTTGTTCATGAAGGAAGGGGGGAGAATTATTGAATTAACTCCGGAAGCCTGCGAACTCCTGATCAACTACCCCTGGCCGGGCAATATAAGGGAACTCAAGAATTGCATTGAGTATTCGGTTTCTATAACCAACGATACCTACATCACCCCCGAAAACTTGCCGGCGTATATAACTGAAAACAGCAACACCATTCCCTCAAACTTGTGTCATAATATAGACAGCATCAGGAATTACGAGTACAACGCCTTGAGAGCCTGCATTGGAACCTATGGCCTGACGGAGAAGGGAAAAAAGGAGATCGAGGAAATCCTGGGTATCAGCAGAGCAACCTTATATAGAAAATTAAAAAAATATAATTTAAAATAACGGCGCCCCTGGGGCGTCCTTACTTTAAAATCAAGTTAAAATATGTTGGAACCCCCGCATTTTTACAAATCCCCACCTGCTACAAAGGAACCTGGTATCAAGATGAGACATATATTCTCATAATGATACCAGGTTTTCATTACTGGACCGCTTAAAATGTCTCACAATGATAGTTGAGCTGCCGGCTTTGATGGGTAAGGGCTTGCAATACAAGGCTTTTTAAGCTGGCATAAATAATGCTGTAAACTATTTTACAGACAAAACTTGTACAAGTGAACAGCATTGGGTTACCAGGGGAGGTGATGAATTGGGCAAGGCAATTGTAATGAATGAAAAAGATAACGTGGCAACAGCATTATGTGACATCAGCGAGGGATCCAGACCTGTTGTAATTGGGTTTAAATCCAAGCAGGGTGTAGTAGTCAAATCTGATATACCTTTTGGACACAAATTTGCGCTTTCCAGGGTAACCGAAAACGAACCGATCGTAAAATACGGCGAAGTAATAGGTATAAGTACCTCCTTTATTGATGCCGGGGACTATATACATGTGCATAATGTTAAGAGTTTGAGGGGTAGGGGGGACCAATAACTCCTGACATTTGCCTCGAGCACTTAATTGTTCCTTGAAGCAGTTAAAAAAGCCAGCGCGGTATTCAAATGCCCGAATGTTATGTGTAGTTGCAGTTGTTCATAAAATAAATTTTAAACGCCACAGTTGTTTTAAGTGCAGGAGGATGGACATGAAATTTTACGGGTACCATCGAAAAAACGGAAGTGTTGGGATCAGAAATTACCTTGTAGTTATGTCTACAGTAATCTGCGCAAACGAAATTGCTGAAGCAATTTCGCAAAAGGTTCCCGGCTCTGTGCCCATTTTACACCCCCAGGGCTGCTGTCAGATGCCAGTGGATTTAAAGAGGGTTACTTCGACTTTAGCGGGACTTGGCTTAAATCCCAACGTTGGCGCAGTGCTTCTGGTGAGTCTTGGCTGTGAAGGCGTAAATCTGGAGGAACTGGAGAGCAGAATCAAAGAATCCGGTAAGCCGGTTGAAAAGGTCGTCATTCAAGATATAGGCGGTCTCACCAAAGCTGTAGACAAAGGCGTTGAACTTGCCAACTCGTTGGCTGAAGAGATAGCTGACCAGCATAAGGAACCCGCCTCCCTTTCCGACCTGATAATCGGCATAAAATGCGGCTCCTCGGACACCCTTTCAGGTCTGCTGACAAACCCCATTGTGGGTTTGACGGTAGATAAAATAATTGAAAGGGGCGGCAGGGTTGTTTTTGGTGAAGTTACGGAAATGATCGGCGCCGAAAATCATATCATCAACAGAATCATTGATCCCGACGTTAAAAATAAGGTCCTGGGCGCAATTACAAATATCGAAAACAGGGCTATAAGTGTCGGTGAAGACATGCGTGAGGGGCAGCCCACCCCTGGAAACATCAAGGGGGGACTAACCACCATAGAAGAAAAAAGCCTGGGCGCCATTGTAAAATCCGGTTCCAAGATTATCGACGATTTTATTAATTACGGTGAACAGATGAGGGAAGGGAAACTAACCGTGGTCGACAGTCCCGGCAGGGAGCCGGAACTACTTACAGGACTGGCCGCAGCGGGAGCCCAGGTGATTATATTCACCACCGGCAGGGGCGCGCCACAGGGTTTTCCCATCTGCCCGGTAATAAAAGTAACGGCAAACCCCAGAACATACAGCAAACTTCACGAATTTATTGATGTAGGTTTTAATGTAAACGATAATATCGAAGATATTAATTCCGCGTTTGACGGTGAAAGCAATAAGCTCCTCCAATATCTAGATGAAGTATGTAATGGTAAGCAGACAAAGGCTGAGATAAACAAATATAACAAATTTATAAACATTTATGTTACAGGGCCAGTAATTTAAGACGCTGTTAATATCTTCTTGTTAAGTCTCCAGCAAAGGGGGTGGCAGAAACCTTATATTAATCCAGTAATAGGGTATTTGCTAAATGCACAATTTTTTGTGAGGCAGGTGGCTGCAAAAAACAAAACATTAAAAACAAATACAATGAATGAAAGGAGAAATTTGAATGGCTGAAAATAATGGCGGAGCAAAAAAAGTTTCCCTGAAAATTAATAACCAGGAATACGGCATCGTGGTTGAGCCCCATTGGACCTTGCGCGAGGTTATCCATGATAAATTAGGATTGACCGGCACCAAGGAAATGTGCGATCACGGAGCCTGCGGTTCGTGCACCGTAATAATGAACGGGCGGCCGATCCTGTCGTGCATGACCCTGGCCATTGAATGCGAAGGAAAGGTCATAGAAACGGTTGAAATCGTTGATATCGAAAAGCACCCGCTGGTTATGGCCTACGCCAACAACCATGCGATGCAATGCGGTTACTGTACCCCTGGTTTTGTTATGACTGCCAAGGCCCTTCTGGACAGAAATCCCAATCCCGGTGAGGAAGATATAAAAGACGCCCTGGAGGGGAATATCTGCCGGTGCGGCACATATCCCGCCCATATAGGCGCTATTCTGGAAGCGTCTACAAAACTGGAAGGAGGGAAATAATAAGTCTATGAATAAAAAATTAGGGATTATGGAAATCGAACCGTTGGTACGGGACAGATATATCCAGGATGAGTTCGAAATAATCGGAAAACGCGGCTTAACACGTATGTGCGGCATTGAAAAAGCCAGCGGCAGGGCAGAGTATACAAGGGATGTCAAACTGCCTGGCATGGTATATTGCAGGATCCTGCCCTCACCCTATGCCCACGCCAAAATTAAATCCATGAACACGGAAAAAGCCGAAGCACTGCCGGGTGTAAGAGCCGTACTCCGGTATGATGACCCCGAGTTGGCGGATAAGCCCCTCTACGGACTGGAAACCAAGTTTAACGCAGGCCATTTGGCTTCAGACGGACAGGCTTTTTACCACGGCAAAGAAGAATTGGCGGTAACCCTGGAACAGTGGAAGCAGGGCGCCGGACGCATACTTGACGGCGTGGCCTGGTGGGAAGGTCATCCCGTGGGCGCGGCTGTGGCCGCCGATACCCCTGAACTGGCCGAAGAAGCACTGGGCTTGATCGAAATTGAGTGGGAAGAACTGCCCCTGGTCTTAAATCCCATGGATGCGCTGAAACCCGGTGCGCCTTTGGCTGCGCCCGAAATAAACAGCAAAAACAACATCATCAGAAAACTGAAGATTGAACACGGCGATGTGGAGAAGGGTTTTAAAGAAGCCGACAAAGTAATCAAGTTTGATGCCAGAAGGCGCCCCTATACAGTTGCCGAAGCAGAACCCATCAGCGACGTAATTCTCTGGCGGGGCGACAACGTAGAAATATGGGCCCACCAGCAGCAAGCCTACGACGGCAAAATGCTCTTTGCTTTGAAAATGGGCCTTCCCCTGAATAAGATTAAACTCCATATCCCCTACCAGGGCTCTCAATTCGGCGGGGGCGGCAATCCCATGATGCACCACACCCATGGCGTCCACATTATCAGCGGCATTCTGTCCAGAAGGCTGGGCAGGCCGGTCAAAACCTTCTATGACCGCAGAGATACTTTCTACAACTTGTCCCAGGACGCCGACTGCTATACCAGCTTTAGGGTTGGGTTTAAAGAGGACGGCACAATTACTGCGGTTAAAATAGATAACATCTGCGCTAAAATGGGTCAGTACGGCATCGATCACTTCGAAGAAAATACCAGAATACCCAACCTGGCCCTGAACTATCTGGAAGCCAATATTAACGTTGCCCCGGCCTACTGGTTCAGATGCGAGCAGAACCACAACGCCCTCTGTCTGAGTCTGGTATTCGAGCACGTGGCCGCCGAGCTGGGTATGGATCCGACAATTGTCGCCCTGAAAAACGACGGCGTTGAAGGAAAAGACATGGAGTACCTCTCCAAGTTCAAGAAAGAGCACGGTTTCCCTGACAGGGACAGCCTGGGAGAATGTATTGAGGTCGGCAAGAAAGCCATTGACTGGGATAACAAGTGGCATAAGCCGGGCACAAAGGTGCTTCCCAACGGCAAGCTGCACGGTATGGGCTTTACCTGGACGCACGAATGGGATGACACCCGGGGAACAGCATGTGCCGGTGTGCTGATGCATTGTGATGGAACAGTGGATATCCTGTCGCAAAAATCCGATGATGGCCTTAATGCCATGACCACCCACTGCCAGATCGTGGCGGAGGAGATGGGACTTAAACTTGCGGACGTCAACTTCAGGATGTTCGAGGATGTCGGCTTCCAGATGATGACCCCGGACGGTTCCTGCAACCTGGCTGTTGATGCTTATGTTACCCGGAACGCCGCCAGGGAAGCCAAGCAGAAACTTCTGGAATACGCCACAACCCCGATTAAGCTAATCGATATAGAATATCCCCCTGTTTTCCCCAACAACTATCCGGACGATCTGGATGTCAAAGACAGTGTTGTGTTCCTGAAAAGCGACCCCAGCATAAACTGTCCGGTGGCAGAGGTCGTCAAGCGGGCAACCCTGAACCAGGGCGGCACCAGGGCTCCCCTCTTTACCTGGAGCTGGCACCGTCAGGGCCGGTATGGAACTGAAAGGGGAAGACACCGCATGTGCCGGCAGGCGTACTTTGCCGAAGTGGAAGTCGATCCCGGGACCGGCGGAGTTGAAGTCAAGAAAATTGTCAACGTCAACGATGTAGGCCTGGCCATTAGTCCGGAAACATGTGAAGGCCAGCAGTATGGCGGGGACTACATGGGCGTCGGCAGAGCCCTGGCAGAAGAAGTAATCTACGACCCGAAAACCGGAGTAAAGCTGAACGGCAACCTTTTGGATTATAAAGTATGGACTATGCGGGATATTGATACCACAGTAAACCACCTGGTGGAAACAGGAATGGGTTACGGAGCTTACGGTTTGAACGGCATCGGTGAATGTATCGCCACTGTGGTACCGGGTGTAATCGGGGCCGCCATCTACAACGCCATTGGTGAATGGGTTGATGATCACCCGATGACGCCGGATAAAGTCCTCAAAGCAATTAGTAAAGCAAAGCGGGGTGGTCTTAGATGAGGAGATTTAAACACTACGATGCTTGCACGCTGGATGAGGCCGTTTCACTGCTGCAGGAATTTGACGGCAAAGCCAATGTTATTGCAGGCGGTACCGATATTGTCGGTTTGCTGAAAGATAATGCACTTGCTGAAAGTCCGGAGGCCCTTATTAACATCAAAAACGTACCTGGCCTGGATTATGTCCGGGAAGAAGATAACATGTTGAAAATCGGACCCCTGGCCCTGCTGGAGGATCTGGCCCACAATAAACTCCTCCAGGACAATTATCCAGCCCTGGCTGAAGCGGCCAGGCGGACAGCTTCCCCCCACATCAGGGAAATGGGCACCATTGGGGGCAATATCTGCCAGTTCTCGAGATGCTGGTACTACCGTCTGCCCAATAACAGATTCAACTGTATCAGAAAAGGCGGTAAGGACTGTTACGCTGAAGAAGGCGAGAACAGGTATCATTCCATCTTCGGCAACGTCAAAGATTGTCTGGCGGTACATCCCAGCGATACCGCCCCGGCCTTAATAGCGCTGGAAGCAAAGGTTAAAACAACAAAAAGAGTAATTGAAATGGCGGATTTCTACCAGACTGAAGAAGTAAAGAAATTTTCAGTCCTGGACAGCGACGAGATAGTAGTGGAGATACAAATTCCCAAACCCGCCGGAAACACAAAGAGCAAATTCGAAAAATTTGCCTTGAGAAAATCAATCGATTTCCCGGTGGTAAACTGCGCCTCAAAGGTAGAATTCGATGGAAACGTAGTTAAGAAGGCTAAAATCTGCTTGAATGCGGTTTTCGTTAATCCCTACGTGCCAAAAAAAGCTGAAGAATACCTGGAAGGCAAGGCCCTGGAGCCTGAAACTGTTGAAGCTGCAGCGCAGCTGGCCCTGCAGGACGCCAAGCCTTTAACCAAAAATGAATACAAAATTGAGATTGCCAAGTCCTTAATTAAAAAGACCTTGTTAGCCTGTAAATAGTGTTTTAACGTTAGACCCGGCGGGTGGCGGGCGGTCAGCCCGCCGCCCCGCCGGGCCTTATATTACAAAAAAATAAAGGCAAGAAAGGAGTAGTCGCTGCTTTGAAAATAGTTGTTTGCATCAAACAAATCAGCGATCCGGAGTATTTTTCCCAAATAACTTTGGATCCCGTAACCGGCAGCATTCAAAGGGATAAAATTCCGGCAATATTGAATCCCCTGGATGAAAACGCCCTGGAGGAGGGCCTCAGGATTAAAGAACAGTTTTCGGGCGAATTAACAGTTGTAACCATGGGTCCCCCCGGCGCCAGGGAAGTCCTGGACTGGGCCCTGGCCATGGGGGCGGATGAAGCTGTTCTGTTAAGCGACAGGGCTTTTGCGGGCGCTGACACCCTGGCAACCGCTTATACCCTGGCAGAGTATTTGAAAACGGTTGAACCCGACGTTGTCCTGTGCGGGAATCAAACTGAGGATGGGGCTACGGCACAGGTGGCGCCCCAGATTGCGGAGTTTTTGAATATTCCCCATGTAACCTCTGTGGGCAAGGTAGAATTCCTTGATGAAAACACCTTGACAGCAATTCAAGATATTGAGTATGGCGGTTATTTAAAGGTAAAAGTAAAGCTTCCGGCCCTGCTGGCGGTAATAAAAGGGATCAATGAAGTCCGTGATATTACGGCCGAAGGAATAATGAACGCCAGCGACAAAGAATTTAAAACTTTGGGAGCGGCAGATCTGGAAACAGATCCCGCCCGGGTGGGCAACAATGGTTCGCCGACGAAGGTAGTAGGCACCTATAAACAGGAGATCGACAGGCAAAAGGAAATCCTGACCGGCACGCAGGAAGAAATTGCAGCTAAATTCTTACAAAAAATACTTGACGCCAATATTTCATAAAAAGAGAGGAGATACCAGTGAGCAACAATAACAATATTTGGGTTTGGATTGAACAGAGAAACGGTAAGTTAATGGATGTTTCACTGCAAACCCTGGGAAAGGGCATAGAACTGGCAGAAAATTTAGCCGGCAAGGTGGCTGCGGTACTTATTGGGGACAATGTCGAAAATCTGGCCAAGGAAATTATCGGCTACGGGGCAGACAATGTTTATCTGGTTTCAGACACCTCGCTAAAACTTTATCAAAGCCGTGCCTATACCAGAATAATAAGCGAACTTATTGCCCTGCACAAGCCGGACATAATGCTAATGGGCGCCAGTAATATTGGCGTTGACCTGGCGCCGGCTGTTGCTGCCAGAGTTAAAACCGGCCTGACAGCCCATTGCAGCGATCTGCAGATAGAGACAATCGACGGTAAGCAACAACTTGTTGCCACTATTCCGGGCTTTAGCGGCGGTATGATCGTGAAAATCGCCTGGAATGATATTAAACCGTGGATGGCCACAGTAAGTTCAGGGGTGGCGGAAAAACCTGGTTTTGATGAAAACAAACAAGGTTCTGTAATTAAAGTTGATTACGAAGCAATGGATGAAGATCTCCAAATACAAACTGTGGAAATGATAGAAAAGGAACCGGCCAGCATGCCGGTGGAAGGCGCTGCTGTGGTTGTCTCCGCCGGAAAGGGCGTTAAATCTAAAGAAGAATTCAAACTTATCCAGGATCTGGCCGAAGCCCTGGGTGCGGCCGTGGGGGGAACAAGACCCGCCCGGGATGCCGAATGGGTAACAAATGATAATTTGATTGGTTCCAGCGGCAAAACCATCAGCCCTAAATTGTTTATCAGCATCGGCGCCAGCGGGGCCGCCCATTATACCACCGGCTTCATGAAGGCCAAGTATATCATAGCACTTGATAAAGATCCCTCTGCTCCAATCTTTGATATGTGCGACCTGGGAATTCAAGCCGATTTAAATGAAATTCTACCCCGTCTGCTGGAGCAACTAAAAACATCTTAACCACCTTCGGCCAGTGTATTACCGGATGGAAAGGGTTAAGGCTGCCCCGGCGGTATCGTTCCATTGACTTATTGGATTTAATTACACTGGGTTTGAACTGTTAAAGGTTGTCAGGGAGGACCAGTAGTTGGAAAAGGGTAGTGTTCCTTATTAAACCGTGTTGTAGGGACGGCTGTCCCCTAACCACATGTTTAACCTGACCAGGTAATGATACTTTATTAATAATTGTAGTTTCTCGGTTAATTGTTTCCCTTCACTTAATTACTGTACCTGGCTGTAATTCTGCATTTTACGCTGTTCTAATCCAATTAAACGAGGTGCTATGAAATGGCGACCCCTGTAAATAACTCTGCAAGCCCGTTAAATGAAAAAACGAGATGGTTCCCCCTGTTTCAAGAATTAATGGATTATGTCGATCAGCATCCGGATATTAATATCCAGGAAGATATGGTAAGCATCCCCAGGGCCAAGCAGCCGGATTTTTATGAGCTGTTCGATGCAGTAAGGGATGCCTATATTGCTGAAAAGTTTTCGGGAATTCTGGGCGAAGCCGATATTCTTAGTAAAAGTTACGTGAAAGTGGAACAAGAATTTATAAAAGGCCTGGGAATTGAAAACATTTATATGCCCAATGAGCTTAAAAGATTTCTGCACGAACCGCTGGATCAACTAAGGCGGGAAATATTTGACCCCCTTTTTGATTTGATCTGCGGTAAAGCGGACCGGGAAAAATTCATTTCGGATACATCTCTGATCTTAAATCAGGCCTTCAGACAACTGTGCAAGGACGGTTACAAAAAATGGGTAACCCTTTCCCTCTTGAAACAATTTGGACCGGAACAGTTATATTGCGTCCCACTGAAAAGATTGGGCTCCAAACAAGTCATAAAACATTCAGTCATGGCTAAAGAATCCCTGCCGGCGCCTGTTAAAACCAATGATCTTTACTTCGAAGTAGGACACAGACAATCACTGGTGGTTCCCGATGCAATAATTTATTCCGGCAGGTTAAACAAGTATGTATCGTTTAGAACGAATTTCACCAGCGCCCTGTGGAAGAACTCGAACAACTACAGCCCCAGGCGGGAATGGTATACGATCCAATCGCTTGTCGAAAAATATGGCACCATAACAATCAGACCTGATTTGTTAATTTATATCGGTGACAGGTTGGAGGATGTTTCCCTGGTGGCAGATAACGAAAGCATATGCCGTCCGGATCTAATCATCGGCTGCGTATATGATTTAAACAGCAACGGAGACCAGCTAATGGACAAGATAATTGAAATCAAATCCACAAGCCAGGTTTTAAATCCAACAAACGGCAGCTACATTATCTCCAGGCAAAAGATATCCGGGTGTGCGTCCGAAAACACTGAAACAGGGGTTAATTTTCTGGAAGCTGATTTAGAAGAAGAAAAACTGGACGTCATTGTTGGGACAATTAAAATGTAGAACTTAATTTTATTTTATTATCCCTGTCAGTTTTTAATGTAAGAATGTAAGATAAATACCCGGCACGCAGCGTTCTCTTATAACTAATCAACGGGGAGGAAAGCAAATGGATTTCACAGCATTAATTATTGCCTTTTGCGGTGGTGCATTTGGAGCCACTCTGGGCGCCCTGGGAGCTTTTGTATTTACTGGTATAACAGGACTAATAGGCATAGCAATGGCTGCTTCCGGCGCGAGTTTTGATTTTCTTGGTAATGTTGCCTTCGGAACCTTTTTTGGGCCCCATATTTCCTTTGCCGGTGGCGTAGCTGCTGCCGCCTTTGCCAGAAGGATGGGGTATATCCCCTCGGGAAAGGATATCTTAAAATCGCTGACAGGTTTGAAAAGACCATCGGTACTGATTATAGGCGGCGTTTTCGGCATGATGGGTTATGCTGTACAAGCGGGCCTGGCCTCCACAGCAATCAAAATTGATACAGTTGCCTTAACAGTGTTTATCCTGGCCATCATCGCTAAGGTTGCCTTTGGAACAACGGGTCTGGGCGAGATATTCGGCGCCGTACCGGAGGATATCAAAAAGAGCGGCGGCAGGTATTCCACAAGATGCTCCAACGTATGGCTCCCCTACTTCACCGCCTCCTGTGAGAAGACTCTTGTGGGCATTACTGCCGGCGGTGTTTCAGCCTATCTTACTTATTTGATGCTGCAAAACCCTGAGGCCGCCCCGGTTGCCGCCTTCGTCGGCTTCTGTGTTTCCGCTGTTACACTGGCTATGCTGTTTCTTGGTTCGGAGATACCAGTAACACACCATATAACCATCTGTGCCTCTTATGCAGTGGTGGCAAGCAGCGGAAGTATCTGGTGGGGAATTGCGGCTGGAGTTTTGGCCGCCTACGCCGGTGATTTTTTCGCAAGGACATTTTATTGTTACGGGGACACCCACGTAGATCCCCCTGCCATGGCTATCGCCTTTGTTTCATTTGTAGTTATGACGATTATTCCCAAGGCTGTTTATAATCTTGAATACCTTTCCTATATCTTCCTGTTCCTGGCAATTGTTTATAGTATCGTCCGGTACAACCGGGGCAGTTGTATCATAGATGCAGCAATGGATGAAAAAGCGGCGCCTTAAAATAATCAGTCCAGGGGATGTTTATTGGAACAGCAAAATCCAGCCGAAATAGTTTTCACTTAAAAAATCCATAATCTTCCCGCAAGGGAAACTTCCTCGCCAGCGCTTAAATGGCCGGTATTAACCAGTCATTTCGGTCTGGCGAAGAATTTTGCGCACGCTGATTATTCCCGGCTGTATCTTTTTTAAAAAGGCCAGGCTCTTTTACTACTTAAGATTTTCAATTAATAATTACAGCAAATTCACAAGAAGTTGGAAACCAGTACGTTTCTTTACAGGACTGCATCCGCTACACGAGGTGAAAAAAATTGAACAATAGAAACAGTTTTACCAGGCCAAAGTCCCTGGCAGTTATAGGAGCTTCAGGCACACCCGGTAAAATAGGCCATTCACTTGTGAAAAACATTATCGACAGCGGGTTTCAAGGTAAAATATATCCAGTAAACCCCGGGGGGAAAACAATTCTTGGGCTGAATTCCTACAAGACCGTTAAGGAAATCCCGGGAGATGTAGAAACAGCAATATTTGTTATACCTGCCGGCAGGGTAATTGAAGCTGCCCGGGAGTGCGGCCAAAAAGGAATAAAAAACCTGGTGGCCCTGACGGCAGGTTTCAAGGAAACGGGTCGGGAAGGCATGGAATTGGAGAAAAACTTCCTGGCCGTATGCAAAGAGTATGACATGCGCTTGCTGGGCCCTAATTGCATTGGTTTTTTAGATACCCACACCCCGGTTAACGCCACTTTTTTAAAAGGGTTCCCCCCCAAGGGGAAAATAGCTTTTATCTCCCAGAGCGGGGCAATGCTGGCCGCGGTTTTGGACTGGAGCATAACAGCCGGAATAGGTTACAGTAAAATATTCAGTATGGGAAACAAAGCGGACTTAAATGAAATTGACTGTATTTCCGAAGCTGCGGAGGATCCCGCCACAAAGGTTATACTCTGTTATCTGGAAGATGTGTCCGATGGGCCTGAATTTATCAAAGTATTATCAGCAATAACCCGGAAAAAGCCGGTAATAGTTTTAAAATCAGGCACCAGCCAGGCTGGCGCCCAGGCGGCCTCCTCCCATACCGGAGCCCTGGCGGGAAGTAATATTGCCTATGACAGCGCTTTTAACAGATGCGGCGTGCTCAGGGTAGACAGCATGTCCCAACTGTTTGATCTGGCCATACTATTTGCCAATCAATCTATTCCCAAGGGCAACAGGGTAGCCATTGTAACCAATGCGGGGGGACCTGGCATCGTTGCCACCGATAAAATTGAGTCCCATGGTCTCTCCATGGCCCGCTTCAGCAAGGAAACAATTGAAGAGTTGCGTTTAAACCTGCCGCCTGAAGCCGGTATTTATAACCCGGTGGACGTGCTGGGCGATGCCAGGGCGGAACGTTTTAGATTTGCCCTGGAAAAAGTTTTGAAAGATGACAACGTTGATAGTGCAGTTGTGTTATTATGCCCTGTTGCGGTTACCCAGCCGGTGGAAACAGCACAGGTATTAGTTGAATTAAACAAAGCTTACCCGGACAAACCCCTCATTGCCGCCTATATGGGCGGAGAGACCCTGGCGGAAGGGACCAGGCTTTTGGCCACTGGCGGCGTCCCGACTTTCGCCATGCCGGAACCTGCCATTGGCGCCCTTGCCGGTATGACAAAATACACCGAATTTCAAAAACGCGACCCCAATGGCGCAATCAATGACTTCCAACCCGACCTGAAAACGGTTAAGGCTGTGTTTTATGACGTAAAGAAGGACAAACGCCTGACTCTTCTGGGAAGCGAGTCTGCCGAGGTCGCAGCCGCTTACGGCGTGCCGGCTATTCCCGTCAAACTATCCCGCAGTCCCGAAGAAGCAGTGGTTATGGCGGAAGAAATCGGTTACCCGGTGGTTCTAAAAGTTGCCTCCCCCAGGATACTTCATAAAACCGATATTGGGGGAGTGAAAATCGGCCTGAACACCGCCCCGGAAGTTAAAACCGCTTACGTTAATATCATGGAAAATACACATAAGTATTTACCGAAAGTTATACCTTACGGCATCGAAATCCAAAAGATGGTACCCGGGGGAACGGAATTGATCGTGGGCATGACAAGGGATTTGCAATTCGGCTCAATGATTGGTTTCGGTCTCGGAGGTATTTACGTCAACCTGATTAAAGATGTTTCTTTCAGACTGGCTGAAGGTTTAACAGATAATGAAATCAAGGAAATGATTGCCGAAACCAAAGCCTATGCACTGATGAAGGGCTTTCGCGGCGAAAAGCCGGTGGATATGGATTCCGTGATTAAGGTTATCAAACGTTTGGCCAGGTTGGCCACCGATTTTCCGGAAATCATGGAGGTAGACATCAACCCGTTAATAGCCTATGAGAGCGGAGCAGCCGCCCTCGATGTTAAAATAACCCTGTCGTGAGGTGAAAACGCATGAAAAATCTTTACCTTACGGGCGTGGCGGGAAGCGGCAAAACAGCCATTGCCCTGGGACTGGCCTTAAAATTAAAAAAAGAAGGCTACAAGGTAACATATTTTAAACCTGTGGGAAACCGGGCCAAATTTAACAGCGGCGAAGATAATGATGCCTTTTTAATGCGTGAGGTTCTCAGGATTAATTCCGAAATCACCCAAATAGTTCCCTTTGCCGTGGGGACTTCTTACCTGTCGGGAGCTAAAAACCAGGAACCGGTTTTGGAGAAAATAAAAGGAGCATACCAGGATCTGGCAAAAGACGCCGACCTGGTGATCATAGACGGCGCGGCATTCCCCCATGCCGGTGCGGCTTACGGCCTGGATGTGATTAACCTGGCGGGGCTTCTCAACGCCGCCGTTTTAAACATTATCAAACTGGAAAGCGATCTGTGTGTGGATCAGGCTATCTTTTTAAATAACTATTTTGTCTTAAAGGGTTTAAAGGTTGCCGGTCATATATTCAACAACGTCCCGAGACAGCTTCTATTCAAGACCGAAGGAATATTTAAGCCGCTTCTGGAACAAAAGGGCTGCGAAACCCTCGGCATTATACCCATCTGCTCTGAGATTGCTTCCCCCACTGTCTCGGAGTATTACGAGGCCCTGGGTGGCGAACTGCTGACTGGTGAAGATAATTTAGACCTTCTTGTTGAGGAGGTTATAGTGGGCGCCATGACCATGGACAGCGCTTTAAAATACATGCGCCGTTCCGCCAACAAGGCTGTTGTTATGGGCGGCGATCGGGCCGATATGGCGCTGGCTGCTCTGGAAACCAGTACCTCAGCCTTAATCTTAACGGGGGGATTGTATCCGGACGTCAAGGTGATTTCCTTTGCCGCGGAAAAAGGGGTGCCTGTTATTTTGGTCCACTGTGATACCTATACTGCCATTGAAATAATTTCCGAGGTTTCCAGACGGATCCGGCCCGGTGATTCCAAAGGAATCGCCATTACCGTGGAAAATGTAGAAAAATACTGCAACTGGCAAAGACTTGTGAACCTGCTGGAAGGTTAATAAACTTAGAAGCCTTTCGTAAAAGTGAATGCTATGGGTTGCCACTGCTTTAAAAAACTTTTTTGGGATTGACAATCTCCTGCAGTTGCCGCCGGCCTATAAACCGAACCGGGCATATCCCGGTGACTGTTTTGGCCGGGCGGCATTTTTTAACCCCTTGTATCTTGCACTTATTTCCAGGACGTCGCCTGATAACAATTTTCCTGGCGCGTGTATTATTGGCTACTTGATGAAGGTTAATTTGTTTAAAAACCAACGTTATATTTTTGTTCTGACAGTCTGGCAATAACAGGCATTTTTAACGAGGCCTTATCCATAACCTTTTAATATAATTCCGGGCTGACCGGCATAAGCTGTTCTAAAGATGCATGCGGAAAAGGGGGGTTTTATTTGTCAATACGTTTCCTATTTTTCCGGAAAGGGCGGCTGTTCCTGGCTTTGGGAACAGCCCTGGTCGTGTTGATTGCGGTGGGGCAATACTGGCACAGAGCGCCCGAACCGGTAAAAGCTGCCATGGCGCCGGTATACCAGGGCAATGAACTGGAAAAAAAGGCAGCCCTGACCTTTAATGTGGTATGGGGGGAGGAATATGTCCCGCAAATTCTTGACATTCTAAAGACAAACAAAGCCACAGCCACCTTTTATATCGGGGGGCAGTGGGCCGAAGATTTCCCGGTTTTGACCGGACAGATGGCCCGGGAAGGGCATGAAATCGGCAACCACGGCTACTCCCACCCTCACCCGGACCAATTATCAGTGTCCGCCAATATAGATGAAATTAAAAAAACAGACGAGATCCTATTAAAGCTGACTGGCTCTAAACCATCGCTGTTCGCCCCGCCCTACGGAGAGAGGGGAGATGCCGTTTTAAAAGCGGCAAAGGAAGCAGGTTACCGGACCATCCTGTGGAGCATTGACACCATAGACTGGCAGCGCCCCGATCCTTCCGTTGTTACCCGCCGGGTAACTGGAAAAATACATAACGGGGCAATTATCCTGATGCATCCAACAGCTCCCACCGTTAACGCCTTACCCCAAATAATTGCGGAATTAAAACAACAGGGTTATGAGATGGTGAACGTTTCCACGCTTCTGCAAGGTTTAAAGACGAATAATGGTAATCAGAGTTAGAAGCGGGCAGGTAGCAATAAATAACTATTTTCCCCCGTAAAAAAAGGGATTATCCCGAACTTAACGAATATTTTGGGGGACTGCATACTGAGGAGGTAACCTGATGTTTCAAAAAATCACCCTGGAAAACGAAGTACAAATTCTTACAGAAGTTGTTCCCCATATCCACTCAGTGGCTGTAGGCTTTTTTGTGGATGTCGGTTCCCGCTACGAACCCCAGGAAATTGGGGGTGTATCCCATTTTATTGAACATATGATGTTCAAGGGCACGGCTCAGCGGACGGCCAAGGATATTGCCGAAACCCTCGACGCAGTGGGTGGTCAGTTAAATGCTTTCACAACAAAGGAGTATACCTGTTACTACGCCAGGGTCCTGGACGAGCATTTCGATCTGGCTGTAGATCTTCTCAGTGATATGCTTTTTGCCTCTAAGTTTAAAAAAAGCGACATCGACAGGGAACGAAATGTAATTATTGAAGAAATTAAAATGTATGAAGACTCCCCCGATGAGCTGGTGCATGATCTTTTTGCGGCAACAATTTGGGAGGGACATGCTCTGGGGCGGCCTATCATTGGAACCAGCGAAGTGATTGCCGGGCTTAGCAGGGCTGATATTATGGATTTTTACGAAGCTCACTATAATCCGGGTAAAATCGTTGTCGCCGTGGCTGGAAACATAAGCCATAAGCACGCTGTGGAGAAGTTGCGCGGTATTTTCGAAACAAAAAAAGGTAAAACCCCCCCCCGGTTAATTACCGCCCCCTCACCCAGCAACAAAACACTGTGCCGAAATAAGGATACAGAACAGGTTCACCTCTGTGTGGGCACGCCGGGTTTAAGCCTGGCTCACGGAAAAATATATACTTTCCAGATTCTAAACACAATTTTAGGGGGAGGCATAAGTTCCCGTTTATTTCAGGAAATCAGGGAGCAAAGGGGTTTGGTTTACTCCGTTTATTCCTATCACGCATCCTATCATGATACAGGACTATTTTGTGTTTACGCCGGCCTGAGCAAACAGAATATGGACCAGACCCTCGAACTGATCATGGCCCAAATCCAGGATCTCCAAAGGAATAAGGTGAAAAATGAGGAACTGCAAAGGGCTAAAGACCAATTACGGGGAAACCTGTTGCTGAGCCTGGAAAATGTCAGTACAAGAATGAGCAGGTTGGGGAAATCGGAGTTATACCTGGGTAAGGTGATCCCGCCGGAAGAAATCGTAGCCAGGATTAATAGAGTGACTGCGGAGGAAATACAGGAACTGGCCAAAGACATGCTGAAACCCGGGAATTTTTCTCTGGCAGCCATAGGACCCTGGGAAGACAATGGATGCTTTACCAGGTTGCTGGAAAATAATTAGATTACCTGCAAAACCAGGGATTAAAGCTAATACAATAATGGAAGGACCCGACGCTGCCGGGTCTGTTTAATTCTTGCGGAGGGTTATTATGGAACAAGAAGTGATCATCAGGATTAAAAAATGTTCGGAAAAAAAAAGTGAGAGCATAACTTTTCCGGATTACGCCACGAAAGGGTCGGCTGGCCTTGATTTGCCTGCTTACCTTGAACAACCTTTAATTATACCGCCGGGGGCCCGGGTAAGAATTCCCACCGGCATAGCCATCGAGATTCCCCACAGGCATATAGCCGGCCTGATTTTTCCTAGAAGCGGCCTGGCCACAAACCACGGCATAGCCCTGGCTAACGCCGTGGGCTTAATTGACAGCGATTATAAAGGGGAAATAATTGTTGCGGTTATTAACCAGAGCGAGCGTGAATACATCGTCAAACCAGGAGAAAGGATCGCCCAGCTGGTTTTTATCCCTGTTTACCAGGTAACATTTAAAGAAGTGGCTGAATTTGGTGACTCCTTCAGGGGCGAGGGGGGCTTTGGTTCCACTGGACGTTTCTAGCATGCCAGTTCCAACCTGGCTCCCCGTAAAACTGGTCCGTCTCCCGTAGTTATTGGCCATTGCCCTCAGCCAGGAGGCTTTTTTCCCTTAATTATTTTGGATTTTATTAACATAACTTCTGCCTGTCCATCATAAAGTTTCCCAAGGAGTGAGAAATATGGCAGGCAGTTTAATATTTAGCGCAGTGATTTTTTTGCTGCTGATAATCTCGGTGCGGGAAAGGATCCGGTTACGCTCGCTCAGGGAGAAAGACTGGAGTTTTATCGGAGAGGGGAAAGCCAGCCCCCTTTCCGAAGCACTGACCAATTTAATTGGAGTTGCCGGCGGTATTTACCTGACTCTGGTTGTTCTGACTGCTTTTCTGGAACTGCAGCTTCCGGAACTCATTAATCTGGGTAGAATCAGCCTGGAGCCCCTGGCAGCCGTGTCGATTTTTTTGGCCCTGATCCAACCCTACCTGCAAAGGGTTTTAAACGCCTGGCGCAGGCTTTAACCAGAAGGCTTTTTCCCGCCCAATTCCTAAAAAAGGCTTTCATTTTTCTGCCGGACAGGAAGGAGGAGTGGAGATGAGGCTGGGTGAATTAATGGGAAAGGAAATCGTGAACATATATAACGGCGCCCGCCTGGGTGTGGTGGGGGAATCGGATCTTGCTTTCGATCTTGATACCGGGGAAATACGTTCCATTATTGTTCCCAGGAAGAACAGTTTCTTTAACTTCTGGCTGGACCGTCAGCACTTGATCATTCCCTGGGAAGCTGTCCGCAAGGTGGGTGCAGAGGTAATAATTATTGAATTGGACCAGACAAGCCCCGGCTATAGAAAATATTCAACATAGCCCAATAAGGGTTCCCTTTTAAATCAGGAATATTTTTTAAACAAGCAGTGACTGGCAGAATTAAGGGATTAAATAAATGGGCGAAAAAGGATCTCAGTCCCTGTGTCTTGACTCGGGACAGGTCCGGACCAGCGGTTCCCATAGGTGGCAATAAACAGGATTCAGGGACAACTCAAGCCCGGGCCGGAGTCAGCAGGGCGACGGGGAAGCCGGCCAGTAAACGGGCCAAAGGCAGGGTTTTGCAGCCGGGGGGGGTTCCCCGGGGACCACCCCGGGCAATGGCGATTTCTTCGTCTGTGAAGATGTTGAGCCAGCGGTTCGGAGCATGTTCCGGCAGCAGGAGGGCGGTATCTTCCCAGAGCTTTGCCGGTAGAAGAAGAACGTCCAAAGTTGGCCCGCCTATAGATTCCGGTTCCAGGATCCGGTCCCCAACGGGCGCCGGAAAGCAGGGGGGCAGGTCTTTGGCTCCCCGGGAAACCGGTTGAAGGGTCCCGTTTCCCGTGAGATAGGGGAAAAGGGGGTCCCTTATTTTTTTATGGCCGGGCTCCGACTCCAGGCCGGCTGCCCAGAGCCGGGCCGCCAGACGGGGCGCCGCGGCCAGAACCCAGTTATTTTCCAGGCGGCGGATAAAGGCGCAGACGTGCCCGCTCCGGGCCCCCGCAGCCCCCACAGGTACGTATGCCCCGTTTTTAAACAACCTTCCCAGGGATCTGCGCAGTTGCAGGGCTTGATAGGTCAGGTAAAGCTTGACCCGGCCGTCCTTCCAGTTAGCCAGGAGCTGCCCGGCCAGGGCTGCCCGGCCGCCTGCTTCCTTTTCCCGGAGGGCCTCCAGGAGCGCGGCTCGCTTCTCGAAATTCACCGGCCGCCGGTTGTCGGGGTCCACCAGGCTGAAGGACCAGAGCTCTGTTCCCTGGTAAAAGTCGGGCACGCCGGGTGAGGCTATTTTTAAAAGTACCTGGGAAAGGGAATTAAGTGCGCCAAAATAAGCGCAGGTCTTCTGGAATTCCAGGAATTCTTGTAAGAACAAATTTTCTGGCGACGGTTCCAGGATAGCAGCGATAAATTCCCCCAGAGCCTCTTCGTATGCCTCCCGGGGATCGAGCCAGCTGGTGCAAAGCTTGGCCTCCCGGGCTGCTTTGACTGCGTAGGCTCGAAGCCGGTCCCGGAAAGAGGGGACATCCTCCTCCCGGAGGGGCCAGGCGCCTATAAGGGTCTGGTAGAGCAGCATTTCCCCGGCCGGGCCGGGCACGGGCAGGCCGTCCACTACGGGTTTGCGGGGGAGATTCCATTCATTCCAGCGCTTTACCAGCACGAACCAGACACTGGAAAGCTCCGAAAGCACGTTGATCCGGGCCCGGACGTCTTCGCCGCGTTTGGTGTCGTGGGTGGATGTTGGGTTAAGGGTATGGGGATTACGCTTCTGCCTGCCTTTGTTTGCCCGGTGGAATTCCGCCACGGAGACACCTTCGCCGGCGGGATTGCCTCCTACTTCATTGAGCGAGATGAGACGGTTATAAATGTAGAGGGTGGTATCCTCAAATCCCTTGGCCATGGCCGGACCGGTGTACTGCTGCCAGCGCTTGACGAAATCAAGCCGGTTTTGCCGCTGCGCCTCAGGGATGGTGCCGGGAAACTCCAGAAGCATTACCCGGCGCAGGAAATCAAGGGCCAAGGCGCCAGCCGGGAAGCGTTTTTTAGCTTCTGCCACTGTCCCTTCAATAATCCGGCGTTCCCGCCCCGGAACCGTAAAGGAGCGGATATAGGTCCGGTAAACAGGCAGGCAGGCGGTAACCTCCACCAGCGCCTGCTCCAGCTCGCCCAGGGTGAGGTCCCGCCCGTGCCTGTCCTGCTCCGCCAGGCGGCCCAGATGCCACGCCAGGGTGTGCATCTCCCCGGGAAAGAGCGACATCAGGATCCGTTTTTTTTGCCTGTAAACCACATCCCCCAAGTCCCCGTTTGTTTCACCCAGTTGGGCGCAGGCTGCGTTCAGTCCTGCGATTCCTTTCCCATCTACAAAAAGCCCGTTGAGCAGGTTCAAAAATTCGTAGCCGGTGGTACCGCAGACGGGCCAGTCCGGCGGCAGTTCCTCGTCCCCGGTCAGAATTTTTTCCGCAATAACATAAAAGGGCTGATCTCCTCCGGACAGGCTCTCCTGAAGACGGCAAAGGTAGGTTTGGGGGTCGCGCAGGCCGTCGATATGGTCAATCCGCAGCCCTGTAACCCGGCCTGCCCGGACCAGCCCAAAGATCAACCCGTGCACATCTTCCAAAACCTTCTCATCTTCCACGCGCAGGGATACCAGCCCGGTTACGTCAAAGAAACGCCGGTAATTTATTTCTTCCAGCCCCGTCTTCCAGTAGGCCAGCCGGAAGGCCTGCCCTTCCAGAAACCGGTCCAGGCACTCGAAACTGGCCGGTTCTCCCCGGCGTCCGTTCAAGGTCTGCAGCTGCCCGTCGATAAAAGCTTTAAAACCGGGTCGCCTGTTGTAAAGCTGCCAAAAAATATTCCAGGCCCGTTGGAAGCTGGCTCCGTATCCCCGGCTGTTTGATCCAGTCAGTTCACCCAATATTCCCGCCAGTTCGTCCTTGAGGGATTTCGCCCATGGGTCGCTTACGTTGGCTGCCGGACTGCCTGACCACTGCCCCAGCAGCTTGCAGGAAGAGGCGGGACTGAGGGGGCAGCGTCCCCCCTGGAATAAGAGCTGAAGTCCGTCTTCGGCTGCACTGATTTTAAGCTCGCCGTTTTCCAGGGCCTTACCGTAAGGCGAGCCCAGGATTGGAAGCAGTACTTTGCCCTGGAGCCCCGGCCGGACTGGCTGCCAATCAATGTCGAAATAAGGTGCGTAAAGGGAATCCAGGCCCCGTTGCAGGACGTCCTGCCACCAGGGGTTTTCACCGTCCGCAGCCATGTGGTTGGGTACAATATCCAGCAGCAGCCCCAGCTTGTGTTGCTTCAGGGTGCCGGACAGCGACTCAAAGCCCGGCATACCTCCCAGTTCGGGGTTGAGCCGGCCAGGATTGATTACATCGTAACCATGGGGGCTGCCCCGGCGGGCTTCCAGCAAGGGGGAGGCGTAGAGGTCGGTTATCCCCAGGCTATACAAATAGGGCGCCAGCTTTTGGGCCTCAGGGAAGGGGAACTCCCTGTTGAACTGAAGCCGGTAAGTGGCTCCGGGGGTAAGTGCAACGCGCGGGCTGCTGCTGTCCGTCCTGTTGCTGCCCCTATTGCGCGGGCCGTCTCCCTTGGGGCAGCCAAAGCCCAGCCCGCCGGCGCCGCCCTTCCCGCCGCGGTCACCGCCGGAATCCCGCGCACCACCGGCCGCGCTGCCGGCGACACTGGCACCACCCTCATCTCCAGTACTAACCACGCCAGCCTTCCCTCCTTACCCGTAGCTTGTCGCCCAGGGCGTCGAACCTGGCGATCCACTCCCGGGCATCTTCCTTACCCCTGGCTGCTTCTTCTAAATTATCCGGATAAACAGTCTGCAGCAAGCTATAATAGACGTTCTGTATCTTCCAAAGTTCAACCTCGAAGGGAAGGGAACCAACCAGGGCTATTACCTCGTCCAGACGCGTGACCAGATCGAGGTCGTTGGGGCGAACCCGGAGCAGTTCGCCCAGCCGGCCCAGGGTTTGTTCCAAAACGTACCGGTGGACGGGACCGTCAAGCTTGACGTTAGATACTGCGGCTTCCTCCAGTAGATCCCTTATTTGCTTGAGATCCCTCATATCCCCGGCAAAGGCACAGCGCAGGTTGGAGTTCAGCACGAACTCCGCTGCAGTGTGTAAAACCCTGGGCTGGGGTATATTCAGATCCCTCAAAAAGCGGTTCAGATGGATATGACGTTCATAGATCCGCCGGTAGTCCCTGGCTATTTCGTCCAGGGTGCTGTTTAAGATCTGATCCAGGATTTTCCTTTGCTTGTCCCGGAACAATTGTTTCAACGTGTAGGTGGAGCCTCCAAACCGCTGGTCCAGGAGCCGGACCAATCCGGGAAAGTCGGCCCGGTCGAAGGCGCCGATTATTTCCCCGGCTATTTCCCGGTAGGATTCTTCATTCTGAAAACGATTGACGCCGCCATTCACGATGTGGCTGCCCAGGTTGACCACGGCGTAAACCAACTGGTCCGATTCAAGGCTGATTTCTGAGGTTACTTTTAGCCGCCCCACCGACAGTCTGGCTATTCCCGCCTGACGGTTGTGGAAGTCCTCCAGATCAATACCATAGGAGTAAATTCGGGGGTTTGTATCCTGGTTTTCAAATAGCGAGCTGATGGCAAACTGAGCCCCTACTTTGGGCAGGTCGACCCGGGCTGGTTTTACGTATTCTTCATAAATATAGGCCCCGTCCCGGTGTTGGGGCATGTTGCTTTTCGCCTCCGCCAGCATCTCCAGAAAGCGGGGCTCCAGGTCCTTTTTGTCCAGGGCTTCTTCGGCCAGCTGGATAACACGGGCAGCATATTTGATTACCTGCACGGTTTCAATTCCTGTAATTTCATCGAAGAACCAGCCGCAGCTGGTAAACATCAGCATAGCGTAGCGCTGCATTTCCAGAAGTTTCAGGACTTCAACCCGTTCCGCCGGGCTGAGTTCACGGGCGGCGTATTTTTCCAAAAATTCGTTCCTTCTTTCCGGGGAACGTTCCAGGATAACTGAGATATAGTTGTTCCTTGCTTCCCAGGGCTCTTTCAGAAGGGAACCGGCCCGTTTTTCGTAAAGGGGCGCCAGTTCATCCCGTAACCAGTTCAGGGCCTTGCGCAGGGGCGCCCGCCAGGCCTGACTCCAGCCCGGATTCATACCGGTGCTGCAGCCGCAGTTGCCAGACCAGCGCTCTACGCCGTGGGCGCAGCTCCAGGCGCTGTATTCACTAATTTCCGCTTCGTACTCCGGCGGATGGTTTTCCAGGTATTCGGCGTAATTGGTAAGCCGGGCCTGCCCGGTGGCTTCGATGTGGTGCAAGGCAAAGGCCAGGGCCATGTCCCCGTGCCGGTGGTGGTGCCCGTAAGTCTCACCGTCGGTAGCGATGTGGACCAGGCAGGGTCCGCCATTTCCGGTAAATGCGCCCAGCAGCCGCCCGGCGAAGCGCTCACCGTTGGTAAGGAGCTTTTCAAAGGCTACGGCCTGGGATATTTCCCCGTTGTAAAAGAATACCACAATGGTCCGCCCTTCCGGCAGGGAAACCAGGTAGGGGCGGGTAGTGTCGATAGCCCCGGGGGGTGTTTCCTGCCAGTGCGCTGCCCCAATGGCTCGGAAACGCCGGGTCTGGAACGGAGACAGGATGGTAAAACCAAGGCCCAGCTCCGCCATGATGTCAAGGGTTTCCAGGTCCACACCGGTTTCGGGCAGCCACATTCCCACCGGCTTCCGCCCGAAACGGTGTTCAAAATCACGGATACCCCAGAGGACCTGGGTATATTTGTCGTGGCGGTTGGCCAGGGGCATAATCATATGGTTATAGGCCTGGGCCAGCGCCGAGCCATGCCCGGAGAAGCGTTCCCTGCTTTCCCGGTCAGCCTCCAGAATGGCCCGGTATACCCCGGGTTGCTTCTTTTCCAGCCAGGAAAGCAAAGTAGGTCCGAAGTTGAAGCTGATCCGGGCGTAGTTGTTGATAATCCTGCGAATCCAGCCTTCACCGTCCAGGATCCGGGAAACCGTGTTGGGCTCGTAGCACTCTGCCGTGATCCGCTCATTCCAGTCGTGGTAGGGGTAAGCCGTGTCCTGCAGCTCGACGTCTTCGAGCCAGGGGTTTTCCCGGGGCGGCTGGTAAAAGTGGCCGTGAATGCAGATACAGCGTTCCATATTTAACCCTGACCCCCCTTCTTCAGAAGCTCAAATAATACGCCGGATCTGGGGCTTAACTCCAGTTCGGCTTTACCCAGGGACTCCAGTGTCGCTGGTACTTTGCTACCGCCGCTCAACCACTGTTCTTCCCCGGTATCCAACCGTTTTAGCCAGCGGCCGGCAGGCAGGGGCAGGTTAATCTTCAGGGCGGCATCATTAAAGGAAAGGATTATAATGGCCTGGCACTCCCCTTGCCGGCGCCGGAGCAAAAGCACCATTTCCTTGTCGCAAGCGGTGACTTCCAGGTTATCCCTGTCAGGCTCTGCCAGGGCCGGCAGTTCCCTGCGCAGTTGGAGCAAAAGCCGGTAGAGTTCACGCAATACCCGGTGGTAGCCCTTCTGGGACAGCTGGTGATTGAGCCGGGACTGGATAAAGGCGGCTTCATCCTGGGGGTCATACACCCCGCTTTGCCAGCCAAAGGCACTGAATTCCTGCAATCGCCCCTTAAGCACGGTCATGGACAGCTCCGGATCCGAAAAACTGGTAAAGTAACGAAAGGGCGCTGTCTCGCCGTATTCTTCCCCCATGAATAAAAGGGGGAGGAAAGGTGACAGGAGCACTGTAACAGCAGCCAGCTTCAACCCTTCAAAGGAAACAAGGGAACTGAGCCGCTCACTTCGCTCGCGGTTACCTGTCTGATCGTGATTCTGGGCGTAGACCACAAAGCGGCTTCCCTCGTCCGGCGGACCCGGCGGAAAGCCGTGCCGGCGCCGTCGGTGGGCGGAGTACTGACCGGTGTAGACGAAGCCCTCCCGAAAAGCCCGGGCCAGATGCTCTAAAGAACCAAAATCCTGGTAGTAGCCGGTTCGCTCTCCGGTCAGAAGGGCATGGAGAGCGTGGTGAAAGTCATCGCTCCATTGCCCGTCCAGGCCAGCCCCCCCCGCAACCCGGGGCCGGAAAATCCGGACGTCGTTCAGGTCGCTTTCCCCGATAACATGGATCCTGCGTCCCAACCTGTCGGCTTCCCGGTGCGCCGCTGTGGAAAGTTCCTCCAGAAAGGGCCGGGCCGACTTGTCGGTGATGGCGTGAACGGCATCCAGCCGGAGGCCGTCCATGTGAAATTCCCTCAGCCAGTAAAGGGCGTTTTCAATGAAAAAGCGCCGCACTTCATCACTGTGGGCCCCGTCATAATTGACTGCCGATCCCCAGGGGGTATGGTAACGGCTGGTAAAATAGGGGCCAAAATCCCCCAGGTGATTTCCCTCGGGACCCAGGTGGTTGTAGACGACGTCCAGAAATACGGCCAGGCCCAGGGAGTGGCAGGCATCCACCAGCCTTTGCAGACCTTCCGGCCCGCCGTAGGTAGACTGGACGGCAAAGGGGAAGACGCCGTCGTAACCCCAGTTGCGGCTGCCCGCGAACTGGGCGACGGGCATCAGTTCCAAGGCGGTTATGCCCAGTTCCCGGAGGTCTTCCAGATGGGGGATAACGGCCTCGAAGGTGCCCTCCGGGGTAAAGGTTCCCACATGGATCTCGTAAAAAACCAAATCCCGGCGGGCCAGGCCGAACCAGCAGTTATCCGTCCATCTGAAATCCGGGGGCTCCACCACCTGGGAAGGACCGTGCACACCCCGGGGCTGCAGCCGCGAAGCGGGATCGGGTCTCTCCTTATGACCGTCCAGGATATAGAAGTAGAGCGATCCTGGTGGGGTTTCCGCCACATCTGTGTAATAATAGCCTCGCTCGCCCCGCTCCAGGAGCACCTGCTGTTCCACCGGTTCAATAATGCGGACAGCAACGCTTTCAGACAGGGGGGCCCAGACCAGGAACCCGGTGCGGCTGTCACCCAGACAGGTGGCGCCCAGGCAGGCGTCAATGCTCATGGTTAAAGCCCTCCTTTCCAGTTTGGGTAAGTTTTCCGGTGATCCTAAGGGGACGGCGGGGCCGCACCCTTACCCGCATGGTTCTCAACCGGTGGAGTTCAGCCAATGTCTCCAGGATTTCCGGCTTTTGGCTAAAATCTTCCAGCGAATAACGGGCTTTGCGCCGCCAGTTCGGATACTCGTCAATGGTGCCGGGGATATTTTGCGGCTCCGTCTCCAGCCACAAGTCCTCCAGGTTCACCAGCGCCACCCGCGCCCGGCTTGCGGCCAGGTGGGCCAGGCAGCCCCGCAGGATAGCCCCGGTTTCCCGGGTGGGGGTGTCCAGCAATCCCCGGCGGTACAGGTAAGCAGGCAGGGTCAACTGCTCCCGCCGGCCGCTGCGCGTCTGCCAGTGAGCGGCGAAGGGGGGCATGTCGTGGGTGTTCAAGGCCGCCAGAGCGTTGGGCGGGACGGGTCGCAACACCCGCCGGGAATCCCCGGTAATTTCAAAGGGCAGGATGTACATCCGCTGGATCCGGTGCCGGGCCATAGCCTTGCGGACATAACCAGGCACAGTCCCCAGATCTTCGCCCACAATCAGGGATCGGTTTCGTCGGGACTCCAGGGTTAGAATAGCGTAGAATTCTTCACTGCGATAGCGCACGTAAACCCCTTCGCTGGCCGGCAAACCCGCGGGAATCCAGTAAAGGTGGTGCAAACCCATGACGTGGTCGAGGCGCAGGACACCGGCGTAACGCAGGTGGTGGCGCAAACAGGCAATATAATAGCTGTAACCCTGCTCTCTAATCGCCTCCGGGTGCAGGGGCGGGAACTGCCAGTCCTGACCCCCGCCGAACAACTCGTCCGGTGGGGCGCCGCTGCTGGCTTCCCGGACAAAAACACCTCTCTCGCGCCAGACATCGTACCCCCCTTCATGGACCCCCAGGGGCAAATCGAGGTACAGGGTGAGTCCCTTCAGCCGGGCCAGGGCGGAAAGGTTTTGGAGCTGCTCTTGGACCAGCCACTGGACGTAGAGGTGGTAATGTTCTGCTGCCGGCTCGTAGTCACCTTCCTTTAAGGTTCCTTCCCGCAACCGCTCAGGCCACTTTAGCCAGGTGACCCGCTGTTTTTCCACAGCGGCCCGGAAGCGGGCGTAGTCCAGGGCTCCGGGGTTTTCCCCGGTCCAGCGCCGGAAAGCAGCCAGGCGTCCGGAGCCGCCCTCTAAAAGATAACTCAGGCAGGCTTCCAGAACCGCGCGTTTGAGCTTCATCCCGCGTTTATACTCCACCAGGGGAGCCGCCTTAAGTTTGGCCAGCTCCGCCCGAAAAGCATGGTCATCGAACAGCGCCCTGGCCCTGGGGCTGGCCTTATATTCCGGTGACTGGCACACGTCCAGGTAAAATTCGTTCCAGAAAAGACGGCTCACCGGCTGGTAAGGGCTGGGGGCAAAGGGCTCTTCGAGGTAGGCGGCCAGCAGCGGCAGAACACCGGCAATGCTCCCTCCCTGTCCGTGCACGAACTGCAGCAGTTCCCCCAAACCGCCGAGATCCCCTGCTCCCAGGTCCCTTCCGGTGCGCAGGGCATAAAGCGGCAGGAAGATTCCCCAGGTGCGGTTCTCCGCGCCGGCCGGGGAAGTGTGCGCCCGGAGCGGGGCTGAGATGATTAGAATTTCCTGGCGGCTGCCGGGCAGTTCCAGGGTCAGCCGGTGATAACCTGCCGGCAGTCCGCGGGGCAAGTCGAGGCCCCTCACCATGTAAGCTACGCCTTCGACCAGGCGGGTTTTCAGCGCGGGTAACCGTTCCAGACGGCGGGACCAGTGCAGTTCCCTTCCATCCTCCAGCCGAAGTCTGCAGCCTGCCGAACCGCCGCAAGCCTGGGCGGGCAGGCGCAGCTCCAGCCAGGGGGGCGTGCCGCCCCAGGCCACAATTACCGGCTCACAGATTCGCCGCCACTGCTTTTGGCGGGTTTCCCGCAGGGCGCCGGGTAGCTGGTCAAGTTTCTCCACCGGCGCACCCAGTGCCCGCAACGCCGCCAGCAATGATTCCGGCGCAGCCTGGCGCCGGGTTCCCCTGTAATCCAAAAAACTGGTCTCCACTCCGTAAAGCCGGGCCAGACTGTGAAGCAAACGTTTTTCTAGTCCTGACATGGCCATTTTTTATAACATCCTTGTCCCTGAAATTTTGCGGTGAAAAACTCCACAGGTTTAAACTATGCCGATAACAGGCCTTGTAACTTAACAACTTTCAGTTAAAATATTTTGCCGGCGGGCGTTCTATAAAAATGCTAAGCGGAACGGGTCCTATACACTTAAAAATTAAAGATAGAATTGACAATAAATAAGATTCCCCAGAACTGGGGGCTACTACTATAAGGGTAGAACGGGACTCCGGTCTGAGACGCAAAAATACAATGCCTTTACCCGTTTATTATTTCCCGGCTTCGATTGCACTATTTACCTGTTCCCAAAAGGTTTGGATAAGCCTGTCGGGAAACAATGTTCCGGTCAGAAGGCCAGGTGTATGCTCGTATTAAATTAAGCCCTGCTTGTATATATTCATACCCTGACGCTTACGTGATATAATTGAAAAAAATGAATCAAGGGAAATGACAAAATGACTATTTTTTATCGGGCTGGTTTATATTTGTATGGGAGGCGTTTAATTTGGCCAAGAAGCTTTTATTTATTCTGCTGGGGACGCTGGTGCTGTTGGGACTGCTCTGCGGCTGCAGCAAAAAAGACAGCGGCACAGCCAGTAAAGTCACAGCCCCTCCAACGGGCCAGGTCACCCGTCCGGAGTGCTACCAGGATATTTATGGGGTTTATGCCGGACGGCTGGACGTCAGCTCTATTAGAATCATAGTTGAGGAGGGACAGGCTTTACCCGGCGGCGGTGAAGCAACGTTCTTTTTACTTCCGGCGGATCAAAATGAAGAGGTGGCGAATTTTAAAGCCAATGACAGGATTAAATTCAACTGTTATAAAAACAGCTCCAATCAGTGGCAGATTACAACCATCGAAAAGGAAAAAGGCGCCGGTGGCTTTGCAGGCGTACCGGCCCTGGATGAAGGAGACTTTGCCGTAGAATTCAAGCAAAGATCCGTTAAGCTGGGGGATTGGGAAAGATATTTGGATTTGCAGGGGATCTTTGGCCAGGCGCTTTCGGCGGAGACTGTACGGCTGGGAACGGACGCTGGCGCACTGGCGGGTTCCTACGTTAAGAGGCTGGTTTACGATGGAGTTGAACTGGGATTAATCTCACCGGGGAACAACGGGAAGTCCTTCTATCTGGATACTGCATATATCACGGGAGGCGCCTGGGCCACCGCCAGGGGCGTCATGGTTGGGGACAGCTATACCAAAATACTGGAGCTCTACCCCGGTAAGAGCGGGGAGGAGCGGGCCAGGGAAGACCCGAGAAACCGCTTTTACAGTTACAGCAAGGTAGATGCCGGGGACATGCTCCTGAATTTCGAAGTCCGGGATGGGATTGTAAAATCAATAACGCTCCAGATAGAGCATCCCTGCTAGTGCAGTAAATGCAAAGTTTCGCCCCACCTTCAGGCCGGGAATGGATGCAACCGGGCCGGCTTGAAGGGGGGCGTTGTCTTTTTTTCGCAGTTTTTACGCCGGAATGAAGAAACCTGTCCCATCATATAATAAAAAGGGGAAGGGCTAAATAAGGTTTAAAGCAGCACAATCGGCAAAAGGAGCAACCAAATGAACAGGATTAAGCTGAGTGATTACAAAGGCGCGGCGGGGAGCGCGTTACTTGAAGAAATCGTGACACTGGGAGAGCGTTTGAAGAGCTATTCCATTTTACACATCAATTCCACGGCCGTGGGGGGCGGCGTGGTGGAAATCCTGCACTCCCTTGTTCCCTTGATGCGGGAGGCTGGCCTGGACGCCGCCTGGTCTGTACTGGAAGGAACCGCTGAGTTTTTTAAAGTCACCAAGCTGTTTCATAACGGTATGCACGGACAGCCGGTTAATATTACCGGCGATATGCTGGAAGCCTACCTTGCGGTAACCAGGAACAACCGCGAAATCATCCCGGAAGACGCCGGCTGTATTGTTCTTCACGATCAGCAGCCCCTGGGGTTGACCGCCTACCGGGGCGATACGAAAAGCCGCTGGCTCTGGTATTGCCACATCGACCCCCGTTTTGCCGTCAATGAAGTCTGGTGCTTCCTGGCGCCCAGGGCTGCCGCCTGCGACGCGGCTATACTTCACCTGCCGGAGTATGCCCGGAATCTGCCGGTCCTGCAGTACTTTATGCCGCCGGCCATCGATCCTCTTTCGGAAAAGAACAGGGAAGTAACTCCGGAAGAATATACCCGGGTGCTGAAAAAACTTGAGGTGGATCCCGAAGGCCCGCCCGTTATCCTGCAGGTATCCCGTTTCGACCGGCTGAAGGATCCGGTGGGTGTGGTGGAAGCGTTCAGGCTGGTGCGGAACAACAGGGAGTGCCGTCTGATTCTGGCCGGAGGAAGCGCGGACGACGACCCCGAGGGCGCGTCCGTGCTGGCGGAAGTGCTTGCTCTGACGGAGGGTGACCCGGATATCGCCGTGCTTCCCCTGTCGCCGGACGCCAACCTGGAAATTAACGTACTGCAAAGGCGCGCTGATGTGGTGATGCAAAAATCCTTCCGTGAGGGGTTCGGGCTTACCGCCACCGAGGCCCTGTGGAAAGGAAAACCGACGGTGGCCACGCCCAACGGAGGTTTAAAGCACCAGGTCATCAACGGGGTTACCGGGCTTTCGGCGCAAACCACCGAGGAGGCGGCCGCCCAGATCGATTGTTTTCTGTCTCAACCTGAACTCGGCCGGCGTCTGGGCGCCGCTGGGCGGGAGCACGTCCGCCAGCGCTTCATCCTGCCGGTCTACCTGCGCAACTGGCTTAGTCTTTTAACCCTGCTGGAGGGCCGGCACAGCTGAACCCCAAAATATCCCAGTCTGAATATATTTTACCGGGCAACTGCCCATCACCGCGCCCATAGGGCAAGTTATTTGGGAGAAAATATTCTGTTGTAGCAATTGTGACAGACGTAGAAACCCACGGAGCCGCGGCAAATATTCAGTTCCTGGAATTCATCCCGGGGCCGCGGATCGCCGCACTCGGGGCAGTAATCCATTTCCTGCGGCAACCAGCTGTTACCGCAAGAGAAACAAAGAAAAAGGGGGCCTCGCTCCTTATACAATCCCGTTTTATCCAGGTCTATCAACGCCTCCCTGGCGCAAGCGGGGCAGGGACGGGTATGTTTCCGGATGCTCAGGATGTTCATGTATTTGCTGCTATCAGATTCATAGCCGCAGGAACTGCAGGAAACATTGCCACCCCCAATTTGCAGCTCAGTTAAACTGCACAGCGGGCATTTCAGTTCTTGTTGAACCATTAAGCATATACTCCTCTCCCATTAAAACCTTTTTTTATTTTCATTTTATCATATCTTCCGCAACCCTTATATAGATATTTACCAGGTAAAATCCTTAACTACCTGTTAAAGAATATATTTGCAGGCTCTTAATCATCCACCCTGGAATTCTCATGTGTTATAATTGGAACACATTGGAGGGCAGGGGGAAATGAAATGAATATACTTGTTACCGGCGGGGCCGGATATATTGGAAGTCATACTGTCCGGGAACTGGTCCGGAAGAAACACCATGTGACTGTGCTGGACAACCTCAGCAGGGGGCACGGAGCGTCGGTGAGGGGCGTTAACCTGGTGCGGGGGGACACCGGCGACGCAAAACTGCTGGGTGAACTTATTGCCGGGGAGGGGATTCAGGCGGTGTTGCATTTTGCAGCCAGCAGTCAGGTAGGTGAGTCTGTCCGCTGCCCCTCGGAATACTACCACAACAATGTGGTGAAGGGTCTGACCCTTTTAAATGCCCTGGCGGGAGCAGGGGTGATGAAACTGGTTTTTTCCTCCTCCGCTGCAGTGTACGGGAATTCGCAGGAAGCACCCATTTTAGAGGGGCACCCAACCTCCCCCACAAATCCCTATGGGGCCACCAAACTGGCCCTGGAGGGGGCCTTACGCTGGTACGGCGGGGCTTACGGCTTGCGCACCATCTCCCTGCGCTATTTTAATGCTGCCGGCGCCGATCCCGCCGGGGACATGGGAGAGGATCACGATCCCGAAACCCACCTGATCCCGCTGGTCTTAAGGGTGGCCCTGGGGCTGGCGCCCCACCTGAATATTTTTGGCGCCGACTATCCCACTCCGGACGGCACCTGCATCCGGGACTACATTCATGTCAACGATCTGGCCAGCGCTCATGTCCTGGCCCTGGAAGCACTGGACGCGGGGACGTCCTCCGCAGTCTATAATCTGGGGAACGGAAACGGTTATTCAGTCCTGGAAGTGATCCGGGCTGCCGAAGCGGTAACGGGCAGATCCATCCCGGTCCGGTATGCGGTCCGGCGGCCCGGGGATCCGGCGGTGCTGGTGGCGGGCGCCGCTAAAATTAAAAGGGAACTGGGCTGGCAGCCCCGTTTTACAAGCCTTGAGGCTATTCTGGAAACGGCCTGGCGCTGGCATAGCAGTTTTCCCCGGGGATTTGCAGGGTTAGGATGATTTCCGGAAAACATCTCATCGTGCTTGTATTCTTGCTGGCCCTCTGCCTTCCGGGAGCGACGGCAGGCCGGTGGGCCGCCGGGAAAAGCGGAGTTCCCGGCACCCCCGGACCGGAGGACCGCTTGGAGACCCTGGCCAAACAGGCCGAATTAGAGCAAAGGGAAAGGGAACTGGTGGCTGAACTGCTGGATTGGGACGTTAAAATAGAAACCGCCCGTCAGGAGCAGGAGCAACTGCTTCAGGAAATATCCCTGTTAGAACGCTCCCTGGACGCGGCAAAAATTAGCCTCGGGGAAAGCCGGGATAATTTGGACGAAAGCCTGGAAACCCTGGGGGCATGGGTAAATTATTTGTACCGTAATGGCCCTGATTCCTACCTGGAGGTGATCCTGGACGCCAGGAGCTTCGGTGAATTTGTGGAACGCACAGGTTTAGTCCTTATGGTTATCACCGCCCAGTCGGAAATACTGGACGAAGTGCAGGGCCGGGCCGCCCAGTTGGAGGTCCGCCTCCAGACCCTGGGGCAGGCCAGGGCCTTGCTGGGAGAAAAAAACAGCAGCCTAATCATCCGGATTCAGAAAATGGACGATTGCAGGGCAGGCCGGGAGGAGTTTTTAAATGGCCTGAAACAGCAGTCAGCCGGGCTGGCCCGGATTATTATTGAACAGGAAACACTTATGTACCAATCCTTAAGTTCATTACAATATCTTTTACGGCGCCTCGATACCCTTCCCTGGGCCAGCCTGACACCGGACACCTTTACCCTGGCAGGCAACAGGATTCGCCTTGAGTTCGAGGACAGGGAGGTTAACCGGATCTTTTTCAGGCAGGGCGACCTGGATCTGGCTGGATTGTCCGTGCACTGCGCGCCGGGTTTGTTTTCAATCATTGGAAAGACAGCCGAAAAAAGCGCTGATTTTAGAATCGAGGGCGTTTTTGAAACCGGGGAGGGAGGCTGGGTGCGTTTCAGGCCCGGGCGGATGTACCTGTCCGGTGTGCCCGTAAGCAGTGAAGTGCTGGATTTTATCGCCAGGGAAAGTATGCCGGGCATTGATTTTGGGAGCTTTCTGCAGGGTTACCGCTTGTCTGAAACCCGGCCGGAGGAGGGCAGGCTGGTGGTGTTCCTGACTAAATGAATGAAAGACGTAAAAAAATTACGTCCAACAGCCCGTAAACTTGGTGGACGCAAATAATGTAAACTTATAGGAAAGGAGATATGCTTAACATTAAAATAATGCAATATCCATACCAGTTTAAACGGGGCTGTCAAAATAAAAAAAAGGGTTATTTGTCCCATTTTGTCACAAAATGCAGTCGGACCCGCTCCAAAATAAACCAGTAACTTGTTCACTCCTAAACTTGAGCATACTTAACTGGTTAGGCATACTGACTGGAATTGCCTGCTGCGGCTTTGCCGGGGAGAACTGCAGAATTAGTGTTAAAAGACTACCGGCCCGCTCCCTTAAAATGGTGATTGTTTGATCCTTTTATCTGTGAACGGGGTTTGCCCCGGAACCCGCCAGTGCTAAACAATGCACCGATTATCGAATAATAAAACATATCTACCTTAAAAACCGCCCGGGGTGTTATTTTTGCCAACGCCTCCCCGAAAGCGGTTTTTTTCCGTCCAAAAGAAGCTGCCCATTATTTAATGAGCAATCCAAATGTATTTTACAGAATACCTTTCTAAGGGTATGCATTTGGTTAATTGGTGTCTTTGCGGAAGCGGTATTTTCCCATTGCCGGAAAAGTAAAAACTATTTATAAGAATTTTCTGGATTGCAGGCATGTGTTTTGCTTGTTTAATTAATTAGTCAATTCGCAAGTTTCAAATATTTATGCTCATAGGATAGGAATATATAGCAACCAACAATTTCCCAATGTGTTACGGGTCTTACCTGTAAACAGGTATGTTTTATAAAAAACACATGGGCTGTTCAGAATCACAATCCACCAAGGGGGTGACTGGTTCCGCAGCGGGTAACTTATTACTTTACGGTTGAAATTCCTTGTTGGCACGCACCCCATGTGTTCTTTTTAACAACCAGGACTAAAGCTCTTAGGCAGGATGAATTGTATTGCGGAAGATTTAGGAGGTATAGTTTTGTCGGAAAAAGTTTTTGTTCTCCAGGAGAATAATATAGCCGATCCTTCAACTGTCGGGTTAGCTGCTTTCGCCATAGCTCTATTTTGCTTGAGCTTTTTAAATGCGGGTTTAGTGGGGGCGGGTTCCATTGGTCTAATCATTGCTATTGCCTTAATTTCGGGCGGACTGATCCATATTATTGTCGCCCTCTGGGGATTTTTTAAAAACGAGCTCTTCACAGCCATTGTCTTTGGCGCCTACGGGGCTTTCTGGATTATTTTTGCCTTGTTCCAGCTGGGCGTGGTTCTAAAGTGGTTTGAGGTGGACCCCGGCATGATGACAGTTTTCTTCATCGCCTGGACTATTTTTACCCTTATTGTCTGGGTTGCTACACTTGTTACAAACACGGCCGTTATCATCGTTATTACTTCATTATTAATCGTATTTATTCTTCTTGACCTGGGATTGGGCCAGCTGGCAGGTTATGTGGGCATTTTCACCTCCCTGGCAGCCTTTTATACTGCTGCCGCATGTCTGCTGAACACTATGTATGGAAAGCAAGTCCTGCCCGTTGGCGGTCCGTTAATTAAATAAGCTACCACAGAAAGAAGTTTAAATACGCAGTTAAAAATACAGCCTTACAGAAAATGGGCTTGGGAAATACTGGGACAACATAGAAAGACAGCGATACATTAGTAACCCGCCCAGACTAAAGCCTGGTTGTTAAAAAGAATGCAATTTCCCTTAATCTGGTAATAATCCCCGACCCTCTCCCTTGCCCGTAAACGGGCAATTTTTTTTGGTACCGTCTAAATCAGGAAAATGCTTTCCAAGGGATGTTCTATATTCTAGCAGCAAAATGATCGACTGGTGAACAGTCGATCATGAACGGAACGTATTGGATAGGCGCTTATTCGATTTTATGATCCTGTTAGTCCGGTTCGTCGTCAAATTCCTTTACCAGGTTTGCAAAAATCTCTTGAACCGGTAAAATATCTACGATTTTGTAGACATTTTTGCCGCAAAATACCACGCCGTCATCAACCCTGCCCACCCGCGAGTTCTCCAGGGCTTGAATGATGCAGTACTCCCGGGAGCACTCCTTAAGACAGCCGTCGCAGCACGCCGGCTTGGGGGCACATCCTCCTAAAATTTTATCGGTTAAAACATTGCGAAGAGCCCGCCCCGGCATTCCCACCGGGCTTTTAATAATAATTACGTCGTCAGCCCGGGCCTTTAAATACATCTGCTTGAAAGCGTCCGATACCGCGCATTCGACACTCGCAACAAAACGGGTTGCCATTTGGACCCCGCTGGCACCCAGGCGGATCATTTTAGCAATGCCTTTTCCGTCCACAACACCCCCGGCGGCAATGATCGGAATCCTTATCCTGGAAGTAATCTCAGGGAGTATCTCTTCAATGGATCTGTTCGTACCCAGGTGTCCGCCGGCTTCGCATCCTTCAACCACCACCGCGGAGGCGCCAAGTTTTTCTGCAATGGCAGCCAATTTGGAAGAAGATACGATGGAAACAATCGGTACACCGGCCTCCTTGCCCCACTTGAAAATGTCCCGGGAAAATCCCGCCCCGGTAAAGACCAGGTCGATTTTTTCCTCTATAGCGCTCTGGACCAGGGAAGCAAACTGGCGTACGGCAAACATGACATTTATACCTATAATGCCCCTGGTCAGCCGTCGGGCCATCTTGATTTCGTTTTTTAATTCGTCGTCAGTCATGCCGGTGGCGCCGATGACCCCTATCCCTCCGGCGTTGGCAACGGCTGCCGCCAGTGGTGCGGTTGAAACCCGTATAGCCATACCGCCCTGAATAATGGGGTAGCGGGGTACAAGATTGCCGATTTTTAATTGCGGAAATTTCATGAACATCATTGTCTCCTTAGGATGTTAGAGATGACAGCATTTACTAAAATATTAACCCGTAAGCCCGGTATCTATAACGAAAAGACAAACAATTTTGGAAAATAGAGTTTCAAATATAATGATATTCGAGGTAAAACACTGTAATCCTGTATTTGCTTCGGAAAAAATTAAACTATTCATAAATGATTAAAAATATCCCTAAATAATTTTTTTTAAAGAGGGACCGGAGTCGCATGGATAAATTTATAGAAGGTTATCCCGTTATAATTCGAAATATCCGGAAATTCCTATTCCTGCCTAAGCCTATTGTCCCTCGATAGGGCGCTTTTTAAGCGGGGAAGGCATGATCGGCGCAGGGACCGGGGCCCGCCCCCCCGCGAAGTAGCGGTAAAAATCCCCCGTCAAAGGCGTCAGGTCATGCCCGTCCTGTCCCCGGGGGAAAGAATAAGGAACTTTTTGCCCTAAAAAACAAAACCGGATTGTTTTTGCCTGCTGCGGGGCCTGTCTGGCCTGTTCCGCCGAGGAGTTCAACAAAAAAGCGCCCGGTACCGGGCGCCCGCTGGCAATTGAACCGCCCACCCCGGGCTCCCCGCGCCTGGAATGGATTCTGGAAGCCTTCGAGGCCGGGGCGGCAGAAGTTGCTGTACTGACCTGTGAGCATGACCGGTACCCTTATGCGGGCGACGAAGCCAACTAGACGGTCTGCTGGCCAGGGCCAGGGAAATCCTGGCCTGGTCCGGCTTTTACCACAGCGGCTCTACCTCACCCGCCTGAACAATGTAGGGGCAACTTTTGCTGCATCCCTAAAAATTGTTCTTTTTTAAAACTTCTTCGCCCTGGGGCGTTACAGTAAAGAGAATCGAACGGCTGTCAATCTTTTTTCTGCTCACCATGCCTTGGTTAATAAAAAAGGTCAGGCTGTCCCATACCTTGGTAAAACCCATTTCCAGGGCCTTCCCGATTTGCCGGCAGTGTACCTGACCCGGTTTCTGGGCGTGGCAGCTTCCTGTACAGAGCATGCCGCCCTTTTCGCTAATAAATTTCAGAACTTCCAGGGAACGCGGCGGGAAAGAAATTGCTGTGATCCCTGGAGTAGCCTGGTTTTGCATCTGATTACCCCCTTTTAGCCCCGTTACGGGGTTGTCTGGTTAAGGGCACGGCTGATCCCGGAAACAACTCAAAACCAAGAATGTTGCAAAGTCTATGCCATAACCTGAAAAGCTTAAGGGAAAATAGGCCGGTTTAGCCTTCCTGCAAGCCGGGGTGTTTAAACCAATGCTTGTCTAATCCAATATGGATTGGATCCGAAAAAATAAAAAAAGGAATTTTTGAAAACGGTGGGGAATTATGCTTCAGGTATCCGTTAAAAACCATGAGGGAGTAGGAAAATTGGCTTATAAAGTAAAAAAACCCCGGTCCAGCCCCGGACTGCCGGGAATCCGACAGAATCTGGAGTATCCCTTTATCCCCCTTTACCAGTTTTTAGATGACGCTGTAACCAACTTCCCCGATGCGCCGGCAACCATTTTTGAAGGTTCGATTCTATCCTACCTGGACCTTGGCAACCAGGCAGCCCGCCTGGCTGGTGCCCTGCGGGAGTTGGGGGTGCGCCGGGGAGACCGGGTTTCCCTTATGCTGCCCAACTGTCCGCAAATGATCGTTGCCTTTTACGGGATCCTGAAGGCAGGGGGGACTGTAGTCCAGGTCAACCCGGTGTTCCTGAGCCGGGAACTGGAAAACCGGCTGAATAACTGCGGCGCAGAAACCATTATCCTTTTAGACGAGTATTTTCCCCGGCTTCAGAACATTCAGCGCCGGACTTCCGTAAAAAACGTTATAACTATAAATCTTACTGGAGAGGCAACGGCCCCGCAGGGAGGCGCGCTGGATTGCAATGCCCTGCTGGATAGGGTGAAGACCGGGGCGCCGCCTTACTTGCCCGACCCGGCCAATGACATTGCTTTGATTCAGTATACCGGCGGGACCACGGGAATCTCCAAGGGTGTTATGCTCACCCACTTCAATTTGGTAGCCAATATTCTGCAGATTAGGGAAACCTTTGCCGGTACCTGCTACCAGGGGCGGGACAGGATTCTGGTAACCCTGCCGCTGTTTCATGCTTACGGGATTACCCTGGGGATGAACCTGGCTGTTTCCATTGCAGGAACTCAGATTCTTTTACCAAGGTATGATGCCGGGGCTGCTTTAAAGGCAATTAATGATTACCGGCCGTCCTATTTTCCGGGAACGCCTCATATGTACATGTCACTGCTCAATCATCCCCGGTTGGGTGAATTCAACCTATGCTCAATTAAAGCCGGCATAAGCGTTTCTGCCCCGTTGCCCGCTGAATTGGCCCGGCGTTTTGAAGCCCTCACAGGGGGCCGGTTGGTGGAAGCCTACGGGCTTACGGAGGCTTCGCCGGTTATTACAATTAATCCGCTCTTTGAGGCGGAGATGACCGGCAGCATTGGCCGGCCCCTGCCGGATACGGACTGTGCCATTGTTAACCTGGATACCGGTGAAAAGACGCTCCAACCCGATGAGTTCGGCGAATTAATTGTGCGGGGGCCCCAGGTGATGAAAGGCTACTGGAACCAGCCCGAGGAAACGGCTTACGCCCTGCGGGATGGCTGGCTCTTTACCGGCGACGTGGCAAAAATGGACGAGGCAGGGTTTATCCACATTGTCAACCGCAAAAAAAGAACAATTACCGCCGTGGGTTACGACGTCAACCCCAGGGATGTGGAAGACGTTCTCTACGAACACCCCAGCGTAACCGAGGCGGTGGTAATCGGGATTGAAAGTCTCTATTACGAAAAGACAATCAAAGCCTACGTTGTCCTGGAAGAAGGCAAGACTGTTACGGCAGCTGAAATTATCCGGTTTTGCCGGGAACGCCTGGAAGACTTCCAGGTGCCGAAGGTTGTGGAGTTCCGGGAAAGCTTGCCCAGAACCGTCGCCGGGAAAGTCCTGCGAAGGGTCTTATTAGAGGAGGAAAAAAACGCAGTCTTTGAGCCGGTTAAGCATTGCGCCGGAAATAAGGACTAAAGCAGCTTTAAAGCCATCTCAAATTTTTGAAAAGCAACAGCATCAGCCCCGAGATGCCAAACAGGCCTGCGGCAATTACTGCCGTAGACAAATTCAAATCCTGGTAAGGCAACGGCACGTTCATGCCAAAAAAGCCGGTCAAAAAGGTCAGCGGCATGAATATTGTTGAAATCACCGTCAGGACCCTGATGGTATCAGTGGTGCGGGAGCTGATTAAGGAGTAATAAGTTGCCAGGGCGGCGTCCACCAGATCCCGGTGGCTTTCGATGGTGTCGGTGATCCGTTCCATGTGGTCAACCAGATCCAGAAAATAGGGCTTGATATCTTCCCGGATATCAAAATAAGCATGGCCGCCGGCATTGATGCTGGTAAAAATCCGTTTCTGGGGCAGGACAGCCCGGCGGAGGGTCAGGATTGTCCTTTTCAAGGAAAGAAATTCCCCGGTAATTTGCTTGCCGGGTTGCTCGTATATCTCATCCTCCAGTTCGTCAATACGGACGCCGATACGGTCCATGATGGGGAAAATTTCGTCGGTGTTCCCGTCAATAATGGAGTAAAGGAAAAACTCCATGCCCTTGTTCATATATTGCGGGTTCTTCAGGCTTATCCTGGCGATTCTGCCCAGGACCGGAAGGGTCTGTTTATGAACGGTCACCACATAGTTAGGACCCAAAAACACGTCCAGCTGGACCAGGGCTATTTCCTCTTCCGACTCTTCATCATAGCGAAGGGCGTGCATAACAAAGAAGTAATAGTCGTCATAGTTGTCAAGCTTGGGGCGGGGGCTGTAACTGAGGCAGTCCTCCACCGCCAGGGGGTGAAAGTCAAAAACCTTGGCGACATACTTGATTTCCTCTTCGGTAAATTTATAGAGATCCACCCACAATAAGTCTTCTTCATCTTTCAAAAACAGGTTTTTTCGGTCAAGATCCATGTCGTGGCGCATATTACGGTCCTTGTTGCCGTAGAAGTAGGTCTTAATCATCTTCAGCCCCCCAATCTGACAAAATACGCAGGTAAAGGATCCAGTAAACATGGCAAAGGGAAGCCTCAAAGCTTATATTGCCGGATGGATCAGGATCGGTCATTCTCAGTTTCACCACCCCGAATGCAAAATAAAAAAACCTTCACGCAAATTTAGAAGGCTTTTGGCAAAAAGAAATAACAAACATACCTTCTCCGCTCGTCAAAGTTTTGACACGTACACAGCTAGGGACAAAATATTCCCAGCCACATTAAGTAAAACCTTAAGCCGGCAGTACCTGTTAACCCGTAGGCGTCTCTCGACATTTCCGGGTAGTGGCATGTGTCTGTGTAGAAGCCTCACCTAACGAAGAATATTCAATTTTCTTTTTTTAGCATATGTCATCCCCCGGTATTAGTCAACCGGTTGCCGGGTATTGCCCACTAATTTTTTGCCCCGGACCGAGGTCTTGAGGAATTCCGTTGTTTTCCATCGCTCCTTAAATTAATGGCTTTTGCCGGGATACCCGGCTGCACCTTTCTTGCAAACTAACCAGGGTTGCCCAATCTTTTAAGGTTATTTTAAGATTTTTAAGGCAGTATGGATTTAGTTGCAAAGTTTATGATAAAATTTTTTATGGGGGGAAGATAACATATGAAACGTCTTATTCATTTTCCCGGCGCCTGGGTCCTTGGGCCTTTTTTAGCGGGGGCAGTGCTGGTTGCAGCTGCTATATTTGCGTTCAACTTTTATGGACCGCCCCATCAGTCCTGGGCCCAGGACAGCGGTCAGGGCACCCTGGCCTCCGCTCCCCTGCCCGGTCTGGGGGCGGACACAATTCCGGATATTGTTTCCAATGTCAGTCCGGCGGTAGTTCGCATCGATACAACTTTTCAGAATAATGCAAAAGGCATCAACCCTTTCTTTAACGACCCGTTTTTCAGGGAATTTTTCGGCGACCAGCTGCCTGTACCCTCCCAATCGGAAGTAAAGCGGGGAATGGGCTCCGGATTCATTGTATCCTCCGACGGATACATCCTGACCAACGAGCATGTGGTGAGCGGGGCGGACAATATCGAAGTGACCCTTTCCAGCCGGGAACAGCCCTACACGGCCCGCCTGGTGGGCTCCGACCACGACCTTGACCTGGCGGTGCTGAAAATTGACGCGGACAGCCTGCCTTCCCTGGCCCTGGGTAATTCCGACAGCATCCGGGTGGGGGATTGGGCAATTGCCATCGGCAACCCCTACGGTCTTGATCACACCGTTACAATCGGCGTGATCAGCGCCAAGGGGCGCCCCATTAACATTGAAGACCGCCAGTACCGGAACCTGCTCCAAACAGACGCTTCGATTAACCCCGGCAACAGCGGCGGGCCATTGTTAAATCTGAAGGGCGAGGTGATCGGGATTAACACTGCCATCAACGCCCAGGCCCAGGGAATCGGCTTTGCCATACCCAGTAGTACAGTTGAGTCAGTTTTTGATGACCTCGTCCACAAGGGGGGGGTCGAGCACGCTTGGCTGGGTGTTTACCTACAGCAGGTAACACCGGAAAGCGCCCGGTACTTTGGATTGCAAAAAGAGTCAGGGGCGCTGATTGCCTCGGTGGTAAACGGCAGTCCAGCCGCCAGGGCGGGGCTTAAGCAGGGGGATGTTGTTGTGCGTTACAACGACAGTGACGTGAGTACACCTGCCAATTTGATCGACATGGTTAGTGGAACAGCCATCGGCAGCCAGGTAGAAATCCAATATATCAGGGGTGGCGAAACCAGGTCCGCCGTGGCGGTAATCGAGGCTAAAAAATAGCTCTGTAAACCGGCTGCGCGGGCCGCCGGCATTTGGCCCATTATGTCCGGTTTGATAACCACTTAAAAATATTTGTGCCAGACGCCAGGTTACCCCAACCGGATTTCCCTGGTCCGGGAACAGGCGCCGCCGCATGCCTGGTTGTGACGCCGGGGACACGGCCGTTTTGGGCCGGACACCCCCCGGGGCGCTTGCATCCGTTTTTATTGTTCCAGTATTATCGTTCCAGCCTGCCGGTTAAAGCCTGTTCTTTTCAGGCTTTTTCCTTATATTCTAAGGGGGATCCCAAATGACGGCAAAAATTCTGGTGATTGATGACGATCGGAGGATCACGGCGCTGTTGCGCCGCACCCTGCTCTTTGAGGGATACGAGGTCCGGGTGGCGAGGGGAGGCGAAGAAGGCCTTCGGCTTGCGTCCGCCTGGCTGCCGGACCTGGTTTTGCTTGATGTGCTGATGCCCGGTCTGAACGGTTGGGAGGTGTGCAGAAGGCTGCGCGCCGCCGGGGGTGTTCCCGTCCTGATGCTGACGGCCCGGGACGAAGTGTCCGATCGGGTCAAGGGACTGGACCTGGGGGCTGACGATTACCTGGTAAAGCCCTTTGCCCTGGAGGAGCTGCTGGCCAGGATAAGGGCCCTTCTCCGCCGCAAAAAACCTGGCGGAACCGCTCTTAAACCCCTGATTTACGAAGATTTGGTCCTGGATCACACCACCCGGGGAGTACGGCGGGGGGACAGGTTAATCCAATTGACCGTCAGGGAATTTGACCTTTTAGCCCTGTTCCTGGGAAATCCCCATCAGGTTTTAACCCGGGACCTGATTATGGAGCGGGTCTGGGGTTATGACTTCAGCGGTGAGTCCAATGTTCTGGAGGTCTATATCGGCATGCTCCGGCAAAAGACGGAAGAAGCCGGCGAGAGACGCCTGATTCACACCCGACGCGGGGTCGGCTATGTTCTGGAATAGTTGTCCCCGTAATTGGAACTGCCTTTGAGACTATGCAGCAGGGGATTAAGTTCGTCACTTCCCAAGAAATTACCTCAAAATAAATGTGGTTCCAGTTACTTCTTAACAAGTCTGACTTGCAAGGGAAGGGGAGAAGTAAGGGAAATGTCCCTGCGCCTGAAGCTTACCTTTCTATACAGCGGCTTTCTGGCCTTGACCCTGCTGTTTTTCGGGGCCCTGGTTTATTTTATTATGCAGCACAACCTTACCGCCGAAACCGATCGCTCCATAGCTGAAATTGCCCGGGATGTGGTCCGCTCCACCAGGATCGTAGAAAATTATTCCCTGCCCCTGCGTCAGGTTGTGCTACCTAACATGAATGTTTTTGCCAGCCCCGATATCTACATTCAGGTTCTGGAACGGAATGGAAGCGTTGCTGTCCAGTCCGGTAACCTTGCCGGTCAGAACATGCCCCTGAGCGAGGAAACCCTCAGGCAGGCTGGCCGGGGCAGGGATTTTTACGAGACTGTGCTGGCCGGCAGCCAGAGCATCCGGATCTACAACCGGCCCCTGGTTTATAACAACCAGCTGATCGGTTTGCTGCAGGTGGGACGGACCATGGGACAGGTACAGGCTACCCTGGGCAGGCTCCGGTTTTTACTAATTCTCGGCAGCGGGATTACCCTTTTCCTGAGCAGTACCCTGGGCTGGATCATGGCCGGTCAAGCCTTGAAGCCTATCAACCGGATGACCGAGGCAGCTTCAGCCATCCAGGAAGCCCAGGATCTAACCAGGCGGATTCACTACAGTGGTCCCGGGGACGAAGTGGGCCGTCTGGCCGAAACCCTGAACCGCATGCTGGAGCGCCTGCACCGGGCCTACCAGGTGCTGGAGGATGCTGGTGCGGCCCAGCGGCGCTTTGTTTCCGACGCATCGCATGAACTTCGGACACCGCTGACCACAATCCGGGGCAACGTCGAGCTGCTGCGGAAGATGGGCGATCAGGACCCGCTAACCCGGGCGGAGGCGCTGGATGACATAGCCGGTGAAGCGGCAAGGATGTCCAGGCTGGTCGCCGACCTGCTGGCCCTGGCCCGGGCCGACTCCGGATTCGAATTGGAGATGCGCACCATTGACATGGGCAGTCTGCTCTCCGATGTTACCAGGCAGTCCTCCCTTCTGGCGGGGGAGATGGACTTCAAGGCAGTAAACACCGGTGTGCTGGAGGGCGTATCCGTGCAGGGCAATGCCGATTCCCTGAAACAGCTATTTCTGATCCTTTTGGACAACGCCTTTATTTATACCGCAGCCGGGGGGACGGTTTACCTGGAAGGGCGGCTGCGGGGAAACCGGGTGGAGGTTGATGTTGGCGATACGGGAGTTGGCATCGCTGAAAGTGATCTCCCCCTCATTTTCGACCGTTTTTACAGAGCGGACAAATCCAGGCAGTATGATGGCACCGGACTGGGCCTGGCTATCGCCCGCTGGATTGTGGAGCAGCACGGGGGAACCATCGGCGTGGAAAGCCGGGAAGGAGAGGGCAGCACGTTTACCGTCAGCCTCCCCCAAAGTCCAATAACTTAATAACTTAGTTTCCCGGTACAGTAAAATGCGGGTACAGTAAAATACGGTACGTAAAAATGTTAGAAGCCGGAATACCGGATGAACTCCTCCAGTTTTTCCAGGTCCTCGTCGGTGATACCAGTTGGCTGTGACATGCCCAGGAGCAGGCGTCCTTCAAGCTGCCGCAAGTGGGCCAGCTCTTTTTCCAGGGCTGGCTGGTTATCCTTGCTTTTGTGGAAATCGATTAGATCAAGGCATTGACGCCGTTCAAAGAACAGGTAGGCCTGGTTCCCGGAAAGGTTCGTTTCTTCCGTTTCCCATAGGGTCCGGTAGTGTTCCAGAAGCCCGCTTTCTTCAGCAATACATACAGCGGCACGGCACAGGACTTCCCCCTGGGCATCCTGGGCATACTCCCTGGCCAGGATTTCCATGATTACGGAAACCGGCACGGAAGTCGTTAAAGCCGGTGGTTGATCCCGGACCGGCTTTTCCTGCCTTTCGGATTCACCAGATACCTGCAAAACCTGTTTTTCCTCCCCCTCAAGACAAGCAGGGGGAGGGAGATGGGTTTTTTTTGATTTGTGGTGGGAGCTTCTTCTCCTTGTAACCATAAGATCACTCCTCCTCAGCCATTGATTTCTACAAATAAAATAACACCTAAAATGTTGCCGCGCAAGTAGCCGGCCCGGGATCGGCAGGGTTCCCTGGACCGGGAACCGCATAGGGTCTTTTTCTATTCGGAGCCCCTTTTCACCTGCTTAAATCTTCCATATCCGACTTGTCGTCCGATTGCCCTGGCGATGAAAAAGAACGGCTGCAAAACCTCCCACACACGCCCGGGGCCGGTTATTTTGCAGCCTTCACCCCGGCAAAAAGGGAAGACTGCTGTTATTTATCTTCCATGTATATCTAATGGGTGCAGGGGCCGAGAAAAGGTGGTTCAGTCATGGACCGGGTATTGCTGAAAAGCAATAACTGCTACCAGGAAACGGAAAGCGTACCGGTGATGGGTCCCCGTACCTTTCACCGGCTAGCAAGGGGGAATTCGTGATACTGTATTTGATATTCTGAATACACGAAACATTATAAATACTTTGTACCATTATGAGCTAATTGTTCTCCAAAGAAATAAAAATAACTATAATAAATATGGTTTGGCCTGCGCCAACTGTATCAACGGATATCAGTAGTCTTCCCCGCCTTTTCAAGATGGCGCGGGCGGTAAAAGAGGGAAGGGTTCTTTAAAATATATAAATAATTATAATATCTTAAATTGTCCGTATATTTTAAATTGTTTGAGTATGCTATAATTAGGTTAATTTAGTTATATTAATGTGCCTATTTAGAAGCTTAGGACACGCCGTATCTGTATATATTTGGTATATCCTTCCCATACTCCTCAGTATTTTTTAATCAGGTGTTTTAATATCATTTTATATAACTTTATAACAGGTTTTATTGTTCATTAAAATATCTTTATGGCTATTTATTATCATTTTCAGATTTTTCCCACCGTCCGTACCGGACGTTTGGCTTGCGCCAAACAAACAACCGTGTCCGGCGACTTATTCAAGAGCGATTCCGGTGTATGCGGCATCCTTCACATGCCGCTGCTCACTTTAAAATTAGAGCGGGGAGGTGTGAAAGGGGAGACAGGGGAGAATTTTGTTGGTAGGCGAACTACAAAAAGGAGGAGGTAAAGATATGAAAAAAACCTGGTGGCTGGTTGCCCTGCTGGTTTTAGCGGTTGGTCTGATGCTGGCAGCCGGCGGTTGCGGTGGAGCGAAACAATCCACCACAGAAGTAATCAAAGTCGGTGTGATTCTGCCCCTAACCGGCAGTGAGGCTATGTTCGGCACCATGGAAAAAAACTCCTATGAAATGGCCTATGAGGAATTAAAGGCAGCCGGCAAGACAACTATCAACGGGAAAGAAATCCGGCTGATGTTTGAAGATGATCAGGGGAAGCAGGATGTGGCCAAGTCAGCTACGGAAAAATTAGTCAACCAGGATAAGGTTGCTATGCTCAGCGGTGGTTACAGCAGCGCCTGTACCAACGTCATCGCGGGCTCTGCCCAAGCCTTGGAAACACCTTTTCTGGTTGTTACCGGTTCTTCCGATGAGATTACCAAAAAAGGCTGGCAGTATGTGTTTAGAGGTACGGCGGCCCCCGCCAGCAAGTACACCGGAGCTCTCTGGCAAATGATCGAGCAAGTGGTCAAACCAAAAAACGTGGCAGTGATTTTTGAGAATACGGATTTCGGCACTTCTTCAGCCAAAGGTTTTCGGGAGGACTGCAAGAATAGGGGTATCAATATTGTTTTCGACCAGTCTTACGAGCACGGTGCAATCGACTTCAAGCCCATGCTGGCCAATATGAGAGGCACCAAGCCCGATATGGTCTTTGCTGTGTCCTACGTTATGGACGCTGCCATGATCTGCAAGCAGATGAAGGAACTTGATTTTAACGTCGACCTTTTCGTCGGCAACGGCGCCGGTTACACTATGCCGGAATTCAAGGATAACGCCGGTGACGCCTCGGAATATGTAGCCTCCACGACGTTGTGGGTACCTAACGTAGCCTGGCCCGGCGCCGGCGATTATTATAACAACTATAAGAAAAAGTACCAGAAAGAATCCGACTACCACGGCGCCCAGGCCTACGCCACGATGTACGTTATAGCCGATGCGCTCAGCAGGGCCCAGGACGCCAGCAACACAGCGATTCAAAAGGCTCTGAAAGAAACAGACTTGCAAACCATTATGGGTCCCATTAAATTTGAAGACTGGGAAGGCTACACAAACCAGAATAAGCCCAACACCTACGTTGTCCAGTGGCAAAAGGGCAATCTGGAAGTGGTCTGGCCGGAAAATGTAAAATCCGCAGACTATGTCTACCCGGTTCCCAATTGGCGGGAGCGATAAAAAAAGATAAAAGGGCACAGATAAGACGGCCTGAAGGAAAAGTAAGGGGCCAACCTTTCGCCGCAACAAGTTTTATCCGGAACAAGCCGTCCGTTGGATAGTACTGTTCTTAAGCTTACCGGCATGATTTAAGGCTGCGGTGGACACCGAAGCTGGGGTGTGTACCGCAGTCAGCTCTTTGCCGGGCAGCGGAGGTTTCGCCGTTGCCTTTTTCCTGTGTGTGCCGCTGTTTTGCAAACCAATCAGGGGATTTTTTGGGGGGTAAACTTATGTTGTTGTTTGGTCAGACAGTTATCTGCGGCATCCTCCTGGGGGGGATGTACGCGTTAATCGCCATTGGGATGACCTTGATTATGGGTGTCATGAAAATCATTAACCTGGCCCACGGCGCCCTCGTTATGGTGGGGATGTACGTAACATACGTTTGTTTCAAGGAGTTCGGTATAGACCCCTACCTGGGCATGTTTATAGCAATGCCGGTACTGTTTTTCATCGGCTGCCTGATCCAGAATTACATGATTAACCGGTTGGTTGAGGTCGACTCTATTCTTCCTGAAAACCAGGTACTGCTGACGGTGGGAATCATGCTGGTTTTAACTGAAGCCATGCGGCTGATGTTCAAATCCGACTACAGGTCCGTATCAACCAGCTATTCTTCCAGTACGGTCATGCTGGGTGACATGTCCATCAGCGTGCCGATGGTTATCGGTTTTATTATAGCCATGGCTTTTACCTTTCTGCTGCACCTTTTTCTGACCCGGACCGATACCGGCAGAGCTATCCGGGCCACGGCCCAGGACCGGGACGCGGCTGTTTACATGGGTGTCAATTCCTCCAGGATCACCATGATAACCTTCGGGATCGGCGCCGCTCTGGCCGCGGCCGGCGGGTCGCTGCTCCTGCCCCTGTTTTATCTCTGGCCGGATATCGGCCACCTGTTTACGGCAAAATCCTTCATTATCACAATTCTGGGCGGCATGGGAAGTACCATGGGGGCGGCCTTTGGGGGCCTGGCCCTGGGTATCGCTGAATCACTGGGGGCCACCTATATCTCCATGGGCTATAAGGACATCGTCGGCCTGGTGATCTTTATACTGGTGCTGTTGTTCCTGCCCGGCGGCTTCAGAAGTTTGGCGAGGAGGTGAGCCGATGAAAAACAAAAATATTATTTACACCGCTATTTTTGTGATTTTAGCCGCTGTCCTTCCTGTTTTTATTAAGGCGCCGTACCAATTGCACATGCTGATCCTGGTTATGATGTGGGCGGTTATCGGCACATCCTGGAACCTCCTGGGGGGGTACGCCGGCCAGGTTTCCTTCGGTCACGCGGCTTTTTTCGGGGTGGGGGCGTATACGGCAGGCCTTTTGGTTTTTCACTTCGGGATCTCCCCCTGGTGGGGTATGCTTCTCGGCCCTATTATGGCTGCCATTGTATCCCTGCCCATCGGGCTGATTTGTTTCCGCCTGAGGGGACCGTATTTTGCCCTGGCCATGCTAGCCCTTGGCGAAATATTCCGGCTCCTGTTCATCAACCTGGTGTCCATAACCAACGGCGCCAGGGGTGTCCTGATCATGCCGGAAATCACTTCAAAGATATTCTATTACTATGTCGGCCTGGCCATGTTGCTTATAACTGTCTTTGTTACGTATCTGATAGTACACTCCAAGATTGGTTACTACCTGGTTTCCATCCGGGAGGATCAGGATGCCGCAACCTCCCTGGGAGTACCAACGACCCTGTATAAGAACTTTGCCTTGCTTCCCAGCGCCTTTTTCACTGGCCTGGCGGGAGCCTTTTACACCAATTACGTTGCTTTTATCGACCCCCATATTGTTTTCAACTTGTCCAACATTTCGGTCATGGTAATCCTGGTGGTAATGCTCGGTGGTGTCGCCACAACCTGGGGACCCACAGTGGGAGCCTTGATTTACATCTTTCTGGGAGAAATTTTCCGCACCACCCTCGGCTCCGCCAACGTTCTGATTTTTGGCATACTGGTCTGCCTGATCATCATGTTCCTGCCCAACGGCATCGTTGGTGAACTCAATCTGATTAAAAGAATCATGTCCCGGAAAAAAGAAAGCCTAACGGGGGGTGTGTAGGATGAGTTTCTTTGAAATAAAGAACGCAACAAAAAAGTTCGGCGGGTTGTCGGCCGTCTGCAATTTGAGTTTTCGGGTGGAACAGGGAGAAATTTTCGGTATTATCGGCCCCAACGGCTCCGGAAAGACCACGGTGTTCAACCTGGTCAGCCGCTTCTTTCCTTTGACCTCGGGAGAAATCTACTACAAGGGAAAGCGGATTGATACGGTACCCGCCCATAAAATCTGTGAAATGGGCATAGGCCGGACCTTCCAGGTGGTAAAACCCCTGCGGCGCATGAGTGTTATCGAAAACGTCATGGCGGGCGCTTTCTTGCGCACCGGAAGTATGGGTAAAGCCAGGCATAAGGCTGAGGAAATTATCGAATTCTGCGGTTTGGTAAAGTACACGCACCGGGAAGCAAAGGGTCTGCCCATTCCCCTGCGTAAGCGTTTGGAAATTGCCAGGGCCCTGGCCACCGGGCCGTCCTTGATTATGCTGGACGAGACCTGTGCGGGCTTAAACCCCAAAGAATCGGAAGAGGCCATTGACCTGATCCGGAGGATCAAGGACACGGGAGTTACAATTATTATTGTGGAGCACATAATGAAAGTAATGATGGGGATCTCCGACCGGATTCTGGCCATAAATTTCGGCAGCGAAATTGCCATGGGTAAGCCGAAGGATATTGCCAACCATCCTGAGGTCATTAAAGCGTATCTGGGTGACGCCTATGCTTAAGGTAAAAGGTATTGATGTGTGCTACAGGGACATTCAGGTGTTGTGGGGCGTATCCTTTGAGGTGCATCAGGGGGAACTGGTTGTCCTCCTGGGGGCCAACGGTTCGGGGAAGACCACCACATTGAACGCTATTTCCGGTATGCTGCCGGTCACCAAGGGAACCATTGAATTCCAGGGAAAGGATATTTCCAAACTGCCTGGTTACAAGATTGCGGAGCTGGGTATCGTCCACGTACCGGAAGGCAGGAGGCTGTTTCCGGAAATGACCGTGCGGGAGAACCTGGAAATGGGTTCCCTTCTGAAGGAAGCAAAGGCCAAAAGAAAAGAATCCATGCATAAAGTCTATGAGCTGTTCCCCATCCTGGAAGAAAGGCAAAACCAGGAGGCCGGCACCCTGAGCGGCGGGCAGCAGCAGATGCTGGCCCTGGGCCGGGGATTAATGGCCCTGCCGAAGCTTTTGATCCTGGATGAACCCTCCCTGGGTCTAGCTCCGGTGCTGGTTAAACAGATCTTCGATAAAGTCAAAGATATCAACGAAGAGGGTACCACCGTTTTGCTGGTGGAGCAGAATGTTGTACAGACTTTAAACCTGTGCCACCGGGCCTATGTGCTGGAAAACGGCAGCGTCATCCTCCAGGGAAACGGCAAGGATCTGCTAAACGACGAACATATCAGGGAAGCATACCTGGGGATCTAAAGAAGTGAAGAATAACTGTTTAAATAATATGGAATTTACCCTGCGGAACTGATTGTCCCCCTCCCTTCAGCCCACCCCGCCAGCGCCGGCGGGTACAAAGGCAGGAAAGGGATTGTCCGCTTAAGTTTCTTTCTAGTCCAGAAAAAAATGCCACGTTACTGTATTGTGGGATTAGGCAGGATAACCGCGCCTGGAAAAGGCGCCTTTTTTTACCTGTGCGCTGTCCTAAAAAAAGACGAGGCGCCAGCGCCACACTGGATCTGACAAGCCGGTTTCTTTTGGTAAGAAACCGGCATCACCGGCTAAAACGCCGGCATATGCGGCTCTATCTAATACCCTTTCAGGTGACTATACCCGAAGGCTCCTTCCGTAGGCATTATTATTTATAAGCAGGGCCAGGGCAGGATTGCCCGGCCCTATCTTACAATCAGAACAGGGCAATTGGCATGGCGGCAAACCCTGTTGCTCACGCTTCCCATCAAGTAGCCCTTAATCTGGCCAAGGCCGCGGCTGCCCATAACTAGAAGGTCAAATCCGTCGGTGTCTACCTTTTTACAGATTTCTTCGGCGGGGTGTCCCACAGTGATGCTGGTTGTAAGCATGACACCGTACGTCGCCAATTTTTCTTCTGTACTGCTTAAGATTTCCCGGCCCTGCTTGATAAATTCGTTGACAATATCCTGATGGATGTTCCCCACACGATCAGGGGACATGTTGTCAAAGGAAGGCAGGGGAGGGACGACATGGAAGAGCATAAGCCCGGACCCAAGTTTTATCGCCAGTTCTGCCCCGTGCAAGGCTGCTTTTGTTGATAGTTCTGAACCGTCTACGGCAACAAGAATTTTTTTATACAAAGAATAATCACTCCTTTAGGGAACTGGTAATGAACAGGTGCTATTTAAAACAGTATTTCCTCGTTCAAATTTCTTTAATTACACAGCATTTTCCTTTGAGCAAATTAAAAATTTTAATATTCTAAAAAATATTATTAAAAAGGGTACCATTTTCTTTTAAATCCCTTGTTTATAAACCGGGGCAGGGAGGGAATACAGTAAAAAAGACGAACTATTCCTTACCGGGGAGCAAATCCAAAGGGCTGATTTTAGCGGACAAAAGGGTTGGACCCAGGAAGCCCCCATTTTCAAGGTGATAGGAGCATGTCCTGTTCCAACTGGAATTAAACAGGGACCAACAAAGTTGCCGCGGCTATAAACAGGCTTTTTCCCTGGCGAGAAGCGTTACGGTAAAACCAGCTGTAAAGGTTAAACTGACTGCATCAAAATAGCCAGTTAGGGGGCGGGGTGGTACCCAATGAAATTTGTTCTGAATTCTTTAAAACTTAAGAACAGCCTGATCATGATCGCTGTGATGGTGCCGCTGATTGTGGGTTTTTTGGCTTTCGATCTAAACAGACAAACCGGCACCATGCGTAAGGCCATAACCGAACGCGGTATTATCCTGGCCCTGACCGGAGCCGAAATGACCGGCAAGATATTAACCGACGCCCTGGATAAGGGGCAGTTGACTGAAGAGCAGCTGTTCGATACAAATTATCGACCCATTCCCAATACCACCCCCCAGAAATACCACACCGCTTATGACGCCTATACGGATGAGCATTTGAAGCATATTCAGGATGCCTACCTCAAGGATAAAATAATTGTTTATGCCGTAGCCCTGGACCAAAATGGCTATATCCCCACCCACAACACCCTTTCCAAAATTGGTTACGGCGAAAACTCCATCCGCTCCAAGCGAATTTTTAACGATCCCGTGGGGCTGGCGGCGGTCCAAAACCAGGAGCTTTACCTGTTCCAGGAGTACAGAAGGGACACCGGAGAACTGATCTGGGACATTTCCTCGCCCATTTATGTAAACGGCAGGCACTGGGGGGGCTTCAGGGTGGGTTTTTCCATTGAAGACACCTATGCCCAGATAGCCTCCCTCCGCAATCAGGTTGCCGCCGGGGGAACCGTGCTTATCGCCGTCATGATCCTGCTGATTCTGTATATTTCCGGCCTGGTCGCCGATCCCGTAAAAAGATTGGAGCAGGTGGCCAGACGCATTGCTCAGGGCGATCTAACCGGCATGGATGTCTGTGAGCTGAAAATGTCCAGGGATGAGGTGGGCAGCCTGACCCGCACCTTTTGTACCATGGTGGAAAAACTCAGGGAACTGGCGGAGAAGTCCATTAATTCTGCCTCCGTTGTTGCCAGCTACACCCGGGAACTGCAGGACAGTATTAAAAAGGCGGTAGATAAGTCCAGTCAAGCTGCCGCCAGGATGAGCGGACTGGCGGCAGCCATGAATAAAATGGAGGAGGGAGCCAATGCGGTTGTGGGCGCCTCGGATAAAACTGTGGCCAGCCTGGCGGCGGCTGAGGCAGCCTCCACTAACTTCCTGGAACAAATGGAAACAAGCAGTGCGGTAGTTATCAGGGCCGGCGAATCGGTAAAAGAGCTGGAATCCTACGTGGACAAGGTGGGGGAAATTCTTCTGTTCATTTCCCTGATTGCTGATCAGGCCAGTTTGCTGGCCCAAAAGGCAGTTGAGGAAGCAGCCGGCAATAACGTCGGGGGAGAAAAATTTTCCTCCCTGGCCGGTGAAATACAGAATCGGGCCAGGGATGCGGCAGCGGCTACCCGGGGCATTACCAGCCTTTTTGAAAAAGTGCGAAAACATGCCGCCCAGGCCACTGTTACCCTGGAAAAGGACCGGCAGGTAGTACTGGAAGGATACAACGCAGCCAGGGAGGCTTCCCAATCGCTTTCAGACATTATTACGGACTTGAAGGGACTAATAGATACTGTAAATGAAGTCACAGCCTATACACAGCTGGTAACAGAAGGAATTGCCGGTGTGAATACGGCTGCAGGTGAACAAACTTCGCTGGTGAAGGGTTTCACCGAAGCGTCCCGGTTGCTGGAGCAAGGCATCGGTGAGATGCAAGAAACGCTTACCAGACTAAAAATTTGAAGCGGCTGCTGATAATTAACAGGCATTATTTAGTTCGAGATAAAAAGGCCGGTTTGAGAGCAGAATAAAGGATGATTGCACGTGGAATTGCTTATAATTTTTACGACGGCCTTCGTTGTTGGTTTTTCAGGAGCCATGATGCCGGGGCCTCTGCTTACGGTTACCATTGCGGAAAGCGCCAGGCGAGGCTTCAGCGCCGGACCGCTGATAGTTTTGGGGCACGCCCTGCTTGAGCTGGTCCTCGTCTTTGCTCTCGTCAGCGGACTTTCCCTTATTATAACCCTGACCTCCGTTACCCGGACTATCGCCATTTGCGGCGGCGCCTTTTTGATTTATATGGGTTTCGGTATGGCCAAAGACGCCCGGGCCGGCAGGGTGGCGCTGGAGTTTCAAAAGGCAGGGAAAACGGGTGAAATAGCTGCCGGCGAGGAAGGGGACACCGGGGGAACCCGGCGGAGCGCCCGGCTCCATCCTGTCGCTGCCGGAGTCCTGACCAGTATTTCTAACCCTTACTGGTCCCTGTGGTGGGCCACGATCGGGCTGGGTTACATTACCGTTTCCCTGAAAAGCGGCCTTACCGGCCTGGCTTCCTTCTTTACAGGTCACATCCTGGCTGACCTTACCTGGTACAGCCTGATTGCCGCCGCTGTGGCGGGGGGCCGGAAGTTTCTCAACGAAAAGGTTTACCGGGGGATCCTGATCCTGTGCGGGATTTTTCTGGTAACGCTGGGCGGTTATTTTCTCTATTTTGGGCTTGTGCCTAAAGGATAAGGTTTAGGAAGGTGTGAGCTATCTTGTCCGTTGTATTTTGTGGAATTTGCCCGCACCCCCCGGTGGCAGTGCCGGAGGTGGGCCACCGGGAGTCGGAAGAGGTGGAAGCCACCCAACAGGCCCTCCTTGAACTGGGCCGGAGGCTTAAGGAAAGCAGCGCCGGGACCGTTTTAATCATCTCTCCCCACGCTCCCATTTTCCATGGTGTGATTGGTTTAAACGGGGACCCTGTACTAAAGGGCGATCTGTCCAACTTTGGTGCCTGCGGGATTAAATTTGAGCTGGCCAACGATAAGATGCTGCTGGAGGAAATTAAGAAGCAGGCAGCGGTCCTGGGGCTGAATACCGTTGAGCTGACCGGGAAACTTGCCAGGCAGTACGATTTCAGCCTGCGCCTGGACCATGGCGTAACAGTACCCCTTTACTTTTTACAACAAGCCGGCGTGAATTTGCCCCTGGTCCACGTCTCCATGGCCCTGGACTCTGCCGAAAGGCTTTATTTGTTCGGCCTGGCTGTCCGGCAGGCAGCAGAACTTACGGGGCGCAAGGCGGCCCTTCTGGCCAGCGGCGACCTTTCCCACTGTCTGACCAGGCTTGCCCCGGGCGGCTATAACCCCCAGGGGGCGGAATTTGACAGGCAAATTGCAGAGCTGCTGGCGGTTCCCGACGTTCAGGGTATTTTAAATATGGATGAGTTCCTGGTCCAGGAGGCGGCGGAATGCGGTTACCGCTCCATTGTAATGATGCTGGGAGCCCTTGATGGATTGGAAGTCAAGGCGGAAGTTCTTTCTTACGAGGGGCCCTTCGGGGTAGGTTATCTTGTTGCCTCTTTGATACCCGGCCCGGCAAATCCTGACAGGTCCCTTTTACCTAAGCTCCAGGCCGGCAAACGGGCCAGGCTGGAGAGCCGCAGGGCATCTGAAAGCTTTCTGGTGAGGATTGCCCGGGAAACCCTGGAGGAGCAGCTAAAAGTCCGGACACATTCCCAGGACAGGTTTGTACCCGAAGAATTCAAGAAAAGGGCCGGTGTTTTCGTTTCCCTTAAAAAACACGGAAGTTTGCGGGGCTGTATCGGGACCATTGAACCGGTTACCCGGAATATAGTTGAAGAAGTTGCCAACAACGCCGTCAGCGCCGCCTTTCATGACCCGCGCTTTAAACCTGTACGACCGGAGGAGCTGGACGACCTGGAGTTTTCCGTAGATGTTCTGCAGCCGCCGGAGCCTGTCAGCAGCTTGGACAAACTGGACCCCAAAAAATACGGTGTAATTGTCCGGTCCGGAAGGCGGAGCGGTCTGCTTCTGCCCAACCTGGAGGGTATTGACAGCGCCGTGGAGCAGGTGGAGATCGCCCGTCAAAAAGCTGGTATTGGACCGGAAGATGCGGTTACATTGGAGCGATTTATGGTAATCAGGCACCACTAAAGGCCTTTTTAACAGGAGGAGAGTGGCCATGCACGAAGCGACCTGCTATGAAAAAAAGGGGCAAAACCTGGCCGCCTGCCGCCTCTGTCCCAGGCTGTGCACCATCCGGGAAGGCAAATACGGCTTTTGCCGGGTTAGACAAAACCGTGGGGGAACCCTCTACGCCACCAATTACGGCAAGGTTACCTCCTGCGCCCTGGATCCCATTGAGAAGAAACCGCTTTACCATTTTTACCCCGGTTCCTATATCCTCTCCTTTGGTTCGGCAGGCTGCAACCTGCGTTGCGGCTTCTGTCAGAACTGGGGTATCGCCCACGGCGACCCATCCACCCGGGACGTAGCCCCGGCTGAGGCGGTAGAATTAGCCCGGCAGCAGCTGGAGCGGGGTTACCCCAACGCCGGCATCGCCTATACCTATAATGAACCCCTGATGTGGTATGAATACGTCCTGGACACAGCCCGCCTGGCCCGGGAGGCTGGGCTGAAGAACGTTCTGGTCACCAACGGCTACATCAACGAGACCCCGTTGCGGGAGCTTCTGCCCTATATTGACGCTATGAATATCGACGTCAAGGGTTTTACAAACAAATACTACCGGGAAAGCTGCCAGGGCAGCCTGGAGCCTGTGCTTCGGACGGTGGAAATCGCCCACACCAGGTGTCACGTGGAATTGACCACACTCCTGGTAACCGGCCTCAATGACCGAGAGGAGGAGATCGGCCGGCTGGTGGATTGGATTGCCTCCCTGGACCCGGAAATCCCCCTGCACTTCTCCCGCTATTTCCCCAGTTTTGAGGTGGATCTTCCGGCTACGCCCCTGGATACATTGCAGAAATCCAGGGAGACCGCCCTGGCCAGGCTGGCCTACGTCTATATCGGGAACGCCCCTCAGCTGGACGCCAACGACACTATCTGCCCCCGGTGCGGGGAAACTGTTATCGAAAGAATGGGTTATAATACCCGGGCGGTGGGGCTGGAGGGGAAAAAGTGCCGGTATTGCGGTAGGGAGATACGGTTAACCGGTGAGACGCGGGGAGCCTGAGGATGCAAAAATATTTCCCAGGGGCAGGATTTCGGTAACTTCGGCTAGAAATACTTTTAATCGGAATAAACAATAGTGATCTAATAAAGTAAAAAAGGGGATGTATATGTTAAATAGGAGATTTCACCTGCCGTTTTTGGTTGCGATCCTGGTTTTGGCCCTGGCTGTTATTCAGGGCTGCGGCCAAAAAGCCCCACAGACCCCGCAGACCCCGCAGGTTAAAGATGTAATTCTAGCCACCACCACAAGTACCCAGGACAGTGGGCTTTTGGATGTGCTGGAGCCCATTTTTGAAGAGAAAACAGGCTACAAGGTAAAAACTATCGCTGTAGGTACCGGCGCGGCCCTGGCCATGGGTGAAAAGGGTGAAGCCGATGTACTATTGTGCCACGCTTATCAGGATGAGGCCAAATTGATTGAAAATGGAGCCGGCATCAACCACAGGCTGGTTATGCATAATGACTTTATCATTGTTGGCCCCCCCGATGACCCGGCGGGCATCAAGGGGAGCAAAGTTGTTGACGCCTTCAAGAAAATTGCCGAAAAACAGGAAGTCTTTGTGTCCCGGGGCGATCAATCGGGAACCCATAAAATGGAGCTGAAGCTCTGGGATACCGCCGGTATTGCCCCCAAAGGCGACTGGTATCAGCAGAGCGGGACAGGTATGGGGGCAACACTGAACATCGCCAATGAAAAACGCGGCTATACCCTTTCGGATAGAGCCACCTATCTGGCCCAAAAGAAAAATGTCAAGCTGGACATTTTAGTGGAAGGGGAAGCAACCCTGCTGAACATTTATCACGTAATGCAGGTAAATCCGGAAAAGTTCAGCAAGGTTAACAAGGATGGCGGAAAAGCTTTTGCCGACTTTATGGTTGCTCCGGAAACGCAAAAAATAATTGAGGATTTTGGTAAAGACAAATACGGTGAACCCCTGTTCTTCCCGGATGCCGGCAAGAAAATGGAGGACCTGGGTAAGTAAGATTAAAGTTCGCGGGGAAGGGGAACTGTGCCCAAAAAAGCACAATCCCCCTTTTCCAGTGCTTTAAGGGTGTTGTTTAGCCTTATTAAAATGTTCAAGTCAAAGGTGCGTTTTTCATGTATAAACCCCGTTTCGAAGCTGATTTTAATGACATCCTGGAAAGGTTTGTCCGTTGCTACCACCATCTGAATTTATATGTTTATGATAAGAAGCAAAAGTTTTATATCCGGGAAATTGATTTTTTAGCACGGTTAGGCGAGTCATTGGGCTACTTTACCTTTTTTCGGGACAGGGGTATGGACCCGCGTTATCAAAGGGAAGCCCCCATGGATCTGGCCTGGTATACCAGGGGGCAGGATACCGGTTATTTTCGAATTATCCTCCGGGTCGAAACGGGAAAGCTATTTTTAAAGTCGCACGATGACCTGGCCAAAAAAATTCTGGCCACCGGTAAATCCGGCGATATGCCGCCCAATCTTATAGCAATTGTGCATACGGATCAGGAGAATACAGCCCAGGAGTTTGTAAAATTAATAAATCACAATTATAAAATGCCGGTAAATTCTTTAATATTGTTTAAAATTTTTAATTTCGATAAAAAGTATTTCCATAAAATGATCTGCTGGCAGCTGCCCTTGAAAAAATCTGCGCCCTCCAGGACGGTCCTTACTGATACGGGAATTAACGGCTTAATCAGCCTTCATTTTAAAGACCAATCCGGTTATTACAAGTTGAACGGCGAACCTTTCTTGAATGAACAGTATAGTTGAGCAAGCATAAATTAAACAACAGCTTGACGATACCCCGGTTGTTAATATACCTGGAATTGACGGCGTCCTTCACCGTTTTACGGCTGGAGGATCCTTTTTTTTAACGGGCAGACGAATTACAAAAGGTCGGAAATTAATATATATTAGGATATGGAGGAATTTTTTGAACCGGGTCGAAACTTTTTTTATAATACTTTGGAGGTGCCTATGTTCCCTTTTAGTTTTGTGTCAGTAACCCCGAAGCTTCCGGAATCAATTTGCAGGCTCAAGGAACTGGCTTATGATTTCTGGTTTACCTGGAGGCCGGGTGGCGTGGATTTTTTCAGGGCAATTAACCCGCAGCTCTGGCGGAAAGCAGGGCATAACCCTGTCCGCTTTCTCATGCAGATTCGCGAGGAGGATCTGGTGGCTGCCTCCCGGGATGACGATTACCTGGCGCTTTACCGGCGGGTAATTGGACAATATGACCGCTACCAAACTGAGGAGAAATGGTTTGACAAGACTTATCCGGAGCACAAGGACAATGTGATTGCTTATTTTTCAGCTGAATTCGGATTGCATGAGTCCCACCCCATTTACTCCGGGGGATTGGGTCTGCTGGCGGGGGATCACTGCAAGTCTGCCAGCGATCTCGGACTTCCCTTTGTAGGGGTGGGACTGTTGTATAAACACGGTTATTTCACCCAGAGAATTAACGCGGAGGGAAAACAGGAAGCCGAGTATCCTTATCTGAACTTTTTCGAACTTCCCATTACGCCGGTCAACGATTCGTCCGGCGACAGATTGGTGGTTCCAGTGGAATTGCCCGGACGCACTGTTTTTGCCCAAATCTGGCAGGCAAAGGTGGGAAGGGTGAATATCTACCTTTTGGACACCGATAATCCCTGTAATACCCCGGAGGACCAGGGTCTGACCGGTTCCCTTTACGGCGGCGACAGGGAGTACAGGATTTCCCAGGAGATCATCCTGGGCATTGGCGGGGTTAAGGCCCTGCGTGCCATGGGGATTAACCCGACGGCCTGGCATATCAACGAAGGGCATCCGGCTTTTCTTGTCATACAACGAATCAGGGAACTAGTTGGAAAGGGGGTACCCCTTGGGACGGCAAGGGAAGTAGTGCGCTCATCAACCATTTTTACCACCCATACACCTGTTCCCGCCGGCCATGATCTTTTCAGCAAAAAGATGATTGAACAGTTTTTTCCTGGTACAGCGGCTGAAATAGGTTTGGATTTGGAAGGATTTCTGGAATTGGCCTGGGACGTGGGGAGAGACAGCTTTAATCTAACTCTGCTGGCCCTGAATCACTCTTACCTGACCAACGGTGTCAGCTGGCTTCACGGCAAAGTTGCCCGGGATATGTTCCACGTCTATTACAACCGGTTGCACCCCGAGGAGGTACCGGTCACTTCCATTACCAACGGAGTACATACCGGCAGCTGGATAGCCGGGGAGCTCAGGGATCTTTACGCTCGTTACCTTGGCAAAGGTTTTACGGATCGGATTAACCAGCGCCAGGTCTGGGAAAGAATAGACAGCATTCCCGATGAAGAGCTCTGGAGGATCCATCGCAACCTGAAGGAAAAGATGATCGGCTTTGTACGGGCCAGCGTGCAGAGGCAACGAAGGCGGAACTACGAACCCGCCAGCCGGATCCAGGAAGTGGAAGAATACTTGAGTCCCGATATTTTAACCGTCGGTTTTGCCAGGCGCTTTGCCACCTATAAAAGGGCCACCCTCCTCTTCCGGGATAAGGAAAGGTTAAGCCGGCTGGTTAATGACCCCCACCGGCCCGTCCGCTTTATTTTTGCCGGGAAGGCCCACCCCGCGGACCTGGCCGGGCAGGAACTTATAAAAATAATATACGATTTTGCCGATGAGCCCGATCTCAGGGGCAAAGTCCTTCTCCTGGAAAACTACGACATCCACATGGCCCGCCACTTGCTTCAAGGAGTTGATGCCTGGCTCAATACCCCCCGCCGGTTGATGGAGGCCAGCGGCACCAGCGGCCAGAAGGCTGCCCTGAACGGGATAGTCAACGTCAGCACCCTGGACGGGTGGTGGCCGGAGGCCTATAACGGAGATAACGGTTTTGCCGTGGGCACGGAACGGGAGTATTGGGACGAAGAAATACAGGATCTGGATGATTGTTATTCCTTGTATGAAATTCTGGAGGAAAAACTAATTCCGACCTTTTACCGCAAACAATCCGGGCTTCCTTTGGAGTGGATCCGCCTGATGAAAAACTCTGTTAAAACCATTGCCCCGGTATTCAATACTTGCCGGATGGTTGCCGAATACACCGGGCGTTTCTATGTGCCCACCATCAACCGGGGGCTCCATTTTGCCCACAATAATTATGAGGTTGCCGGCAGCGTTAGCGCTTTTAAGCGGTTTATTGAGGAACGCTGGGACGGAGTTTCCATCATTTCTGTGGATTCCAACGCCCGGCCCAAGATGGCTGTGGGAGAAAAGCTGGCAGTTAGCGCAATTGTAAGACTGGGGGAAATCCCCCCCGGGCATGTAGCCGTTGAGTTTTTATACGGGGTGACAGGGGACAGCGGGCTCAGTAATATCACGGTCGTAAGCATTTCCTGTGAGGGAGAGGAGGAACCAGGCATCCACCGCTTTGCCGGTGAGTTATCGTTGCCCCAGGGTGCCCTTGGCTACACTCTGAGGGTAAGGCCGGAAAACAGGGATTTCCCTTACTCTGAACTGCCCTTAATAACCTGGGCGCCTGGCGTCTGTAAAGTAAAATAGCAGAAATAGTTGGCCGGGCACCCTCTTCCACGGGGCGTCCGGCTCATCTCATCCCGATGGACTTTCTCAATTACCGGCCGGGCTATGTTTAAGAAAGCCCGGCCGGTTTTTTCAAGCACCTCCAGACAAACAGGCAGCCGCCAATGGTAATCAAGACGTCCCCAATGCTGAAAACCCTGGTAATAAAAATCCAGTGGGGCATCAGGAAAATATCCGACAGGTAATAAAAAACGGTGTCCGGACCGGTGGCAACGTAGTTGTAAGCCGGCAGTCCCTGTTTAATTAACGCCAATTCTTCCGGCGAAGCTATTATTTCAAAATATTCGCGTTTAAGCGGCATATAGCCTGAATTGGCGTAAATCACCAGCAGGTTGCTGAGGAGGCCCAGTCCGATCAGGACCAACCCGCGCAGCCGCAGGTTTAATAGAACAAAAACGGCAACCAGGGCCAGGGAAAGCATGTACAGTTTTGGCGCCAGCGGATCCGGCAGACCCAGGGTATGCCGGAAGCCCGAGTTTGTCACCAGCTTTATGACAACGGCTGCCAGAACCAGCCAGGGGTATTTAAACCGTATGCTCTTCAGGTTGTTAATGCTGCCGCCGGTGATCAAGGCAACAGCGGCGCAGATTAAGACGATGATGGTGAAAGCCATGGTTAACTCCTATCTAGTTCCAATTTTAGTTGGTCTTTGTTTTCCCTGTGCAGGATGTCAACAAAGATTCTAACAATGCCGGGGTCGAACTGCGTCCCGGCGTTGTTAATCAATTCAGTTATGGCTTCTTCATGGGACAGGGCCTTACGGTAGACGCGATCAGAAGTCATGGCGTCATAACTGTCGGCCACAGCCATAATCCTGGCCCCCAGGGGGATGTCTATGCCTTTGAGCCCTTTGGGGTAGCCTTTACCGTCATACCGTTCGTGGTGATAATAGACGTACAAAGCGCCGTACTTATAAAACCTCAAGTTGCTTAAAATTTTGTAGCCCACCAGGGCATGATTGGCCATAATTGCCTGCTCTTCGGGAATTAAGTGCCCGGCTTTTAATAAAATGCTGTCCGGAACATAAACCTTGCCCAGATCGTGAACCTTGGCTGTGGTTACCAGGGTTTCATGGTCACTTCCCAGCATCCCGATTTCATCCGCAATAAGGCTGCAATAATAAGCTACCCGCCGGGAGTGCTCAGATGTATAACCGTCCCGCTTGTCAATGATGTCGGCCAGTACTTCAATGGTATTCCTGGTTTCCATCCTGAGGTTCATATAGTTTTCGAAACTAAAGTGGGCCATAGCCAACGGCAGAAGCAAGATGATAATGGACAGGGGCTCATAATCATAGAGAATTACGATTAAAAGGCTGACAGGTACAAGGGTGGCGAAATGAATTAGTTCCAGCTTTACGTCGGAGGTCAATTGTCTGAGCAGCCTGGAGCCCTGGCTTAAGGAAATGACCGTAGTTACCAGGAAAAAGTTAATTGCGACATAGACAAGGCAGCTTAAAAGCATGGCCGGGGAGTCTGTTTTTAAATGCAGCGGACCGGTATTCCATCTTAATAAATCGTAAACAAACCAGGCTAATTGAATGGTTATAGCATACTGGCTGATATTAAAAAGCATCTTCTTCAGACCGCGTTTTCCGATAACATCAGTTATAATATTGGCCACTGTGGAAACTAAAATAGCAATCGGGGCCCCAAAAAGAATAAGTGCGGAGATGTGAACGGCGAAAGATATGGTTAGCTGGTCGTTGTTGGGCATCGTTATGGGCTTTAGCTCGGTGGCAGTGCTGAATATAACCCAAAATAGGTACACCCAGATCATGTCCGCCTGAAACTGCACGGACACAGCTGCTAAAAAAATTATAATTAAACCGATACTGTCAACAATTAACTGGTAGACGAAAGCCGGGGTAATATTTATCCTTTTTTTATTAATTTTTAAACTAAAGGGAAATTGAAGCATTTTTTTGTTGGTTGTTTTACCCATAATAAATTGATTCTCAGTAATACCCGAAATCCCTTCAAATGTGAACAATATTTTGCACAATAATTTCCTGGATAAGGAGGGAAAATAGTCGAAAAAGTAGAATTATCCTGAAAAAGATTAGCAGGAGGTAATTATCTGTGATTATTTTCGAAAAAAGCAAAAATAAGTTAGTATTTTATATTCTTAGTGTAATTGCCCTGATATATATAGCTGGTTGTTCCCCTTCATCCTCCAAACCCGCCTCGACTGAACAGCTAATCAGATACAATATCGGCGCGGAGCCTGCAACCCTCGATCCCGCCCTATCTTCCGGCATGATGGAGCAGACCGTGGCCAACGCCCTTTTAGAAGGCCTGGTAAGGCTGGACCAGGATGGGTTGCCGGCGCCGGGCATGGCTAAAAGCTGGGATGTTTCACCGGATTACAAAACCTATACCTTTCATTTGAGGGAATGCTCCTGGTCCAACGGGGAGCCGCTTACTGCGGGCGATTTTGTCTACGCCTGGCTCCGGGCGCTCTCCCCCGAAACTGCCTGCCCCTATGCTTATCAGCTATTTTATCTGGTCAATGGCAAGGAGTTTAATTCGGGCGAGGTAACTGACCCGTCATCCGTCGGTGTGCGGGCTGAAGGAAAAGACAGGCTGGTAGTTAACTTGAAGGATCCCGTGCCGTATTTTCTCTCACTTACAGCATTTCCAACATTGTTTCCCGTACCAGAAAATGTAGTGTCCCGGGATCCCGCCGGATGGCTGCGGGCACCCGAAGGATTGGTCTGCAACGGCCCCTTTAAGCTAACGGCCTGGGAACACAACAAGCAAATTCTATTGGCCAAGAACAACCAATACTGGGACCGGGAAAACGTCAAGCTGGAAAAACTGATAATTACCCTGGTGGACGATTCCAACACGGAACTGGCCATGTTTGAAAAGGGTCAAATCGACATTGCGGAAACCCCTCCCTACCGCGAGATTGAAAGGCTGGCTGAAAGCGGTCTGCTAAAGCTAAGCCCTGATTTATCCAACGAATACTATATGTTTAACACCGAAGTAAAACCCTTTGATCAGGTCCTGGTTAGAAAAGCGCTGTCCCTGGCCATCGACAGGGAGTCGCTGGTAACCAACTTAATCAAGAGCGGTGAAAAAGCAGCTTATGCCTTTGTTCCCCCGGGGGTGGAGGGACCTGCTCCCGGCCGGGATTTCAGGAGCCACGGGGAAAAACTTATTGGCGGTTTCAACCCGGCGGTGGCAAAGGGGCTTCTGGCAGAAGCCGGTTTTCCCGAAGGCAGGGGTTTTCCGAAAATTAAGGTGCTCCTGGATAACAATCAGAACCACAAGGCCGTGGCCGAGGCCATAACCGGTATGTGGCTGGAACACCTTGGGGTGCAAAGTGAAATTGCGGAGCAGGAATACAGGGTTTACTTGAATACAATGTTTGGAAAAGACTACCAGGTAGCCAGGGTGGGCTGGGTTGCCGACTACAACGATCCCATGACTTTTTTGGACATGTGGGTGACGGATAGTGACAACAACCTGGCTAACTGGGCCAATGCCCAATATGACCAGTTGATTGATAAGGCTTTGGGCGCAGGGGACAGACCAACCAGAAACGAGCTTATGTTCGAAGCGGAAAAGATCCTGATGGACGAACAGCCAGTGATACCTATTTACTACTATACCAATCCCTACCTGGAAAGGGAGACAATCAAGGGAGTGATTCACCCTAGCTTTGCCTTTTTTGCAGATTTTAAGTGGGCTTACGTGGAGTAGTATATGCTTGGCTACGTTCTAAGGAGGGCTGGATTTAATCTGGGAGTCATGCTTGTTGTGGTGACTTTAACCTTTTTTTTGATGCGCCTTCTGCCCGGGGACCCTTTTATGTCCCAAAGGATAAATCCTGATATTAAAGAAAATCTTTATGCTAAGTACGGTTTGGACCAGCCCGCAGCCAGGCAGTACGCAGATTACTTGACTGCCCTGGCGCGCTTTGATCTGGGGGAGTCCCTCAAATACCCGGGACGCACGGTCAACCAGATCATCGCCGAATCCTTTCCCGTTTCAGCGGCTGTGGGCTTCCCAGCGCTGGCCCTGGCCGCTTTCCTGGGCGTAACTGCCGGGGTTCTGTCCGCTATATGGCATAACAGGTGGCCGGACAGGTTTATTCTGGCTTGGGCTACGCTGGGCCTGTCCATCCCCAATTTTGCCCTGGGGGCTGGGCTCATTTATATTTTTGCCTTGAAGCTGGGAATATTTCCGGTGGCCATGTACGAGAAGCCGCTGGATCTGGTGCTGCCGGTATTAACCCTGGCGATCTGGCCGGCTGCGGTCATAACCAGGCTAATCCGGACGGAAATGATTGAGGTTTTGCAAAGGGACTACATTATTTCAGCCAGGGTGAGGGGTCTGGGACCTGCCGCCGTGGTCCTGCGGCACGCCCTGCCCAATGCCCTCCCTGCCGCCATTCATTACACAGGACCTTTAGCCGCCACACTGTTGACCGGCAGTTTTATTGTGGAAAAAATCTTCGCGTTGCCGGGTCTGGGTCAGTACTACATCACTTCCATCGGCAACCGCGACTATAACCTGGTGGCCGGGATCACCATATTTTACACATTTATTCTCCTGGTTTCAACATTTTTGACGGATCTGCTTGCCTTTTCCCTTAACCCCCGGTGCCGCTACAGAAATGGATCCTGACATGGTTTACTCGAGAATCGTTCAGAACCGGTTCGTCTTAGCCTGTCTGTTGCTAATCTTGCTCTATGTGTTGATTTCTTTTGGGGGCAAGTTCTATTTGCCGTACCATCCAAATGTGCAGAATCTCTATGAGGCCAACACAGGGCCTTCCTGTAACCACTGGCTGGGAACCGACTACCTGGGTCGTGACTTGCTTGCCAGAATTCTGGCCGGGCTAAGAATATCACTCGTCATAGCCTTTTTTGCAACCCTGATTAACATTACGGCAGGGTTCCTGGTGGGAAGCATCGCGGGTCTTAGCGGGGGCATTGCGGATCGTTTCTTAACAGGGCTGATCGACCTCTTCTGGTGCATCCCTCCTTTCCTGGTTGTGGTAATGCTGACGGTTGTCCTGGAGCCAGGCGTTAAAAATATTTTCATCGCCCTGGGGATGGTTCTCTGGGTTCCCACCGCCCGGATTATCCGGGGCGAGGTTTACCAGCTTAGAAACGCGCCCTTTATCAGGCTGGCCAGAATGCACGGCGCGGGTTACACCAGGATTGTTTTTATGCATATTTTGCCCAACTGCTTTCCCGTACTTCTTACAACAGCCATATTTTCCGTCCCGGATGCGGTCCTGGCCGAAGCCTTCCTTAGCATTGTGGGGCTGGGAGTAACAGCGCCGGAAGCCAGCCTGGGCGTTTTGATTTCCGACGGCCTGCAATCTTTCAGGGTTTATCCCTGGCAGTGGTTTTTCCCGGTCTTGACCCTTACCATCTTTGTGCTCTGCTTCAATCTCCTGGGAGACATTATCCACAGACTTTTCAGGGACCGTTCCAAAGGAATTTTAGAAAATGATTAAAGTTGAAGGATTAACCATAAGCATTAAAAAAAAGGCTCAGACCTATGCCCTTCTCCGGGATGTTAATTTCAGCCTGGAACAAGGACAGACACTGAGTCTGGTCGGTGAGTCAGGAAGCGGAAAAAGTCTTATTACCTACGCTGTCCTGGGAATGCTAAACCACCTGGAAGGTCTGGAAGGCGTTGTCGGATTGCCTGGTCAGAAAAATGTTCTCAGGCTGTCGTCCAAAGAGCTGAGGCGCTTCAGAAGGGAGCAAATAGGCTACATTCCCCAGAATCCCCGGGAGTGCCTTACCCCCACCCTCAAGGTGGGCAGCCAGCTGACGGAGGTAATTGCGGTTAAGACGGACAGAAGCGTCCGGGCAGGCCGGCTTATTGCCAGGGACCTTTTGCAGTCCCTGGGCTTTCCCGATCCCGAGAAAGTCCTTAAGATGTACCCGCACCAATTGAGCGGGGGAATGTGCCAGAGGGTAGCTATCGCCATGGCCGTTGTGAGCCGCCCCGCCCTGGTGGTTGCCGACGAACCGACATCCTCCCTGGATCTTTTAATTAAGCAGGAAATAATAAAGGTCATTAAGAGTGTTCAGACCGAACAAGGTTTCGCACTGATTCTAGTTACCCACGACCTGGACCTTGCCTTTAACTGCAGCAATAAAATCGCCGTTGTCTACGGCGGGAGGCTCGTTGAGACAGGAACGGCACATAATCTATCAAATAAGCCCAGACACCCTTACACCAGGAGCCTGGTCCGGTGTTCTTCCAGAACAGGCGCTGATAAGAGCATTCACTACATACCCGGGGAACCTGTCAGCATTTACACCCGGTTTAAAGGATGCCGTTATTTCAACCGGTGTCTTAGCCGTTTGGAGATATGTGAAACAAGGGAGCCGGCCTGGGTGAACCTGGGCGACGGCCAGGTAGCCTGCTGGCATTACGGAAGGGATGAAAGCACATGAACAAAGCACCGCTCTTATCCATATCCAATCTTTCCTTTCACTACCCCGGCGCCAGGGGTAATCGGAACACCCTGGAAAGGATCGAACTGGAAATCTTTGAAGGAGACAGAATCGGTATGCTGGGTGAAAGCGGATCAGGCAAAACTACCTTATCTCTTATCCTGGCAGGATTGGAAAGGCCTTCCACGGGCCTTTTCTTATTCAACGGGAAACGCCTGCTGGGGAGAAAAGCGTATCGGGATTACAGGAAGAAAATTCAATATCTTTTTCAGGATCCCATGGAGGCGGTAAACCGATATAGAAAAGTTTTTGAGATTGTATCAGAGCCGTTGACTTACCGCAAAACAAAGAAAGAAGCTATTGTATCAATTGTTTCCGAGTTATTGAAGACAGTGGGAATCGATCCCCTGCGCTGGCATGACTACCCGGACCAATTGAGCTTGGGCCAAATTCAAAGGGTGTGTTTGGCCCGGGCTATGACAACCAATCCGAAAATATTAATCTGTGATGAGCCTTTTTCCGCCCTTGATGTGTCAAACTGCGGCAAAATGAAAGAAATATTATTGCAGTTGAATGCAAATCATGGTGTAACGCTGTTTATTATTAGTCACGAACCAAAATCATTGTTTAAGTTGTGTCAAAAGATATTAGTTTTACACAAAGGCAAAATAATAGAATTAATTGACACAACCCGAGGTCAACATGCACAACATGAGTATTCACGCAAATTACTTGAAATAAATACAACATAACTTAATATGAAATAATTGGCAATCATTTGCTTGTACGGATTCATCGCGACTGGAAGCCTTAATTATGATTGCATATCTGTTAATTTATGTAGGATTTGTTAATATTGAATAATTAATCGCATAATGTTGAAATATGTAGCAATAAAGTTGTGGACAAGCAGTAAATGTTGGTATATAATTAATATAGTTAAAAGATGGTGTTACAAATATCTGATTGTCGATTAACCATACAGCTTGTATGATATTGGAACAAGGAAGGAGGAAGAAATATGCGCTGGATTCCCTATAGCCTTCTGGTTATCATGTCCCTGATCGTCGCTTCGGGCGCGGGCCACAGGTGGTAATCTAATACCTCGTTAAAATGTGAATATGTGTTCTTTCGTTTGAGAAATTTAATCGCTTATGAAAGGAGGAAGAAATATGCGCTGGATTCCCTATAGCCTTCTGGTTATCATGTCCCTGATCGTCGCTTCGGGCGCGGGCCACAGGTGGTAATCTAATACCTCGTTAAAATGTGAATATGTGTTCTTTCGTTTGAGAAATTTAATCGCTTATGAAAGGAGGAAGAAATATGCGCTGGATTCCCTATAGCCTTCTGGTTATCATGTCCCTGATCGTCGCTTCGGGCGCGGGCCACAGGTGGTAGAAAATCAGTTGAGCATTAATATACTTACATAATTTTCTGTCACAATGATAGAACATAATAGTTGAACTGGCCCATAAGGGCCCCGTCAAAGTCATATTTAACAGTAGTGTGTGGTTCGCCTGTTGGTATACCGCATATTGGCTGCAAACATGACTTTGACGGGGTCTTGTTTTCATATTAAAAAGGTGATGGTTCCCGGGTAATATGGTATTGCAATTAGAAAAGAACAACAAAATTGTACAAGCTTGCGAAACCTGCAGCAGCCTTTGATAGAACTGGAAAGATAAGTTTTCAAGGGGTATGCAGGTCCCGCAACAGCCTGTGCAGGCTCTTTATAAACCTGTCGTCATCCTCCCCTGTTCTTTTTTTTGGTCCCCTGGTTCTACCTCCGGCCCTGCGGTGTTTTGCCTTCATGCTTCTCTCTTCCAGGAGAAAATCGATGGTCTTTTCCTGGAAAACCCGACCGGTGGGGGACAGGGCGGCTGCCCCTTTGCCCAGAACTATAGCCGCCAGTCCCCAGTCCTGGGTAATCACAAGATCCCCCCTGGCCGTAAGATTAATCACTTGCAAATCCGCCTCCTGGGGCGCGTTACCAGTGACAACATGATGTTCGGATTCGATGCAGTGGTTAAAACTGGCAACAGTAACCAGGGAAACGCCGAATTCCGCTGCTGCCTTCCGGCATAGATCCATTGCCTTCTTTGGCGTGGCATCCGCATCCACGATAATTTTCATACCCTTTTCATCCTTCATCCGGAAATTATTTGTCCCTAACCGTTCCCCTCTTTGATCCATTTCCCGGGACACAATTGTTTAATTATAATCTTATACTGTTTTATTAAAAGTTTTATATGGTAGAATATTAAAAACAATATAATTCTTTTTCCCTGCTCCTGGTTTTTTTATCTGATAAGGGGGGTGAGCTCCTTGGCAGCCAACCTGACACCTCAGTATTATGAGGCGGAAGAGGCTTTTAAAAAGGCCTCTACGATTGAAGAAAAGATCGCGGCTCTGGAGGAAATGCTGGCGGTCATTCCCAAACACAAGGGTACGGAAAAAATCCAGGCGGACCTGAAAAGGCGCCTTTCCAAACTCCGGGACGAAGGGCAGAAGAAAACCAAAGCAGGCCGGGCGGATCCTTTTCACATAGAGAAACAGGGGGCAGGACAGGTGGCCCTGTTCGGGTTCCCAAATACCGGCAAGTCATCACTGCTGGCGGCCCTGACCAGGGCCAGGCCCAAAGTAGCCAGTTACCCTTTTACAACCACAGTGCCCCTGGCCGGGATGATGCCTTACCAGGACATACTGATTCAGCTGATTGATACCCCGCCGGTGAAAGAAGACATGGTTCCCCCGGGCCTCGCCGGAACCCTGCGCAACTCCGACGCCCTTCTAGCGCTGATTGACGCCGGTTCCGACGATTGTCTGGAGCAGCTGCAATTTTGTCTTAGTTACCTGACGGAAAAGAAAATAATCCAGGACGCCGGTAATCCCCTTACCCGGGGGATCCCGCCGGAACGTATGCTGGTGTTGCTGTCAAGGGCGGATCAGGATCCCAATGGCGAAAGAACCGAAATCCTGAGGGAACTGGGACCCCCCGGAGTTAAGCTTTTTCCCGTGTCAGCACGAACCGGCGCTGGTTTAGAAGAACTTAAGGAGAGAGTATTTGAACTGCTCGGTGTGCTCCGCATCTACACCAAGGTCCCCGGCAAGGAACCCGATCTAAAGGCGCCGTTCATCCTCAAAAGGGGAAGCACCGTGGCTGTCCTGGCCGGGGCGATCCACCGCGACCTGCCCCGCCTCATGAAGAACGCCAGGATCTGGGGTTCCGCCCGTTTTGAGGGACAGTCGGTAATGAAGGACTATGAACTCCGGGACAGAGACATTGTTGAAATAAGTTAAAGGTGTCATCTCTATAATAAATTAACTATAATTCCCACAGAATCTTTTGTGGGAATTTTTTACTTTCATTTTAGTTGAAAATTATGTATGATTATTGCCAGGACGGCATAGAAATTTTTAGGAGGTGGTCAAGCCCTTTGTTGTCCGAACCCCAGTGGGGTTACCCATTCGAACAGGAGCCTAACCGCAAGGAGGGAAAGTATAAAAGCGGCAAATGCTGGTTAGCCTAAGGTCAATGAAGGGGTGGCAAAAACCGCCCCTTGTATAGCATTAAGCAGTAAGTGCTTTTTCAACAAAAAATATTCTGCCGGTTCCAAGGCTTTAGGAGCAGGAGTTTAACTTTTCTGGCAGAATCTTCTTCTGATGTACTTTTTGTTTAAGTATTTTTTTGTGTAAAGGGGATGGCCATGGAGATTATTTTTTATGGTGTCCAGATATTTTTAACTATATTTACATTCTATTATTTTTTTGTTTCCCTCTTTGGTTTTTTCCGGAGAAAAGAGGATTACTCCTTACCCCCGGGTTCAAGGTTTGCAGTGGTTGTTGCGGCTCATAACGAATCAAGGGTGATTGGCGAATTAATCAGAAACCTTTACGAACTGAACTACCCCAGGGAATTGTACGACATTTATGTTGTCGCCGATAACTGCAGCGACAACACGGCTGATATCTCCAGGAATAAAGGCGCTTATGTCATCGAACGCTTCAATAAGAAAGAAAAAGGTAAGGGCTACGCCCTGGAGTATGCTTTCAACCATATTTTTGCCATGGATATCCCCTACGATGCGGTTGTGGTTTTTGATGCCGACAACCTTGTGTCACCCGACTTTTTGGGAATCATGAACTGTCACCTGAAGAAAGGGGAAAGGATTATTCAGGGTTACCTGGACACGAAAAATGCGGGGGACACCTGGATTACCAAGTCAATTTATATCGGCTACCTGCTTACCAACCGCTTCTGGCAACTTTCTAAATACAACCTTGGTCTTACCTGCGCTTTGGGCGGGACGGGCATGTGTATTTCCGTGGATCTGCTCAAGCAGTATGGTTGGGGGATGACTTCACTCACCGAGGATCTGGAATTTCAAACCAAGGCGCTTTTGAATAACGTCAAGGTAGCCTGGGCCCATGACGCCAGGGTCTACGACGAAAAGCCCCTCAACCTGCTTCAGTCCTGGAACCAGCGCAAGCGCTGGATGCAGGGTCATACAAACGTAGCCGGCCGTTACATTGGGAGGTTGCTGCGAGAGGGTTTCAGGACCAGAAATTTTGCCATGATTGATGGGGCCCTGTATTTAATCCAGCCCTTCTTCCTGATGTTCACAGGTCTGGGGCTTTTGGTTAATATCATTTATGTAGGACCGTTTCATATCAGTAAGAGACCGGAATTAACGGTGATCGTCTTCTTTGCCCAGTTTTTTTACTTTAGCCTGGGGCTTGTCCTGGAAAGGGTTAAACCGAAGGTATATTTATGGCTGGCCTTTTACCCCATTTTCGCCCTTACCTGGATTCCAGTGGCCTATGTGGGTTTTGCCCTGAGGAAAAACAAAGAGTGGTGCCACACCTTACATATCCGGGATATCAAGCATGAAAACCTGCCGAACCTTTATCTTCCCGCTAAGGCCAACGGCAGGCGGACAAGTTAAGCTTTAACCGGCAGGACAAAGCGGCAGGTTTTTTCAGGCAGAACAGGTTGGGTCCGGTCAGAATGAGCGGCCGGACCGGCCTTTTGTCTCCACCCCCAGCAAGCTCGCCACAATATCATTGGCGGGCTTTAAAAATATCTCCTGTTGGGAGGAGCTTTGAATGACTTTCCCCCTGTCCAGAACCGTTACCGAATCGGCCAGGATCGGGATTTCGTGGTAGTCGTGGGTTACCAGGATTGTACTGATCCTCGTTGCCTGCAGGATATCGCGCAATTCTTCAATCAGATTTTTTTTGGTGGGGTAGTCCAGGGGCGAGAAGGGTTCGTCAAGGAAAAGCACCTCCGGTTCCAGAACAAAAGCCCTGGCCAGGCTCACCCTCTGGGATTCACCGCCGGAAAGGAACCGGGCCGGGCGGTGGGCCAGGGAGCGGATCCCCAGACGTTCCAGCCATTCCCAGATGAGACCGTCGATTTCTTTTTTCCGGTGGCCCCTGATTTGAAGTCCGGAGGCGACGTTTTTATACACGGTTGTATCCAAAAGGAGGGCCTCCTGAAAAACCACCGCCATTCTTCTGCGAATGGCCAGGACGTTTTTGGGATTAATCCTTTCCCCGCGAAAAATCAGTTGCCCCGAGGAAGGCCGCTGCAGCAAAGCCAGAACCTGGAGAAGGGTGCTTTTACCTGCTCCGTTAGGCCCGATCACTGCCCTGACCTCGCCCTTGCGGAGCTGGAAATGTTCAACATCAAGGATTTCTTTTTTACTTTTCTGAAGCTTTATTTCAGTGGCTTCGACGATGCAGTCATTCATTTGTTCAGCCTCCGTAAATATCCCTCAGTGCTTTCAAATTCAGTAATAGATTATATCACGTCTTCCGTCCGGAAGAAAATATAATAGACCGGGCAACCTGGCGAAAAAAGCTTGCTGGATTTAGCAGGCGATGTGCCCTGGCCGCCCTGTCCCTAACGGAAGCTGCACCGGTTTTACCGGCGGCACCCGGCAGGTCCGGGGGGACCAAAGGCCGTTAAAAGCCTTCAGGTTCACGTGTTAGGGTAGTAATCTCCCGGATCTGTATTTTCTAGTAGTTTGTCCCCTTTGCCTGGGGATTTGTAAAAAAGGACAGGTATTTCGTGTTATTTCCCTTGACTGGGTGCGGGGGCGCTGTTATCATAGAATAGGTAAGGATACTATAAAAAACAATGAAGGGGAAAAGTAGGCTGGACACAGCTTTTCCAGGGAGGCAGCGTCGCGACTGAAAGCGTTGCCACTGTATGACCCGCTGAAGTTCTCCCCCGAGTTGCCGGACTGAAACCTGCAGGGAAAGTAGGCCCGGCCGGAAGCTTCTACCGTTAAAAGGAGGGGGGTATAAGGATTTATTCCCGTACCCTGCCGGAGAGTGGGTTTCCCAAAGAGAAACCAACCAGGGTGGTAACGCGAAATAAACTTTTCGTCCCTAAGGGCGAAAAGTTTTTTGTTTGCATCTCCCCCCCGCAGGTAAGGGGATTCCCGTACCCTGTTTCAAGAGGGTTAAATTTTAACCAACCGGGGTGGTACCGCGGAAGTCCGCAGCTTTCGTCCCCGCGAAGGCTGCGGACTTTTTATGTTTATCCGGGGAGGCGGGAGGTGAAGGTTTTCTTTATTGGCGCAGTACCCAACCAGTTAACTGACGAACCGAGGCGTCACAATCCAGCCCTGTACCTCTGGACCGGTTGCAACCCGGTAAAAAAGATTTTTAAGGGGGAACCATACTTGAAAAAAAATAGATTGAAGCTCTATATTGCTATCCTGACCGCCCTGGCGGTGACTGCGCTGCTGGCGGGAGGCTGCTCGGGAAGCGCGAAAACTGGAAGCAAGGCCGGAAACGGCCAGGAACCATACAGAATCGGCGCTGTCATTGATATCAGCGGACCGTCCTCCTCCCTGGGAGTACCGGAGCGCAATACACTCCAGATGCTGGAGGACAAAGTCAATGCCGCCGGGGGAATTAACGGGCATCCCCTGGAACTGACCGTCCTGGATAACAAAAGTGATGAAACTGAGGCGGTTCTTGCCGTAAAAAAATTAATAGACCAGCAAAAGGTTGCGGCAGTAATCGGCTGCAGCTCCAGCGGACCTTCCATGGCCATGCTGGATACTGTTCAGAAGGAGCAGGTACCCATGGTTTCACTGGCTGCGGCTAGCAGTATCGTTGAACCTGTGGGTGAACGCAAATGGATTTTTAAAACAGCCCAAAGCGACATTGTTACCATTAACAGGCTGATCGGCTACTTGCAAGAAAAGGGACTGACCCGGGTGGCGTTTTTACATATGAATAACGCCTACGGTGACGGTGGCAGGAAGGCTTTCACCGAGGCAGCGGGAAAGGCCGGGATTCAAATTGTAACCGAGGAAAAGTTCGAGGCCACTGACAAGGATATGTCCCCCCAGTTAACCCGGGTTAAGGCCGGCGGGGCCCAGGCGGTGGTAATCTGGGCCATCCCGCCTTCCGCTTCCATTGTAACTAAGAATTACAGGGATCTTGGTCTCAGCCAGCCCCTCCTGCACAGCCACGGTGTTGGCAACCAGAATTTTATTGAACTGGCCCGGGGGGCGGCGGACGGTGTAATCCTGCCCCTGGGCAAGCTGACTGTCAGCACCCAGATCCCCGACAGCGACTCCCAGAAGAAAGTGCTTGCCGAATACATTGACGAATACAGCAAGAAGTACAATTCGCCGCCAAATTCTTTCGGCGGCTACGCCTGGGATGCCTTTTATCTGGTTGTGGGAGCCCTGGAAAAGGCCGGACCGGACCGGGCCAAAATCCGTGACGAACTGGAAAATACCCGGGGGTTCACTGGTGTTTCAGGAGTTTTCAACATGTCGCCAGAGGACCATAACGGTCTCAATGAAGAGTCCATGGTAATGGTCCAGATCCAGGACGGACAGTGGAAGATGTTAGACTGAGCGAAGAAGGTGAATGTAATGGATTTGACCGGGCAACTCCTCCAGTTATTATTCACGGGGCTAACCCTGGGCGGAATCTACGCCCTGATTGCCCTGGCCCTGGTTACAACATTTAACATTACCGGGGTTCTCAATATGGCCCAGGGCGAGTTTCTGGCCCTGGGGGCATTGCTGGCCGCAAGCCTTTGCGCGGCCGGCACGCCCTTGCCCCTGGCTTTCGTGATTTCAATTGCGGTGCTGGCCCTGCTGGGCGGACTGCTGGAGCGTTCGGCAATCTACACCGCCCGCCACGCCCCCGGGCTGGTTTTGATTATCATCACCATTGGCCTGTCCATTTCCCTGCGGGGTTTGGCCCTTCTGATCTGGGGCACAGAACCTGCCTCACTGCCTGCTTTTTCCGGGGGTGGACCGCTGTTTGTGGGGGGAGCCTCCCTCAATCCCCAAAGCCTGTGGATTTTGGGGCTGGTTGCCGCATCTGTTGCTGGTTTGTACGCTTTTTTTGAACTGACTTACACCGGTAAAGTATTCCGGGCCTGCGAAATTAACCGGACAGGAGCAAGGCTGGTGGGAATCAATCCTGCCGCCATGTCCTTCCTGGCTTTTGCCGGAAGCGGCGCCCTGGGGGCTGCAGCAGGTATCTTCATAGCCCCTGTTACCCTGGCAACCTATGACATGGGCTTTCTTCTAGGTGTAAAGGGTTGCGTTGCTGCTATCATCGGTGGTTTGAATAGCGTCGGGGGAGCGGTGCTGGGAGGGTTGCTCCTGGGTATCCTGGAAGCTTACGGAGCGGGCCTGGTATCGTCAGGCTTGAAAGACGCCCTGTCCCTGCTTATTTTGCTGGCGGTGCTGCTATGGAAGCCGGAAGGGCTGATTGGGGCGGTTGCGGGACGTAAGGTGTAGAAAAAATATTGGGGACTATCCGGATCCTGCTGGGGGCTTACCCTTCGAGGCCCAGACAGGCAGGCGGTCAGTTTTAGGGGGTGCTTGAAAAGGCCCCCGCCCCCTGGCCGCTACGGCTTGCCTCCGGAGTTTTACAAGATTTATCCGGCTTGCGGGTGCCGGACACCAGTTTTGAATACAGGAGCTTAAAGGAGCATGGGGATATGTCCAAGAAAGTGACGGTTCTGGCAGCCTTAATCTTTTTCCTGGTTCTGCCCACAATGATTAAGAGCAATTATTTGCTGGGAATTCTTATTGTAATCGGTCTTTATACCATTATTGTTATAGGTCTGGGTATTCTTATGGGTTATGCCGGCCAGGTATCCTTCGGGCAGGCCGCCTTTTTCGGACTGGGAGGTTATACCGCGGCCATTTTAACCACAACCTGCGGTTGGCCCACCCCTGTTGCCCTGCTGGCTGCCATGGCGCTGCCCGGCCTGGTGGCGGCCCTGATCGGCCGGCCCACCCTGAAGTTGAAAGAGCTGTATCTGGCCCTGGCTACCCTGGCCTTCGGCATCCTGGTCCAGATCCTTTTCACCGAGGGCGGGGAAATTACCGGGGGACCGTCCGGTCTGATGGGGATACCCTACCTGTCCCTGGGTGGTCTGGTATTTGACCGGGACATCAAATTTTACTACCTTGTCCTGGCCATGGTCCTGCTTGTTTCCCTGGCCGTAAACAATCTCATCCAGTCCAGGACCGGCAGGGCACTCAGGGCCATCCGGGAAAGCGAGCATGCCGCGGAAACATCGGGTATTGATACTGCTCTTTTGAAGCTGCAGGCCTTTGTTTTCAGCGCTGTGCTGGCCGGTCTGGCGGGGGGGTTATATGCCTTTTACGTCACTTTTATCAGCCCCTCCCCCTTTGGCTTCCACACATCAGTCCAGTTTGTCCTGATGGCTGTGGCAGGCGGCCTGGGTACATTCTGGGGTCCTTTATTGGGCGCGGGCTTGGTGGTGGCGTTGGGTGAGGTGCTGCGCTGGGCGGTACCCCTGGTGATACCCGGCGCCGGGGGAGAATATCAAATTATTTTTTTTGGTATAATTCTGGTGCTGGTGATGATCCTATGCCCCGGGGGATTGGGGTCGCTCCTGGGTTTACGGGGAAATCAAGTAAGACCGGGCAGACCCGGCGGGAAGGAGGCGGAGGGCAGTGTTGCTGGAGGTTAAAGGCTTGACCAAACACTTCGGTGGAATTGCGGCCGTAAAAGAAGCTTGCTTTCAGATCAAGGAGTCCGAAATATTTGCCCTTATAGGTCCCAACGGAGCAGGTAAAACTACTGTTTTCAACCTGATTACCGGCATGTTGAAACCTGATTCCGGCTCGGTGGTTTTCGGAGGAAAAAACTTAACTGGTTTAAAGCCCCACCGGATTGCTGCGGCAGGTCTGACCAGGACTTTTCAAAACCTTCAGCTCTTCGGCGGGATGACGGTGCTGGAAAATGTTATGGCAGGCGCCCACCTAAAGGGCCGGGCCGGGTTTTTAAAATCTCTGACTACCTGGCCGGGCACAGCCCGGGAGGAGAAAAAAATCCGGCAGGAAGCCCTGGTCCTAATGCAAGAAGTGGGGCTAACTGGTCTGGAGGACCTGCCCGCAGCCGCCCTTCCCTTTGGCCGCCAGCGTCTTCTGGAAATTGCCCGGGCACTGGCTTCAGAACCCCGGCTGGTCCTGCTGGATGAACCCGCCGCTGGACTGAACAGCGCCGAAACAAAGGAGCTGGCCAGTTACCTGAAGCGGTTGCGGGAACAGGGCAAAACGTTATTGTTGGTGGAACATGACATGGAAACGGTGATGGAAGTGGCCGACCGGATCCTGGTTTTAAATTTTGGTGAAGTTATCGCCCTGGGGGAGCCGGCGGAGATCCAGGCGAACCCGGAAGTTATTAAAGCCTACCTGGGGGAGGTTGAACAAGTTGCTTGATATAATCGGATTGGAAGTCGACCACGGCTGGGTAAGGGTGCTGCGGAACCTTTCCCTGCACATCCGGCAGGGTGAAATGGTCGCCGTTATCGGAGCCAACGGGGCCGGCAAAAGTACCCTTCTGGGCGCCCTGGCGGGGCTTTACAAACCGGCCGGTGGCAGGATATTATTAAACGGCAGGTCTGTGACCGGAAAACCCGCCGAGTATATGGTCAGACAGGGTATATCCCTGGTGCCCGAACGGAGGGAGATCTTCAACTCCTTGACCGTACGGGATAACCTGCTTCTGGGGGCCTATCATCACTACCGCGTCATTAAGGATGCCGTAGGGGAGGACGTAAAAAGAATTCTGGAGCTCTTTCCTGCCCTGCGGGGCAGGGAAAATAATCCCGCCGGCACGCTGAGCGGGGGTCTTCAGCAGATGCTGGCCATCGGACGCGGACTGATGGCCCGGCCTTCACTGCTCCTGCTGGATGAACCTTCAGCGGGTCTGGCGCCGCTGGTGGTGCGGGAAATCATGGCCACCCTGGCTGGTTTGAAACAAACTGGGATGACCATAATCCTGGTGGAGCAGAATACCGCTGCTGCGCTAAAGGCAGCGGACCGTGCCCTGGTTATGGAACGGGGCAGGATTGTCCTTTGCGGCGGCTCGGCTGAGATAATGGGAAACGCCAGGGTACAGCAAGCCTACCTGGGACGCGTGCGGGCGGCGCAGCCGGCGGCGGCGCTATAAAAATAAAGGTAGCCGGGCGCGAACCGTAACCGCAGGGGCTGGGGCTGCGGTTTGCGTCCGGGTATTATAAATCAATTCAGGGAAAGTGGTGTTTTTTATGAATATCAGTGGGGAAGCCAGGTTTTCCTACTGGGACAGGAAAATGGAAACCATGCCCAGGGAAGGCCTGGAAAATCTACAATTAGAGCGGCTCAGGGAGACAGTGCAGAGGGTTTATGAAAGGGTACCCTTTTACCGGCAGGCCCTCAAGGATAGAGGGATCGAACCGGGGGACATTAAATCTCTGGCGGATCTTGGCAAATTACCGTTCACCGTCAAGCAGGACCTCAGGGATAATTACCCCTACGGCCTTTTTGCCGCCCCCCTGAGCGACATTGTGCGCATCCATGCTTCTTCGGGTACAACCGGAAAACCTTCTGTAGTGGGTTACACCCGGCAGGATATTGAAAACTGGGCGGATTTAGTGGCCCGGGCCCTGGTGATGGCTGGAGGGACGAAGGATGACGTGGTTCATGTCGCTTACGGCTACGGACTTTTTACCGGGGGTCTGGGGCTGCACTATGGTGTGGAACGTCTGGGCGCTTCCGCAGTGCCTGTTTCGGGTGGAAACACGGACCGCCAGCTGATGCTTTTACAAGATTTTGGGGCAACCATTATTGCCTGTACGCCTTCCTATGCCCTGTACCTGTCCGAAGAAGGCCAGGCAGCCGGCCTGGATTTTAAAAAACACCCCTTGCGGATTGGCATTTTCGGCGCCGAGCCATGGACGGAAAACATGCGGGCTCAGCTGGAGGAGAAGCTCTCCATTACAGCCCTGGATATTTACGGGCTCAGCGAAGTAATGGGTCCGGGTGTTTCTATGGAATGTCCGGCCAAATGCGGCAGCCATATTTTTGAAGACCATTTTATTGCTGAAGTTATCGATCCTGATACCGGTAAGTCCCTGCCTTATGGGCAGCAGGGGGAACTGGTCCTGACCACAATTCAAAAGGAAGGAATTCCTGTTATTCGCTACCGCACCCGGGATATCTCAACACTTCACCCCGAAAAATGCGCCTGTGGGCGCACCCATATGCGGATGAAAAGGGTTGCCGGCCGCAGCGACGACATGCTGATTATCCGGGGTGTTAATGTCTTTCCGTCCCAGGTGGAGAGCGTACTCCTGGAATTCGGCGAAACCGAACCCCATTATCTGCTGGTTGTTGACCGGCGGGGCGAGCTGGACAACCTGGAGGTGTGGGTAGAACTGTCCGATCAAATGTTTTCGGATAAAATCAAGCAAATTGAGGGTCTGGAAGCCAGGATCCGCAACAGGATCCTGAGTGTCCTGCAAATTAACGTCAAGATCAAGTTTGTGGAACCCAGGACCATTCCCAGGAGCGAAGGCAAAGCCAGGCGGGTTATGGACCGCCGGGATTTATAGCGGTCCATGGGGGTACCGGGGGATACAGTGGTTGCCGTATTGAGACACCCGCCTGTTAAGTTTATAAGGGCGGGTTTGTTTTTTAATGAGGCTTAAAATTTACCCGGTGGAGGTGACTGGTGAAAACTATTGCCAAAAATCTTGGACCCGGCCAAAAGCAACACTTTTTGTTGGGCAGTTAGCCCCTATCGGGTAGCGAAAAATCCTTTTAAGCTGCCAGTCCAAGATGTGGTTGAAAGCCCTGGCCCGGCAGTTTATTCTCTTTTAACCCTTGCGCCTGCCCGGCGGGGTGAAGGTGGCAGGCGTTTTTTTAGAAATCAGCTCCGTGTGCTTAATAAAAGGAATTACAATCATTTTTGTCGAATAAGATCCGGGAATAAGAAAAGTTCAAGCCGTCAATCCTAGAAAGGAACGTTTTAGAATTTACCGCCGGGAGGGTAATGATGAAGAAACTTAATACAAAAAGGTTGTATCTGGTGCTAACGATCTTTCTTATCCTGGGCGTGTCCGGCTATGCCATCAAGGCCCTTTCCAGCGAGCCCGGACCGAAGCCGTCCGGGAACAATGAACTGCAAGAACAGGCAAGCAGGGCGTCTGGCAACCCTGAAACTGCCGTGAGTCCCCCGGGTCCCTCACCCGCCGCTGCCGGGGGCGGGGAAAAGGAACAGGAGAGGGGAGAGAACAGTGACGGCGGGCCGAAGAGCGCCGGCAGCCCCTCCGGCGAAATTCCGGACAAGGGCAGCTCACCCGGTGCAACTCCCCCGGGCAAGGACAACTCGTCAGGCGCAGCCCCCGCCTTATCGGAGAATCTGTCCAACGCTAAAATAGGCTGGGGACTAAAACGAAACAGCAGCCACCAGCAGCCTGAAATGTCTTCCTCCACCAATAAACTTTTCGGGCGGTTCGGCGCCTATTGGGTTGGCAAACCGGATGAAAAGGTGGTTTACCTGACTTTCGACGAGGGTTATGAAAACGGCTACACGCCAAGTATTCTGGATACCCTTAAAGCCAACGACGTTAAAGCGGCCTTTTTCGTAACGGGTCATTATCTTAAATCGCAGCCGGACCTGGTCAGGCGAATGGTGGAGGAAGGACATATTGTTGGTAACCATACGGATACACACCCCAGCCTGCCGGATATCCCGGATGAAAAAATCAAGCAGGAACTGCAGGTTGTGGAGAAAAGTTACGCCGGCATAACCGGGCAAAAAGACATGAAATACCTTCGTCCGCCGAAGGGCGAATACAGCGAGCGGACCCTGGCCTTAACCAGGGAGCTGGGCTACCACAACATCTTCTGGAGCATGGCTTTTGTGGACTGGGTGCCCATGCCCGGCGGTCCGGAGGAAGCCCACCGGTCTGTACTGGATAACTTGCATAACGGCGCACTGATTTTGCTGCACGCAGTTTCCAAAGATAACACCGAGGCTATGGACAGGATTTTAAAAGATATTAAAGCCCAGGGATACGCCTTTAAAACCCTGGACGAACTGGTTGCAGGTTAAAGTCCCCCATAAATTAAGGGTTTTAAACAGGATTCCTTTTGGTCTATTAATCTAAACAAAAAACCCGGAAAACCCCGGCCGGCTACTCACCCCGGCGGGGGGTTTTCTGTTTAACACCGCTTTTCAGGATTTTAGAGGCCTTTGATAGCAACGTTTATTTTTTCAAACGGTGGGTTTGCCAAGGGGATGGGGATACCGGGTCCAGCTTAGTAAGATCAGATGCAAACTTAAAAGGCATTGCGTTTTTGAGCCTTTAGTCCCGGATTTTTGAAGATACTTGCTTTGCGGTTGGGGAATAGATTTGAAAAGATTAGTGTTACCGGTTATAGTAGTATTAAACTGAAGCGAAAAAACCTGGCTGATCCATTGGCCATCTTGCAGTGGCGTCTTGGAAGGACCGGCAGCCTACCAGATGACATGCAAATTTTAAAGGCGGAAAACCCGCCAGTAACAAGCGTGTAATTATCAGGCCAGGTGTTTCCGAAACAGCGGGCGGATTGCTTGCAATTAATACACCATGGGATTTATTAAGGGAATAATGAAAGTGTCAGTAAAGGAGACCACAGATGATTACAAATTGGGATAATGACGCCGGGGACAAATTGTTGGATCAATTTGGGAAAGGGCACGGATTGGACCATTCACATCTTCTTTCAGGGGAAATTTGCCGATGAACCTGGTGGTCACTAGCGGCCACCTGGCCGGTATTATCGTTACCCTTGCAGGTGTGACCCTGGTGGGACTTTATGCCGGCCGCAAGGTTAAGTCAGCTGGGGATTTTCAAATTGGCGGGCGCCGGGCCGGTGCGGCTGTGGTGGCAGGGGCCATCATGGGCACCCTGATCGGCGGTTCCTCCACCATCGGGACAGCCCAGATGGCCTTTAAGTACGGCCTGTGCGCCTGGTGGTTCACCCTTGGTTCAGGAATAGGCTGCGCGGTGCTGGGTCTGGGGCTGGCCCGCAGGGTACGTAAGGCGCCCTTGCACACTGTGCCCCAATACCTTAGTCTCAATTACGGCAAAGGTATCGGACTGATCGCCTGCGCCGTTGCTTTTGTTTGCTCGGGCCTGGGCATTTTAGCCCAGGGTTTGTCCGGCGTGGCCCTGCTTTCATCCATGTTTAAGGTCAATCCTTTGACGGCGGCGGGTATCTGCGTATTTCTAGTCCTTGGATTTGTAGTTTTCGGGGGTGTCTGGGGCGCCGGTCTGGTGGGAGTGTTCAAAACATCCCTGGTCTACCTGGCTGTGGTGGCAGGCGGAGTGCTGGCCTATTACCTTATTGGCGGCCAGGCGGGCTTACTGGCCCTATTCCCATCCTATCCCTGGTTTTCCTTTTTCGGCCGGGGTTTTAACCAGGATTTTGCCCTGGGGCTATCCATGCTGGTGGGGACTCTTTCCTCCCAGTATTATATCCAGGCTATTTATGCGGGGAAAAGCCTGGCCGACGCCCGCAGGGGGGCGCTCATTTCAGCAGTCTTGATCCCTCCCGTGGGACTGGGCGGTGTTCTTATAGGCCTGTACATGCGGGCCAATTTCCCCGACGTTTCTTCGGCCCAGGTCCTGCCCTTATTTGTTATAAATCATCTTCCGCCAGTTTTGGCGGGTGTAGCCCTGGCCGCGCTGCTGGTTACGGTAATAGGCACCTGGGCAGGGATTACCCTTGGTATTTCCACTATTCTTACCAGGGACATCTATAAGCAATATATCCGGCCCGGAGCGGAGGACAATAAAATGCTGTTGATACAGCGGCTGATTATCCTGGTGGTCTGTTTGCTCAGTGTGCCGATAATAGCTGGCAGCGCCGGCACAATGATCATGGGCTGGGTTACGCTATCAATGATTATGCAGAGTTCTTCCACACTTTTGCCCCTTCTGGGCGCGATATTCCTGCCCCGCCTGGTGACGCCCCCTGCCGCTGCCCTGTCGGCATTTTTGGGTCCGCTTACTGTTGTGATCTGGCACGCGCTCTTTCCAGGAGGTTTAAGTCCCATTTATCCCGGTCTGCTGGTCAGCTTATTGACTATCAGCCTGGTGAGCCTGGTCAGCAGGCGCGCCTGGCCGGCCGGGGCCGGAATTGCCCCTGAAAACAACACGAGGGAAACCGGGACGTTTTAATTACCCTGAACTGCAACGGGCTAATCTGCCGGGGTCAGGGCAGCATGGCTGCTATCAACCGGGGGGCGTAATATCCACCCGGATATTTCAACCCGGCCCATGGTTTTTAAGCTGGAAATCCTTCAATCTTCCCGTGATTTTAAACCGGGAATGCTTTAGCCGGCCTGCGCCGGCGTTATTATTTCCCCTTTTCACCTGCTTAATCAAATCTTTATTTTTTCTTGATTTTCCCTTGCGGGAGTAGTAACCTACAAATGTATCCCCCGGGAAAATGATTTTTTATTAAGGCAATGTTGTTATTGTATAAATATGCAGTCAGCTGTATAATTATACATATTGTTCCCCGGCAGTTTTCTTAAAACAGATGCAATCGGTGCAAGATAATATTAGTCAGGCGGCCCTCGCGGGCTGTTATCCTTTACGTTTACGGAGGTGGGATCTTTTGAAAATCAGGGTAGGTGTCATCGGGGCCACGGGCTATACCGGCGCTGAGCTGGTGAGGATTTTGTCCCTTCACCCGGAAGCCAGGCTTGTGGCGCTGACAACTAAGAGCTATGCCGGCAAACCATATTGTGAAGTCTACCCGCACCTTTATAAATACAACCGGATGGCCGGGGAAAAAATGGACCTGCCATATCTGTTGAAAGCGTGCGATGTAATTTTCATTGCCCTGCCTCACGGTCACGCCATGCCGCTGGTCCGGGAGGCTGCCGGTCACGGTGTGAAGATTATTGACCTGGGAGCTGATTTCCGCCTTATTGATTACCGGGTCTATGAACAGTGGTATAAGGTTGAGCATGTGGCCAGGGAATTGCTGCCAGCCGCCGTTTACGGTCTCCCGGAACTGTATCGCGCAAGTATTAAAGATGCCTGGCTGATTGCCAACCCGGGTTGTTACCCCACCAGCGCTATCCTGGCCCTTGCCCCCCTGCTGGAGAAAAAATTGATCGATCCCGGCACAGTTATTATCGACTCCAAATCCGGGGTTTCCGGGGCCGGGAGATCACTGTCCCTGGGTTCTCATTTCAGTGAGGTGAATGAAAACTTCAAAGCCTATAATATAGCCGGTCACCGCCACACACCTGAAATTGAACAGGAACTGGGGAAGATCCTGGGGGGGGAGATCAGGGTCTCCTTTACCCCGCATCTGCTCCCCGTTACCCGGGGTATCCTCAGTACTGTTTACGCTAATCTAAACAGTCCGGTTGAGCAGGCTGAACTCCTCCGGCTGTACTCGGATTTTTACCAGGAGGAGCCCTTTGTACGAGTTATGCCCCGGGGGACGCTGCCCCAGATCAAGTGGGTGGCGGGAACCAACCACTGCGATCTGGGCCTGGCAACTGACCCCCGGACAGGACGGGTGATTGTTGTCTCGGCCATCGATAATATTGTCAAGGGCGCTTCCGGACAGGCTGTACAGAACATGAACCTGCTTTTTGACCTGCCCGAGGATACCGCCCTGGCCGGGCCGGGACTTTACCCCTAGAATAGAAAATATCCGGCAGGGTAAAGTTGGTAACGTCAACCGTTTAAAACCAGTTGCGGGGGAATCTCAGCGGCTTTCCTGTTGCCGGTGATACGGGCAGGGCGGTGGCCAATTATTGACTGCGTTCATTGCCATCATTAATGGTGGTTTACTATGATGATTTTGCATTTCAGGCGACGGTTGTTTCCGGCCGGCGACCAATTCCCGGATAAAAGAGGGATGCTATAATGGACTCAAAGGAAATCAAAATGCAAAATAAAATGGAATATATAGATGGCGGCGTTACGGCGGCGGCGGGTTTTTTAGCGGGAACCGCCCTGGCTTCCATAAAAAAGCCCGGCAAAAGGGACATTGCTGTTCTGTACTCCACCGTTCCGGCGGCAGCTGCCGGTGTCTTTACCTTAAATAAGGTCAAAGCAGCCCCGGTCCAGCTCTGTATCGAACATCTGGCAGGGGGGACCGCCCGGGCCGTTGTGGCCAACAGCGGGAACGCCAATGCCTGTAACGGCCGGCAGGGATTTCAGGATGCCCGGTCCATGGCCGGGGAAGCGGCGGTGTCTTTGGGTATTCCGGAGCAGGACGTCCTGGTGGCCTCCACCGGGGTGATCGGCCAGAAAATGCCTATGGCCAGGGTTTTACCCGGCATCCGGGCGGCCTGCTCGGAACTGTCCCCAACAGGCGGGACCCTGGCTGCCCGGGCAATTATGACCACGGACACCTTCCCCAAGGAAGCAGCCCTGCGGTTGCAGTTGGGGGGGAAAACAGTGACTATTGGAGGGATGGCTAAAGGATCGGGGATGATTCACCCCAATCTGGCTACCATGCTTTGTTTTTTAACCACCGACGCCTCCATCACGGCCGGAGCGCTGAAAAGGGCCCTGCAGTATGCCGTGGATCAGAGTTTCAATATGATCACGGTGGACGGTGACACCAGCACCAATGACATGGTTTCCATAATGGCTGGCGGCCTGGCCCAAAACGTACGAATCGAAGAATCCGGACCGGATTACGAACTTTTCCGGACCGCCCTGACGGAGATCTGCGGCAAGCTGGCCAGGGACATTGCCCGGGATGGTGAGGGCGCCACAAAGCTGCTGGAAGTGACGATCTTAAACGCTGCCACAGAAAGGGACGCCCGCCTTGCGGCCAGGACCGTGGCGGCCTCAAGCCTGGTCAAGGCGGCTGTTTTCGGGTGTGACGCCAATTGGGGCAGGGTGATCTGCGCGGCAGGGTATTCCGGAGCCGAATTTGACCCCGAAAGTGTCGATATCTTCCTGGGAGATGAAAAAGTGGCGGAAAACGGCGGCTCCTTGAACTTTAACGAGGAGCGCGCCCTGGCTGTCCTGAAAAAGAATGAGGTTAAGATCACCCTGGACTTTAAGGCTGGCCCTTTTACCGCCACCTCCTGGGGCTGCGACCTCTCCTACGACTATGTAAAAATAAACGCCGCTTACAGAACCTAGCCAGGAGTAAAGCGTAAAAGATCGAACCCGCGGCAGATTTTTAGCGGTGGAAATAACAGCAAAAAGTGATATCTTTTGCTGTAACCGGGATATCCGGTATAATTATAAGTACCTAAAGACAGTAAATAATAATACCAGGCCAGGGCCGGGATCCGCTTGAAACGAGAAATACCCGCGCGACTGGCTTATTTGAGGGGGTTAATCTTGTCCACGGCAGGGGAAAAAGCAGCAATCCTGGTTGAGGCGCTGCCCTACATAAAAAAATTCTACGGTAAAACAGTTGTGATCAAATACGGCGGGCACGCTATGCTGAGCCCGGAGCTGAAAGAAGCGGTCCTAACCGACGCGGTGTTAATGAAGTATGTGGGGATGCGCCCGGTCATTGTCCACGGAGGCGGGCCGGATATAACCGGGATGCTGAAAAGGGTGGGCATAGAATCCAACTTTGTGGACGGGCTGAGGGTTACGGACGCAGGGACCATGGAAATCGTCGAAATGGTTTTGGTGGGAAAAATCAATAAGGAAATAGTAGCCCGGATCAACCGCATCGGAGGCCGGGCAGTGGGGCTTTCCGGCAAGGACGCATGTCTTTTTGAGGCGGTAAAAAAATATTCCAGGGTGCAGACCCCCGAGGGCGAAGTGACGACAGACCTGGGCTATGTGGGAGAGATCAGCAAGGTCAACCCCGGCATTGTAACAACAATCATTGCCGAGGGGTACATCCCGGTGGTTGCCCCGGTAGCCGTGGGTGACAGGGGGGAAAGCTATAATATCAACGCGGATACTGCCGCCGGGCGGATTGCCGCCGCCCTCGGGGCCGACAAACTTATCATTCTTACCGATGTGGAAGGCATCCTTACAGACCGGAACGATCCTGATTCGCTGCTTTCGGCCTTGCGGGCGGCAGAAGTCCCCGCGTTGATCGAGCGGGGCATTATTGAGGGGGGGATGATCCCCAAAGTTGAATGCTGCCTGGACGCCCTTTCCAGGGGTGTTAAAACCACCCATATTCTGGATGGCAGGGTCCCCCACTCGGTTTTGCTGGAGGTTTTCACAGATCGGGGTATCGGGACCATGGTGGAAAAATAAATCAGGGCTTAACATGCCCAGCGGCCTGGTTTTACTCAAACCCTTAAAAACACCGGGCGCCGGGGGCAAAACCGGATGTTGGCGGGGCGTAGTTTACGCCTGGCGGGAACGCTATGATCAGAAGTTGGGAGGATATTAATGAATACAAAGGAAATCATGGAACTGGGTGACCAGTATTTGATGCGCAATGTGGGAAGGATCCCGCTGGCCCCGGTAAAGGGTGAGGGAGCCCGGCTTTGGGACGCCGACGGCAGGGAATACCTGGACTTTGTGAGCGGCATTGCGGTTAATTCCCTTGGTCACTGCCATCCGGCCGTGGTTGAAGCTATTTGCCGGCAAGCCGGCACGCTGATCCACTGCTCCAATCTCTATTATATTGAGCAGCAGGCCCGGCTGGCCCGGCTCCTGGCGGAAAATTCGGCCCTGGATAAAGCCTTTTTCTGCAACAGCGGCGCCGAGGCCAACGAGGCTGCCATCAAACTTGCCCGCAAATACGCCAAACTCACCCGGGGCGCGGAAAAGTTTGAGATCATCACAGCGCTGCATTCTTTCCACGGACGGACCCTGGCAACGGTGACTGCTACCGGCCAACCTAAATACCACAAGGGTTTCGAACCGCTGCCCGGGGGCTTCAAATACGCACCCTTCAATGATTTGGCCGCCCTGGAACAGTTAATTGGACCGGCCACTTGCGCGGTGCTGCTGGAGCCGGTTCAGGGGGAAGGCGGGGTCAACGTCGCCACCCGCCACTACCTGGAGGGCGTGCAGATGCTCTGCCGGGAACACGGGGCCCTGTTGATTTTTGATGAAGTTCAAACCGGGCTGGGCCGGACCGGACGCTTTCTGGCCCACCACCACTTCGGGGTGAAGCCGGACATCCTGACCCTGGCCAAGGCCCTGGGCGGCGGCTTCCCCATCGGCGCCATGCTGGCCAGGGAGGATGTTGCCGGAGCCTTTCAACCGGGGGACCACGCCTCCACTTTCGGCGGCAATCCGCTGGCCTGCGCGGCAGCCCTGGCGGCCATGGAGGAAATCCTGCTGGGCGGGGTATTGGAGAACGCCGCCTCCACAGGAGCCTACCTGTATGATAAACTTAAAACATTGGGAGGGAAATATCCCTGCGTGCGGGAGGTCAGGGGCCTGGGCCTGCTGCTGGGCCTGGAGCTCGGCCTGGAGGGCAAGGAGATCGTCAACGGCTGCCAGGAAAAGGGGCTACTAATTAACTGCGTTAACAACAATGTTCTCCGCTTTATTCCCCCTTTGACCGTTACCCGGGGGGATGTGGACAGGGCCCTGGCCATCCTGGAGCAGGTTATGGTTGAAAAAGTTGGACAGTGTTCCAATTAATTTTAGGAATATGGATTATAAAGCGAGAGATTTGGCTTCTGACGTGGTAAAATTACTTTTATAAGATTCTTCATGTTGCCATAGAAAGAAGGGAATTATAATTGATACCTGAAAAATTGAATTTAAAGGGCCGGGATTTTTTAAGCCTGCATGATTTTACAACGGAAGAGATTCTGGGGATGATAGATCTGGCCGAGGAACTGAAGGAAAAGAAAAAATGGAATGTGCCCCACCCCTACCTGCAGGGGAAGTCCCTGGGAATGATTTTTCTTAAATCCTCCACCCGTACCAGGGTTTCCTTTGAAGTGGCCATGTACCAACTGGGAGGGTACCCGCTTTTTTTAAGCGCCGCCGATTTGCAGCTCAAACGCGGGGAAAGTGTGGCGGATACAGCCAGGGTGCTTTCCCGTTACCTGGATGGGATTATGATCAGGACCTTTGCCCATGACGACGTAGAGGAGCTTGCCGAGTTCGCCAACATTCCGGTTATCAACGGCCTCACCGACTTGCTGCATCCCTGCCAGGTCCTGGCCGACCTGCAGACAATCAAAGAAAAAAAAGGTCAGCTATCCGGACTGAAGCTGGCTTTTATAGGTGACGGGAACAACGTCTGCAACTCCTTGATGTTTGGTTGCGCCAAGGTGGGCATGGATATTGCCGTGGCGACCCCCGAGGGCTACGAACCGAAAGATCAGATTGTCAACATGGCCGTGCAAGACGCCATAAAACACGGCGTCTCCCTTAAAATCACCAATAATCCGGTGGAAGCCGTGCAAGACGCGGACGTGGTGGTGACAGACGTCTGGGCCAGCATGGGTCAGGAGGCCGAGAAGGCCCAAAGGGCTAAGAAGTTTGCGCCGTACCAGATCAATGAAAAGCTGGTTTCCCACGCCAGGCCCGATTACATATTCCTCCACTGCCTGCCTGCTAAACGGGGTGAAGAGGTGCTGGAGGACATAATCGACGGACCCAACTCCGTTGTCTGGGACGAGGCCGAGAACCGCCTGCATACCCAAAAGGCGTTGCTGGCGCTGTTGCTCTAATTGGGCAGGCTTAAAAATCAAATCTTTATTTTTAAAACTGGTTAAAAAGGAGACAACTCATGGCAAAAATCGTTTTAGCCTACTCGGGGGGACTGGATACCTCCATTATCATACCCTGGTTGAAGGAAAATTATGGTTACGAAGTTATTGCAATGGCGGCCGACCTGGGCCAGGGGGAAGAATTAGCGCCCCTGAACGAAAAAGCAATCAAGACCGGCGCAAGCAAAATTTATATTGAAAACGTCAAACGGGAGTTTGTGGAGGATTATATCTTTCCCACCCTGAAAGCGGGCGCCGTTTACGAAGGCAAGTACCTTCTCGGCACTTCCATGGCCCGCCCGCTGATTGCCAAAAAACTGGTTGAAATCGCCCTCCGGGAAGGGGCGGAGGCCGTAGCCCACGGCGCAACCGGCAAGGGCAACGACCAGGTTCGCTTCGAGCTGGCGGTAAAAGCCCTGGCCCCGGACTTAAAAATTGTCGCTCCCTGGCGGGAGTGGGAGATCCGGTCCCGGGAGGACGCTATTGATTACGCAGCCGCCAGAGGCATCCCCGTCCCCGTGTCCAGAGACCGGCCCTACAGCATGGACCGTAATCTCTGGCATTTGAGCCACGAGGGAGCGGAACTTGAAGATCCGTGGAACGAGCCTTCGCCGGAAGTCTTGCTCCTGATTTGCCCCCCGGAAAAGGCGCCGGACAAGCCTCTCTACGTAGAATTGGAATTTGAACAGGGCATCCCCGTCAAACTGGACGGAGCGGCCCTGGACCCGGTGGCGCTGATTGAGAAGCTGAATGTGCTGGCCGGCGCCAACGGCGTCGGTATAGTGGACATGGTGGAAAACCGACTGGTGGGAATGAAGTCCCGGGGTATTTACGAAACCCCCGCCGGCACCGTCCTCTTCCTGGCCCACCGGGAACTGGAACTTTTAACCCTGGACCGGGATACCCTGCACTACAAGGAAACCGTGGCCGCCCGCTACGCCGAACTGGTTTACGACGGCATGTGGTTCGCCCCGCTCCGGGAAGCCCTGGACGCCTTTGTGGACAGCACCCAGCGGAGGGTCAGCGGGACCGTGGTGATGAAGCTCTACAAGGGCAACTGCACCCCGGCCGGAACCAAATCGCCCTATTCCCTCTACGATCTGGAACTTTCCACCTTCGGACGGGAAGAGGTGTACAACCAGCGGGACGCCGAAGGATTCATCAACCTTTTCGGCCTGCCTTTGAAGGTGCGGGCGCTGATGGAAGGGAAGGCGGGACTGCGCTAGCCGTGAAGCGGTGTCGGAATTTTTTTTAGAACCGGCTGAAGGCCTGAGCCCCGGCTATGGCGGAAATACTGCTTTGGCCCCGATGTGATAGCCGGCGCTCCAGGTTTGCGCTTTTTCCGTCACGTTTACCATAGATCCTGGCAAAAATGGGGTGGTGTTGGCTATTAGATTTTCAGCCGATTCCTGCCACACTAAATGAGTTTAAAATATTTTTCAGACTTTATTGAATCCACATTTTTTCTATTATATAATTGTCTTAACAACTATTTGGAGGATTCTATATGGCGTTCAGCCTGGATAACAGCCTTGGTTTCATTTTAAATCGGACTAATACAAGAATGAAGAATAGTTTATTGCAGAAGTTTAAAAATTACGATATAACCCCCGAGCAGTGGGCAGTCTTGAATCGTTTATGGGTGCAGGATGGTATTCCCCCTAAAGAGTTGGCTGAACTGACTTTCAAAGACCAGCCAACGGTAGTACGAATAATCTCAAAATTGAAAAACAAGGGAATAGTTTTCAAAAAACTTAATCCGGGGGACAAAAGATCGATTCTTATTTTCCTCACACCAAAAGGTCAGGAACTAAAAAACACCTTGATACCTCTGGGATTTGAAGCTTTAAATAAGGCAATAAAGGGTATTGATAAAAATAAAATTGAGATGACCAAAGGTGTGCTCAACCAAATTTATAAGAATTTGGAACCGTAATCCTTTGTTTTTTGCGCATGTAATTGTCAAGACAATTACATTTGGCCCGAAAAAGGTCCGTTTCAATGCTAATAAAATTTAACAAAATTCAGGGTTGCCCGGAATTTGGACTCTCTGTGATACAACTCATTTTAAATTGAGGTGATGATAATGGGCAGTAACGATGCGGAAAAATATATTAGCATTGTATTATCCCAATTGGGGTACCCGGAATTAAAAAAAACAGTGAGTCGAACATTGATTCCAGAAATAAATAAATTACTAAGTAAACAGGATTCTTGTATTGCATCGGAAGGAAATATCGCAAATAAACTGTTAATTAAATTAGGTGACCCTAATAAGCTGGGTTGTTGCTTTGTTTGGCTTAAAAATATAATGGATTTACATTAGGACTGACATATCCAGTTAACATTTCGCCAGGTACGAAGGGGACAACGTTATTATTCCATGGTCTGCCGGTTGCCAAAGCATCTGCATCATCCCTCTTAAACTAAAGATTGCCCGGCCCTTTCCGGTCTTTCATGTGTTTGGGAAGGAAGAAGGCCGCCCCTTGGAGAACTCCGCTATAGTATGCGAAAAAAAAGGTGTAAGAACCGCGGAAATAATTTCGGGGGCAGAAGCGATGTTGCAAAAAGTTAGCGTTATTCTAAAGGAGCATTTTGGTTATTCCACCTTCAAGAAGGGACAGGAGCAGATCATCGAAAGCGTTCTGCAGGGCAGGGACACCCTGGGGATTATGCCCACGGGGGGCGGCAAGTCTGTCTGCTACCAACTGCCGGCGCTAATTTTTGAGGGACTGACCCTGGTGTTTTCCCCCCTTATATCCTTGATGAAGGACCAGGTGGACGCCTTGGAAAGCCTGGGGATACCAGGTACCTTTATCAACAGCAGTTTGAGCTTGGGTGAAGCGGAGGAGCGGATCAGCCAGGCGGCCCGGGGCCGGTATAAACTGCTTTACGTGGCGCCCGAAAGGCTGGAATCAGCCAGGTTTTTAAACTGCATCCGCGCTGTGCCGGTTTCTATGCTGGCAGTGGACGAGGCTCACTGTGTCTCCCAGTGGGGCCATGATTTCCGGCCCAGTTACCGTTCCATCGGACCCTTTATCGGGGAGCTGCCGCACCGGCCGGTGGTGGCGGCCTTTACAGCCACAGCCACGGCCGAGGTGCGGCAGGATATTATCGATATGTTGGGTTTGAGAAACCCTAAAAGTGTTGTAACGGGGTTTGACCGAGAAAACCTGACCTTTTCCGTGCTGCGGGGTGAAAATAAAAAGGATTTTCTACTTTCCTACCTGGCCTCCAGGAAAGATCAGGCCGGGATCATTTACGCGGCAACCCGCAAAGAAGTGGACCATATCTATGAGTCTTTGCGCAAGAAGGGTTTTGCGGCGGGCAGGTACCACGCCGGGCTCAGTGACGGAAAACGATCTGAAAACCAGGATCGGTTTCTTTACGATGAGATCAGGATTATGGTGGCCACCAACGCCTTCGGCATGGGTATCGATAAATCCAACGTCCGTTATGTAATCCATCATAATCTTCCCAAAAATATGGAAGCTTATTATCAGGAAGCCGGCCGCGCCGGGCGGGACGACGGACCGGGGGAATGCATTCTGCTCTTTGGGGCCCAGGATATCCTCATCCAAAAATTCCTGATCGAACAAACGCTGGTTTCACCGGGGAGAAAATTAAACGAGTATAAAAAGCTGCAGGCGATGGTGGACTACTGCCATACCCCCCATTGCCTGCGCAAATACATTTTGGAGTATTTCGGGGAAGAAGATCTTCCGGAAGAATGCGGCAACTGCGGCAACTGCAATGACAACAGGGAACTGGAGGATAAAACGGTGGACGCCCAGATGATTTTTTCCTGTATCCTGCGCATGCGCCAGCAGTTCGGCATCTCCCTGGTGGCGGAGGTGTTAAAGGGTTCCCGGAATAAAAAGGTGCAGCGATACGGGTTCACCAACCTGTCCACTTACGGTTTAATGAAAGATTACACTATAAAACAAATCAGTGATTTGGCCAATATCCTCATTGCCGAAGGGTACATTCAGCTGACGGAAGGCCAGTATCCCGTAGCCAGGTTGGCTCCCCGGGCTTATCCCGTCCTGAAAGGATGGGAGCAAATCTATCTCAAAACGCGGCCCAAGGCGGCGGTTTCCGCCGGCGACGGTTTCCTTTTTGAGCAGCTGCGCGAGCTGCGCAAAGAAATCGCGCAAGAAAAGGGCCTGCCGCCTTACATAGTTTTTGCGGACAGTACCCTGCGGGAAATGGCGGACAAGCTTCCCCTGGACCGGGAAGCCATGCTTGCGGTGAAGGGTGTCGGCCAAAGAAAATTTGAGCTGTACGGCGAACCCATTTTGGAATTCATTCAAATATATGCGGCTACCCACGGGATGGAGCCTGAGCCAAAGTCTCCGGCAGGGGAGAAGCCCCGTCCTGATAAAACTCCAAGTCATTTGATTACCCTGAAGCAGTATCAGGCAGGCGCCCCTCTGGAGGATATTGCCAGGAGGAGGAATTTGAGCCTGCTTACGGTCCAGGATCATCTTATCCGGTGCGGCAGGGAGGGATACCCCATTGATTGGGACGCCTTTATCCCCGCCCAATATGAATCATTAATAATGCAGGCCATCAAGAAAACCGGCGGTAAAAATTTAAAACCGGTTAAAGAGGCGCTGCCTGCCGAGGTGGATTACTTTGCCATCAGGGCAGTGTTGTGCAAAATGCGCCAGACGGGTTAATTGCGGAAATCAGGCGGAATGCTGTTAGGGCAGTACTAAAAATCCGGATTTCTCCGGCAAAATTAATGGCTGAACCGGGCTTTTGACGGTTATTACGGTAGAGGAGAAAAAGGTATTTTTCGTAATTTAATCTTTTAAGTGGGGCGGTAATAAGTTATGATGAGATCAAGGCACATAATGAGGGGTAGCGGGATTGAGCAAACTGGCGGTTACATTTATATGCGAAAACAGGCATGATGTGGAAACTGTTACCGTTGATCTGAACCGGCGGGGAGAAATTGATGAAGAGGAAATCTGGCGTCTTATGACCAGAGGCTGCCGCTGTGTCAAGTGCGGCGGCAAGATTTTCACGTACCGTACCAGGTACAGGGATTAAACCCGGGAATCCGGGCAGCGGCAGCTTTTTAAGCCGGCCCGGCCGCCGGGCGAAAAGGATAATTTAATGGGGGGTATTTTTCCGGAATACCGGCCCGGGCGCCCGGCGGGTGACCGTTTTAACCGCCTGTGCGCGTTCCCGGCCCGGCCGGGGCTGTAACTAGAAAGAGAGGGGAGCAGGCGCTATGCCTTCTCATTTTTTTAGATTTAATTGCCTTAAATAATGGGCATTTTAAAGTAGGATATGACCTTCCCCGGGACAAGCCGGTTGGCTCCTCCCCCCGTAGTTTCACTCATTAGATAGCCATAGATAGCCGCGCCGCCAAGAAAAGTTTTGTCCCGGCTATGAACCGCGGGGTAGTTTACCCGGGCCCGGTGACGGACCCGGGTTTTTAGGGGAGAATTGCATACAATATTTTCCGGAGGTGGGGCAGTGATGACCCAACGTAATAATACCAAATTAAAGATTTTTATTCTGCTGTTGACCATTGCGGTTTTTATTCTGCCGTTTTTTGTCATCTGGAACCTTTTAATGGGCAGGCCGCCCTTCGTCTTTTTTTAAAGGAGTGTGCTTATGACTAAACTGTGGGGCGGGCGTTTTCAAAAAGAAACAGACCGCCTGGTGGAGGATTTTCATTCTTCCATTTCCTTTGACCTGCGTCTGTATAAATATGACATTCAGGGAAGTATTGCCCATGCCCGGATGCTGGGCCGGGCCGGAATTATCAAGCCGGACGAGGCCGGGGCCATTGTGCGCGGGCTGGAGGAGGTGCTGGCCGATGTAGAGGCGGGCCGGGTGGAGTTTGCGGTAAACGCGGAAGACATCCACATGAATATTGAGCAGCTGCTTACCGCCAAAATCGGCGAGGCGGGTAAAAAACTCCACACGGGCCGCAGCCGCAACGACCAGGTGGCCCTGGACATCCGCATGTATATTAAAGAAGAACTGGACCAGATCAAGGGTATGCTCCGGGAACTGCAGTCCTCCCTGCTGGACCTGGCGGAAAAGCACCTGGACACCTTTATGCCCGGCTATACGCACCTGCAGCGGGCCCAACCGGTAACCCTGGCTCACCACCTGCTGGCCTACTGCCAGATGTTCCGGCGGGATGAGGAACGGCTGGCGGACTGCCGCCGGCGAGCTGATGTCATGCCCCTGGGTTCGGGCGCCCTGGCCGGTACCACCTTTCCCCTGGACCGGGAGTACGTGGCCCGGCAGCTGAACTTTGCCGCCATCACAGAAAACAGCCTGGACGGGGTGAGCGACCGTGATTTTGCCGTGGAGTTTACAGCGGCGGCCTCTTTAATTATGGTCCATCTGAGCCGTTTTTGTGAGGAAATCATTCTCTGGTCTTCGGCGGAGTTCGCTTTTGTGGAAATGGACGACGCCTACAGCACCGGAAGCAGTATGATGCCCCAAAAAAAGAACCCGGATGTGGCCGAGTTGATCCGGGGCAAGTCCGGACGGGTTTTCGGAAATCTGCTGACCCTTTTAACCATGCTCAAGGGGCTGCCCCTGGCTTACAACAAGGATCTGCAGGAAGACAAGGAAGCGCTCTTCGATGCCGTGGACACCGTTAAAAAATGCCTTCTGGTTTTTAAACCCATGTTGGAAACCATGCGTTTTAAGAGGGACAGGTTGGCGGCGGCGGCCCGGGGCGGCTTTACCAACGCTACCGATTTGGCCGATTACCTGGTGCGCAGGGGCATGCCGTTCCGGGAGGCACACGCGGTGGTGGGCAAAATTGTTTACCACTGCCTGGAGAAGGATCTGACCCTGGAAGAGCTGGATTTGAATGTTTACAAACAGTTCAGCGCCCTGGTGGAAGAGGATGTCTACAGCGCCGTCAGCATCAGCCGCTGCGTGGAGGCCCGGCGGGTTCCCGGCGGGCCGGCACCGGAGGCGGTGAAGGAGGCCATCCGAAGCGCCAGGCGGCGTCTGGCGGGGGACTAGCATGATCACCATTGGGGTCCAGGGGTCCGGGCCCTGTCCCTGTCCGTTATGAAGGTAAAACCAATCCCGGCCGCGACGCCTTAACGCCGCCTGCGGGAAATTATCGCCAAACCCCGGTTAGCCGGGTAAGCCGCGGAGCTTCCGAAGTTGCAGCTGCAGCCCGGCGCCAGATTGAAGCTATTTACGCTCCCTAAAAACTTCCGGTTCTAAGATAGATAAGCAAACCGCCCCTGGGGGCGGCGGGTGGTCTTCAAAAATTTAATTTATTTTTTATCTTCCTCAGGCTCTTTTTCTGCGAAGGGGATTCCAGGCGGTACGCCGGGAAATAGCCCTGGAAAGGTTCCCGGCGCGTTCACCGGAACAGAGGGGGCCAAAGTTGTTCCCGGTCTGGCCGGCTTAAGTAAACCGGGGGGATAACCCGGTTTGGGGCAGGGATCCGGGTAGGGGGGACAGGGCAGTTCCGGTGGGCAACCCATACCGGGGCCCATTCCCGGGCAGGGCGGGACGGGCTGGCAGGGCCAACCGGGCTGTGGCCCGGGGCCGGGGGGGGGGCAAGGCGGTCCAGGTTGATAGCCGGGACAGGGTGTTGCGGGCATTTTGGCGTTGCAGTCGACACATAGGATGTGGCTATAAAACTTCACTTCATCCAGTTCATCGCCCATCAGGCTCAAAACCATGTTCCTGGCAGTTTCGTTGGGGGCCAGCATAGCTAAATGAGCCATGATATGGATCTGGCGCAGCCCAATTAGAAGCAGGTTTTTTAACTTATCCATCCAGTTATGCATCACAGGAAGACCTCCTTAACGTTTTATTCTTGTTCCTCTTTTTCCTCCGCATAAAAGAGGGGCGGTCCAACCGACGGGCCCATAGTCGTGCCCGGATGGTTGGCGGGGGGGCATAAGCCGTAGGCGGCGGCTATTCTGCCCAGCCTTTCGGCTTTTCTATTTTCCCCCGCGGCCTTGCCGCAAAAGATTTCCTTGAGGCAACAACTGGGTGCTGCCGCCGCCAGTTCCCTGTACAGGCAAGCTTCCATTTGCTCGCCTTTGATAAGCATATCTATTAGTTGGCGGGCGTCATGGTTCATCATTCCGTCCATCATACCGCCCGTCGTGTCGCAGGGCATACCGCTGCCAGCGACATCTTCCGTACCGGCATCCATGATATAACCTCCTTTTTTAACTCTGCAATATCATATGTAACAGCTGTGGTTGTGGTTACTACTTCCTCTATTACCAAAATATACGGTAATTTAATATAACAAAAAACGCTGTAAGACCAAATTGTTGCAGCCAACGGCACTTAAAACAAAGGAATAAAATGAATAAAACATTTCCTTGACACTTGAGCACGCTTTTTATATACTGGATAACAAGTTATATCTGGAAAACGCTGTGAAGGGGACATAGGCCTGGTATTGGGCAGCAGAGAGCCGGGGTAGCTGAAAACCGGCGCCGTTTATACCTGGCTGGAAATCACCCCGGAGCTGCCGGCTGAAAGAATTGAGTAGGCCAGGCCGGGTCGGGCGCCCGTTATCAAGGCCGTGTCCTCTATTCGAGGCACACCGAGGGGCTTCCGCTTCAGTCGGAGGCAAGCAGGGTGGTACCGCGCAAGGTTTTACCTCTCGTCCCTGGCAGATTATACAACTGCCGGACGGGGGGTTGTTTTATTTATAAATAATACTTAAACTATGAAGAGATGCGAAAATTAGACAAATTTGACAGGGAGATGAGACTGTGATTATTTACCTTGACGGGGAATTCCTTCCAAGGGAGCGTGCGGTTGTATCGGTTTTTGACCATGGCCTGCTCTACGGTGACGGTGTTTTTGAAGGCATCCGGGCCTATCACGGCAGAGTTTTTAAACTTGGTGAGCACCTGGACCGGCTTTATGATTCCGCCAGAACCATTGCTATGGAAATTCCGCTGACCAAAGATGAAATGCAGGAGGTAGTACTGGAAACTCTGCGGCGCAACGATTTGCGTGACGCCTACATCCGGCTGGTGGTGACCCGGGGGGTGGGCGATCTGGGCCTGGACCCGAAAAAATGCCCCAAACCTTTTGTTTTTTGCATCACCGCTTCAATTGTTCTCTACCCTGATGAACTATACCAAAATGGCCTTTCTGTTATTACCGTCTCCACTCGCAGAAATATTCCCGACGCCTGTGTCCCCAGGGTAAAATCACTGAATTACTTAAATAATATTTATGCCAAAATCGAAGCCAACCTGGCTGGCGCACCCGAAGCAATTATGCTCAACAAGGAAGGTTACGTGGCCGAAGCCACGGGTGACAACATTTTCCTGGTTAAAAAAGGCATACTGATTACTCCGCCGGCCTATGTGGGGCTGTTGGAAGGTGTTACCCGCAACGCTGTTTTGGACCTGGCCCGGGAAAAGGGTATTCCTGCGGAGGAGAAGGTATTTACCCTGTACGATGTATACACCGCCGACGAAGTGTTCCTTACCGGTACTGCCGCGGAGATTATTCCCACTGTACGGGTTGACGGCCGACCGATTGCCGACGGCAAGCCCGGCCCCATGACCCGGGAACTTATTGCAGCCTTTAGGGAATTGACCAGGGTTGACGGCCCCCTGATTTTTTCGTAAAAAGCGGGAACAGAATACTTTTTGGCAACTTAACAACGTGCTGCAGGCCGGCCGTGCACCGGCCTTTTTTTTACCGGCGGAACTAACCCGGGATAACCTTTCCTTAACGGGGATTCATAATGAGATGGAGGGATGAACTTGCACAAAAACGCGACAAAGAAGGTCCTCCGCAGCCAAAAAGACAGTGTCCAAAGGATAACTGAGAAGGTAAGTGGCGCCCAGTTGTCCGGGGCGGAAATTCTTTTGAAGAGCCTGGAGGACGAAGGTGTCGAAACTATTTTTGGTTATCCCGGGGGCGGAGCCCTGCCCATTTATGATGCCCTGTATGACTCCAGGATCAAGCATATTTTATGCCGGCATGAACAGGGGGCGGCCCACGCGGCGGACGGCTACGCCAGGGCCACGGGCAAGCCAGGCGTATGCCTCGCCACCTCGGGACCGGGCGCCACCAACCTTGTTACGGGCATCGCTAATGCTTTTATGGATTCCGTACCCATGGTTGCCATCACCGGTCAGGTTTCCCAGGCCCTGCTGGGAAAGGACTCTTTTCAGGAGGCGGATATTACGGGAATTACCCTGCCCATTACCAAGCACAGCTATTTGGTCAGGGACCCGTCGGAAATGGCGCAGACCGTTAAAGAAGCCCTGTACATTGCCACCACAGGCAGGCCGGGACCGGTTCTGATTGACGTTCCCAAGGATGTCTCCACCTCCCAAATGGAATACCTGAGGGCGACTAAAATGAACCTGCCAGGCTACAGACCCGTAATAGACGGGGATCCCCTCCGGGTGCAGGAAGCGGCCAGGGCTATTGCCCGGTCCCAGCGTCCTGTCATCTATGCCGGCGGCGGCGTAGTGACTTCCGGGGCCCATGAGGAGCTGCTCCAGGTGGCTAAACTGCTGAATGCGCCGGTCTGCAATACCCTGCTGGGGCTGGGGGGGTTCCCCGGGGACCACCCGTTGGCGCTGGGCATGGTGGGGATGCATGGGACCAAATACGCCAACTTCGCTGTCAGTGAGTGTGACCTCTTGATTGCCGTGGGAGCGCGCTTTGACGATCGTGTGACGGGAAATGTGGAAACTTTCGCTTCCGGGGCCAGGATCATTCATATTGACATAGATCCGGCTGAAATCGGGAAAAATGTACGGGTAGACATACCTGTGGTGGGCGATGTTAAAAGAGTGCTGGGCCAGCTGCTGGAAATCCTGCAGCCTGGATTGGCCGAAGCCTGGCGGGACAAAATACTGGCCTGGAAAAAAGAGTACCCCCTGGCCTATTGCGAAAAGGATTGCCTGAAACCCCAGGCCATTATCAGGGAAATCTGCAGGCAGACGGAAGGTAAGGCCAGGATAACCACCGAGGTGGGGCAGCACCAGATGTGGGCCGCCCACTACTATACCTTCACCAGGCCCCGTTCCTTTATCACCTCCGGCGGCCTGGGAACCATGGGATATGGTTTGCCTGCGGCAATAGGGGTTCAGGTGGGCTGTCCGGACGAGCTGGTCTTTGATATAGCCGGGGACGGCAGTATTCAAATGAATATCCAGGAGCTATGTACAGCAGTTAATTATGAACTTCCGGTTAACGTGGCTATCCTGGACAACGGTTATTTGGGTATGGTGCGGCAGTGGCAGGAACTTTTTTACAACCGGAGGTATTCCCATTCTGAATTGTTAAATCCCGATTTTGTCAAGTTGGCGGAAGCCTACGGAGCCGAGGGAATAAGGGTTAGCCGGACTTCCGAATTGGTTCCGGCAATTGAGCAGGCAATCAACTCCAGCAAGCCTGTTATGCTTGATTTTATTGTGGACAGGGAAGAAAACGTACTGCCCATGGTTCCTCCGGGCGGCGCCCTGAACAAAATGCTGGGGTAAAGCCGGCCCGGGAACTAAAGATTGCCGCCCAAATTACGGAACCGGTCCTTTGCTCTGGTCTTAGGCCCGACGCAAAAATTGCGGGCTGTAGCGCCCCGGCAAAAACTTGCCGGAGGATTTGCCGGATTTAATAACGGAAACACTTGTGGCGGAAATCAACCGGGACGATACAAACCCTATACGGCCCTATACTTATTTAAATATCTGCCCGTTATCCCGGTTTAGCAACACAACCAAAATGGGGGGGGTTATGGTGAAGCACACCCTTTCGGTAATGGTAGAAAACAACCCGGGTGTTCTGGCCCGGGTAGCCGGTCTTTTCAGCCGGCGGGGTTTTAACATTGACAGTCTGGCTGTGGGCAGGACAGAAAATCCACGGGTCTCCAGGATGACCATTGTGGTGGAAGGTGACGACACCACCCTGGAACAGGTCAACAAACAGCTGCACAAGCTGGTGGATGTGATTAAAATCAGCGACATAACCAAGGAAGCCTTTGTTGACCGGGAACTGGTCATGATCAAGGTTTACGCCGAGCCATCGTCGAGGGCAGAAATAATGCAGCTTGTGGACATCTTTCGCGCCCGCATTGTGGATGTGGGACCTAAAACTTTAACTATCGAAGTTACCGGAAACGAGGGCAAGATAGACGCTTTCGAGCTCTCGTTGCGCTCCTTCGGGATAAAAGAACTGGTCCGGACAGGGAAAATCGCCCTGCTCCGGGGCTATAAAACCAGTACAAAAAATAACAACCATAAAGAGGAGGAAGTTAGCTGATGGTACAGGTTTACTATGATCAGGACGCGGATTTGGGGTATTTAAGCGGAAAAAAAATTGCTATTATCGGCTACGGCAGCCAGGGACACGCCCAGGCTCAGAACTTGAAGGACAGCGGGCTGGATGTAGTTGTGGGTCTGCGCAGAGATTTGCCCGACTGGGAAAAGGCCGTAAATGACGGACTTACGGTGACAACGGTACCCGAGGCAGCCGCTGCCGGCGACATTATCCAGATGCTAGTACCGGATGAACTGCAGGCCCGGATCTACAAAGAGGAAATTGAACCCCACCTGGCCGAAGGCAACGCCTTAATGTTTTCCCATGGCTTTAACATCCATTACGGACAAATTATCCCTCCGGCCAATATCGACGTTTTCATGGTTGCTCCGAAAGGCCCCGGCCACATGGTGCGCCGGATGTACCAGGAGGGTAAAGGCGTGCCCAGCCTGGTGGCTGTGTTCCAGAATTACACGGGCAAGGCCAAGGAAGTGGGCCTTGCTTACGCCAAGGGTATCGGAGGAACCCGGGCCGGTGTATTTGAGACCACCTTCAAGGAGGAAACGGAAACCGATCTTTTCGGTGAACAGGCCGTGTTATGCGGTGGTGTTACCGAGCTAATGAAAGCGGGCTTCGATACCCTGGTGGAAGCGGGCTATGCTCCGGAGATGGCTTATTTCGAATGTCTCCACGAAATGAAGCTGATCATTGACCTGGTTGTTGAGGGCGGGTTGAGCTTCATGCGCTACTCCATCAGCAATACCGCCGAATACGGCGACTACGTGACCAGCAAACGGATCATCACCGAGGAGACCCGTAAGGAAATGAAAAAAATTCTGGCCGAAGTCCAGGACGGCGAATTCGCCAAGAAGTGGATTTTGGAAAACCAGGCCAATCGCCCGGTTTACAATGCCAGAGCCAAACAAGAAAGTGAACACCAAATTGAAAAAGTGGGCGCTGAATTGCGTAAAATGATGCCCTGGCTGCAAAAATAGTTTAAACCGTGGTGGCAGGTAGCTGCCGGCGGGCAATAATCAGATATTTTGCGGGCATCCGGTAAGGTACCGTGTACCGGATGCCATGATTGGGGGAATTGGGCTGTGGATATTACTGTAGCGGAAGCCCTGGTTCGTTGCCTGGAATTGGAAAAGGTTGAGGTTGTCTTTGGCTGCCCGGGCGGGGCAATTCTGCCCGTTTACGATGCTCTAAATCATACGTCCATCCGGCATATTTTGGTCCGCCACGAGCAGGGCGCCGCCCACGCCGCTGACGGCTATGCCAGGGTTACGGGAAAAGTGGGGGTTTGTCTGGCAACATCGGGTCCCGGCGCCACCAACCTGGTAACAGGCATCGCCAATGCTTATATGGATTCGATCCCCATGATAATTATTACCGGTCAGGTAGCCACCAGCCAGGTTGGTACAGACGCCTTTCAGGAAGTGGATATTACCGGCATAACCCTGCCGATTACCAAGCATAATTTTCTTGTTAAGGAACCAGCCAAGCTTCCCGGGATAGTCAAGAAAGCTTTTTTAATTGCCGCCACGGGGCGGCCCGGCCCGGTGCTGATCGACCTTCCCAAAGACGTGGCCCAGGCCAGAATTAAGTTTAAGTATCCCAAGACCATTGAGCTGGCCGGCTATAGGCCCACCTATAAAGGGCATCCCTCCATGGTCCAGCAGGCTGCCAGAATTATCATGGATTCGGAGAGACCGGTCATCTACGCCGGCGGGGGGGTCAGGCTGGCCAACGCTGCACCGGAATTACTGCAGCTGGCGGAAACAATTTCCGCCCCGGTAACCCATACTTTAATGGGCCTGGGCTGTTTTCCCGGCAATCACCTCCTTTTTCTGGGAATGCTGGGTTTGCACGGCACACGCTATGCCAATCAGGCGGTTACCGAATGCGACTGCCTGATTGCCGTGGGCGCCCGTTTTGACGACCGAGTGGTAACCAAGGTCAGCGGATTTGCGCCCTCGGCCAGAATTATTCACATTGACATAGATCCTGCTGAAATCGGCAAAAACGTGCGTGCCAACCTGCCCATTGTGGGGGATGTTAAGAATGTTTTGCGGGCCATCCAGCCGCTCCTGCAAAGAAAAGAAAATATCCCCTGGGTCGCCAGGGTGCAGCAGTTAAAAGAAGACTACGCCCTGTGCTACGACCGGGGTGGTATGATGAAGCCCCAGTTTGTTCTGGAAAAGCTAAATGAGTTCAAGGACGACAACGCCATTGTTGTTACGGACGTGGGACAGCACCAGATGTGGGCGGCTCTGTACATGCGTTTTAAGGAACCCCGGAGCTTTTTATCATCCGGCGGACTGGGGGCCATGGGATTTTGTCTGCCCGCCGCCGTCGGCGCCAAACTGGGCGCTCCGGACCGGACTGTGATCGTGGTGGTGGGCGACGGCGGGATCCAGATGACCATGCAGGAACTGGGCACCGCAGCAGAACAAAGGCTGCCGCTGAAAATTTTCGTTTTAAACAACCGGCGCCTGGGCATGGTCCGGCAGCTTCAGGAATTCTATTGTGATAAGCGGTATTTCGGCGTAGATTTTCAGTTTGATCTGGATTTTAGCGCCCTGGGCCGGCTTTACGGGATGGAAGGGTACACTGTGGAAACGGAGGAGCAATTACTGGAAATCCTGCCCCGGGTACTTGCCTCACCGGAACCGGCAATAGTCAACTGTATCGTTGACCCGGAAGAAAACGTACTTCCCATGGTCTTAAACGGATCGCCTATCAGTGAAGCAATCGACTAGTAAAGATATTTCAGACACTCTAAAAACATCAACTTGCAGTGGTGATGGTTTTCCCTACCCATAAGATCGGAGGCGTTAAGCCCATGAGCCAGCGAGTCTACATCTTTGACACCACCTTAAGAGACGGGGAGCAGTCTCCGGGCGTAAGCCTGAGCATCAACGAAAAAATTCAGATTGCCAGGCAACTGGCCCGGCTTGGTGTGGACGTTATTGAGGCGGGCTTCCCGATTTCTTCCCCCGGTGATTTTGAAGGGGTCCGCGCCGTTGCCCGGGAAGTAAGGGGCGTAGCGGTAGCGGGGTTGGCCAGGGCCAACCCGAAGGATATCAACCGGGCCTGGGAGGCGGTGCGCCAGGCCGAACAGCCAAGAATCCACACCTTTATCGCAACCTCGGATATCCACCTGAAACACAAACTGCGCCTGAGCCGGGATCAGGTATTGGAAGCCGCTGTGGCAGCCGTAAAACTGGCCCGGTCCTACACGGAGGAGGTGGAGTTCTCGGCGGAGGACGCCTCCCGCAGCGACCCCGAATTTTTGTTCCAGGTCCTGGCCGCTGTCATTAAGGCCGGCGCCAGGGTGATCAATATCCCGGATACGGTGGGCTACGCCATCCCCGGGGAATGGGGGAGCTTTGTTAAAACCATCTGTGAGCAGGTGCCGGGAATTGAGCGGGTGATTGTAAGTGTCCACTGTCATAACGACCTGGGACTGGCCGTTGCCAACTCCCTGGTTGCTGTAAGCAACGGCGCCCGCCAGGTGGAGGGGGCCATTAACGGCATCGGTGAACGGGCCGGCAACGCGGCCCTGGAAGAAGTAATTATGGCCCTTTACACCAGGAAGGACCAGTTCGGCCTCTACACCGGGGCCCACACCGAGGAGATTTACAGGACCAGCAGGCTGGTGAGCACCCTGACCGGAATGAAGGTCCAGTCCAACAAAGCCATCGTGGGCAACAATGCTTTTGCCCATGAAGCCGGCATTCACCAGGATGGTGTACTGAAAGAACGCACAACATACGAGATTATGAATCCCGCCCTGGTGGGACTCAGCAAAAGCAACCTGATCATGGGCAAGCATTCCGGCCGTCACGCCTTTCGCCAGCGGCTGGAAGATCTTGGTTTTAGTTTGAACGACAAGGAATTGAACAGCGCCTTTGGCAGCTTTAAAAAACTGGCCGATAAAAAAAGCGATATTACGGACGAAGACATCGAGGCCATCGTGGAAGAGGAAATGCACCTTGTTCCGGATTTCTACACCCTGGATTATTTGCATATCTCGAGCGGCACCACTGTGGTGCCCACCGCTACCATAGGCCTAAGGAAGGAAGAAAAACTCCTGGAAGAAGCTGCCTGCGGCAACGGACCGGTGGACGCCATCTGCAAGGCAGTGGATAAAATCACTAAAACCCCGTGCACCATGATCAGTTGGGGAATCAGCGCCATTACCGCCGGCAAGGATGCCCTGGGTGACGTAACTCTGAAAATTACCAGGGACGGCCAGAATATCTACACGGGCCGGGGGATCAGCACGGACATCCTGGAGGCCAGCGCCAAGGCCTATGTTAAAGCCGTGAATAAGATGATTTGGGAAGAAAAACAGGTTGAATCCCGGATTGCCGGTAATAATTAAAATTGTATTTATCCTTAAGGAGTGTTTCATTATTATTTGAACGGAGTGAAAAGAGAACATGCCGATGACCCTGACCGAGAAAATCCTGGCGGCCCACGCCGGCAGGAAGCGGGTGGAACCAGGTGAATTAATTAACGCCCGGGTGGACTTGGTGCTGGGCAATGATGTCACAGCCCCCATGGCCCTCCAGGAGTTTTTAAAAATCGGAATCGAAGAAGTCTTTGATCGGAACCGGATCGCCCTGGTCCCGGACCACTTTACCCCCAATAAAGACATCAAGTCTGCGGAACAGGCCAAAATTCTCCGGCAATTTGCTGAAAAGCACGATCTGCCCCACTATTTCGAGGTTGGCCGGATGGGCATCGAGCACTGCCTGCTGCCCGAACAGGGACTGGTGGGGCCGGGGGATCTGGTCATCGGCGCGGATTCTCACACCTGTACCTATGGGGCGCTGGGCGCCTTTTCCACCGGTGTGGGCAGCACCGACCTGGCTGCGGCGATGGCCCTGGGCGAGACCTGGCTTAAGGTACCGGAGTCCCTGAAATTCGAATTTGAAGGTGAGCCGGGTCCCTGGGTGGGGGGCAAGGATCTGATCCTGCACACCATAGGTGATATCGGAGTGGACGGGGCGCTGTACAAGGCCATGGAATTCGCAGGTCCCGCCATCGAAGGGCTGTCCATGGACGGGCGCCTGACCATGTGCAACATGGCCATTGAAGCCGGGGGTAAGAACGGGATTATTGCCCCGGACGGGATCACCCGGGACTATGTGGAGGGCCGCTGCCGTCGCCCTTACCAATTCTATGAAAGCGATGCCGAAGCTAAATACCAAAAGACTTATACCTACGATGTGTCCCGGCTGGAGCCCCAGGTCGCCTTCCCCCACCTGCCGGAGAACAGCCGCCCCCTCAGCGGGGTAGGCGCCATAGAGATAGACCAGGTTGTAATCGGCTCCTGCACCAATGGTCGCATGGAAGACCTGAGGGAGGCCGCAAAGGTCCTCAAGGGCAAGAAGGTCCACAAGAACGTCCGCCTGATTATCTTTCCGGGCACCCAGAATATTTACCTGCAGGCATTGCAAGAAGGTCTTTTGGGGACTTTCGTTGAAGCCGGCGGTGCGGTCAGCACACCCACCTGCGGCCCCTGCCTGGGCGGTCATATGGGTATCCTGGCAGCCGGGGAGCGTTGCCTGGCCACCACCAACCGCAATTTTGTAGGCCGGATGGGCCATCCGGAAAGCGAAGTATACCTTGCCAACCCGGCAGTGGCGGCAGCTTCCGCCATCCTGGGCAGGATCGCCGGCCCCGGGGAGGTGGAATAAGTGAGATTAAAAGGTAAGGCGTGGAAATTCGGTACCGACATTGATACCGATGCCATTATACCAGCCCGCTACCTCAATACTTTTGATCCCCTGGAGCTGGCAGGACACTGTATGGAGGACGCGGACCCATCTTTTTCAGCCAGGGTTAAGCCGGGGGATATAATTGTCGCCGGCAAGAATTTCGGCTGCGGCAGTTCCCGGGAGCATGCCCCCATTGCCATTAAGGCTGCGGGAGTTTCCTGTGTAATTGCCGGCACCTTCGCCAGAATTTTTTACCGGAACTCCTTCAATATTGGGCTGCCCATTTTTGAATCTCCGGAGGCCGCAGCGGGAATTAGCGAGGGGGACGAGGTTGAAGTGGACGCGGACACTGGTTTGATTACCAACCATACCACCGGGGAAACGTACACGGCTGCACCCGTTCCGCCCTTTATGCAGCAAATCATCGCCGCAGGAGGTTTAATCCTTTACGTGGCTGAAAAGGTGAAAAGGAATGTTTAAAATTGCAGTATTGCCCGGCGACGGGATCGGCCCGGAAATCACCCTTCAGGCGGTCCGGGCGCTAAAGGCCGCCGGCCGGCGTTTTAATCATCAGTTTGAGTTTACAGAAGGGCTGGTGGGAGGGGCTGCCCTGGACGCCGTGGGCAGTCCCCTGCCAGCTGAAACCATGCAGATCTGCCGGGAAAGTGACGCCATCCTCTTCGGCGCTGCGGGTGGTCCGAAATGGGACAAATTGCCGCTGCACCTGCGCCCGGAAACCGGCGGCATCCTCTCCCTGCGCAAGGAATTCGGTCTGTATGCCAACCTGCGCCCGGTTAAAGTTTACCCGGCACTGGTGGATGCCACTCCCCTCAAAACGGAATTGGTCCAGGGACTGGACATCCTGGTTTTAAGGGAACTTACCGGTGGTCTTTACTTTGGCCAAAAGCATAAAGAGCCCCTGCCCGAAGGAGGTTTTCGGGTAGTGGACACCCTGGAATACACCACTTTTGAAATAGAGCGGATTCTGCGCCTGGCCTTCCAGTTGGCCATAAAACGGCGCTGCAAGGTTACCTCGGTGGACAAGGCCAACGTTCTGGAAAGTTCCCGGCACTGGCGGGAAGTTGCCGTTGCAGTGGGGGCGGAGTACCCTGGCGTGGAGCTGGAGCATATGTATGTGGACAACTGTGCCATGCAGCTAATTAAAAATCCCGGGCAGTTTGACGTCCTGGTTACAGAGAACATGTTCGGTGACATCCTCAGCGATCAGGCCTCCGTCCTGGCGGGGTCCCTGGGTATGCTTGCCTCCGCCAGTCTTGGCGGCGAAATAGGACTTTATGAGCCGGCTCACGGCAGCGCGCCGGATATTGCCGGCCTGCAGGCAGCCAACCCCATCGCGGCGATTCTTTCGGCAGCCATGCTGCTGCGTTTCTCTTTTAACCTGGACGAAGCAGCCGGTTGTATTGAGCAAGCAGTGGCCGCTGTTCTGGAACAGGGCTGCCGCACCGCCGATCTGATGGAGGAAGGGAAAATACAGGTGGGCACCACCGGGATGGGCGACAGAATTGTCGAGCAAATCGAAACTTTGGAATAAACCCTGAAATCACTGCCGGATTACTCCTTGCGCCGCAGCCTGGCGGTCTTCTTAACCAGTAGCATTGGTCTCAAATTATTAATAAAGGTATACAGCTGCCTTCCTTTATGCTTTATAAAGCTGATTCCAATAATAAATATCTATATTCGATTCCATTACGAAAGACGTATCTGAAGATACTCCACTGCTGCTCGGATAAAACACTTGATAACGGAGGTATTTTCGATGCCCTCGGTACAAATTTACGACACAACATTGAGAGACGGCACGCAGGCGGAGGGCATCTCTTTTTCCTGTGAAGACAAGCTAAAAATTGCCCTGCGCCTGGATAAAATGGGCTTTCACTATATAGAAGGGGGCTGGCCGGGGTCCAACCCCAAGGATGTTGATTTTTTTAGCCGGATCCGGGACCACAGCTTAAACCACGCCAGGATTGTGGCCTTCGGTTCAACCAGAAAGGCTGGAACACCGGTGGAAAAAGACGCCAACGTTAAAGCCATTCTGGATTCCGGTGTTCAGGTAGCCACCATCTTCGGAAAGACCTGGGACTTTCATGTTGCCAAGTCCCTGGGTGCTACCCTGGAGGAAAACCTGACCATGATCAGGGATACCGTTGCCTATTTGAAAAAAAAGGGGTTGGAGGTCCACTACGACGCGGAACACTTTTTCGACGGTTACAAGGCCAATCCGGCCTACGCCCTGGAAACACTGCGGGCGGCGGAAGAAGGGGGAGCCCACGTTATTACCCTTTGTGACACCAACGGCGGCAGCCTGCCCTGGGAGGTAACAGAACTGGTCGAGCTGGCTGCAGCCCGGCTGACCCTGCCCATCGGCATTCACGCCCATAACGACAGCGAAATGGCCGTGGCCAATACGGTAGAAGCTGTAAGGGCCGGCGCGGCCCTGGTTCAGGGCACGGTGAACGGTTACGGCGAAAGGTGCGGTAACGCCAATCTTTGCTCCGTCATCCCCGTTCTTACTTTGAAGTGCGGTATTGCTACCATTGACCCGGAAAAGCTGGTCCACCTAACCGAAATGTCCCGCTTTGTCAGCGAAGTGGCCAATGTCAGTCCGGATGCCCGTCAACCTTTTGTGGGCGCCAGTGCCTTTGCCCACAAGGGAGGGGTGCACGTCAGCGCCCTTTTAAAGGATTCCAAAACTTATGAGCACATCGACCCCGAAGTGGTAGGAAACCGGCGCAGGGTTCTGGTTTCGGAGCTATCCGGAATGTCCAATTTACTTTACAAGTACAAAGAAATGAATCTCCAGATGGATCAGGGCGGGGCTGAAGGAAGACGCATCCTGGAGGAAATCAAACAGATGGAAAACCAGGGCTTTCAGTTCGAGGGTTCCGAGGGTTCCTTCGCCCTCCTTTTGCGCAAGGCCTTTGACGGCTACCGCGAACCCTTTTCTCTGGTGGCCTGCCGCCTGCTGGTGGAAATTAAGGAAAACACTCCTGCTCATTCCGAAGCTATTATCAAAATGAAGGTGGACGACCAGGTAGTCCATACCGCAGCCGAGGGCAACGGACCGGTAAATGCCCTGGACAATGCGCTGCGCAAGGCACTGAAGGGGTTTTACCCCTGCATCGGGTCCATGCACCTGAATGACTACAAGGTCCGGGTTCTAGAAGAAAAAGATGGCACAGGGGCCTATGTCAGGGTGCATATCGACACCGGCGACGGCCGCCATTCCTGGGGTACAGTGGGTGTCTCCCAGAATATCATCGAAGCCAGCTGGCAGGCCCTGGCGGACAGCATTGCCTACGGTTTGCTGAAGGGAGCAGACGCCGGTTGCAAAGGCGGCGAAGAATAAACTATAAACCCCGCCACAAAAATAAGATAAAAAAATTTCTTTGGCCGCCGTGGCAGGGAACCGCTTTCCCTTTTCGAAATAATGGGTGAAGCGGGTTTTTTCTTACATCGGAGAAATACTATTCTGCAAGATCAAAGGGGAGGAATATTCGTGGAGCAGTTCTGGCTCCCGAACCTGGAGTATTTAAAAACCGTACTTAAGCTGAACTTAAGCAGTGTCATCGATATTGCCATTGTAGCCTTTGTCATGTACAAGCTGATGCTTTTAATCAAAGGAACCAGAGCGGTTCAGCTGCTTAAAGGGCTGGCTGTCCTGCTCATTGCCACTTTTCTTTCCAGCCTGTTTAATCTTTATACCATGAACTGGCTTTTAAGACAGGCCATGACCGCACTGGTGGTGGCTTTGCCGGTGGTATTCCAGCCCGAACTGCGGCGGGCGCTGGAAAGGTTGGGCCGGGGACAATTTTTAGCCCAAAGGACCCTGCTTTCGGGAGAGATTGACCAGGCCAAGGTGATTGCCGAAATCTCACGTTCGGCCACCGTCCTGTCCAAAAATAAAATGGGCGCTTTGATTATTCTGGAGCGGGAAACCGGGCTGGAGGAACATATCGGTACCGGTGTAAGGATTGACGGCGTTGTTTCCGCTGAATTTATGGTTAACATTTTTCTGCCGAAAACACCCCTGCATGACGGGGCAGTTATCATCCGGGGAGACAGGGTGGCTGCGGCGGCCTGTTTTCTGCCGTTGAGCGACAACCCTCATCTTACCACCGACCTGGGGACCCGGCACAGGGCAGGACTGGGCATCACAGAGCAGTCTGACGCCGTGGCGGTAATTGTTTCCGAAGAAACGGGCGTCATTTCCCTGGCGGTGGAAGGCGTACTCAACCGGTACCTGGATGAGACTACCCTGCAGGATAAGCTTACCTCGCTTTTAGGTAAAAAACCTGTAAATTCACTAGCACAGCTATGGTTCAGGAGGTAAGGTTTTGCTTAAGCTGAACTGGCGGAATAATTCCATCCGGGTGCTGGCGCTGCTGCTGGCCGTGATCATGTGGGTTTACGTGAGTAACGAGCAGAACCCCGTAAGGGAAAAACTTATAAACGCCAAACTTGAACACAATGAACTGGAACAGAACTACATCATTATGGGGGGGCTGCCCGAGAGTGTCCGGCTGAGAATCCAGGGCAATCAAAATCAGCTTAATAACCTTGCTCCCGGAGAATTTAAAGCAACGGTCAATATTCCGGAGGGGAAAACGGGAGAACTGGCCCTGCCCGTCCAGGTGAACGCCCCGGCCGGTCTGCGTATTGCCCAGGTCATTCCAGAAGAGGTAAGTGTCGTGGTGGACCGTCTCATCAGCAAGCAAATCCCTATGGCCGTAAGCCTAAGAGGTACGCCGGCCCAGGATTTTACCGCGTTGGCTCCCCAGTATCAGCCTGATGTGGTTACAGTAAGGGGACCCTCCCAGCTGGTGAATGGAATTAGCCAGGCCACGGCAGTAGCCGATATCCAGCAGGCCGCCCAGGATGTTACCCAGACCCTTACCATCAACGCCGGCTCGCCGGACGTTACCTTAAGTCCGGCAACGATACAGGTTGTTGTTCCCATCGTCAGCACTGTAATCTCTAAAGCCGTGCCGGTCCTGCCCCAGGTTACCGGAAGTCCCGCCGATGGCTATATTGTTAAAAGGAGCTATACGGAACCGGTGACTGTGAAGGTGTTTGGGCCAGCTGAAGTGATCAGGGCCATTACGGAGATCAAGACTGTCCCCGTCAGCATCCAGGGTTCCGATAAGAACCTTTCCCGGGAGGTGGGACTGGCGGCACCCCAGGGTGTTACTGATTTACAGCCCGGCCGGGTAAGTATTCAAATCGAAGTTAAAGAGGAGGAAACACCGTTACCCGCCCCGCCGGACGAAGACACCGGAAATGGGTTTCACCGGTTGGAACCATAATTTCTCTGCTTGCGAAAAATGACCACAAAGGCTCTTGAAACATAGACTGTAGTAAAATTGACAACATTGTCGCCCGAAGTTATAATAAATTGTACTTCGTCTGATGGGAGGAGAACGTTTCATGGGGGTTATGTTTGGGACGGACGGGGTAAGGGGAGTGGCCAACCGTGAGCTTACTCCCGGCCTGGCCTTCAAACTGGGCCGGGCAGGGGCCTTTATTCTGGCCAGGGACAATGCCAATACCAGAATGGTCATCGGCAGGGATACCAGAATATCGGGCGACATGCTTGAAGCCGCCCTGGTGGCAGGCATCTGCTCGGCCGGGGTTGACGTCCTGAGAGTGGGAATCATGCCCACACCAGCCATTGCCTATCTAACCCGGGAGCTTAAAGCAGCGGCGGGAGTGGTGATCTCGGCGTCGCACAATCCAGTGGAGGATAACGGGATCAAGTTTTTTGGCGCTAGCGGCTACAAACTTTCCGACGGGGCTGAGGCGGAAATTGAAGCCCTGGTCCTGGATGATTGCGCCGGCGTTTCCAGTCCCGTGGGTGCGGGTATCGGCCGTTCCTACCCGGTGCGGGATGCTGCCGAACGTTACATCAACTATGCCTGCGACACTGTGAACACCGATTTCAAGGGTTTAAAAATCCTGGTAGACTGCGCCAACGGCGCAGCCTATGATGTCGCGCCACGGATCTACGAAAAACTAGGTGCGGAAGTGGTACCCATCTTTAACCGTCCGGATGGGGTAAACATCAACAACGGCTGTGGTTCGACTCACCCGGGTGCGTTGAGGGAAGCCGTTGTTGCCGGCGGGGCTGATCTGGGCCTGGCCCACGACGGTGATTCCGACCGGGTTTTGGCGGTTGACGCCGCCGGCAGGCTGGTGGACGGCGACCAGATCATGGTGATTTGCGCGCGGCATCTGAAAAAAAGGGGGTTGCTGGAAAAGGATACTGTTGTGGTCACCGTGATGAGCAACCTGGGGCTGCACCTGTCCCTGCGCGCCGCCCAAATTCAGGTAATTGAAACAAAGGTGGGGGACCGTTACGTTCTGGAGGAACTCCTGCGTACCGGGGCCCGGTTCGGTGGGGAGCAATCCGGTCATATTATTTTTTTGGACCACAACACCACCGGTGACGGAATCATTACCGCCCTGCAGCTGCTTGCTGTAATGAAGGAAAGCGGACAATCTTTAGAAAACCTGGCCGGCCAAATGGAACGCCTGCCCCAGCTGCTGGAGAATATCCGGGTTGCCGACAAAAACATGGTTATGAGCAGCTCCAGCCTGGTGAGGGCCATAGAACAGGAGGAAAAAAAGCTGGGGGGAAGTGGCCGCATCCTGGTACGGCCGTCCGGCACGGAACCCCTGGTGAGGGTTATGGCCGAAGGAAGAAATATGGATGAACTCAAGGAGATTATTGGCAAGTTAGAGAATATAATAAAAGAAATAAAATAGGGGGGTGGGAATGACAGACAGCGGCCTTTAAAAACAAAAAAATATAATCAAAGCGCCTGAACCCGTCCCAGGAACAGACCTAAAACTGGGATACAGAAGGGTTTAAAAGGGTAAGCTGTTTAGTTGTATGGCTAACTAGCTAGCCCCGGGATCTTTTGGGTTGACGAGGAGGGGGTTTATCGAAATTTCGGCGGATGCCCCCCGGTCCGGCCGGACCGTCAGCGGCATAGCAAAACCACGGGGTAACCGGTGGGACAAAGAATGCCGGCGGCCGCGCAGAGGCATTGTGCAAGGGGCCAGTGTGCCCCTGGTTTGGTGTACCTTAAAAGCATTTAAGGTATACCTGTGTAAACATGCGGGATTTAAAAACTATGCCTGGCTATAATCTGCCGGCATTTTTTATTTAAGCTTTAAATACAACTCCCGGTGATTTTCTTCCCAGGACTTCTAAATTATATATTCTTTAGGAAGAAAACACCGGAATAAGCCGTCAAGTGTTATTGTTGCTTGCCCTTTAAAGAATGACTTGACAAGGAGGTTGTCCGGTGAACAAAGCTCCGGAACAAACAGAAAAAAACGGCTTCGAGTACTTTATGCTTAAGGAAATACACGAGCAGCCCCAGGTGCTGCTGAATACCCTGTCCAGCCGGGTTTCGGACAACGGCGCGGGGGTGTTATTTAACGAAATCAACCTTGCGCCGGAAGAAATCAGGAAAATCAAAAAAATCCAGATTACCGCCTGCGGTACCGCCTACCATGCCGGCCTGGCGGGCAAACACTACATTGAAAGACTGGCCCGGCTTCCGGTAGAGGTGGAAATAGCTTCCGAGTTCCGCTACCGCGAACCCATTATCGAACCGGGCTCACTGGTGATGGTGATCAGCCAGTCGGGTGAGACCGCCGATACCCTGGCCGCGCTGCGGGAGGCCAAACGGCTGGGGGCCCGGGTGATTGCCGTAACTAACGTCGCGGAGAGCACCATGTCCCGGGAGGCCGATGATGTAATCAACACTATAGCGGGTCCTGAAATTGCCATAGCTTCCACCAAGGCTTATACCGCCCAGCTTACGACCATGGCCCTTTTTGCCCTTTACCTGGCCGCCGGGCGCGGAACCATTGGTTCTGTGGAAATTCAGGAAATCCTTTCGACAATGAAAGAACTGCCTTCCAAGGCGCAGCGCGTTCTGGACAATACAAATGGACTAACGGAACTTGCCGGGGAATTCGCCGGCCGTCCGGGCGTCTTTTTTACCGGGCGGTGCCTGGACTACGCCGTGGCGATGGAGGGCACTCTAAAGCTCAAGGAGACAACTTATATCCACGCCGAAGCTATCGCCACCGGCGAATTGAGACACGGCCCTATGGCTTTAATTGAGGACAAAGTGCCGATTGTGGCCCTGGCCACCCAGAAAGACCTGCTGGGAAGAATGGTCATCAATATTGAAGAACTGGTCAGCCGCGGCGCCAATACAGCTGCCATAGCCATGGAAGGCTTCGAGGCGGTAGAAAAGGTTGCGGACAGGGTGTTCTACATCCCGAAAACCCACCCGATGCTGGCCCCGATGCTGGCCGTAATTCCGTTGCAGCTATTGGCCTACCACACCGCCCTGGCCAAGGGCCTGGAAGTAGACTCGCCCCGGAATCTGACCAAGAGCGTTTCAACAGAATAAACGGGAGTCTGGTCGGGGTAAAAGTTGTTAAGGAGCAAAAATATGGCCGTATAGTTAGAAAAATATTGAAGAAATAAAAATAGGGATAGATTTGGACCCGTGGGGTGAATGCAGGGCAATCTTGTAAACCACCACGGGTTTTCTATAACCTCAAACGGGTAGTGTCGCAGGAAACCATCCCAATAGATGAAGTTGACCGGAATAGGGGATAAACCGGCATTAATGGCACTTTTACCGGCTGCGGCGGCCGGGACACCGTAGTGGACTTGCGGCATAAAAATATTCCGCGGGACATTTTCCGCGGAACGTGTTTTAAAGGCAACAACCAGGAACAAATGTACCTGCTTGGGATAATTAAGTTTGGGTAGTAAACGGAAAATTTACCCGGACCAAGAACTGAACCAGTTCGCCTGGTTGCCGGCCTGTTTTGGAAAACTGGCCACCCCTGTGTGATTACTCTTCTTCGCCGGGTGATACCATTACCGAGTCAACTTCGTAGCCTTTTTTCTTTATATCTTCAACAACAGGTTCGTAATCAAGGGTTTCGACCCGCAAAATAGTTTTGTACCTGTCAATTTTTTTATCGTAGTAAACTACAGTGTTAAACAAACTTAAGCCTCTGTCGGAGATAATCCTGACTAAATCAGCCAGGTTTCCCGGTTTATCTACCATGTACACATCTATACGGCAATGGGGCTTGTTAACTCCCAAGATATCTATAAAAGCATCAAATATATCGGTCTCGGTGATAATACCGATCAGTTCTCCCCCGTAAACCACGGGCAACGCGCCAACGGTGTTCTGCCTCATAATGCGGGCCGCCACTTCAATGAAGCTCTCCGAAGATACGGTGAGCAGCTTTTGTTTCTTGGGCAAAATATCCTTAATCCTGGTTTTGGCCAACAGGTAATTTAATTCATGAACACTGAGTGATGTTGCGGAGGATGGCGCCGCCTTGTTTAAATCGGACAGGGTGACAATCCCTACCAATTTTGTCTGATCCATTACCGGCAAGCGGCGAATTTTCCTTTCCTTCATCATACGAAAGGCATCATCCAAACTGCCCTCCAATTGTATCGTCAGAACGTTACCGGACATTCGATCTTTTACCCTCACTGTTGCACTCCCCCCGTTTCATTTCATCGATGTAACATGTTTAAAGATATAGTATGTTTTAGCCGCCCAGATATGCTTTTTTAACCTCTTCACTGTGCATCAATTCCCTGGCGCTGCCTTGCAGCACAATTTCGCCTGTTTCTATTACATAGGCATAGTCGGCAATGGACAGCGCTATTTTCGCATTTTGTTCCACCAGCAAAATAGTGGTCCCCTGGCTGTTTATGTCTTTTATAATCTCAAAGATTTCCCTGACCAGCAAAGGGGCCAGCCCCATGGAAGGCTCGTCCATAAGCAGCAGCTCCGGCCTGGCCATTAACGCCCTGCCCATAGCCAGCATCTGCTGCTCCCCTCCGCTCAAAGTACCCGCAGTTTGTTTGCGTCTTTCCTTCAAACGGGGGAAACGGTTAAAAACCATTTCTATATCCTCATTAATTTCAACCTTATTTTTCCGCAAAAAAGCGCCCATTTCCAGGTTTTCCATTACACTCATGGCGGCAAATATCCGCCTTCCCTCCGGCACCTGGGAAATACCCCGGTCGACAATTCTTTCGGGAAGAACCCTGGTAATTTCCTCCCCTTTAAATGTTATACGGCCGGATTTGGGCCTGGATATGCCCGAAATAGTCTTTAACGTGGTAGACTTCCCTGCGCCATTGGCTCCGATTAAGGTAACTATAGAGCCCTGCTCAACGTTAATAGATATCTTTTTCAAGGCATGGATAGCCCCATAGTACACATCTATATCTTTCACTGCGAGCATGGTTTATTCAACATCCTCTCCCAGGTATGCTTCAATTACTCTTTTGTTGCCGCGAATTTCTACCGGGGTTCCTTCAGCAATTATCCGGCCATAATCCAAAACATACAGGCGCTCACACACACCCATAACCAGCGACATATCGTGCTCGATAAGCAGTATGGTTAAATCGAATTCGTTTCTTATATAGCGAATTAATTCCATCAGTTCCTGGGTCTCCTGGGGATTCATCCCCGCCGCGGGCTCATCCAAAATCAGCAGCAGCGGCCTGGTAGCCAAAGCGCGCACAATTTCGATGCGCCTTTGCTCTCCGTAGGGCAGATTTTTAACCAGCTCGTCTTTCTTTTCACTGAGGTTAAATATTTCCAGGTATTTTAAAGCTTCTTTTTCTATCTCTTCTTCTCCCCGGAAAAAGCCGGGGGATCTGAGTATAGCGCTCATCAGTCCGTAGGGCACATCTTTATGGGTTGCTATTTTAACATTGTCCAGAACTGAAAGATCATTGAAAAGACGAATATTCTGAAAAGTCCTGGCCACACCCTTGGCACAAATGGTGTAGGGAGCCAAACCCGCCAGATTTTCCCCCTTGAACATTACGCTGCCCCGATCCGGTTTATAGACCCCGGTGATTAGATTGAAAACCGTAGTTTTGCCAGCACCGTTGGGACCAATTAATCCCACCAGCTCATTCTCGGCTATCTGGAAATTGAAGTCCAGTAAGGCATTCAAACCGCCGAATGATTTGTCTAAATTATTTATTTCCATGAGGTTCATTTCTTCCACCCCAAATCCTGCCGAATGTTTTCATGCTCAGCTCTTTGTTCCCCATTAGTCCCTGGGGACGATAGATCATAACGATAACGAGTATAAGGGCGTATAAAATCATTCTGATTGCGGGGAAGGATTGCAGGGCCGCTGTAAGGGCGGTGATAAATATCGCCGCTATGATAGCCCCGGTTGTGCTGCCCAGGCCCCCCAGGACCACCATAACCAGAATGTCGAATGATTTCAGGAAGTTGAAAGTTTCCGGTTTGATAATATAAAAGTAATGAGCGTAAAGGGCTCCGCCCAGACCGGCAAACATTGCCCCGATAACAAAGGCCAGGACTTTGTATTTGGTGGTATTGATCCCCATCAGTTCTGACGCTACTTCGTCCTCACGAATTGATACTATAGCCCGTCCATAGCTGGAATTAACCAGGTTGACAATTACCAAAACAGTTAACACCGTTCCCCCGAACAACCAAGGCCAGGTGGTTAGTTTAGTGATCCCCATTATTCCGGCTGGACCGTTTACATAGTCAATATTTTGCAGGGTTACCCGGATAATTTCCCCAAAGGCCAGGGTGGCAATAGCCAGGTAATCCCCTTTAAGTCTTAAGGTGGGCACACCGATAATAAATCCGGCCAATCCGGCAGCCAGGCAGGCGGCCAGCAAACCAATAATAAAGGGCAGACCCAGCATGTTGGTCATTATTACAGCAACATAGGCCCCAACTGCCATAAACCCGGCATGGCCCAGGGATAACTGCCCTGTAAAACCGTTAATTAGACTTAAGCTGACTGCCAGAATAACGTTGATGCACATGGAGGTCAAATTTATCTGATAATACTGGCGAAGCAGACCCGCTGTGATCAAGTATTGTACAATTATAAACAGCACTACCAGAATGAGTGCTTCCCAACCTAGTTTTATCCACTTGTTCTGTTCCTTCTGCATATTTTTCACCTACACTTTTTCGCCGGTATCTTCGCCAAAAATACCGCTGGGCTTGATCAAAAGAATCAGTATTAATACCCCAAAAGCTACAGCATCCCGGTAAAGACTGTTGCCATAACCACTGACCATGGTTTCCAGAAGACCCATTACAAATCCACCCACCATTGCACCGGGGATAATACCTATGCCCCCCAGCACAGCCGCCACAAAAGCTTTAAGTCCCGGGATAATCCCCATCAACGGATTAACTGTATTATAATAAACACCTACCATCACCCCCGCCGCCGCGGCCAGGGCCGATCCGATAGCAAAGGTAATGGAAATGGTTTTGTCAACACTAATACCCATGAGGACCGCCGCCTCTTTGTCAAGGGATACAGCCCGCATGGCTTTTCCGGTTTTAGTCCACTTAATAATGTATTGCAAAATTAACATAAGAACGACTGCTGAAACAAAGACAAAAACATCTTTGTTCAGGATCGATAATCCTCCCAGGGTATAAGCCTTTATAGGAAAAGCAGAGTCAGGAAAAACCTTCTGGGTGGGACCCAGAAGAAAAATTACAATGTATTCCAGGAACAACGATACGCCTATAGCAGTAATTAGCGCGGCAATTCGGGTGGAGTAGCGTAAAGGCCGGTAAGCAATTTTTTCAATTAAAACCCCAAATATCGCACAGGTTATCATAGCCGCCAACATAGCAATAAAAATATTGGTTCCAAACAGTGTAAGGGAGAAATAACCCACAAAGGCACCAACCATCATGATATCCCCGTGGGCGAAGTTAATCAGTTTGATAATGCCGTAGACCATGGTATAGCCAAGGGCAATTAAGGCATATATGGCGCCCAGGGACAACCCGTTGACTATTTGCTGCATAAATTCCAACAATGCTGCCACATCCCTCCAGTGTTTAAAGGGGAAGAGAGGGGGACCCTCTCTTCCCGGCGGGGTATCCTATGGTTGAATACGGGTATTCATGACCTGTTTGCCATCCTTGAACTCGAGGATCACTCCGGCTTTAACCGGGTTATGCTGATCGTCGATACTCATTTTACCGGTAATACCTGCAAAGTCCTTAATCTTGGCCAGCGCTTCCGTCAATTTAACCGAATCAGCTTCACCGGCGTCTTTCAGTCCCTGAACCATTATCTGCACGGAATCATAACCCAGGGCAGCGAATGCATCCGGTTCTTTGTTATATTTGGCTTTAAAAGCCTCCACAAATTTCACAACCTGGGGATCCGTATCCTGGGAGGAATAGTGGTTGGTAAAGTATGTCTTATTTAAGGCACTGGGACCAGCAACGCTTACCATGTCAGGTGAATCCCAACCGTCGCAGCCACCCATGGGAACAGTAATTCCCAGTTCCCGGGCCTGCTTAATGAGGGGGGCAACTTCCTGGTAATAGCCGGGCACATAAATAAAGTCAGGGTTTAGACCCTTGATTTTGGTCAAGGCAGCTCTAAAATCACGGTCATCCTTGACAAAGCCTTCCTTGGCCAGAATAGTGCCGCCGTTTTCGGTGAACGTTTTTTCAAAGTATTGAGCCAGACCCTTACCATAATCACTGGAGTTATCGCAATAAATTACAGCTTTCTTTGCTTCCAGATTATCAGTAGCAAACTGGGCCATCAGGGTTCCCTGGAAGGGGTCGATAAAACAAACCCGGAAAATATAATCCCTGGTTTTGCCGGTTTTGTCGTCAACGGTCACATTGGCCGCTGTGGCAGCGGGAGCAATCAGGGGAACTTTGTTCTCCATCATGACGGGGGTGCTGCCCGCTACGTCACCGCTGGTAAGGGGTCCAATTTGAGCCACGATCTTCTCACCCATTAACGCGGCGCTTACGCTCATAGCTTCGTCCGCAATGGACTTGCAATCTCTTTCAATGGGCTTGATTTTTTTGTCCAGCACGCCGCCGGCCTTGTTGATTTCTTCAATTGCCAGGATCGCGCCATCCCTGGCGTTGGTGCCGTAGCTGGCTACTCCACCGGATAATTCTACGTTAATACCTACTTTGATATCATCTCCGGCCTTTTCACCCGTCTGCGACGTCCCGCCGCCTCCGCCACAACCGGCTGCTATACCCAGAATAAAAAGCATAACAACCAGCAGGGCAACCTTTTTGCCATTTTTCATTCCTCTTCCTCCTTTTTTTGTTAACTAATAACCGTAAACGGTCAAAAGTTCTTAATTCGCCATCTTTCAACGGCCTTTGAGTTCTGCTTGAAAATCTTTTACTCCGGAAATATTGTACTACTTGTCCGGCATTTAAGCATCCCCCAATTTAAATTTCATTTCGCTCATTTTTATCCACTTTCAAGCGTACCTGTATAAGTATCAAATTTTTATAAAATCTTAATATTGGCTTTAGTGATTAAAAACTCCTTCTTAAATAAGTACCTTTTGAAAAATTTACTGTCATTAAGGGACCTTTGTTGTCCGCCGTCACAAACCTTCGTTTTCAAACCGGTGATCCAGGAACAGGGAAACGTTTCTTCCATTTTTAGCTTCACTTTTACACGAGTACCATTATATCATTTTGGCGTATAATTTGGGTATTTGGACTTATTTATCATTTTTTCATATGGTCAACCGTCCATCTGCGCAAATCCGGGTCCGGACCATCAAATCACCCTTTAAAATCGTACTTTAAATTTTAACCGGCTGCTGTTTTGCAAGTTGACCACCAGCGGTTCATGGTACCCGGCGATTGCTGCTGAACTTTTTACCGTTGTTAGCTTTCACTGCAATAATGTTTTTTCAGGTTAAGATATGCCCCGGTTTATAGAATATCGTCCCTTTCAACCCGGGACTTATCCGTGGAAGCCAAAGCCGCCGCCTGTTTGGAGCAATAAACATCTTTACAAACAGGCGTTCCGGTGGTATAATATTCCAGCGCCGATTCCCCCTGGTATGGGGCAATCCGGCAGGATTCCGGCCCGCCGGCGGGCCTTTGTTCAAACAGGAACTAGAGCCCCGGGTAAGGCTTCCAAATTAAAGAACTGTACCGTCGGTTCAACAGTGGAATTTTTTTATTGGAGGAGATAAAAGATGAGCGTAATAATAGAAGCAATCCGCCGGGAATTGAGCGGGAACATTGACGAACATACCCGGGAAACAGGTCAGAGGTTTTTTAAAGAAAGCATAAAATCTTACGGGGTAAAAACTGCTGTTGTTGGCAGAATCGGTAAAAAATACTTTAAAAATATTCAAGACGAGGGTAAAAAGGAAATCTTCGGCTGCTGCGAAAAGTTGTGGCAATCGGGTTATCTGGAAGAGTCGTTTATAGCTTGCAATTGGTCTTATTATATCCGCAGGGAATACCGACCGGAGGATATGGCGGTGTTCGAACAATGGATAGAACATTATGTCAGCAACTGGGCGTCCTGTGATACCCTCTGTAATCACTCCGTGGGCGCTTTTATTGAAATGTACCCCGATTACTTGTCCGTACTAAAAAAATGGACCACATCCAATAACCGCTGGATGCGCCGCGCAGCCGCGGTGTCCCTTATTATCCCTGCCAAAAACGGTAGATTTTTTAAAGACGTACTGGAAATTGCCGATCTTCTGCTTCTGGATCGGGATGATCTGGTTCAAAAGGGCTATGGCTGGATGCTCAAGGAGGCCAGCCGTAAAAACCAGAAAGAAGTGTTTGATTATGTTTTCAAGAATAAAAAAATAATGCCCCGAACAGCCTTAAGGTACGCCATTGAAAAAATGCCCAAAGAATTAAAAGTGGAGGCAATGGCCAGACAGCAGCATTAAACATTCTGGCAATTATATTCCTCAGCCCGGCTTTTTTGCGTATCCTTTCCTGCCTTAATTTGTTTTAACAGCTTTAATCAACTGCCTGCCGGCAACTTCTTCCCAGGGCGCGGTGGAAAATCCGGCGGCGTTTAACCATGATTTGTATTGCCCGTAGGTCCATGTCCCTCCGGAGGGCGTATTAATCAGCATATTCACCGCGAATATTGCTGGCATAGCGCCCGTACCCCGGATCATATCGTTTATAACTATTTGACCTCCCGGCGTGAGTTCATTTGCCGCATCTTGAAACAATTTACTGTTTTCCTGTTCGCCATAAATGTGGCAAACATTACCAAGATATACTAAATCGTATGGTCCCGCCGGAAGTCCTGTGGTAAAATCACCTTTAACCAGCATTACGGGCAGATTCCCGTCTAGTTCCGGCTGCATCATGGCGATTACTTCGGGAAGGTCCAATACAGTTACCACTGCTCCTTTGCCGGCAAAAGCTGTGGCATAAGTCAGGGGACCGCCGCCGACATCAAGGACCCGGGCGCCTGCAGGCAAGTCTTTCAGGCAGTAATCTGCAATCTGAAGCGCCGACTGCCGGGCATGATGGCTCATGGCCCTGATAAAGTGCTTTGTATGCCGGGGCGCATCCTTTTTAGAAACCGGTTTCCCGCTAACCATAACTTCCGGTAACTGGATCCATGCTTTCATCAAGTTGTAGGCATGCATGAATGAAAAACCCGTGTACTGCTGGTGACCGGAATTGAAAAAGATGTTGTCCGCCTCTTGGGAAAGTTTAATATTATCACCGTCATATTCCAGATAATTTAAAACAATTAAAGCCTCAACAACAGACCACAGGGCCCGGCGGTCTGTTTTTATTTTAATATTTAATTCTTCCAGGGTGCAGGGGGTGTTTTTCAATTCTTCAAACAGCCCTGTTTGGACAGCCGCGCCGACAATCAAAAATTCCTGGGGCAGTAGAAATGAGGCCACATTTGGCATTCAAATCCTCCTTTTTTTTACACAGTCTTCATAATTGCGGAATCACCCTATTATAGCTCACAAAGCACCCCTTGAAAAACCCTTGATATTGGATCAGGCTATAAATAGATTCGAATTGTCCCAGTGCTTCCTTTATTCGCCTATTTAATGCTCTTTAACGGGGGTACAATCTTCAAAATTTTAGTATTTTTTGGTTTCTTTATCTCAATTATCTGGACAGCAACAATATTTATTTGTTATAATTCTTTTGTGACAACTTATTCTTAAGTACAAAGTTGTCATGTTCCAATAGTAATATCCGCTGAAGCTCTTTGAAAGGATGTCACCTATGAGCAAAATAATTGTTAAAAATCTGGTAAAAATCTTTGGCGACCACCCGGAGAAGGCTCAAAAAATGATGCAAGAAGGTTATTGTAAAGATGAAATACTAAAGAAGACCGGGCAAACCGTGGGGGTTTTTGATATTAACTTTTCAGTAGACGAAGGTGAAGTCTTCGTGCTCATGGGGTTGTCGGGAAGTGGTAAATCTACTTTGCTGAGGTGTATTAACCGGTTGATAGAACCCACCAAAGGCTCCATTACCATAGACGACCGGGATATAACCCTGGCTGACCCAAATTATATCAGGGAAATGCGCAGAAAAAAAATCAGCATGGTCTTTCAGCGATTTGCCTTATTTCCTCACCGGACGGTGCTCGATAACGTGGCTTACGGCCTGGAAATACAGGGTGCTGCCATGGCCGAACGCCGGGAAAAAGCGGCGCGAATTATCGAAACGGTAGGTTTGAAGGGCTGGGAACACAGCATGCCGGATCAGCTTAGCGGCGGCATGCAGCAGCGGGTCGGACTGGCCAGAGCCCTTGCCAATAATCCGGATATTCTTCTTATGGATGAAGCCTTCAGCGCCCTGGACCCGCTAATCCGCAAGAACATGCAGGATGAGCTGCTTTCCCTGCAAAACACCCTTAATAAGACCATCATTTTCGTCACCCATGACCTGGACGAAGCGTTGAAAATGGGCGACCGTATTGCCCTGATGAACAACGGTACGATTGTCCAAATTGGTACGGCTGAGGAAATCCTCACTAACCCCGCCAACGATTACGTGGAGAAATTCGTTGAAAACGTAGACCGGACCAAGCTCCTGACCGCAGAAGGTGTAATGAAGGCGCCGGATCCGGTGGTTTTTTTAAAGGACGGGCCCCATGTGGCCCTGCGCCGGATGAAGGAACACGGTATCTCCAGTATTTTTGTCGTTGCCAGGGATCGCGGGCTGGAAGGCCTGGTTCTTGCAGAAGATGCCCTTCAGGCTGTTAAAGAACACAAAGAGTTTAAAGACATTATTATCAAAGATATACCCAGGGTAAGTGCTGACACCCCGTTAAAAGATGTCATCCCTATAATAGCAGGAACACGCTTCCCTGTTGCCGTAACCGGGGTTGAAAATAAACTAATGGGCATTCTGGTTAAGGGCTCGGTGCTGGCCGGGATGGCAAGGAGAGGAAATAACATTGCCTAAACTGCCAATTGGTCTCTGGGTGGAATGGATAGTTGATTGGGCCCAGGTTAATTTAGAAGAATTATTTGATTTCATCACGTTAATCATTAAAATATTGGTTTCGGGAATTGAAACAGTTTTTTTGGCAGTGCATCCACTAATTGTTATATTTCTGGTCTTCATCCTGATCTGGTTTGTTTCCAACCGGAAGATAGCCGTTGGTACAGCCATCGGCCTGTATCTTATCTACAATATGCAACTATGGAAACCTTCCATTGAAACATTGTCCCTGGTTCTTGCCGCCGCCGCCCTGGCGCTGTTGATTGGTATACCACTGGGTATTTTAACAGCAAGGAGCGACCTTGCCCATAGAATAATAATGCCTTTGCTGGACTTCATGCAAACAATGCCCGCCTTTGTTTACCTGATTCCGGCGGTATTGTTCTTTGGTCTTGGTCAGGTACCGGGCCTGTTTGCTACAGTTGTGTTTGCCATGCCGCCCACCATACGCCTTACCGGGTTGGGCATCAGGCAGGTACCAACTCAGCTGGTGGAGGCTTCCAATGCCTTTGGTTCCACAGAATGGCAAAAACTTACTAAAGTTCAGATACCACTGGCTTTGCCGACAATTATGGCGGGTATCAACCAGTGTATTATGCTGTCACTTTCCATGGTCGTCATCGCAGCCATGATCGGGGCCGGCGGCCTGGGCAACGAGGTGCTGGCGGGCATTTCCAGGCTGGACATTGCCAAGGGTTTTGAAGGGGGGCTAGCCATAGTTATCATGGCCATCATCCTGGACCGGGTAACCCAAAGCTTAAGCGAAAAGCGCAAGGTAAAGGTATAGAAGCTTTTATCGGGTGTTTAAACCAGAAATTTACCCTGGCAGGATGCCGGTATTTATCCAGGATAGCTGTTTCACTGCAGTCCGTACCAGCTGCAGTGAAACTTGCAAAATAATAGCTGTTTGGGTGAGCGGTTCCCCCTGAGGGCTCCAGTCATGGAGGCCGGGCTTCACCGGTTCCAGGACCTGCAAAGTAGTTAACCCCGGCAAACCGGTGCGCCACCGTTACCTTTTAAGGCCCTTTTGAGGAAGCGTATGGAGCAGGTTGCTCACAACGGTTACCGCACCGGCCGGTAATTAAGAAATGCTTTACTGGTGGCGGCCCGAGTACAATTAAGATAATTAAAAGGGAGGTAATAAAGTGGTTAAAAAAGTATCAAAGATGGTAGTCCTGTTAGCTGTTATGGCGTTATTCGCAGGGGCAATGGCCGGCTGCGGACAGCAGGCGCAGCAGCAGGGACAGGAAGCCAGGGGGTCGGTGGAACTGGGCTATGTGCAGTGGGATTCGGAGATTGCCAGCACCAATGTAGTAAAAAAGGTGCTGGAAAATCAGGGCTACGAGGTAAAAATTACCGCTGTTGACGCTTCTCCCATGTGGCTGGGCGTTAGCGAGGGTAATTTCGACGGTATCGTTGCCGCCTGGCTGCCCGCGACCCACAAGGATTACTTCGAGCAGGTCAAAGATAAAGTGGAAGATCTGGGCCCCAACTTGCAAGGCGCCAAGATTGGCCTGGTGGTTCCGGAATACGTCACCATTAACTCAATCGAAGAGCTCAATAGTGTTAAGGATAAATTCCAGGGAAAGATAACAGGCATTGAGCCGGGCGCCGGCATAATGAAAGCCACGGAGCAGGCAATTGTGGATTACAACCTGGACATGCAATTGCAGAGCAGCAGCAGCGCCGGTATGGCGGCAGCGCTGAAAAAGGCCGCGGGCAACGGGGATTGGATTGTAATAACCGGCTGGACTCCCCATTGGAAATTTGCCAAGTGGGACCTTAAATACCTGGAAGATCCCAAAGGGGTTTACGGAGCCGAAGAATTCATTCACACTATCGTGCGCAAGGGGTTAAAGGAAGAAAAGCCGGAGGTTTACGATATACTGGACAAATTTAATTGGACCGCCGACGATATGGAGGCAGTTATGCTGGATATAGAAGACGGCATGAATCCCGCCGAAGCGGCAGGTAAATGGATAGAAGCAAATCAGGAGAAAGTAAAAGGGTGGACAGAGAAATAAGCAAGCAAAATGGCCGGTCCCCGCTGGGGGCCGGTTTTTTATCTGACTGGTAGAATTAAAGCAGGCCCGAACGCTTTAATTTTGGGTTAGAACCCGGATTACATTTTCCTGGTGGGTGAAGAGAGCAAAAAAGAAATTTAACAATTGTCCCTAAACATAAGTAAGCAAAAGGGGTTATTGGACAAAGACAACTGCCAAAATAACCAGGTGGTTTGGTGGACGGCGGAATGAACAGGAATAACGTAATCCACATTGAGTAATAAAAAGGGACAAGGACCGTTCTCCTAATTTTCCCTCCGCCATCTCGCCATCCTTATCCGGGCGCCATTAAGAGCCGGGATAGTTAGCTGCTGACATCACCTTTTTTTCCAGTTCCAGAAGACGCGCCTTAAGCTCCAGCCCTCCCCCGTAGCCGATCAACTTTCCATTGGCGCCGATTACCCGGTGGCAGGGGATAAAAATCGGAATCGGGTTGCGGTTGTTAGCCAATCCCACCGCCCTTGACGCTTTTTTATTGCCCACGCTCTGCGCTATTTCCTGATAGCTCCGTGTTTCGCCATAGGGAATGGTCCGCAAACTCTGCCAAACACGCTGCATGAATTCTGTTCCGGAAGGAGCCAGGGGCAGAGTAAAATCTTTTAGCTGTCCTGTCAGGTAAGCACGCAGTTGCCCGCCAGCCTCTTCCAGAATTTCAGTTTCGGATACGATTGCGTCTTCGGGTGTGTTTTCGCCCTGGAAGTACAAGTTTGTAACAGCATTTTCGTTCCCTGCTATCCCGATAATCCCAAAGTCGGTTTGATAGAAAAAAATATTCTTCATAAGCTTTCCCCCATTCTTTAGCAATACTGTAACACAAGTATATCAAAGGTAGGATTTGCTGTCCCGTTTTACCGGTCAAGAATTTCGCTATAAAACCAGGCAAGTTTCTTCCAATCCCCGGCGATTATGTTTGTATGAACAAGCAATATTCCATGGCAATAATATGAAATATTGAAATGCGAACCTTTTTGTGCTGTAAGGCGTCTTATTATTTAGAATTCCAGTTCAGGAATTACAGTCAGCTCAGCCTCTCTTTTTACCATCTGTCATTTCGTCCAAATGATGAAAGAATGAGTGGGGATCATTCATGATCAATGGACGATCTAAGGACAACCAAAGGATTATAAAAAGTAGATCTCAAAGAAATTTTTAAGCGAGGTATTTCCAATGAAAAAGAAATGGTTAGTTGTTGCTTGTGCTGCTCTTCTGGTCACTATCCTGGCAACGGTGGCTTTTGCCGGTAAGCCGGTCAAGCTGTTTATAAATGGCCAGGAAAGTAAAAATAAAGGCGAGAATGAGCAGGAGGAGGTTGTTTGGCTGGTTGAAGATTTCGGCAGGAAGCTGAAATCAGTATCGCTGCTTGCCCCTCAGGAGACGGTGAACCAGAGTGTGAAGGAAAACTACGGCGATTTTATAGCTCCCGCGCTCCTGGCGGAATGGCAGGGGAACATGCAGAATATTCCTGGCAGGCTGCTGTCCAGTCCGTGGCCGGAACGGATAGAGCTTTTAAATTTGGATAAGGTGTCCGATTCCGGGTACCGGGTTAAAGGCGAAATCATCGAAATAACCAGTGTTGAATTGGCAGAAGGAGGTGCTGCCGCCAGGCGCCCCATAACCCTTGTTGTCGAAAAAATCGAAGAACGCTGGCTTATCACTGCCTTGCAGCTGGGTTCGTACAAAGAAGCCGGCTCCAACTTATACCAAAACACGGAATATGGCTTTAGTTTTTCTTTGCCGGAGAGCTGGCGAGGTTATTCGGTCAGCGCGGATGAATGGGAGGGTTTTACCCCCGGAGGTTTAACAGCTGTAGAAAACGGCCCGTTGATCTCCCTCAGACACCCGCAATGGACTGCCCAAAACCAGCGACAGGACATTCCCATAATGGTATTCACGCCTGACCAGTGGAACGCGCTTACAAACGGGGAATTCCATACCGGCGCAGCGCCGGTGGGTCCAAAGGAAATGGGACGCAACAGCAGTTATGTATTTGCCCTGCCGGCCCGTTACAACTACGCATTTCCAGCGGGCTATGAAGAAGTGGATATGATATTACAGGGCAACCCCCTTAAGCCCTTCGAAAACGCAGGGAGTTAGATGACAAATTTTGAGGCGTTTGTAAACTGTTGTCCTGGAAAACCGCTTCAAAGCTGCCCTTGCGAAAGCCGGATATCAGATACATGGACGTTATAAGTGCCCTTTAATAATCCAGTGAATAGCAGGAAGCAAGGATCGGAGGCCGTTCATCTTGCTTCTTTTTTTATCCCTTTATTGACGGCCCGTAGTTTTATCTGTTAAAACATCACCCAATTCCCCCGCCTAACGGCCGGTTTATAGCCTTCCCAATGGTAATCCACCAAAGAAGAAAACCGTTTTTTTTATCTGGATATAAAATATTGTTGCAATACTCTTGTAAAAATGTAATGCTATTAACGTGTGCATGCAACCAATTCGGTTTAAAACTATCCGGTTCTAATTATCTGCGGAAAAAGCAGTTGAGAATATTTTAAGGGGTGTAATTTTCGTGGGTGGACTATTTGGCGTGGTTTCTAAAGAGGATTGTGTAATGGATGTATATTTTGGTACGGATTACCATTCGCATCTGGGAACCAGCAGAGGGGGTATGGCGATCTGGAGCGGCGACTGTTTCAACAGGTCGATTCACAATATCGAGAACACGCATTTCAGGGCCAAATTTGAGGCTGAACTTTCCAAAATACATGGGAATATGGGCATAGGCTGTATAAGCGATACCGAACCCCAGCCTTTAACAGTGCGTTCGCACCTGGGTCAATACGCCATCAGTACTGTGGGAAAAATTAACAACTTAGACGACATAGCCGATAAAGCGTTCACCAACTTAAAGAATATTCACTTCCTGGAAACAAACAGGGGTGCTATTAGCCCCACAGAGCTTGTGTCTGTAATCATAGATCATGAAAACTCATTCAAAGACGGTTTATTGAGGGCACAGGAGTTGATTCAAGGATCCTGTTCGATTTTGCTATTGACGCCCCGGGGGATTTACGCCTCCAGGGACAGGCTGGGCAGGACACCTTTGATAATTGGCAAGAAAGATGGTTCTTACTGTGTTTCTTTGGAATCCTGCACCTTTGCCAACCTTGGCTACGACTTCAACTATGAGCTTGGCCCGGGCGAAATCATCTTTCTTACAGCCGATGGTGTTGAGAAGATTGCGCCACCGGGAAATAAGATGAAAATATGTGCTTTTTTATGGGTTTATTTTGGTTACCCATCTTCAACATATGAAGGGGTAAACGTTGAGGTTATGCGTTATAGAAATGGAGCGGCATTGGCCCGAAGCGACAATGTGAAAATTGATATTGTTGCCGGTGTGCCCGACTCGGGTGTCGGACATGCCATTGGCTACTCAAACCAATCCAAAATACCATATGGTCGTCCTTTTATAAAATACACCCCCACCTGGTCGAGGAGTTTTATGCCCCAGAACCAGGAAGTAAGAAACCTTATCGCCAGGATGAAGATAATGCCAATTCAGGCGCTTGTTTCAGGAAAACGGCTGCTTTTTTGCGACGATTCAATTGTCCGCGGTACCCAGATTACAGAAACAGTGGACCTGCTTTATAAATGCAATGCCAGTGAAGTCCACATCCGGGCGGCTTGCCCGCCAATTGTTTTCAGTTGCAAGTACTTAAACTTCTCGAGATCCAGGTCAGAAATGGATCTTGCGGCAAGACGGGCTATCACCCGGCTGGAAGGAAAAGAACCGGATTCCCTTGAAGCTTATTGCGATCCATCCACCGAACAGTACAATCGTATGGTGGAATGCATAGGTAAAGGGCTCAACCTGTCCACGCTAAAATATCAAAATATCCATGACATGATTAAAGCAATCGGTATCGGCGAGGATAAAATCTGCACATATTGCTGGAACGGCAAAGAATCGTAGCTGATCCGGCGCCTGGCGGCGGAGAGCAGGGCATTTGCAATTCTAACCCGGAACAGTAGCGGATCAACCGGTGCTATCCAAGTTTCTCAAGGCCACAGGATGTTCATAATAAATTAAGGTGATTTTCAGCTTATTTTCATTTTATCTTCAGGAAGGAAGTCTATACTATAAATTAAATTATAAGAAAGAGGTGGTTCTTCTTGAAAACAGGTAAGTTGCGGGTAGGTGGTTTCTTACTGGCGCTTGTCCTTTTAGTTGGAGCTGTGACAGGTACTGCATTGGCCGCGACAGGCCAACAGGGTGATTCACCGACGGCAAATCTCTGCCAGGATTTTGTAGCAAAATTAGCCGCCAACCTCGGTATAGGCCAGGATGAATTAACAACCGCAATTGATACCACCAAACAACAGATGCTTGAAGAAGCGGTAAAGGAAGGCAAGATTACTCAGGAACTGGCTGACAAAATAGCAGCCCGCAAAGATGCAGGTTTCTGTGGATTCAGTTTTAACAACAGCAAAATGGGAATCAAAAGCAAGAGTAAAATAGGAATCGAAGGCAGGTCGGGCGGCCACAACCTTGACGGCATGGCCAGTATTTTGGGCATTACCAGTGAGGAACTCAAAACTGAACTGGAGTCAGGCAAAAATATGCAGGATATCCTGACCGGGCACGGCCTGACGGCGGAAGAGTTCAGGCAGAAGATGCAGGAGCAAAAAGAAGGGCAAATTGCCCGGGATGTTGCTGACGGGAAGATAACACAGGAGCAAGCCGATAAAATGCTGCAAAACAGAGGACCGCACTTTAACCGTTTCAACTGTGAATTAAAAGACAGCAAATAACATCAGTATAAAAACTAACAGAGATTACAGGCATATAAAAAGGGTTGGGGGTAAAAAGCCCCCAACCCTTTTTATATGCCTGATTATTCAAGAATTTGCCGAGGTTTGAGCTGTTTACAGCTCTTTTTTAAAAGCTCCTCAGAAGAATACCTGAGTTATTAATTCTTTATAAGGCACGGAGTTAATGGATCACACCTATCAGCCTCCAGTAGGGCATGCACACCAGTATAGCCACAAAGGCCGCAATAATGTAGCAAAGGCCTGCTGTAAACACGTGGCTGGCAGCCCACCCTTTGTTTTGCATTATTCCCTCCGCCATCAGCAACCATGGCTGCTGGTAACTTAAGAGGAAAAAGTTTATGCCAACCAGGTAAGCAAAGGATACCACCAGCGGGTGAATACCAAATTGGCTGAATATGGGAAGCAGTACGATTACTGTAAGCGCCATGGTGGAGAGACCCCAGGGCACGTCGATAAAGCGAATCAGCATAATTCCCGCGGTAAGGAGCAGCAGGAAAATCAGGGGGTTGGACGCAAAGGAAAGTATCGTTGGCTCCAGTATCGGGGTAATCCATTCGGAGACCTTGGCTTCCATAAAAATAGCCGAAAGGCTGATCGTAACGCCAAAGAATACGATTACATCCCAGTTGGCTCCTGTTCCTATCTCCGACGGTTTGATGATACCGGACAACAACAGTAAAACCAGCCCGCATAAGGCTACCCCGGCAGCGGGTATGCCATGTAGCCTTTCAGTAGTAAATAAAACCAGGCAGGCGACAAGTATAACCGTCGCAATTATTTCCTGACGGCTGATAGGCCCCAGGGCAATGTACTCATCCTTAAAAGTGTCGCGAGGAATGCCGATTGCTTCCCTGGGCTTCATTAATAAAACAACCAGCGCCACATACACCACTGTAACTATGAACCAGGGCAGGGCCAGTATTTTAAACCAGTTGTCGAAAGTGGCCAGGTGTTTTAGCTCTGCGGGCAGGAATCCGACCATTATTGGCCCGGACAATGAGCCGGTCAGCCAGCCGGTACCCGGGAAAAGACACATGGCAAAGGCTATAAGGGCGATGAAGGCGGAACCTTTGGAATTATATTTTAATTTGCAAGCCTCAATAACTCCCATGACGATAGGCATGACAATCGCCAGGCGTACTGTGATTGAGGGCGTTAAAGCCGAAAGCGCCATGCCGATAATGAACCAGCTGATGGCCATGGTAACCCAGCCTGGTTCAAAAAGTTTTAACACCAGGTAGGCGATCCTTTTGCCAAGTCCTGTTTTTTGCAGTACAAAACCAAAATACAGGGCCGGTATCAGGATCCAGACCGAGGAACTGGTGAACCCGGCAGCAACCGTAGTATAATTAAGTCCAAAAACAAGGCCGCCTGCAACCAGGAATCCGCATCCTGCCATAAAAGGCACGTTATTGGGCTTGAAAATCCACAAGCCCAGGGTGATAATTACGACGCCTACCATGTGGTGGCCCACCGGGGGTAAACCGCTAAAAGGTTTAATTATGCCAACAAAAAGAGCGATTAATAAGACTATGACCATCCCAAGGATCTCGGGTTTTAACACTCTGGTCTTCTTAGCGGGCAGGGTCTCCGGACGCGTGCTAACTTGCTGTTCCATAATTACAGTTTAACTCCTTTCTCCATTTTAAAATTGAACCAACTACTTTTAACCATCTGATCCTCCCCCTTCATTATGCAAAGTATTCCTTGAACCAAACTGTGAACGCGATGTGACCTGTATAGATCAGTAGAATCACTGCTGTACAGGACAGAAATAATGAATACAGTTATTCAATTGTCCATAAGAAGGGTACCAATTCGGCAATATTATTTCTATAAACAAATTGGCTGCAAATATTGATCATTTACTGTCTTTTTTATCTATTGACAAAAACTGAGCATTATAAAGTAATATTAATTATCCGAAATAAAATATTTAGAAGCCTTTTCAGGTCAGGAATTGACGCTTCGAACCAGCGATCCGGCAATAATTAAGAAGAACATCTTTCCATTAAACCCCCTGGCCGGTTGCCTTGAATGTCCTCAATTCTTATTTTTTACATGTGAACAGCGATTTTTGCTTGCGATTTTTCGTATTTCGACCAGGATGTTTAACTCATGTCTCTGAAAAAATCCGCTGATTCTCATTGCCCGGCAACCGGGACGATAATATTCATTATCTAAATAACCTATAAAACATTTGACGAAACCCTGCATTGAGCATATTATAAGGAAATCGACGCATATAACAATATGAAATTGCCTGGCTCAACAGGAACAGCCGGCGCCGTACAGGACCCCAATATATCGGCAATATCAGCATTATTAAGTTCAAAACCGTTTCAAATCCCGGTGCTGTTTTATGGGAGGGAAAAATAACAGGCATATGGAAATCTAAGAAAAACGGTAAAGGATTAGAAGCGGTATTAATTATAAAAAATGAACTTAAATAGTTAGGCATAGAGGATTACGTGATAGTCGAGACAAATACTTTAAATGAGAGAATTGGAAGGAGAACTGGCGTGGAAAAGCTATACGAGGGCAAAACAAAAGATGTATATGCCTTGAAAAACGGGAATTACCGCTTGATATTCAAGGATGATGTGACAGGTGAGAATGGTGTTTTTGACCCCGGGGCCAACACTGTGGGCCTTTCAATTGCGGGGATAGGAAAAAGAAACCTTATGGTATCCGCTATGTTCTTTGAAATGCTGAAAAATGCCGGCATCCAAACCCACTATATAAGTGCCGATGTAGAAAACGGAACCATGGACGTCAAAGCGGCCAAAGCCTTCGGCAAGGGCCTGGAGGTTATCTGTCGCTACAAAGCGGTGGGAAGCTTCCTGCGCCGTTACGGAGCCTATGTGCGGGAAGGGGACAAGCTGAACGCTTACGTAGAAGCTACGTTAAAGGATGATGAAAGAGGAGATCCTTTAGTTACGGTGGAAGGTTTGGAGGCCCTGGGCATTATGTCCGCCGCGCAGTTTACAGAAATCAAAACAAGCACTCAGAAAATTACAGCTTTGATTAGTGATGAGCTTCAAAGGAAAGGGTTGGAGCTATACGATATCAAATTAGAATTCGGCGTCGACAACGATGGCAATGTAATGCTGATAGACGAAATCTCATCGGGTAACATGCGAGTCTATAAAGGCGGCAAGGTTATGGCTCCGCTGGACTTGACTGCAGCGCTGATCTCCTTTTAATCCGGCTTTTATTCCTGCTTTTTAAACCTGACCAAAAAGGTAGTGCCCGCCGGGCCGGTCTCAATGTCAAATGCCGTCTCGTGCCTGGCGGCGATGCTGCAGCACACCGACAGGCCCAGGACGGTGCCGCTGTCTTAGGAGGCAACGAAGGGATCGCCGAACGGAGTGAGGTACACGGAGTTGAAAGAAGATGAAGTTGCGGGCAGATTTGAATACAGTGAAACAAATGACGAAATACATAGCGTGATTATTGACGGCAAGGTATTTACCTGGGAACAGCTGGGCAGAATGCTGAGAGCATACGAAGGTTTCCAATTCAAACTTAAAATTTACGATATCACTGACGATGTCCGTTAACGTGTCACGGGGACGGTTGCGAGCAACGAACACACTATTAAATAAAATAATCAGGGACGAACCCTGAAGTAAAGGCATGGCTGTTGCTTCAACTAATGCCCTAATTGGCGGAGGGAAAAACGCCATTCCCGGGAAGATATCCCCGGCCCATAACGGGGTATTGTTTCTGGAATGAAATTGTTGACCCGCAAGAAAACTTTGGATGCATTAAGGCAGCATATGGAAGCTAAGACAGCGTGTACTCTTTTACAATAGTTGCCGCTTCTTCAATGGTATTGGCTGTGTAGATCTTGCCGATGATTTTGTCCAGGACAACTAAATTAT
>CAZCGU010000002.1:0-334112 GCA_964498525.1 uncultured Pelotomaculum sp.
TTTTAGGACCGGATCATTTACAAGGATATTCTCCATAATTGGGGGTTTAAGCCGACCACTACCAAACCACACACTTTTACTACCACAGGAGGATTTTTATGACCGAGAATGAGAAGAAATTACTACAAGCGAGACACCGCGTGGAAGAAGCACAAGCACGCGACCGGGTAAAGGAACGCAAAGCTCGCACACGGCGGCTCATACAGGAGGGTGCGATTTTGGAGAAAGTAATCCCTCAGACGGTCTCTATGGAGCTTGACGAATTGGAGGATTATCTGTGCGGATTACGAAAATGAGTTATACAAGACATGAAGGCGCTCCGGGAAACCGGGGCGTCTTCCTTTTTCTACTCCGAAGAGCGCACTTACTCACCACTGGCTACGCCAGCGGTGGTATCCTCCCGTTGGTCGGTCGCGCGCTCTCCGAGGGGGATGCGGCTCCTGCGGGAGCCTTTGGACAATGCTGCATTTCTGCGGAACTGCCATCATTGTCCACGCAGTCGTCCAAAGGGTTTGCATTCAATGCACACCCTTTACCGCCTGCCTGCGAAAACCTGCCACCGGCAGCTTTGTCGCAGCAATGACCCTCATTTCAAATAAGGGTCATTTTCTTTTTTCGAAAAAGAAACAAAAATGAGGGAAAGGACGGTGAACGTGAATGGCGATATATCACTTGGAAGCAAAAGTTGTCAGCCGTGGGACGGGACGATCTGCCGTGGCTGCTGCGGCATATCTGAGCTGCACCAACATCCTCAACGACTACGACGGAGTACGGCACGATTTCACACGCAAGAAAGGGCTTGTATGGCGAGAGATATTTCTGACGGAGTATGCACCTCTCGAATGGCAAGATCGCTGTTTGCTATGGAACGCCGCGGAGGAAAACGAAAAGACCAAGGACAGCCGCCTTGCCCGTGAGTTTGTGGCTGCCCTGCCCATTGAGCTGAGGAAAGAACAATGGCAACAGCTTCTGACTGATTTTATTCAAAACAGCTTCATTGCCGATGGGATGTGTGCAGATGTGGCAATTCATGACCCCAATCCGCCCGGTCACAATCCCCATGCCCACATTATGCTGACAGTGCGCCCACTGGACGAGCAGGGCAAATGGCAGTATAAGACCGAAAAAGAATATCTCTGTGTCAAAAACGGTGAAGAAAAGGGCTTTACTGCAGCCGAATTTAGGGCGGCGCAGACTGACGGCTGGGAGAAGCAGTATCAGTACAAGGTCGGCAAAAAGAAGATATATATGCCACGCTCCGAAGCCGAGGCAAAAGGTTATGAGCGCGTGTCCAAATACCCGAAAAGTACCAAGTTTGGGCGACAGAATCCCATATCCGAGCGTTGGAACAGTGACGAACAGCTTGTTCTGTGGCGCAAGGCATGGGCGGACACAACAAACCGTTTTTTAGCACGGGCAGGATTAGATGAAACCATAGACCACCGCAGTCATGCAGAGCGCGGCATTGACGAGCAGCCCACTGTTCATGAGGGCGTGATTGCCCGTGCGTTGGAAAACAAAGGCATTGTATCCGATTGCTGTGAACTAAATCGTCAAATTAAGGCTGACAATGCCCTGCTACGGGAATTGAATGCACAGGTCAAGAAGCTGATGCAGGCAGTAAAGAATACCATTCCTGCTATTGCCGAAGCGATGGAAAATGTGCGGCAGAATGTGATTATCTTTTGCTATCAGCTTGGGCATATCCGCACCGGACAGAAGCAGATAAAAGATTACCTTTCTTCCGCACAATCCGAGATGGCGTGGTACACCGGGCTTGCGGGACAAATTAAGGAAAAGAGCCGGGAGCGTAAGGCATTACTCGCCGAGCAAAAAGACTTGCCGTTCTGGAATGTTCCCAAGAAGAAAGAACTGACAGCCCGCATTGCGGAGCTGACCGAGCTTTTAGAGGAACTGCGCTCCGAGAAAGCCATGGCACTGCAACATCTCCGATGCGCTGACGACAGCGGCATTCCCACAATCAAGAAAGATATTGCCGCAACGGAAACGAGTTTAAAGAAGTTGGATCAGCAGGAGGCAAAATATGCCGCCGAGCTGGACGCGGCCTTGAAGCAGTATGCCGAGATGAAGGAACAGGCGGCAGAACTTGAGCCGTTGGATCTGCACAAGGCACGGCAGACAATCCGACCTGACAAGGAACAAAGTGTGGTACGCAGGGTGCAGAGTGCCTACGGTGACAAGTACAGTCCTCTCATTATGTACGACAGTAAGCGGGAGGTATCAAAGCTGTTGAACGAGTATGCCGAGGACAGAGCGATGCAGAAACTGAAACGAGAGCAGCAACGCAAAATTCAACGAGAACAACAGCCCCAACCGAGGAAAAAGAAAATTCGGGACGATTGGGAGCGCTGATCGTCTCTGCGATGGAGATGGCGACACGCTGTGAACGACCTAACGGCGGGTTCGTTTTTTCAAAGCGACTGCAGCGTATTTTATACCTCATAGGTATACTGCGATGTGCTTTCACTTTAGCATAACAAACGTAATATCACAAGCTGGAGTGCAGTATTGGCATTCCGGCCTTTTTGTTTGAGCGAGGGCTGTTTCATCATGGAGCAGTCCCCGCTTTTTACTAATCCCAAAATCTGAAAGGAATAAATAATGATGAGGAAATTCGGTTATATCAGGGTTAGCTCAATCGACCAAAATGAGGAGAGGCAAATAATCGCTATGGATGCGCTGGGCATCCCGAAAGAACATATCTTTATGGATAAACTCAGCGGCAAAAACACGGCAAGACCGGGGCTTCAAAAGCTGCTGGCAATCGTCAAGCGCGATGACACCATCATCGTGGAGTCGGTCAGCCGATTTGCGCGTAATACGAGGGACTTACTTGAATTGGTTGAACAACTCACTGCAATGGGCGTGGAGTTTGTCAGCCAAAAAGAACATATTGACACCACAACGCCCACAGGAAAATTTATGTTGACCGTGTTTGGCGCGGTCGCCGAATTGGAGCGCGGTTATATTCTTCAACGCCAGCGTGAGGGTATTGCAGCGGCGAAGTCCAAAGGTAAACACCTTGGCAGGCCAGTAAAACAAGTCCCTGATAGCTTTGAGGCGTTGGTAAAACAATGGGAACAAAGGCTGATTCCTCTGTCAAAAGTCCTCTGCGATTGCGGAGGTATCAGCGAAAGCACCTTTTATCGAAGGCTCAGAGAACACAGAATTATTAAGGAAAATAACAAGAAAACTATCAAAAGGTAGACCTTTTGACAAAAGAAATTATACTTAACAAGCTTGAACCATCAATGAACTCTTAGGGGGATTTATGGTTAGGGCTACTGTATTGTTAAAGCTTTTCTCTGAATAGGAAGATAATATTGCAGAAATGTTTGATTTCGCGTTTCACACATGTTATAATGTTAAAAACTGTCGAAAGGTCTACCTTTTGACAAAGCTGATTGCGGCTTTTCAAGAGGGAAGCGATTAGTAAAGCATGTATGTTCGTAATTCGCGAAGTTTTTCCTTTTGAACGGAGAAACTTCGCGCCATATCAATGTATGTTATTTTAGGAGGTTTCGCTTATGAATGAGTTTCAAGGCAAACTATGTCCTTACTGCAAGACCGTGATTCAGACCGGAGAGGATATCAAGGTTTGCCCCGCTTGTGGAATGCCGCACCATCAAGCGTGTTGGGAAGAAAACAAGGGCTGTACAACTTTTGGGTGCGCCGAGCAACACACGAACCCAGCGCAACCGCACCCCGATGTAGCAACTACATATCAGCAAGGCTACACACAGCCACAACCTTCCCCTGTCAATGCAGTCGCGCAAGCTGTCAAGTCCGACAAGATGGTCGCCATTCCGATTATTTTCGGGATAATCGGCTTGGTGCTTGTGATTATCGGTATCTTCTATCCCGTTCCGAGTCGCGAGTTCTCCTTCCGTGCAATCAAAGAATATGTTGGCGGCGATGCATATAACGCATCTATTGAAGCGGCCATAAGGGGCGGTGAAATCGCCGGAGCGAAAGCAATGAAAGCAATATTTGTCTGTGGAGGATTAATCCTTGTTGCGCTTTCCGCATTCAAAATAAAGTTACCGAAACAATCGGATTAAAGGGGGAAGTATTATGAGCGAATTTACAGGTAAGGTTTGTCCGTTTTGCAAAGCCCCAATAGGCGAAAACGATGACGTCGTGGTATGTCAAGTTTGCGGGATGCCGCACCACAAAGGCTGTTGGGATGAGAACAAAGGGTGTACGACCTTCGGTTGCTCCGAGCAGCATTACGAGCCTCACGGTACGAATATCTCGGATGTATGTGCAAAATGTGGAACCCCGCTCGGCGATGGGCAGGACTTCTGCTCGAAATGCGGTACCCGCAAAGGCGCACCCGCTGCGAATGTTTGCGGCAAATGTGGCGCAACATTGCAGGATGGTCAAGAGTTTTGCCCCAAGTGCGGGCAGAAGGTTGGCTTGGTGGTCGATTCTGCTTTTGCGGTAAAGGTCGGGCAGTTCAACACAGGCGTGGCGAAGAAAAACAAGAAGAAGATGATCATTCCGATTGCCATAGTAGTCGGTCTTGCCATCGTTATCGCGGCGATTGTGGGCATCGTAAAAGCGCTACCGACTGTTGAGAAAATGGTTGCAGTTGGTAACTATGAAAAGGCATACGATATAGCCAAAGATGTTGACAAGGATACCGTTATGCAGGAAAACGCTATTGCTGTTGTATGCGCCCTTTCTGCCGACGCATTAAAAGACCGCTCGTCGTTTGAGTTGCGTGATGCGTACATCAACGATGATTATTCCAAAATTGTGCTTCAAGTCGCAGGCAAAAACTCCTACGGCGGGATAGTCACTAACTATTGGTACTACACTTACGACACAGACGACAAAGAGTTTCAACTCTGGACTACTTACTCTGATCTCGAAAAGGAAGAATACAGCAAGTACGATGATACCGACGAGTTTCTCGAAAAGATGTTGAAGAATATGGGGCTTGACAATGTAAAGACCGTTATTCGTAGCGGTCACAAACTTTCCAAAAATAGTGTCAAGAACATCAACAACCTATTTACTGAAGAGTTGCTAGACAGTGTCGACCTGATTGATGCCGTAATCGATGTAGAGCGCAAAAGCACATCATCCGATTGATAGGTCAAGGAGCGAAAATGAAAACTTCCAAAAACAAAAAGCCTAAACCTAAGAGAGAGCCAAGCGGGTATATCTATGCGGAAGAGAAACCTGCTTGGCTCGAATGGCTTGTGCCTGAGAAATTTTATGATGCCGACCTGTTCAGAATAGTCGTGTTCTTCGTTTTCCATTCGCCGTGCATAGGTTCAACGACGAACCCGAAGCCTCCGAGTGCAATGGGCAAGCCTGTCAGCAAATATGGTTGGAGCGAGAAATGGGGAAACTACCGCAATCCTAAATCTCTCAACCACATTCTGCGTAGTGCAAGCACGAACTTTACCTTGATATATTCAGCGACTGGAAACAACGATATGCAGCAGGCTTGCAAGAAAGCCGGATTGTTGACGGATTTCCCGACAGATGTGGGACTAGAATGTGCCGCTATATCGCCTTCCGACCAGAATCAGTTTTTGAGCTTGTTTCGGCACATACGGAATGCTTTTTCACATTCTCGATTGAATATGAGGGAACTTTCCGACGGAGACCTTCTGTTCATCTTTGAGGATGTTGCCATAAACAAGAAACCAGAGGGCACTCCCGTTTCAGCCCGCATAAAACTACGCAAGTCCACATTGCTGAAGTGGATAAACATTATTGAAGCCGGACCCCAATCTGGCGATACGGAGGATAAATGATATGGCAAAAGTCAATGTTGTCAAAAGGCTCACAATCATCATCGTGCTTACTCTCATTGTGTCTATGCTAATAACGGCCTGTGCAAATACGCCGGGAGAAGCAGCGATCTCGTCTCAGGGCGAAAATACTACAGCACAATCTTCAGCGTCTGAACAACCTACTCAAGAAACAGCAGCCCCCGCATCAACTCCTACTCCAACTCCTACTCCAAAGCCTACGCCAGAGCCGTTGCCTTCGGAGTTCGCAATTGGTGATAAATTAATATTCCCAGATGAGTTCGAGATCACGATGACTAAAAGGGAGTTTGCGACACAGGTAAACCCTCCGCGCCCTGACAGCTATTACTCGTACTATGAGGTTAAGGATTCGGGAAAGGTCTATATTCATTCTATCTTTGAGGTGAAGAATCTTAAGGGTAATGCACTCGGAGCGGATGACGTTCTTGATGTTTCAGTATTGTATGATGGCAAGTATTCATATACAGGATTCTCAACAATAGAAGAGGATGGCGGAGGAGACTTCACTTATACAAATATCACCAGCATAGCCCCTTTGACTGTTGGCGTACTTCACTTTCTTGTTGAAGTGCCGGTAGAAGTTAGGGATAGTGGAAAAAACGTTCAGCTAAGTATTATTGTGAACAAGCATACCCTTGTCTGTACGGGCGAAACAGATTCGCCAACCGATATTTCGTTTGGAGATACGTCCTCAACAAGTGGAAACGCAGGTGCATCCGACTGGCAGAAATACCCCTTTTTAGTCGTGGGCGAAACTATAACCGAGGCTGATTATGCTGAGATGACATTAAAGACGGCTGAATTTACAAATACAGTCAAGCCAACAAAAGCAAGCGGTTATTACTCATATTATGAAGTGAAAGATTCAACGAAAACCTACGCACACTTGGTGCTTGAGTTTAAGAACCTTATGGGTAATGGCGCGGATGCAGACGAAATAGCTAACATTCAGGTTATTTACGATAATAAGTATGTATATACCGGGTTCTCGTCCATTGAAGAAGACGGCGGCTCAGATTTAACATATACGAACATTACTCGAATTGACCCACTTGATAAAGGAACAATACATTACATTGTGGAAGTTCCGTTAGAGGTTCGTGATAGCGGGAAAGCGGTGGTGTTCATCGTAACATTTAACAGAACATCGTATTCTTATACACTCGTAGAATAAACAAAGGAGAGGTGATAAACATGGCGAAAGTCAATGTTGTGATTATGGATGCCACGGGCAACAAGGAGCAAAAAGTCGGTCTGCCCGACGACATCAAGTGCGGCATCATCATGGTTAAGCTGATTGAAAAAATCAAGCTTCCATCGGTAGGACCCGACGGAAACCCGATAAGCTACAAGTTCATCCACAAGGTTACCGGCCGCCAGTTGTTGGAGGCTCAAACGCTGCAAGAAGCCGGGGTCAAAAACGGCGATGTGCTGCGTTTACAGCCTGAGATAACTGCGGGGGTAATTGGGTATGGAGCATAACCTTGAGCTTTCGGGGAGCGATTTCCGCGAAGACAAGTACGACCGATTGCGGCGAATTACTTGGTGGGAGCAAGAGCGGTTGACAAATGCCACCATTATGGTAGTTGGTGCGGGTGCACTCGGTAACGAACTTATTAAAGACCTTGCCCTACTCGGCATTGGACGGATGCTTATTATCGATATGGACGCGATTGAAAGCAGTAACCTGACCCGTTCAGTTTTATTTCGCCAAAAAGACGTAGGCCGTTACAAAGCAGAGGTTGCTGCCGAGCGAGCAATGGAAATGAATCCGGACGTCAAGGCGAAAGCCTTATCATTGAACATCATAGACGATATAGGGCTCGGCGTATTTCGAAGAATGAACCTCGTGCTTGGCGGTCTTGATAACCGTGAGGCGCGGCTTGCTATCAATCAATCATGCTATCATGTGAATATTCCGTGGATTGACGGAGCAATTGAGGTCTTAAACGGTTTTGCGCGCGTGTTCACACCGCCGAACGGGGCGTGTTATGAATGCACGATGACTGAAACCGACTGGAAGCTTATCAATAAGCGAAAATCCTGTGCGCTTTTGTCACACGAGCAAATGAATGAAGGGAAAATTCCCACTACACCAACGTCGTCTGCAATTATCGCAGGCATTCAAGTCCAAGAGATGCTTAAAATTCTACATAGCGACCGTGGGTTGCCGTCACTTTCCGGCAAATGTTATGTATTCAACGGCTTAACGCACGATTCTTATGTGGTTGAGTACCAACGCAAGCCGGATTGTATGAGCCATGATGCCTATGGAAACATTGAAGAAAGACCGTGGTCGGTTAGGACGATGACATTGCGGAAACTGGCAGATAGCATCAAGGCGGAGATTGGCGAGGAAGCGGTTGTGGATTTTGACAGGGATATAGCCACTACAGCCTCTTGTACCTGCGGTGAACAAAAAGACCTATTCATGCCGATGCATAAACTGAACGCCGAATCAATTACCTGTCCGAGGTGCGGTAACTCTATGGACTTTGACAGCTTTCATTCGCTCGACGGGTCAGAGTCGTTTCTGCATAAAACAGTCGGTGAAATAGGTATCCCTCCGCTTCACATCGTGTCTGGGCGAATAGGCACAGAGTCCCGGCAGTTTGAGTTTACCTCCGACGAGGGTGAAATATTCGCAGATTTTAGGATGGGAGGAACGAGCAAATGACCGCGAGATTACGACGGATTGCTTCCGACTGGGAGCAAGTCAGAAAAGACTTTGCCGGACATAAGAATATCTTTGTAACTCCGGTTGGCAGCGAACCGCCCGAAAAATACAACGTAACCTACTTTGTAAACGGTATCTATCTGCTTCCTGATGGACGGATTGAAACGCTTGGTCGGCACGAAATAGAGATAATGCTTCACTCGGAGTATCCTCGCTATAAACCAATCTGCAAAATCAAGACCCCGATTTGGCATCCGAACTTTCGTGACGGGCAGATTTGTATCGGCGATATTTGGGGCGCGGGAGAGTCACTCTCAGATATTATTATCAACATCGGAGATATGATTCAGTATAAATCGTGGAACTCCTACAGCCCGCTGTCTTCCGAAGCAGCACAGTGGGCGATGGAGAACAAGCATCTTTTCCCAGTGGGAACAATCGACTTGTACATAGCTGATTACGCCTCCGCCAAGGATGATGTGAGCATCGATATTCTTGATGACAGCGGAACGGGTATTGTAGAAGACACACCAACCTCTGTTCAGATTGAGACACCCGCTATATCCGAAAACACACTTGCGGCGTCATCAATAACAACAGCGCCTTTTATTGAAAAACCTAATGAAAACGATTTTGAGATAACCGCAGAGGAATTGGCGGGGATTGAGTTTATTCCAAGTGCCAACAGGATGCAGACGGTTTCCCACGGCGGTCTGGTAAAAGGCAATCGCGTTAACTTTAAGACTATCTTGGTCAAAGGTATTCTGTGGGCATTCATCGGAGCAATTCTCGGTTTCGGGATTTCAGAGGTTTTGGACAATGCCACAAGCAACATACAAGTCCTAAAATGGATGGGACATTCTGATGTTGCTGCTGTGTTGGAAAAGTATATGAGCTTCGATGAAAATTCAGATGTGGATGACCTGCTTGAACTCTATGATCTGCAAGATAAGGTTTCCCTTTCTGATGATGAATTTGAAAGCATCACAAAAACTGCCACCCGTTTATCATCTGCATTCTTTGCCGGGTTCATTGCTCTCGGCTTAGGCTTGTTCTTAGGCATAGGTGAAGGCGTGTACTATGGCTCAAAAGAGAAAGCAATCAAGTATGCCCTTGTTGGCGCTGGCATTTCTATTGTCATCGGGTTCGGTAGTGGTTTTGTTGCACAGGCGATTTACTCAGCCCTACTAAGCGATGAAGCGTCGGCCTTCACAAGCGCGGTGGTAAGAGGATTTGGCTGGTCAATAATGGGGCTTGGCGTCGGCGTTTCCATTGGTCTTATTAAGCCCGAGCTGCGCCGACTACTGTTCTGCTCATTGGGTGGTCTTGCCGGAGGATTTTTGGGCGGCTTCATTTTTAATTATGTTGTCAATGTCATCAAATTCGGGGAAAATGATACCGGCACATTCGCCCGTGGAATCGGCATTATTGTGATGGGCTTGCTTATCGGACTTGGTATCGGTCTGCTGGAACAGTTTGCGAAACAGGCGTGGCTCAAGGTTATCCGTGGCGAGTTTGAAGGTAAAGAATACCTCGTGTTTGCTGGGACAACAAGCATCGGAAACAACGGGAAAAACACCATTGTCCTGTTCAAGGACAAATTGGTTGCTCCGCACCATTGTGACATCGTTCTTGACGGCAGCAAATATGTAGTCGTTGACCAGGGGACCCCCCTCGGCACAGTCGTCAATGGCATGAAAACAACCCGCCATGTATTGAGGCAAGGCGATGCAATAGCGGTTGGTAATTCGGTACTGGTATTCAATACAAAATAATTGCGGAGAGGAGAAGCGGTGTGATAAAGCGATTGTATCTGGCTGTTGCCCTTTTAATGATGTCCGTACTGCTTCTTCCTTTTTCCGCTTTTGCAATGGGATTTGATGCAGAAACCGTGTACGACTCGGTTGTGGTTGTGTACTCAGGTAATTCGATTGGCAGCGGGTTTGCCGTTGGAGAGCATTGCATTATTACCAATGCTCATGTCATTGAGGACACTTCGGCGGTTATGGTAAGGACATATTCAGGCGATAATTACAGGGCTTCAGTGGATTCTATCAACACCAAGCTCGACATAGCAGTTTTAGCAGTATCCGGCGTATCCTTTATCGCCTTCAAGCCTGCTGATATAGATACGGTAAAAGTCGGAGACGAAGTCTATACAATCGGCGCACCTAACAATATGGCATATACACTGACAAAAGGAATCCTTTCTGCAAAAGACAGGAAAATCAGCGGCCAGAGTTACTTACAGACCGATGCTGCCATCAACACAGGCAACAGCGGCGGTCCTCTGTTGAACAGTGTCGGTGAAGTTGTCGGTGTCAATACGATGAAAATGTCCGACACAGAGGGCATAGGCCTGGCGATTCCAATAACGACCGTTTATTCTTTTCTCGATGGAGAAGGTATACCCATTGATGATAATGGTCGAGTAAATGTAGAAACAACGCCCGAAAACAGCTCCACAACAGATAACAAACCAACTGCGGTGAAACCTGATGAGTCTCGCAGCATACTAGTTATATTTATTCTGCTTGGCTGTTCGGTCGCGCTTAATATGGTGTTAATAATCGTTATTATATATTCACGGAATAAGAGTCGCTATCGAAAGCCTGACCCATCAGAGCGGACAGATTTTGATATTGATATTTTGGGGTGAGGCAGAATGGCAAAAACAAAAAGAGCAAGGAAACAGGCCGTTACAGTTCCTATCGTAAACGAGGATAGTTTGCCGCAAAACATTCACCTTGTCGGCGAACGAGATGTGGAGTCCAAAAAGACAGTCTACATCCTCCAGTCTGTGTATAAATTGATTCACCGTTTCGCCGAAGCTAAAACTTCTGTGGAAAGTGGCGGTGTGCTTGTCGGTCGAACTGTCGAGCAATTCGGCAAGACCAGCATAATCGTTAATGGCTTTGTGGAGGCGAAGTATACGGAAGCCACAGCCACTACGCTCAAGTTTACACATGAAACTTGGGAATATTGCCACAAGGAGATTGCGAAGAAGTTCGTCGGACAGAAAATCATTGGTTGGATTCATACTCACCCTGACTTCGGAATTTTCCTCTCGGAGTATGATGAGTTTATCCAGTCCAATTTCTTTAAGGATGAGAATCAGGTCGCCTACGTTATTGACCCGATTCAAAACATCGAAGGCATTTATGTTTGGCGAGACGAGAAAATAACACGTTGCGGAGGTTTTTTTGTATTTGATAAGACAGGCGTTAGGATTACATCAGCAACAGAGCATCAAGAGCATTATGAACTCGCGAGAAAACCAAAAACCGGATTGATTGCGGGAATTTCAATAAGCATTTTAGCCATTGTTATTTTCACTCTCGTTTGGCAAATATCAAACCTTCACTCCAAGTTTGAAAAACTGCAAATTCAACAGCAGACGATAGTAGATTCAGCAAATCAGAGCCTTGACTATATGCAACGACAGATTGCTGCTTTACAAGTCGAAATTAATGCGCTGAAACCTACCGAAACGCCCACATCGCAATCCATGGAACCACTTGATGGCGACGAAACACAATTGAAAGATACAGGGCCATCTTCCAACACGAGCGATGAACCGGGTAGCAGTACGCTATCGGAAGGAGACGGGACAGATGCCAACTAAAAGCGAACGAGATTTCAACATTGATATTGAGGAAGGTGTAGTAGAAGAAACTGGAAGCGTTCAATTACCACTTAATTTTGTAGTAATTGGCGAAGTGGAAAATGACGATGTGAAAGTCTATATCCATCAAAGCATTTATAAGGCGATAGAGCGATACTCCCATTCTGACACCACAAGGGAACTGGGGAGCATCCTGCTTGGCGGGTATTCGGAATACTCAAGTAAGGTTCATGTTGTTATTTCTGACTATATCGAAGCTAAGTATACCGATGCCTCAGCATCCACGCTGACCTTTACCCACGAAACTTGGGACTATGTTTATAAAGAACACGAGCGTCTGCATCCTAATCTAAAAATTCTCGGTTGGCAGCACACACATCCAAGCTACGGAATTTTCTTGTCCAACTATGATATGTTTATTCAGGAGAATTTCTTTAACCTCCCGTTTCAGGTTGCGTATGTCGTTGACCCGAAGCAAAACATCCGCGGTTTCTTTCAATGGAAGAACGGCAAGGTGGAAAAATTGCGAGGTTATTATATATATGATGATGTCGGCAAGAAAATTTCTGTAGAAGCTGAAACGCTGAAGCCAACTTCTAAACAGGCAAACAAGTCTTCAAAGAAGTTTTCGGTGCTCCTGCTCTGCCTGATTCTGTGCGTCGCGGCTATATCGGCGTCGTTGTTCGCGGTTCTTCATTCAACCATTGGCAAACAAACTGACCGTCAGAACGAATTAGCTGCTATAATTGCTGCTCAGAATCAAAATATATCATCGCAAAATAACACTATAAAAGCCTTGCAAGATGAATTGGCTAATACCATAGTGAATCCCGATAACTTAGAAAGTATTCAAGAATTGGTTGAAAAAGTTGACAGCCAACAAACGAAAATCAACGAGCAGGAGAAGACAATTGCTGAACTACGCGAACTGATAGGTCATACAAGCAATGGGGATGGTGTGGTCTTCACCTATTATACGGCGGAGCGTGGAGACACTCTTATCAACATCTGTAATAAACTCGGTATCGACTATTATAAAAATGCTTCTATCATCAGCTCGGTTAACGGCATTGAAAACCCAAGCCGCATATATATTGGGCAGACCTTTCTTTTGCCGATAGTAGTAAAATCGCTCGAAGAATAAGGATGATGCTATCCATTTCAGAATTTAAAGATTATAGCATGCAGAAGTTTTTGTCAAAATATAAAATCAAAGTGGGAAGGAAAAGGAAAACTGAAATTAAAGATGGTTTTATCGAAAGAAAAACGGTATAATATTAAAGTAAATCTTTGCACATAAAGGAGGCTTCCTGATGACAATCAGCTATAATAAGCTTTGGAAGCTTTTAATTGATAAAGGCATGAACAAGACTCAATTAGGGCTTGCCGCGAAAGTGAGTACAAGCACTATTTCAAAGCTCAGCAAGAACGAAACAATAAGCATGGAATCCATGATGAAAATCTGCCGGGTTCTCAAATGCGATATTGGTGATATTGTGGAAATGACTGACGGCAAAGAAAATAAACCTGATGACGGGGGGCAATCGAATGACCTCACACAAATCCCGTCTGCTGTTCCTGCTGGAACTGCTGAACCGTGAAACGGATGAAGAACATCCCATTATCGTTGCCGCAACCCATTGACCGCCTGAACGCCGGGGGCTTTACCGCTACGCGTAAAACGCAGGCAATGGACATCGACACCCTTATGGCGCACGGGATTGATGTGGTATGTAAGAGTTCATATAATTGGAAATCACGAGGTGGGTAAAATATTACTCACCTTGTTTCAAAATGCGCAAAACTCATTGCGAGAGCAGACAAGGTGTGCTTCAGGCCTTACATACAAATATCCTAATGTAGCGGCGAGTTTTTTTGGAGTGCCTAGATAAAGCCTTAAACGTTCATCGCTTGAAGGTGTCCGAAGTGCTGCGCAAGATGCTATGTAGTACAAACCCGATGTAAGTTGCCAATTCAGAGTACCGGCGCATTATTATCCGTATGGTCACTGACTATTGGGACGGCGGAATAGCCCTGCGGTGTGTCGTCGGCTTTATTAAGGCTGAATGCGGCTTCCGATCCATTCCGCTATGCCAGCTACTGTCTCCTCAATACTCTAAAAAAACATTTCTGCGTAATTTCGTGCTTTCAGAAGACATTTGGAGCTTTTCTATGCTATACCAAAGTCCATGATGGTTGGGACGCTTTTAGAATCGAAGGTCGCCTATTTCAAAAGCCAGTGGCGTTTTGATTTTGAGTGATTTTGTGGGTGAAAAATACCTTGACAAATATCGTCTCATGCTGCGATATTGTTCAACGATCTCGTACACATTGTACAGGGTATACGCAGACGTAATTCCCGCGCCTTGAATCATCGCTTCCATTTCAGCCACCGATTGCGAAGGATTCTTTGACAGAAAGCTCAAGCCTATATCTGCATGGGTATCCGGGGTTTCAAACTTCTCTTTGAGCGAATAGGAGGCCACGACCATAAAAACGCACGAATTCTGCTCGGAAGATTGCTTTGGGGGTGGGTCAACCGGGTACGTATCGACAAACGTGATGTTTATGCTTTGCCCCTGTCCCATCAGTGGCTTGTTATCTATTTCAGGAGCAATACTGAAGGTCATGGAACGACTCGCAAACATATCAATCAACCCGCTCTTCCCATCTTTCGTGTCATTCGCATTCTGGGCTTTGGCAACGGCGAGCATTTTCGCGTCCTGCCCGGTATATTCTTCTGTCGACAAGCCCAATTCTTTAATGAAATGCAGATATTCGCTGTCCTCAATAAACTGGATGTCCATTGGCAGATAAACCGTTTCGTCCAGCGCAGCATAACCCGCGTATTCCCGGTAACGGTCCGAAAAATCGCTTGCCTTAACCGCACATGAATACGCAAAAACCGCTTGGTACGAGCTTTCGTAAACCCCATCTGCGGTTTTTAATTTATTGTAAAGCGGGAACATTTCGCTGTCGTCCATGTTCTGAATGGTAAAAAGGATGTCATTGTCAAAGTCCATTACATACTGTTCCGAAAGCTGTTTCAGAGTTGTTCCAAAAGCACTTCCTGATACAAACAGCACGACGCTTAAAACTAAGGACAGCACAATGCTGCGATAGCGTTTTTTGTTTCTCTTAAAATTCTTTAGCGCAAGAGTTCCCTCCAATCCGTAAATACGCTGCGCGAATTTTGACGTTTTCACGGCGTTGGATTCAATTTTGACCTCATTGGTTTGGCGAATACTTTCCATTACAGGAGTGTTTGCGGCTTTTCTGGCCGGGATATAGGCTGAAATCAAAATAGTAACCAAACTGACCGCCGCCGCCGCGATAATCGCGGGGACAGATGCCGACAAGGTTAAAGGCACGGTGCTTTTGAGAATGTTCCCGAAATTCCCGGCAACAATAGGAATTGCAAGCCCAATACTGCCTATGCCGACCATAACGCCAATTGGTATGCCGATTGCGCCAATGCAAAGTCCCTCAAACAGCACCGAATCTCGCAGTTGTCTTGCTGTGGCGCCCACCGACGAGAGAATCCCGAACTGGCGTGTGCGTTCATTCAGCGACTGGACATTCGCCTTGAAGAAAAGGCCGTATATGAGGAAAAAGTCAATGCCCTGAAAGATGATAAACGCCGCTTGTACGAGCAGTATTTGATGAAGGAAATCAGTCTTGATGAATACAAGGCGGCAAAGCTTTCTCTGGATAATGACCTCAAGCAGATTGAGCAGATATTTAAGCGGCTGGAATCCGAGGTGAAACGGATGTAGCTATCATCAGCGGACAACAAAAAACTCCAGGGCATCGCAAATGATGCCACCGGAGCCGGTAGGCTCACACGCACTCTCGCGGAGCTGCTTGTGAACAAAGTTTATGTGTACCCGGATAACCGGATTGAAATAGATTGGGCGATTTCGGATTTTGTTGACTGCGCCTATTCTGAGCAAAGGGATGTGATGTAATGGGAATATTTTGATGTTAAACTGTTTTACTATTTTATTTAATTCTTAACAAAAACTACATTAATGGCTTTTACTAAAGCGTTTACTTTGTCGCCTTTTGAGAATTTCGCTTCTTCCAGACTGTCTCTCGTCATCACGGACGTGAGTCGGATTGTGTTATCCGTTCACCCACCAACTCACATGGTCAACTGAGCCATAACATTATCTCTTTTGATTTCCTCAATCTCGCCATAAATATTGTTCCGTACGCCGGCTTCCAAAAGATTCACCTCCCAAGAACATTAGATTAGAAGTTTGTGCTTCGGTTCTTATATAGATTAACAAGGATAAGCCATGATGATCAACACCCTTTAAAAATTGGTAGTTGGATCCTTGATAATCCAGTAATAACTTTCCTTCTTTCGGCTTCAATTATGCATAAAACTAATTAATTTGAACATACAAATTGTTTATTTAAAGAGTCTTTAGGAGTTGGGACAGGAATACCGCGTAAGCGTCAAACGCCACGTCACCTACCGGTCAATACCTTGGTTATGCTAACATATAAAAAAAGCGCCCGGGAATGGATGCAGGGGGTAATGGTAATTGGTCCCCTTAGAAAAATCCATCACGCAGGGCTGTCTTAAATATGTTAACTGTTTTTTAAACAACTTTCTGTATCGGTCATCTGACAGGCCCACCGCCTTGTCAAAACCATCCTCAGCCAGGTAAAAGTTAAAGCATTCGGCCAGATCGGGATTTTCACGTTCCATTTTTGCGTAATGCCTTATCAGCAGCTGGCGTATTGGTACCAGCCGGTCAAAAAGAAGGCAAAATCGTTTTGGGGTTGGTTTATTGATAAATCTAAAAATACTACAAAACCGGGCAAATTGGACGGCAGCATCGCCTGTTCTACGGATGCCTATGTCAAACCGCATGTAACATGTAACATGTAACATGTAAGATGTAAGACATTTTTCGTTTACTTTGCCTTAGCAACTTCTTCTTCCAACATTAATAGTATTTGTGAAGACAGTTGTCCATAAATAGGATTAGCTCGGTCCCGGGGTCTTGACATGTTTACATTTATGACTTCTTTAACTCCGCCGGGGCGGGAAGACATCACGATAACGGTATCGGCCAGATAAATGGCCTCATCAACGCTATGAGTAACAAAAACAATGGTTTTCATGTTTTCTCCCCAAATGGTAAGAAGCTCCTTTTGCATCAATATTCTGGTGTGAGCATCAAGAGCGCCGAAGGGCTCGTCCATTAAAAGAACCTGTGGGTTATTAGCTAATGCCCGGGCAATGGCCACTCGTTGCTGCATACCCCCGGATAATTCGAATGGGTAAGCCCTGGCATAATCCTCAAGACCGACCATTTTGAGATAGCTAACAGCTACTTCCATCCTTTTTTGTTTGGATTGTTTGGCGAACTCAAGACCAAGGGCGACATTATTAATAACCGTTTGCCAGGGCAGCAGGGAGTATTCTTGAAATACCATGCCAATATCCCTGGAGGGTTTGCAAATAGCCTGACCCTGATAAGAAACAAACCCTGAGCTGGCACTGTCAAGACCGGCGATAATCCTCAGCAAGGTAGATTTGCCACAGCCGGACGGCCCTACGATACAAACGAAATTATTGACATTGATATCAAAGTTAAAATTCTCAATAGCTTTGATTTCATTGCCCTGTTCGGTATGATAAATTTTATTTAGTTGATTAATAGTAATTATTGGCTCCGGCATTAATAACACCTACCTCATTAAACGCTGCCATTTAAACTTCCTTTCCTCAAAAACCTTAAAAAGCATATCCATGAGCGCCCCTACCACAGCAATACTGATCATACCCGCAATAACAACGTCTGTCCTGGCAATGGTATAGGCATGGGTTATCATATAGCCCACACCGGATAAACTACCGGGTAACATCTCAGCCGATACCAGGCACATCCAGGCTACCCCCAACCCAATTCTCATCCCGTTAACAATTGATGGCTTGGCCGCAGGGATTAAAATCTTGAAAAAAACATCAGACCCACTGGCGCCGAGTACTCGTGCCGAGTCAATTAATGTCTTCTTAACGGTCTTTACGCCATAAATGGCACTGGTAAGCACCGGGTAAAAGGCGCCAATAAATATAATAAAAACCATTGAAAATTTTAAGTTATTGAGATAAATATAAAGTGTTCCTCTTTCTACTCCCGCTAATGTCGCAAAACTGCTAATACCAAACCAGGCTAAAACCAGGGGCACCCAGGCCAGTGGCGGTATCGGCCTGAACAAACCCACAAAGGCATTAAACAACTGAAACATTTTTGCATAATAACCCATCAGTATACCCAAAGGTATAGCCAGCAAGACGGCTAATAAATACCCGGCCAGCACACGCAGCAGGCTGATAAATATGTTATTGGCCAATGAGCCCATACTAATTAAGTTATCCAGAGGATGGCTCAGTAATTGCAGCACCATTGCTGGTGATGGCAGAATGACGGTATTATTGACAGATTTAGCTAAATGGGACCAGGTGATTAGAAATAATAAAGGTAAAATAAGCATCATGCATATATTGGCAATCTTCTTACTCATTTATCTCTCCCGGGATTTATAAGCAGAGGTTCCCCATAGTTTAAGCACAGGGAACCTTTACTTATATTTATTAGCGTTCAAGTAAACTTAGTTAAAAAGTAACTTTTTAACGTCGTCATTCAGCGTTTTGTCTTTTAGATCGCCATCAAACTTATTCATATCATTTAAGATGTCAATGTAAACACCAACCCCGGACATCCATTCCGCCGATAGTTCTGTATTGTATACCAATGTGGAGGCTTTTGCCGCCTCAATGGGAATACCTATCCAACTAGCAGTAATATCGCCTGCTTCATCTCTATGCTGATTACACCATACGGAAGCATTGGTCATTACTTCCAAAATTGCCTCAGTAACCTGGGAATTGTGGTCGATGAAGTCTTGGCGAGCTCCCACTACACAGCAGGGGAAGTCGTGCCATTCCCCTTCAGGCGGCAGATCCCTGAGTTCAAGAGCTAGTTTACCAAGACCCTGTGTAATAGCAACTTCAGGGTAGGGGGCTGGTCCAACCCACCCATCAACTTGCTTACTGGTCAGAGCCGAATTCAGATTAGAAGTTTCTTTAAGATCAACCAGCAATACCTCTGCGTTCATATCGGTGGGGTCATGAGTAGCACTGATTCCGGCCTTGTGCAAAGCGCCTTCAAAGACAATTTTAGGTCCGCTGGTGGGAGAGTGGTAGCCGATTTTAACCGGCTGGTCAGTTTTCTCTACATAGGCGGCAAAGGAATTCCAGTCATTGATATTGCTATCTACCGGCACAACCAGACCCATGCCTTCAGTCTGAATCGGGCACAGTATTTTAATAGGAACATTTTGGTCTACACCCTGTATAAACGCAGTGACAGATCCCAAAGCAACGTCCAGATTGCCCTGGGCAAAGAGGGTTGTGGTTTCAGAACCACTTTTTGTCACCACCAGATTAATATCAGCCAACTTTTTGCCATCCGACATCAGTTCATATTTTTCTCTTGGCACTACCTCGTTCAGGTAGGCGCCCATATCCTTGAAAGCTTCACCTTTAGCAGCAGCAACTAATAAAGGTGTTTGGTGGTTGGTAAAGATGTACCCTAAATTAACCGCCGGTATTTTTTCTGCACTTTGTTTATTGCCCTGTTGATTTAGGCCGCAGCCCGCCAGAGTAAAGGTTAGCATGAAAAACAGCAGGCCAAAGAGCATAGTAAACCGTTTCATAATATAACTTCCTTCCATGTAATTAATTTAGATTCTTTAAGAGCCAAAACAGCAGAGAAGATAGGTAAACACTCCGGGCATTGGTCGGACACAGTTATTCGCTTGATTCACGGCAGTCACTATGCAACCGAAGTGGGATTGTTGGAAAAGTCACGTTAAACTCCAATCAGTGACATGGCGAGTTCACTATTCTATCCCAATTTGCGCAGGCTGGCGGTAAAATACGTGTCTACGCTTTAAGGCGGAATTGGTGGCTTCAATGCCTGCCCTCATGCCGCAATTCTTTTGTGATTGCTTTAAAGCCAGCCAGGTATATATGGCCCGGCTGACTGCCTTGGCAGTATTGGCTGAGCAGTCCGGGTTAGTCCGTCAAAAACACCCTTTTCTACCAGGTTAAGCCGGCAATGAAATCAGCGGTTTCCTGCCTTAATGGTTTAGAAAAAAGCTGTTCGGTTGGTCCGCATTCCACTACCTGGCCGGTCATCATCAGTGCCGTATGGTGAGCTACCCTTTTAGCCTGAAATAAGTTATGTGTTACCAGTACAATGGCCAGCGAACCCGATAATTCAGCAAGGAGCCGCTCGATTAGCATTGTTGAGGCAGGATCCAGACTGGAACATGGCTCATCAAGCAGTAAGATCTCCGGTTCTGCAGCCAGTGCCCTGGCAATGGCCAGTCTCTGTTTTTGCCCGCCGGAAAGTTCACCGGCGGGCTGCTCCAAGTTTTCCTTTACTTCCTCCCAGAGACCGGCATTTTTCAAGCTGCGTTCACATATGTCACTCAACTTCCGCTTATTCTTTTCACCAAAATACCGTGGCCCGAAAAGAACATTTTCCCTCACGCTCAAGGGCAGGGCTACAGGAGTTTGGAATACCATGCCAACCCTGCGGCGAATTGAGGCCGCATCGTTATTTTGATAAATATCCTCACCATTGAGCAAAATTGTACCGCTGCTGTTAAAACCATTATCCAACTCAGCCGTCCTGTTAATACTTTTTAAGAGCGTTGTTTTACCACAACCAGACGGGCCAATAACGGCAAGGATTCCATGTCCGTTGAACTCCAAGTCGATATTCTGCAGGACAAGGTTTGTTTCAAAAAAAACACTCCAGTTTTTAACCTGAAACGACATATCAGTAGCCTCCTTTTCTATGCCGTCCCTTAAGCAATAAAGCGGTTATGTTTAAAAGCAGGAGCAACAGCACCAGCAATAGAGCTGTTCCATAGGCTTTCTCCATTGAAATATGCTGACTGAATAAGATATACAAATGGTAAGGCAAAGCCATAACAGGGTCCGTTAAGCCTCCGTTCATCCCGGCGGAAATAACGGCCGCGGTGACCATGATCGGGGCCGTGGCACCGGCAGCGTAGCCCATTGCTAATAAAATACCGCTTAAGATGCCCGGCGCCGACTGAGGTATAATGACCCGATGCAGCATGTACCAGCGAGAAACACCCAGCGCGGCGCCAGCCAGACGGTACTGCTCATTTACAGCCAGCAGCGCATCCCTGGCTGTAAGTACGATGACCGGGAAAATCATGATCCCCAAAGACAGGCCGCCGGCCAACAAGGAAATCCCAAAACCCAAATAGACCACAAAAAAGGCATAGCCAAAAAGTCCGGTAACGATCGAGGGAAGCCCGGCCATACACTGAATGGTTATATTGATAAGGAATTTTAATTTGGAAGAATCTCCGTATTCGGACAGGTAAGTTGCTGTGATCAAGCCGGGCGCAGCGGCCGCAAGCACAGCTATCGAGACAAGCAAGAGAGTGCCTCTGATAGCTGGTAAAACTCCTCCACTGGTACCAAGGGGCAAACCCTTGGGAGCAGTGGATAAAAATTCAAGTGTTAATGAAGAGCCGCCACGCAGAAAAAGGTAACCAATAATTCCGGTTAAGACCAGCAGGATGACCAAGCCGGCGCTCCAGAATATTGCCAGTAATAACCTGTTCGAAAAACTGCGTGAAATCAACATTTTTTCACTACCCTGCCAGAATCTTTTCTAATTATCGCTAAAGTCAGGTTAATTATAAAAAGAATCATGAGCAAAATAAGTCCGGCGGCGAATAAAGCCTGGTAATGCGTGCTGCCGGCCTCCGAGGTGCCCAGTTCCAGGGCAATCAGGGCGGATAAAGGTTCCCCTTTGCTAAACCATGATGCCGGCAAATGCAAGGTGTTTCCCGCCAGCATTAAAACCGCCATTGTTTCCCCAGCTGCCCGGCCGAAACCCAGGATCAGGGCTCCCAGCAGGCCTTTTTTAGCTAAAGGCAGCAGTACCCTGAGCGCCACATATGGCCTGGAGGCGCCGAGCGCCAGAGCCGCCTGCCTGTATTCTGCAGGAACGGAACGAATTGCGACCTCGGAGGTGGTTACAATATACGGTAAAACCATCACTGTCAGGACCAGTGAAGCGCAAAACAGCGATTCGCCGCTAGCCACATGAAAAGAAACTTCAAACCACTTTACTAAAACCGTTGCTCCGACAAAACCATACACTACCGAGGGAATGCCGGTGAGGATGTTCAAGACCGGCCTGATAACCCCGGCCAGCCAGGCGGGAGCAAACTCCGCCAGAAAAACCGCCCCGCTAAATCCCAGGGGCACAGCAATAAACATCGCCCCAAGGGCTACCCAGAGTGTGCTTAGAATCATCGTCCCCAGGCCCACCTGGGGGGGGCGGGCGAGAGGATTCCAATCAGTCCCGGTAACTATTTTTAATCCATAGGAAGACCATACCGGCCAGCTTTCCCTGGCGATAAAAACAACAATCGCCAGCAGCAAGATGGTGGCGCAGACGGACACAATCTTGCTGGTAAGCCTTACAATAGTATCTGCCATTGGCTTACAGCTTTTTATACTTCGCATAACACCAACCCATAAAATACCTGTGGGTAGTTGCTACTTGACTACCCACAGGTATTTTGATCATTTGTTGCGGCGCCGGTAAGATGTTAATTAGCGGCAGGGATGAACCCCATCTCTTCCACTACCTGGCGCCCTTTCTCGGACATCAGATAGTCTATAAAAATCTTCAGCTGCCTGCTGGGTTCATCCTTTGTGAATATTAACAGTGGGCGGGCGATCTTGTATTCTCCGCTGCTTATGTTTTCCGATATCGGAGCAATACCCTCTACACTAAGCACGCTAATGCCGCCTTCGTTCTGTGCTACCATCCCGGTTGACACATAACCGATCGCGTCCGCATTTTCCATTACTTTAGCGGCAAGGGCTCCCATTGAAGGAATTTGGAGGGCCTCCTTGGCGATAGGCGTTCCCTTCATTATCAACTCGTCAAATACCTGGCTGGCTCCACCGCCCAAGTCTCTGACAGCGACAATAATAGGGCGCTCCGGCAGCTTCTCATCAAGTTGCTTCCACGTGCTTATTTCACCGGCAAAAATTTTTTTGACTTCTTCCGTTGTGATGTCAGGCTTAACCTGAAGCACCGGGTTTTTGGGGTTAACAGCTATGGTCAGGGCATCTGTACCTAACTTGTAAATTTTACCATCAGGCATTTTTTCTTTCTCAGTATCTTTTATATCCCGCGCGGTCAAACCGATATCCACGGTACCTTCGGTAACCGCCTTAACACCGAAACCAGAACCTCCGGTTGATACAAAAATAACAATTTGCTCCTCCGGCAAGCCAGGGTCAACATTGTTCCAGGTTTTATACTTTTCCGTAAAATCGTCGGCACATTTGGCAACAGTAGGCGCCAGGGTGCTGGAACCTCCTATTTTAATCGATTGTTCTTTAGCCGCGGCATTATCAGCAGTGTTTGCTTGCTGCCCACAGCCTGACACTAACATGAATGATAGAAACAAAAAAAAGACTGTTGCGTACTTGCTTATCATTTTATTTGCGGTACCTCCCCTGAATTATTCTCTTCCTTTTACAATAAATACTTAGGATGGATGTAATTGGATTACTATACACCTCCGGTACGTATATGGCAGCTAAATGTATATCCACCCGGCCAATTCTTTTAGATGGCCTCGCTTATCTGTTTCCCAGCATTTCCAGGAAAGCTTCAACCCTGGTCTTAATTTGTGCTGTATCTTCCTGCCCGTAATCTGTTTCCAGGTTTAAAAGGGGGATATTGTGCTCTTTGAGCGCCTTGGTCACCCGGTAGGCCTCCACCAGGTAGGGGTCGCAGAAAGCCAGGGTGCAGTTGATCACCCCGTCCGCCTTCATTTCTTCGGCCAGACTAACTATTCTTTCCATCCTCCCGTCATTGGGTGTAAAGCAGGCGCAGTTGATGTCCAGATAGCGACTGGCAATAGCTTCTACCATTTGCTCCAAGGTTGCCCCTTCTTCCGACACCAGATTCTCAAAATAGCGGAGTCCCGTGCACATTTCTTCGCCTACAATAACCGCGCCGCTGGTTTCAATAACATGGGGCGCCTTCCAGTTCGGCAAAGCCATCGGAGTGCCTGACAGGATCAGGCGCGGCGCACCGGCTGCAGCAACGCCTTTTCCTTCCTTTACCCGGACTTCAAGCTCGTCGCAAAGGGCGTTGACCTGGGCGGTAAACCGGGGCACATCGTCATACATGGAGATTTGTTCAATCAAAAGGCAGTCTTTGCCGCTGATCGGGGCGGGGTCGTGCCGGCGCAGTTCATTTAAACGTAAGAGCGCCCTGCGTTTGGTGTTGGTGTCCTTTATCGCCTGACGCAATGACTCTTTTGTAACCTTATTACCGGTGTATTTTTCTACCGTGGCCAAAAAATCCCGCACCTCGCTCAGCCACAGGACTTTGTCTTTTTCGCGCTTCATCTGGGGTGTCTCCATCACATGCACCGGCACAAAGTCGTTTAATATTTCAAAGGCTTTCTTTTTACCATCACAAGTTGTTTCTCCCACGACCATATCGCAGGACTCAAAATACGGGCAGACCTTTCCCAGTTTGAACCCCATGAAGGATTTAATCAGCGGGCAGATATTTCTTGGTAACACCTTTTCCGCCTGAGCTGTGCCTATCTCCACCCCTGAACACAAGCCGACCTGAATCCCGCCGGCAGCGCGCACAATTTCTTCCGGGACGTAAACACAAAAAGCGCCGATGACCTTGCCGCCCGCAGCCTTATGGTCCTGCAGCTCCTGAATGCGCTGGCCGTGCACCTCACTGACCACAAAATCAAAATACTCCATGCTCTCCGGCCTGTTTTCCTGGCTCATGTAAACACTGCCGTAGTAAGTCGGCAGTACGTCCATCAGCTGGTCGTGTGATTCCAGGTCGATTCCAAGGGATTCCCACATTTTACGATGATCAACCATAGCAGCATATCTCCTTTTAATTAAATTTGATTAGTCACTGGACTTGCAATATAAAAGGGTCCCAAACTTATGCTGGTTTGTAAAATTTGACGTTAAATATAAATGTCCTTTATTTAACTGATTCAATGTTTTTATCGATTACTCTTAGCTGATAAGATAATTTAATATTATTGACGCAGGAAGTAAAAGGGATTGCGGCTCAATTAAACACATGCGCAGCTGTAACGGCGCATTACAAAACCGCGCATAATAGAATACCTATTTCACCGGCTGCTGAATTCTTGCTGTTTTGTGCAAATTGTTTAAAGCAAAAAAACCGGACCTTCCGGCCGGCAAAATTCCGGACCAGCCAGTATAAATAACTATTATGCAGGTCCAATATTAGATAAAATTATTTGATATATCACATGTGATAAAATTATGCTTTATAATAGATAGTGTTAATTTGTAACAGAGTAGAATGTGACGGATGCGCCTTTTTAATATAAATTTAGGCAGGACATAAGGGGGCAAAATATTTTAGCCCACGAGCATGTCCAGGGGGATAACCGGAAAGGATTGGTCTTCATTTATGCGTTAGAAATGGCGGTTGGAAGGCATATTTAAGTGGTTTTAGAACTTGCAGTGGGAGGTTTTGCGTTTTGCATACGGTTGGACTGGATGTTGGGTCGATCATGACTAAGGCGGTATTGCTCAGTGACGACGCCTGGCAAAGCGTGGTTATGCCGACGGGCTATAGCCCGAGGGAGGCGGGGGAGCAGGCTTTGGAAAGGCTTTTAAGAGAATGTGGCCTGAACCGCGGGGATATCAATGTGATTATTGGCACCGGTTATGGCCGGGTGGCGCTATCTTTCATTGACAAGGCGGTCACGGAGATCACCTGCCACGCCAGGGGCGCCCACTACCTGGTGGAGGGAACGGATATGGTGATTGATATCGGCGGCCAGGACAGTAAGGTGATCCTCACGGACGGCGCGGGAAACGTAACCAACTTTGTTATGAACGACAAGTGCGCGGCCGGCACCGGGCGGTTTTTACAGGTGATGGCCACCGCCCTGGGCTGTGACGTGAGCGAGCTTGCCGGCCTGGCGCGCGGCGCCGAACCGGCCCAAATCAGCAGCATGTGCACCGTCTTTGCCGAGTCGGAGGTAATTAGCCTATTAGCTCAGGGTGTCGGCAAGGACCGGATTATCGCGGGCATCCACCGCTCTGTGGCCACCCGGGTGGCCGCGATGGCGGAGCGGCTGGGCCGGGGGAACCGGATTACCTTCACTGGCGGGGTGGCAAAAAATGAGGGAGTCAGGGAGTGCCTCGTCCGTGAACTAGGCCTGGCAATCATCACCGTACCGGAATCCCACCTGGCCGGCGCCCTCGGGGCGGCTTTGATTGCCCGGGGGAAAGCCGGAACCACACCCGCGCCCTTGTTACTTCCATCCGGGGCCGGAAAATACCAGGGGATTATGAAAGGAAAAAACAACTAAAGAAAGGTAAATTTTTACGTTCTCAAAGATCAAACAAAAACCCCATAATCTCGTTTTTCATTTTTGAAAAATCAGCGCTTCCGGTTAATGTAAGCGCCCTCGGCCTGCTGTAAGGGACTATTAATTCGCGCGTTATCCGGCCTGGCCGCCTGCTCATAACAAAGACCTTATCAGCCAGAATCAATGCTTCCTCGACATCATGGGTAACAAATAAAATAGTGGAACTGATCTTTTCTGTTATAGAGAGCAGCAGTTGCTGCATTGCCGTACGCGTCTGGGCGTCCAAGGCTGCAAAGGGTTCGTCCATTAGTAGCACCCGCGGTTCCAAAACCAGCACCCTGGCCAGGGCTACACGCTGCTGCATGCCGCCGGAAAGCTGATCAGGATAATAATTTTCGAATCCCTCCAAATCTGCCAGCTTAATAAATTCACCGCACTTTTTTTTAATATTATTAATATCTCTTTTTTGCAACTTTAACCCATAAGCAACATTTTGATATACGGTAAGCCACGGGAAGAGGACAGCTGACTGAAATACCACTCCCCTTTGAGGAGACGGGGCGCATATTGGTTCTCCCATAAATAACACCCGGCCGCTGTCTTGTTTTTCAAAGCCTGCAACAATATTTAACAGCGTTGATTTCCCGCAACCGCTGGGGCCTAAAATTGCAATTATTTCACCTTGCTCAACTTCAAATGAAATATCCTCCAGAACCTTCAAGCCGTCGGCTTCCGACGGCAAAAAATACCTCTTTCCAACTTTCTGTAAAACCAACTCTTTGGCCATGTTATTTCACTCCACCTGCAGGATATGGATAAATCATACCGTAAAAATAGAGCAGCAGCATATCTGTAAGTTTACCAAGAACAGCAATGCAGACCATAGTCACCGGTATCAATTCAATTTGGCCCAGCATTCTTGAATCCATCATTACGGCTCCAAGTCCTTTCGAGACACCGGTCAGCTCTCCCAAAACCAGATAGGCCCATGAAACGCCCAGGCCAAGTCTCAGACCCACCACAACGGAAGGGATTGCCGATGGCAAGATCACACTTTTGCATAGTTCTATTTTGTTTGCGCCCAGCATCCGGCCTGCTCTTATCAACAAGAGCGGGACCTCCGTGGCGCCGTGGGCGGCGTTGATGTAGATGGGGAAAAAAGCTGCCAATGCTATCAGGAAAACCGTCGTTTTTTCCCCAACCCCAAACCAAACCATAGCTATTGGCAGCCAGCCGATGCCAGGTACCGCCCTTATCAGATTAACTGTTGGTTCCAGGAAGCGTTTTATCAATCCGATTCTGCCAGTCAGAAAACCTAGTACAAGGCCGAAGAAGGCCGCGATACCGAAACCACAGAAAACGCGAATGCAGCTCGCTGTCAAATTCCCCATCAAGGTTCCGGAATAGGGGGAAAGATGAGCCGTTCCCGCGGCAAAATCAACAAAAGAACGCAGGAATCTTTCGGGGCCGGGCAATAAATAAGAAGGTACCCTGCCACCGGCGGTGGCAGAATACCAAACAATAAGAAAAACCAGCGGTAAAACAAAGCCCAGGGGATCTATACTATGACCCTTTTTTTTCATTATTTTAAGTCCTTTTCAGCCTTTTTAATAAAAGCCGGCTCAAACATGCCGTCCATATCGGGAACTTCGCTAATTAAGCCTTGCTCCTTCATCCGCTGGGCCAGGCGCCTGACACCATCCAAATAATGCCCGTCGAAATTCCAGAATAGCTCGATATTATCCAGGGAAACATCTAAAACATCTCTGTTCGTTCCAAACTCGGCAGCTTTATCAATCCAGGCGCCTTTATCCTTATTTAAGTACTCTGTTGCATTTACATGGGCAGTTACAAGTTTTTGAATCATTTCCTGATGATCCTTGATTTTATCTTTTGTGGTAATCATGGCGCTATTGATAATGCCAAAGCCCTCATTGTCACCGGGATATTGAAGTATCCTGCCGTACCCTTCGGCAACAGCAACAGAAGGGTAGGGCTCACCGCTGTAGAAGGCGTCGACATTTCCCTGCGCCAGAGCCTGACCCATATCGAAGAAATCTATTCTAACCAGTTCAACATCGTTTTGCGGATCAATTCCACCTCCAGTTAAGGCTTCAAGCAATAGCAAATGATGCATTGTCCCCGGCACGTAAGCGATTTTTTTGCCTTTAAGATCAGCTGCCGTTTTGATATTTGAATCCCGGCCAACAACCAGCGCCGAACATTTGTTGGACAACCCGCATACCACAACTACGGGCTCGCCCTTGGAGGCGGCGGTAATCGCCGTAACCAGAGTTGTTCCGCACATATCCAGACTGCCTGCCAGCAAAGCGGTCTTCATATCCCCCGGATTCGTAAACGGAATTACCTCAACAACATCATTGGCTGCCAGATAGTCCTGATAAAAAAAAGGCTGGATGGTCTGGGCGGTTTTCCATGTTCCCACCCTGGCTGGCATAGATGCGTCTTTCCCCGCCGTGCCGCCGCAGCCGGTCAAGCTAAAGACCAGCGTCAGGGATAAAAAAAGCATTATTATTCTTCTTTTCATGGTTCCATTTCGTCCTTTCTTCCTTCCTCTTTTTTTGAAAATACTTTGTAGCCATTTTCCTTAAACCATTTCTTGGCCTTACCTGGTTTAAAATCATTCCATTCAGTTTCTGAACTGAAGCGGCAGTTGTCCCTTGGTATGGCGCCCATTTCCACAACAACCACATTAGCTCCCCAGCTTATAGCCAGTTCCGAAGCTTTGTGCACGCATATATCAGGTGCATTAAAGCCTGCTGTCAGACGGCTTACCGCGATTATTTGGGCCAGTCTAGCTTCGGGTATTTCGGGGATCTCGCCCAGGGGAGTTCCCTTCACCGGGACTCTTCCCATGGCGCCGGTTACCGCCGCTTTATATTTGATAATGTTCAGCAGGGAATCAGCAATTTCTTCATTCGTGTGCTCTATACCGACAGGTTCCACAAGAGACACCAGTTTCATAGACGAATTCCTGACTGCTTCCAAGGTGGCAAGTCTGTCTTTCGGGTTAAACTTTGTATCTATTCCTTCCCTCAGCCTTAAAGTATGGTATACGAATCCCAGTCCGGCGTCGCCCATTTTTTTTAGAGCTTTCTCATCAAGTTCACCGGTATTCACCACAAGTTCATAATCGCCGGGCACGTCCTTTTTGATTTTCCGGACTAAGGCTATAATCTTTTCCAGGCTGTAAAACTGCGTAGTGCGCAGCACAATCCATCTGATGCCTTCCCTGACATATTTTCGGGCTATTTCAATAACTTCCCGCTCTGTGAATTCACTTTCTTCTTGGACAATTCCCCAGCTTTCTCCTAACGAGCAATACCTGCAGTTCATCGGGCAGGCCCTGTAATCAAGCCCTATCGCCCCCCATAAATAAGCCTTGTTCCCGCATACTGCCGAGGCGACGTCCCTGGCAGCCTCCCCTAATATTTTGCCTTCTTCGGAGTTGGGCTTAATACTTAAAAGCGCTATGATGCTTTCTCTATCCAGCACTTTTTCGGCCAAAGCGTTTTCCTTTGCTCTTTTAATCAGTTCCAGATTATTCAAGAATGACGCATCCTTGTTCGCCCTGTTCTCAGCCGCAGAGGAGCGGCTCAGGGCATCCCTGCCGTCATTAATTACCGTATCAATTGTTTTTTTGTAGGCTTCCAGGGTTTTAATCCAGTTTTCCATACATTCACGCCCGTCGCAGGTTATGGTGTATACTTTTTTGGCTGCGCCGGCATCATCAACATGCCATTCGGAAAGGACCAGGTTTTTTTCTTCCAAAGTCTTTAACGCCCGGTAGACACCGGTATGATCTGCTTTTTCCCCCAAAAAAAGATTTTTATTTTCAAGCTCTTTAATAATTGAATAACCATGGAGATTCCTTTCCGCCAGCAGGATCAGAATATTAGGTTGCAAAAGTTTATCAAGATTATAACCTTTACAGGAACACTTGATATTGCCGCCTATTGGACCAGGTCTATTATGTGACATAATCAACCTCCTTGCTGCAATTATACCAAACCGGCCTTAGGGCTTCAATCCTGATCTTTTGCCCACTAGCCTTAAAAACGATAGAAGCGGCAGTTTGATCATTCAGCCGGCCGGAAACAAGGTTTCTTAGCCCGCTGATTACTTTTTTAAACAGGCCGGCGCCTGTGCCGAAAGCGGTAGGGGAAACTCGTGTTTTAAATAATGTCTTGCGTTAATCAACTTATTTGCCCGTGGGAGAAAATGGTGTAAGATGAAAGAAGCCCCGCGGAAAGCAAATATTTGCTTTCCGCGGGGCTTCTTAATTAATTACGTTGGCTGCTGACGGGTTGGGGCGGGCTTAGGGCTATCCTTCCAGCCAGGAGGAACACAGCCGGTAACAAGCATTAAACTTGTCTATGGAAACAATTAAAACATTGGGGGGAGTTTCACCGTGTGGTAAATTTTACAAAAGTAATCCCATTTCCATTTTTACCCGCATACAATATACCATAAAAAAAGAAAGGTGTGTTGTTTCGTGTCGGATACAAGTTTTAAAGCTTTACAAATCCAAGAATGTCCCACAACTGTTAGCGAAACGGTGTGCGTACAGGCTGAAGTTACCATTACCCCAAACGTACTGGTGGGAACAATAGATTCTTTTTGTGTGGGCGCCCCGGAAATAGGAGCATGTACCGGGACATCGGTTGAGGTGTGTACTTTTACGGTTAGTCAGAGCATTTGCGTCCAAATTCCCCTCACATTCTCCGCCACGGCTACCGCAGCACCAACAGGTATTGTTTGCGGTACGCCGGGAGTGGGGGGATGTACTGCCTGACCATACGCTTCCGCCGGCAAATTTATGTTGGCTCACCGGTAGATTAACTAGTTTCTGATCCATCGCGTAGATATCCGCCGGGTTCCCCGGCGGATAATTATACTCCAACATTTTCAGGATGTAACTCGGCGAAAGGCGGATTTTAAAGTTGTGTGGAACAGTTTGCAAACACTTGAATTAAATTACCAACCCTTCGTTGAGATGGCTGCAGTTGGTTGCTATGGCGTTCATAGCGGCCGCATTGATAGGGTAGGCGATGGGTGACGGTGAAACCAGAGGATGTGTTGCGGCCTGGAAGGTGTTGAGTTCCGTGGCCGTAATATTTTTTTGAATAGCCAGGCTTAAAATGTTAATTATCTCGGCAACTGTATTCCCGCCGGAAATCTGAGCCCCCAGGATAATGCCGGAGCACTTGGAGAACAGCAGTTTGATATTGACTTCCTGCGCCTCGGGCAAAGAGCCCGGGTGACGATCCATGGTCTTGAACTCGCCGATCATGATGGTGAAACCTTCCTGCCTTGCCCTGGCTACCGTAAGACCGGCCGCCGCATAGGTTTTCCCGAACATTTTGGTGGAAAACGTGCTTATGGTGCCTTTGTTGGCCCGGATTAATCTCAGCTGGAAGGCATTGCTGCCAGCTATCTTGGCTTCCATCGCCGCGGTGGAGGCCAGCAGCAGCGGCACGTCTTTTCCTGTAAAGAAACATTTCTTTTCCGCGCAGTCGCCGACCGCAAAAATATCCGGGTCACTTGTTCTCATATACTGATCAACTAAAATTGCGCCCTTGGCGTTTTGTGCCAGTCCGCAATCTTGGCCCAAAGCGCCGTTAGGTTTCATCCCCAACCCCAGGATTACTATATCCGCAGGGATTGTCCTGCCATCCCCTAATTCTATTGCCTCTACGGACTTTTCACCCAGTATTTTGTTGACCCTGGTGCTGGTCATCACGTTAACGCCGTTTTCACTTAACAGACGCTCAATATCATCAGTATATTCTTTGTCAAAGGCCTGCCACAGACAGGATTCCGCCATTTCGATCAACGTGACGTTCTTACCCATTAATCTTATTTGTTCCGCAAATTCAACCCCGATGAAGCCTCCCCCAATTACGGCAACATTTTGGGCTGACTCCAGTTTCTTAAGGATGTTGTCTAAATAATCCTGGCCTTTTAATATGGGAAACACGTTGTCCAGATCATGGCCCGGAATAAATGTCGGAATGATAGGTAAGGAACCGGCGGCAATAACTAGTTTTTTGTATCCAATCAGCCCGTTTTCCTTTGTTGCCACTGTTTTCTTTTCCCTGTTTATTTCAAGCGCGGTGTCGATGATCAGGTTGACCTTGGCGTTGTTCAGCATGGCATCCGGAATGATATTTTTTTTGGAATCATGCAGGGTGCCAAAGATGTATGGTATCCCGCACGGAACCATGACAGTTTTGGTTTCGCGGATCAGGGTAATGTCGATGTCCCCGTAAGCTTTTCGCGCCATGGTGGCAGTAAGGATACCCCCGGCGCTGCCCCCGATTACCAGTAGATCGGTATTTTTCATTCTTATATCCGCTCCCTTCGTTTTGTTTAAAGCACAAAAGGTAATCCAAGGAAGTACTACATGCCCTCTTCGCTAACGGATATAATAATATAAGTGTGCTTGCTATAACCGCAAAACGCGAGGAGGGGGCTATTTGTGCAAGCGAAACATTTTGACTTTTACCAATTGCTGAGGAATCGGATTCAAACTTGGGTGCAGACTGGAAAGGGCAGCAAATACCGGTGGGCCGATTATATCCTGGCAGTTCCCGACCTGTTTCACCTGCTGGTCAAGCTGACCCTGGACCCCGCGATCCCCAGCACTTACAAGGCCAGGCTCGGTTTGGGGGTGGCCTATTTTATCAGTCCCATCGATCTTATCCCCGAAGCATTGCTGGGGCCCATCGGATATTTGGATGATCTGGCCGTGGCGGCTTATATCCTCCACAGCATAATAAACGAAACCGACCCCGAACTGGTCAGGAAACACTGGGCCGGGGAACGGGATGTGCTGGAATTGGTACAGCACATCATTGGATCGGCTGACGATATGATTGGCAGCCGGGTAATCGATAAAATCAAAACCATGTTGAGGAAGTAGCAGCGTTCTATGTCCGCACCACCGGGTTAACGATGGTTTAAAGGATTTATCTGCTGTTTTGATAAAACGAAACCCCTGCCGCAGGGTTTCCCAATTAAATTCATATTTTCAATCAACACTGGGCCTGGTGGCGGTCCCCCACGGCAGGTTCCCCACCGGATCCGGCGGTTTCATCTATTTTTTTCTTCAATTCCCTTAATTCGGCTTCCAGCGACCGGATATGTCTTGTTTTCTTAAATGACCACACAAAACCTAAAAACAGCATAACCAATACGCCGGACGCTGTGGAGGCCAGGATGATAATTACCTTGGAAACCTCTTTAATTTCCCAGAATAAAAAGGAAATAGACATTTTTTCGATATTTTGTATCGCGAATATAGCTACGATTAAAGCAAAAACTATCGCTGCGGACAAGTAAAATTGGGCCTTACTCAACATAACTCACCCGCCTTAACAGTTTATCGGGCTACCTTTATATATCGGCGGTGCAGTTGGGGCATTTCGTAGCCTTAACCGGTATATCTGTAAAACAGAACGGGCAATCCTTTGTCACGGGTGCCGCCGGGGCTTCCTCCTGGCGCTTCAAGCGGTTCATCTGCTTGATAACCATAAAGATGACAAAAGCAACAATTAGGAAGTCTATAACAGTATTCAAGAATAGGCCGTAGTTTATTGTCGCTGCACCAGCTTCCTTGGCCTCGGCCAGCGTTGCAAAATTTTCGCCGCTTAAATTTACAAAAAGGTTGGAGAAGTCAACTTTGCCAAGCAGAAGACCTATGGGCGGCATTATTACGTCATTAACCAATGAAGTGACAATTTTTCCGAAAGCGGCGCCGATAATGATACCCACAGCTAAATCAACCATACTTCCCCGCATAGCAAATTCTTTAAATTCCTTTAGCATCCAATCCCTCCCTTCGTTTTTGGCTGAATTAAGGCCTGGACAATTATATGTTTATAATAACACAATAAATAAAACAGATTAAAAATTTATTTCTAAAACATTGTAATAATATTAATAAATCCGGTAATGCTGTTGAAACTGCTCTTCTTTCTTGTTAGACATTACCAGTTAATAAAATATAAGTATAGTAAAACCATCTTTTGCCAGGGGGGGGGAGAATAACATGGATCCTGACTATGTACCGGTTATTTGGCCCGAGGACAAAATACCTTTAAAAGCAAGGAATTATGCTGAGTGTGAAGTGTGCACACCAAAATCGAGAGTTATCTGGGGAGAAGGAAACCCCAAAGCGCCTATTGTTGTTATTTTAGATAATCCGGGAGCCCGGGAAGATAATGCGGGCATTAAATATGTCTGCGGAACGAGGGCAACACTTCAGGCAGCCATACATCAAGTAAATTTGACGGCGGATAACATTTATTTGACCTACTTATTAAAATGCAGACCCCTGCGCCGTTATGATAAAGAAAAGGCAAGGGCATTCAGCAAACCATTTCTGGAACAACAAATCAAGACTATCCGGCCTAAATTCATTGTTTGTTTAGGCGACACCGTCGTTCAGCGGATGTTTGAAAACAAGGAGGTCCATGTGAAGGATTTACGGGGGAGATGGCATTATTTAATGGGATACCCGACAATTGTTTCCTATCACCCCTTGGCGGTAAGAAGAAGACCAAATCTAAGAAAACAATTTTTGGAGGACTGGGCCATGCTGGCAGAGCGTTTTATTAGTGATACTTGAGAGGGACAGCGACTTTAATCCCTTTGAACTGGAGTTGTAAAACAAATATCCGGCCCATAAAAAAGGTGGGCATTGCCCACCAAGAAAACCGTGCTCCTGTAAAATGTCCGGGGTATAGCGCTTTGCGGGCTAAGGGCACCATTTTTCCCATGTTTTCCATATTTCCGCCCGGGTTTGGGCCATTGTCCGGCTCCGGCCTAAAACAGGGAAGATGGTTTATTAAACTAGCTCAAAAGGATGTGGTCCCGCAAAATCATTGTTTCACTGGATCGGGCTATGTATTGGGGTCAGGTGAAAGAACAATGATACCAATAAAGAAGTAAGCAAGGGGGAGCCGGTCCTGCAACATTTTTTTACGCCCCGTATTATTAAAAACGGTCCTGGTCTTTTTAAGGCCGCTTGTGCGGCAGGGAGTCCTTTCCCAGGGCAAAAAGGCAACCCGGGCAAATATTTTCAGAGAAAGGTGGGAATGGTCAAGGCCAGGTCCCTTAATGGCAAGGCCAGAGCCTTAATTGCAACAACTATTGCCTTTCGGAATCCCAGTCACCTTTGGTAATATAGAACTCTTCCCTGGTTTCAGTGATATTTTTCTTAATCTGCAGCAGCATTTTGATGTGTTTGTACTCTTCATTTATCAGTTCATCCACTGCAAATTTCTCTTCCGGCAGGACCAAATTTCTAAACAGGCCGAAAAACACGATGGAATCTTTTTCAAAATTCAGCGCCAAATCAATGGCCTCCAGGGGTGAATTCACTTTGCCGGCCAATTCAGCCGCATTAATGTCTCCGGCAAATACATTGCTATTGACCAGATCCTGCACATATTCCTCGTAGTCGTCCTCAAACCCTGCGGGAATCTCGTAGTCGGCAAACTTGTCGCTAAACTTTTCAAATGTCGCGTAGTGCGCAGCCTCCTCCTTGGCCATAAAGGAGAACAGAGTTTTGGTTTCTCCCTCCCTTGTTCTTTTGGCCAGGGCCTCATAAAACGCCAGACCGTTCTTTTCAATTTTCATAGCTATTTGAGCGATTTCACTGGGTTTAAAATGGATCATTAGTTAATCCCTCCTTTTTAAAAAATGATATCTGACAAACATTAACTAATTATTGCTAAAAAATTAAAGTTCCCTTAAATTATGGATTTAGCCCCAGGAAGGCATTCCGCCTGTAGCCAGTGTACAAGGGGGTGGTACAACGGTATTGATGGGGGCAGCGATGTACTGTCATCAATTCCCCAGGGATGGCAGGTATGATCCCAGGGGAGTGGGACAAATCACATGCGTACATTAGATAAACGCTTGCGTTCTAAATGCCCAATGGGCCCAAAAAACAGACACTTACTTTGCTTGGTCCTTGTAAACTTTTCTCAGCGATTCCTGCATGACAATGCCCGCCACAAAGCCGGCGCCCATATTCCAGAAGGCAAAACCGGCGGTAACCAGCAGTATATAATAACCGCCCTTTTCCTTTTTTACATCTCGGGCTGAAATAGCCAGTTCCAGCCCGGCGAAGAACAGGATAACACCCAGCACGCTTGATGGGAAAATATTGAATATCAGCATTACCGAACTGCTGAAGCAAAGGGCAGTGACTAAAAGGATTATTCCCAGTATAATCGGACCGCCGCCGGTCCGGGCGCCGAAACGGACATGCCCGGCCATGCCGCCTGCCCCGTGACACATGGGGACGCCGCCAAACAGCGGCGAAAAAAGATTCATAATTCCCTTGGAAATAGCTATTTTCTTTTCAGTTACCGGATGTTCCGGAAACAGCCTGTTGTTTTCAGCAGTAACGGCTATTACTGCGTTGCCGAAAGTTAATGGTATCTGGGGGATGCCCAGGATTATTGCGCCCTTTACGAAGTCCTGCCACGATACCTGACCCAGCATAAAATGGGGCAGCTGAAAATCAAAATGGATGGTAGAAAACTCCCGGTATAGCCCCGGTTCCCTGACCAGGGCTGCGGCCACTCCCATCAGGATCAGCACAAACATGGCAGGGACACGCTTGTTGGCAAGCAGCGCAAATGTTAATAACAACGCGATTAAGGCCACAATTAGATCGGATTGCATCATCCGGATTCCCTGCACCATAAACGACAGTCCCAGGCCCAGAACAATGCCCCTCACAACGGGTTTGGAAATAAGCCTGGAGACTCTTTCCAGCGCCCCGGTCAGCCCCATGGCCAGCCAGAAGATACCCGTAAAAATACCCGCCCCCCAGACCATGCCGGAGGTAACGGAGGACATCTGGGTAACCGCGGCGGCGCCGATAGCTTTCATGGGTTGTACCGGAACAGGCGTTTTATAATAAAAACCGATGCAGATCAGCATTACACCGAAGGTAAATAGAATGCCCAGGGGGTCTATTCCGGTAACTATGATATAACCGATGACAAAGGGGATCAGTGTTCCAATATCGCCGAATGCGCCGGCAACCTCATACCTGTCAAAACGGTTGCCGATTTTTTGCGCCGGCCTGGCTGCACTTCCTGTTCCTTCTTGAGCCGTAATCAGTACCCCCTATCCTGCGGCGGGGGATAATTCCTCTGCTGCCGCAATATAACCTGTATTTCGACTATATTATAGTTCAATATGGCCGGCCATAATTCCTACCCGCAAATGGAGAATCGCCTGCGGCAAACCCGCATGCTTGTAATGCGTTGCCAGTCTGCCCCTTAAAAGGACTGCTAACGCATCCATTGATCACTTGTCAAGAAATTCAATAATGCATAATTAAAAGGCCAGCCGGGTTATACCGGTTGGCCGGGTTGCAAAATTACCCATGATGTTGTACATTTTAGTGAATTTAGATTAAGGGATAGGGGGCTCTATGGAGCAGGCTTTTTGAATTGCCTGAGATCCCTTATTTCTTATCTCCAGACCTTTCCTTGTGACGGAACCGGCTTCGGCCGGCCGGCTGCCACTGAAGATGCACCTGCAATTCCAACAAAGCCTGTTATTTATCCTGGTAAATAATTGTCCCTACATGTTCCCCGTTTAAAGCCCTGGTGATGTTGCCCTCTGTGAGCCCGTTGATGATCTGGATGCGGTTGATATTCTGAGAGCGGTTCAGCAGTTCCAGTACAACCCTTTCCACCACCAGGTCGTCCTGGTCCCTGGCTGCTAATTCTCCGGCGCCGATGACTGGTATAAATTCAGCATTGGGATCTACTTTCGGGTTGTCCGTATATAAGCCATCTACATCCTTTATGTATATACACTGCCTGGCGCCAATCACCTCGGCCAGCAAAAAAGCGCCCACATCCGTGCGGTTGCTGGGAATGCGGCCTGCTTCCGGCGGGTGTTCCCAATAACCATACGGCGGCATGCCGTGGATGACAGGGATACAGCCCTGGATGAAATAAGCGCCGAGCTTGGTAAGATCATCATGTCCGACTTTGATTCCACCGTAGGGACCCAGCAGCATGGTCAGCATCAGGGCATTCTGCTCGGAAACACTCTGGCCCAACCTGGCGATAATACCGGTGGGCATACCCAGATCCATGGCTATGGAATACACATGGCGGGACCTGGTGCCGCCGCCGGTGGATACGATTATTTTATGCCGCCCGGCATTTTCTGCAATCTCTTTAACAACAGGCAGTAACGCCCCGGCTCCCATGTCGGTGATACTTTGTCCGCCCACTTTTAGAACGCTCACATCCGGAAAAACCCGAAATGTTTCCCGGTATTCCAGGCTTTGCAGAAATTCCCTGCCCACCAGGGATTCGCCCATCAGCTTGCTTTTAACGTGCAGCCTTTTACTTTCTCGTTCACGAATAAGCGCCATGCATCTATCCTCTTAAATTATTTTGTTATCCATGACATTCATAACATCTGGTAAACCCTGATAAGGCATTATCCCAGGGCCTGACCACTTACCCTGAAATTAATTGTTACAGCCCTGCCCAGTGTTACATCAGCTTTCGATCTCAAGCCGGGGGAAATTTTTAAATTATATGCGGTCCCCGGAGTAAGGGGCTTCTGGGGTTGAATAAAAATATTTTGTCTCTGGGAAAAGTCCACAGTATCGGGTATTCTGGTCACATTAATAGGTATATTTTCCCCATTCTGGGATTGAAGACTGAAACTTTTCCTGTTATTCTCCCAGACAGAATCACTAACAACGTTTTTATCGAAATTCAATATAAACTTTGGATTTACAGGCACACTGGCAGAGCCCTGCACTGCACCGCCGCCCACAAGTGAAATAGAGATAAAATTCAATGGTTTTTCACCCGGTATGCCTGGTTCCTCGCCGCCTTCCCCACCGCTTGTTGGGACAGTAATGACTTGTCCCGGATAAATTAGAGCCGGATCCTTAATCCCCGGGTTCGCTGCTATTATCGCGTCAAGAGTTACGCCAAACCTGCGGGCGATAAGAAACAGGGTGTCCCCGCTTTGCACAGTGTAATTCATTGCAATCACCTCACATAAATTGGGTTCCGCAACCCGCCTGGTCAGGGCTTTTAGGTAATGTATAATATGATTCCGGCGGTACAAAAGGTTACCGTAAGGCGATTATTATTGGCCGGCTGAGGCAGGCGCCCCGGGTCCCTGGCTCCCGGGTCATTTGCTTTTTACCCGGGGCTGGAAAATCTTTGCCCGTGTTGGTTTGCGGGGTGCCGGCCCGGATTTTTGGACGGCATGATTTGCAGGCTTAATAAAAAAAGCCCTTCACCGGGAAAGGCCTGTTGCCGCTATTCTCTTTATTCGAAATGATTTGTGTTACGCTATTTAACTCAATCTTTAAAACATTTACATCCGGGGGGACCCGGAAGTTCTCCCCATATTCCAGGTTCCCTAAAAAGCTTTTTCCCCACCATTTAGGTCCTTGGCAATGCAAAATCAATACAAGCTTTCCCTGTGCTGTGATTGTATGTCCCAAGTGCCGGGCTTTAACTAAAAAATTTTAAGTTGTTCTTTGGTGCAGGTTTGCCAGCGGGCGCCGCCGTTGCCGCCGCAGGTGGGATACACCGGCATTACAACCCTGCCGCCCATTAAAACCGCCTTGACTTTCTCACCCAGCCTGACCAGGTCATGGTCGTTCAAAATCTGACCTTCCAGGCTTTGCACAATGTTCACAATGGTCCGGGACTTAACCTCGCCCACTGAAACCTCATCATTGATTTTGCCGATTTGGAGCCTGCCCCGGAGACGGCCGTCGTTGCCGCTGAGGCGCAGGCCGGTGCCGGCCAAGGCGCCGATAACACCCCCGCCGGTGCCGCCGTGCTCGGACAGGTGTACGCCCAGCTGGCCGGCTAACTGGTAGGCTTCTTTCTTGGTTAAAACAGTGCCCTTTGCTCTGAAACCAAATTCAATCAGCCGTCCGGGCTCCTTTAGTTGTTCCGGTATAACCACGCACAGGCCCGGGTCCGAGCCTGCAGCGCTTTCCCGGGTTAAAAAATCAGCGGTGTAATTGATTAAATGGTCCAGGCTGGTTCCGTCCAGGTTTACCCCGAAACACATGGAACTGTTATGTGAAGTATAGGGGATCTCGTCGTGGACATAAAGCTGGTGGCGGCTGATTACGTCGCACTTGCCCCACCCGCGCTCTTCTATAACACCGATTATTTGATAAGCCAGTTTTCCCGTGCCGATGCTCTCCAGGTTATCTGTATCGTCGATGCACACGAGCAACCGCATATATAATACCCCCCTTATAATTCCAACGTGGTGTTTTAGTTGGTCTCGCCTTTCGGCGCCCTCATCCCTTGGCCTTGTAAAACCCGGGTGACCATCTGGTCAGTTATAGGGTAGTTGAATATCTCCCGGTAAAAATATTTAGTTTCCGCCGCCATGTTTATGTCTGTGAACAGATCCGGATAGAGGGTTTTGGCGGTCCACAGGATGGCGAGCGGGGTTTCCAGGGAACCGGGGTGCCCCCAGCGGGATATCCCCACCGGCATCTGGTATACCTTGTGGTTCTTGACCGCACTCAAGGACGACCACTGGGTGTTATTCATAATATAATCAGCCACACCAGTTTCATTTACTAAAATAACATCCGGGTTCCACAGCAATATTTGCTCCAGTCCCGCGAAATACTTGTCTTCTAAAAATTTAAGCTCCTCATTGACAGAAACGTTGATCACCCCGGCTGTTTGCGTCCAGTCTGCCGGCAGCGTATCCCTGGCGTCGGTCCTGGTGGCTTCATTGATGGAGTGATACACCCTGACCTTTTCATCCGGCGGGATGTTCCGCACCCGCTCCTGCACCCTGTCGATACAACTCTGGTAATATTCATTATATTGCAGCGCCTTTTCTTTCTTTCCTATAGCCTGGCCGATCATTTCCACAATGTACATCTGTTCTTTCATATTCCTGTAATCGACAACCAGGTAGGGGATGCCGGTTTTCTGCAGCTTGGCCGCCTCTCCTTCGTTGGCAGCGGTTTCCGACCTGACAAAGACCAGGTCGGGTCCGGCGTTTAGCAGCTCTTCCACATTAACTGCACCGCCGGAGGCGGGCACCAGGGCGTCGCCTATGTGCGGACACATCTCCCGCATAAGCGCGTCCCTCTTCAATCCCTCTACAACGGCGACAATGTCGTCACCCCGGCCCAGCATGGTCACCACATGCCCGGAGAAGGCGTACAGACAGCCAATCCTTTCCACTTCGTCCGGGACCGCCACCTGCCGCCCGCTAAAGTCAGTTACTGTAACAGCACCCCGGGCGCCCTCCGGGGATGTGCCGGTCCCGCTGCCCGGCGGGTTGCCCGGCGTACAGCCGGCAACCAGCAATACCAGCAGGCAGACCGTTAAGATCCAAGCAAACGCTGGTTTTTTTGTGTTCATTGATTTTTTTGGCGTCTGGCGCCCCTTCTTCTAGACAGGGGGTAAACGCCGTATCCCCTTTCTTTAATATGTTTGGCTGTTTTACAGCATTTTCGGAAATCAGGATATGGTACTGATAGGGATAATCTGCTTTAGTTGCCCGCCGTTGCCGATGGGGCAGGCCACTACTTTGGCGTTGATTTCATACAGGGTCATTAAATTCTTTTCGGAGATAACATCGCCTGGGGATCCCACCTGGGAAAAGGTTTTTTGGTCCATTAAAGCAACCGATGTTTTAATGTTGTTGTTTTCAAAATAAAAAGCATGGTTGGGGAAATGGGTCGCCATGATGATGGACAGCCCGGTGTCGTTAATCAGTTGCACAACTGTTTCCAACACGGTAAGTTCGTGTTTGAAATCCAGGTGGGCAGTGGGTTCATCCATGATCAGCAGCGGTGTTTTCTGAGCCAGCGCCCTGGCGATCATCACCAGCTGGCCCTCCCCGCCGCTGAGCTGGGTGTAGGGCCTGCTTTTTAACCTGGTCAGGCCTACCAGGGCCAGGGCTTCTTCAGCAATAACAACGTCATCTTCGGAAGGCGAAGAAAAGATCCCGGTATAAGCGGCCCGGCCCATGAGGACAACATCCAGGACGGTGTAGGGGAAGGTTTTGTTATGGGCCTGGGGTATATAGGCGATCTGCCTGGCTATTTCATGGGGCCGCATTTTTTGCATGCTGCCGCCGTTAATCAGGATGTCGCCCCGCTTGAGCCTTAATATCCCCAGGATCGAATCCAGAAGAGTGGTCTTGCCGCAGCCGTTGGGGCCTATAATACAAAAGATCTCGCCTTTGTCTATTTTAAAATAAATGTCTGTGAATATATCCTGCTGGTTATAGCCGAAGGAGGCGCCTTTTAATTCGAGTAATGACATTTTACCAGCCGCCTCCTTTTGTTTTTTTCAGCAGGTAAACAAAGAAAGGCCCCCCCACGATAGCTGTCAGGATGCCCAGGGGAATTTCCGAACCGGTGATTACCCGGCCCAGGTTATCAACCAGAAGCATAAAACAAGCGCCCAGGGAAAGGCTGGCCGGGATCAGCACCCTGTTGTCGTTGCCCACCAGCATCCGGCCGATGTGCGGGATAACCAGGCCCACCCAGCCGATAATGCCGCTTACGCAGACAGCCCCGGCTGTGGCCAGGGTGGCGCAGGATATTACAATACCTTTGCTCAAAGTCGTATTAATGCCCAGGGAGCGGGCTTCCTTATCTCCCATGGAGAGGACGTTAATCCGCCACCTGATGGCCAGCAGGCCGGCTATACCCACAGCCATGGGAATACCGGCTGCGGCGATATCCTGATAGCGGGCCGATGCCAGGCTGCCCATCAGCCAGAATACGATTGCCGGCAGCTGGTTGTAGGGGTCCGCCACATATTTGGCGAAGGAAATTAAAGCTGAAAAGACGGATGACACAATCACCCCGCCCAGTACCAGCATAATGGCCGGGGTGGCATTATAGACCCGCCCGATCATATAACTCATTAAAACCGCCAGCCCGCCAAAGAAAAATGCAAAGACATAAACATATGAAGTAGTGCTGAAAATCAATATGGCCAGAGCAGCGCCAAAGCCGGCCCCGGAACTTACCCCCAGGATACCTGAGCTGACCAGGGGGTTCCGGAACAGTCCCTGAAAGGAGGCCCCGCTGATGGCCAGGCAGCCCCCCACCAGGGCGCCTAAAATAGCCCGGGGCAGGCGGATGTCCCAGACAACGGACACGTAGGTGTCCGGCAAATTACAGTATCCCAGGGTTAATTTTAGCCAGAGTATTTCCATTATTGCCGGCAGCGGCACGTGATACCTGCCAATAAAAAGGGAAAGGAAGATAAAAACAAGGGGGCTGAAAAACAGTATGGCGTATATAAATTTTTTTTTGACTGCGCACACCGTTCCTTTCCGTACAGGAAGATTCCCCCGGGTGGAAATTCCAGTATCATTCACCCGCTAACCAGACGGGTTTCTTTCCCCCAGTGGAGTTTTTACAGGAGTGAACTTCCCTGAAACTCCCGGTATTTGTTATTGATTGAATCCGGCCTTGCCGCTATGTTTCCAGGGCCCGAAAGAAACTTTTTAAATACCTTGCCCGGGTCCTTTAATGCCCGCCTTAATACAAGGGGATGTTTAGCCCTGCACTCACCTATTTTTTTCTTCTGAAGGCAACATAACCTGCAACGGCGGCCAGGCCCAGGACGGCTATAACCGCCGCCCAAGTGCCGGCGCCGGAACCCCGGCTCTCTTCAGGAAGCTGTCCCTGGCTCCCTGCGGAAGTCTGAGCCTGGTTCTCACCGGATAGCTGGGTCCGACTTCCTTCGGGGTGCAGGGAATTAACGGCATCTTTCTGACCGCTGTTTTCTGCGGTACCGTTGCCCGGCCCGGCGCCCGTGGTACTGCCATTGCCTATTACGGCGTCCGGACCGCCCGCGGGGGTGGCCACGGCGGCAGTACCCGGGTTGACGGCGGGAGCGCCCGGGGCGGGATCAGCGGGTCCGCCGGTGTTGTTATCGCCCCCGGTCTGGGCAACCGCTGGTTCAACCGGGCCAGCGGGAGAGGGGGTGCCCGGGTTGGGCGGAACGGAATTATTCAGGGCAATGGGCGCCGGACCCCTATTAGCGGTGATAAAAGTAATCGTCAAATCACCTTCCATGGTGGCGCCGCTTTTTGCCTGCAGCGCCGGGGACACTTTAACGGTATAGGCGGCGCCGGGCTTCAGCTCCTGCAGCGGCTTTAAGGCGATATCCCTTTTCTTCTCCGGCTCAATCTGGTCATCGGCCATGATTACCTCCACCGGGATCTTGCTGCCGTCCGCCGCGTAAAGCGAAAAACAATTCCGGTTGTTAACATTCACGGCCATGTTGATAACATTTTTATTGAAAGTCATCTCAATTAACAACGGTAGGGAAACCCTTGTCTGCCCGTTATAGGGACTGGACTTGTCCAGCCTCAAGGGTACGCCCTGGCCCCCCCCGGAACCATCCCCCTGACCGGCAAGGGCGGGAGGGGATATAAACGCCAGCAGAATTACGGATAGGATTATAAGGAAAAAGCTTTTTTTAATCTGTACCAAAGGCCAACCCCCTTTGCTTTATTTTTTATTTAATCTCTGGAGCTTGGTTTATCCACAAAATAGAAACCGGGCTGTGTAGCGAAGGAGGTCAGCCCGGTAAAATCTTACTTTTCTTTTCACAATGGAAGGCACATGAGTTTTCCCCGCACCCTGCCGGCCAAAACCAGCGTTTAAAGGCTTTAGGTAATATAAGCCCGGAAAGAAAAACTATTAAGCTGTCAAAGAATGTGAATAGCTGAGGTTCACAAAGCCCGTGTAACAAGTAATTAAAATTCAACGTAAAGTTCAAAAATCCTGCCGGAAGTACTGCTAAACGCCCTTAACAAGCCTGCCAAAACCAGGAAAGCATCGTCTAAACCATTTAAAAAACCAAGTTAATCCGTTTTTCCTCTTATTCGAGGGTCATCCGTTAAGATCTTCCATTGGGTATCCTTAAATCTACGGGCTTTTTGCTTCCAGGGAAAAATGCACCCCTGTCCGCTATTAACTTGGTACCGCTCATATACAAGTACAGATAAATAAGATATACTATACAGGCAGTAAAACTACTTTACGCCGCCGCTGTAATGTAGTCAGCGCACGCGGCTGCTTCTGTTGTTTGGTCGCCGGTCAGGGAAGTTAGATAGGGAATTGGTAACAGGGAAATTTACCTGGCCATGAATACTCAAAACATCGGGGTTTAACTTATGGTGCTTTAAATCGGCAACGCCCGTTAAAACACATGCCCCAAAAGGGACCGGTGATACTGATGCCGTAAAAGGCGCCAGTCAACTGGCGCCTTTTTTTGTTAGCGCCGTTTTGTTCCGGAACCAAAAAAGATTCGTGTAAATTGTTCGGGGAATGGGGATATCTATGCAAAAGCAGGAACTAAAGCAGGGAATCCATGATTCAATCCCAATTATCTTGGGTTACTTGCCCCTGGGACTGGCCTTCGGGGTGCTGGCAAACGAAATTGGCATGTCAATTGTTCAGGCCACATTAATGTCGTTTCTGTGTTTTACAGGGGCCGGGCAATACATTGCCATCGGGATTATGCAGGCGGGGGGAGCGGTATTCACCATAATCACGGCGAATTTTTTGGTGAATTTAAGATACCTGTTGTTTTCTGCATCCATGGTGCCCTACCTCAAGGGACGGGTACCCACAGCGCTTGGGAGCTTGTTGTCCTACGGATTGACCGACGAAACCTATGCGGTGGCGATGAGCCGGTATCAGAAATACCCGCCCACGGCCTCCTATATGGCCGGACTAAATCTGAGCTCACATATGGGCTGGGTCCTTAGCACGCTCCTTGGCGCCTTGCTGGGTAGTTACCTGGGTAATACGGAACGCCTGGGCTTGGGCTTTGCCTTGCCGGCAATGTACATTTGTTTGCTGGTCTTCATGATTAAACGCAAATCGGATGTTTTTGTGGCCTTGTCTGCGGCGGTGTTGTGTTTGACGATTGGCTGCCTGGCGCCGGCCACGATGGGAAATTTATTTAATGTTATTATAGCGACGGTTGTCGCGGCCAGTTTGGGGATGTTATTCAATGACTGAATCCTACATTTGGTTTATGATCATCGGTGTTTCCATAGTATCTATTCTGCCGCGGATCCTGCCGGTGGCGCTGTTTACCCGTTTTGAATTCCCGGAGCCGTTAAAACGGTGGTTATCCTTTATAGCTCCGGCAGTTTTGGGCAGTCTAACGGCCTTGAGTGTCCTGGCCCCGGATGGCTTTATTTATCCCAGCATCCATAACAGGTATATCTGGGCCTTTATACCCACACTGCTGACAGCAATTAAAACCAGAAGCCTTTTCTATAGTTTGCTGGTTGGAATTGTAACTATGGCCCTGTTGTATAATTTTTTTTAGATGATAGAAAGCCTGAAACTCCAAATAGGTGAGAGGAGGTAAAAATATTAATGGATAGAAAAAAAGAATTGAAGCTGCAGTACAAGCAGATGAAGCCGCCGATGGGAATATTTATTATCCGCTCCAAAGTAAACAACAAGTGTTTTCTTAAATCAACCGGGGATTTAAGGGGTGTGATCAACGGTACTAAAGCCAGGCTGGAAGGGGGGTTTCACCCTAACGCTGAGCTGCAAAAGGAATGGAAAGAGTTCGGTTCAGAAAATTTCACCATTGAAATCCTCGAAAATCTGGAGTATGACAGAGACGAATCAAAAACTGATTATAGCGAGGAACTGGAATTAATGCAGATGATCTGGGAGGAGAAGCTAGCCGGGGAAAATTTAGTATTCTACAAAAAAAGGGTATAATCTGGTAATCGCGATTTTCCGCACCGCTGATTGAAGAACCCCATGTTCCGCTGTAGACGAATTGCTATAACCCGGTAACAGCGGGACATGTCCCGCCCGCTAATTCCCTCGCGGGACTTATGGATCTGCCGTGCCGGCCATTTATGACGCCCCGGGGGCAAACCTCTATCCACTTCAAATGTGGGGACCCGGCGGTTACCGGCATATTTTGCACAGCGCCTATCGTGTTTTTGCTTTTTTTGCTACGGCACCGGGATAACAGGCAAAAGTGTTGCTGCGGCAAGGAAAGAACGGGGAGGTGTGATATAATACCCGTGGAGGTGAAAATTATGGTCGAGCAAGTATTTAAATTAACCCAAGGGACTGAAAAGGTTGTGGAGAGAATTGTATTTGACGGCAACATTCATTATCTTCACATGGCATTCAACAAGGATGAAGGGCTTCCCGAACATTTTTCCAATTCCAATGTCTACATGACTGTAGTAACGGGCCGGCTTTCCATCGGTCTGGATGAACAAGAAATCCGTGAATATGAAGCCGGAACCATGCTGAAAATCCCCTTTAAAACCAAGATGAATGTTAAAAATCTGCACCCGGAAATGCTGGAACTGATCGTTGTAAAAGCCCCGGCGCCCAAGGGTTAGGTGTAATAGTTTTCCCTTCCCGTTGCTCCGGTCTTCGGTTTTTTAGGTCCGGGTATTTTCTTGGCGGCAAGCGGCTTTGATACGGGGTCTGCCTGTAGTTGGCCAATATCAGTCGAGTGACAGGGAAGCCGGGGGGTGTCCTGTGTCTCAAAACAATTTCAATTTGGATTTTGAAAGCTTTCAGTTATTGCTTCTGGAGATGGCGCAGCAGTGTGCGGTGGATAAATTGCTGCAATTGGTTACATCATCCCTGGCATCGAACAATAACGTGGTCCTGGCCAGGGTCTGGATGCTCGCCCCGGGGGATATTTGCGATACTTGCAAGGAGTATGCGGGCTGCCTTGACAAAAGCCGCTGCCTGCACCTTATGGCTAGCCGCGGGTTCTCCATAGATAACACAACTACCTGGAACACAATCGGACAAAGTTCCTTTAGACGTTTCCCCATCGGGGTGCGCAAGGTGGGCCTGATAGCATCATCGGGCCAGCCCATCATCATATCAACTATTGGCAGCAATTCTGAATGGATTGCAGATATGACCTGGGTAAAAAAAGAGCATATCGTGGGCTTTGTCGGGCAGCCCATGATTTATAAAGGTGAAGTTCTGGGCGTGCTGGCAATGTTTACGCGTGTAGCCCTGGGGCAGGAGGCGCTCGGGCTTATGCGCATGATCGCCGACCATTTGGCATACGCCGTTTCCAATGCGCGGGCCTTTGCCGAGATCAAGCATCTTAAAAGACAAATTGAGAAAGAAAACGCTTATCTGCGTGAAGAAGTTAATATCGCCCAGTCCTTCAACGGTATCATAGGTAAAAGTTACGCCCTCCAAGAGATGCTGCGGCAAATCGTACTTGTTGCGCCCATGGACACCAGTGTGCTTATCACCGGGGAGTCGGGTACGGGAAAGGAGCTAGTTGCCAGGGAACTTCACGCCCGAAGCAAGCGGGCCCGGCATCCCATGATTAAAATTAATTGTTCTGCTATCCCAAAGAATCTCTTTGAGAGCGAGTTCTTTGGGCATGCCCGCGGAGCTTTTACTGGTGCGCACAAAGATCGGGGAGGGTTTTTCCAGATCGCCGACCGGGGAACACTATTTTTGGACGAGATCAGCGAGATTCCCCTCGAACTGCAGGGTAAACTCCTGCGCGTTCTGCAAGAAGGTGAATACCAGCGCGTAGGCGAGGAAAAAATCAGAAAAGTTGACGTGCGTATTATTTCCGCCACAAACCGCGATCTCGGGCAAGAGATCACAGCGGGACGCTTCCGTGAAGATCTTTACTACCGTATTAATGTCTTCCCCCTCCGTTTACCCCCGCTGCGTGACCGCAAGGAAGACATTCCGCTGTTAATCAACCACTTTTTAGATCTTACATCTCGCAGGCTCAACCGCCCCAAACCCCGCTTCACCCAATCTGACATAAAGTCCCTGGCCCAATACGACTGGCCAGGTAATATCCGGGAGCTGCAAAACATTATTGAGAGGGCGGTCATCACTTCTCATCTGGGGAAGCCGGACGCTAGCATTTCATCCCTTGCTTATCAGGGGGTAAGAACCACTATCCTTAGCGCCCGGACCAGGGGGCATTTCGACAAGGATAAGTCCGGCATCCTAACCGACGCCGAAATACGCCGGTTGGAGAGGGAAAATATGATCAAGGCTCTTTGCGTCTGCAATGGTAAAATCTATGGGCCAGGAGGCGCAAGCGAGAAACTGGGGATAAAGCCGACCACTCTGATTTCACGTTTGAAAAAGACGGGTGTCACTGCTGACGATTGGCGTGACCGCTAATTGTCTTACACGCCCCGGCAACCGGGTCCCGGCGCTCCCTGATGCTATCTCACCGGCGGAAAAGACTTAACCGATCCCTGCTTACAACTAAAACATAATGTTTGCAGCGAAATATTGTTTGAAACAACGAACTATCGTTGTTTTTTTAATATTCTTTTTGGAGATTTTCGTGTTTGTCCCCTATTGCAGGTTATTTCTCCAATAAAATATCCTGGTATGGCAATTGCGATATAACTGTTTAAAAATATCGTTTCAAAACGGGGGGTGATGCTTCTGATAGGGGTGCCTGTCCGGCAATCGATAGAGGGCGCTTGTTTTAAATTTTAAACCATCGGAGCTACCCTAAATTTGGAAAGGAGTAACGACATGGGAGACGATAAACATACGCATTGCGCTGACAACCATAATTACGATCACAACCATGATCATGATCATGATCACCATCATCACCATCACCACGACAACGACTTTACCGATTACACGGCTGCGGTAACGGAATATCGCAAGTCCTTCGCAAGCAAAGCTGATGTTATGTCCCAGGCCCCCGATCCTGCAGTGAGGGAAATGGTTGCCTATATGGATAGCATTGGCAGTGAAAACTGTTTTGACCGTTTCGACAAACAAAAACCTCACTGCGTTTATGGGTTAGCTGGTGTTTGCTGTAAGGTTTGCTCGCTCGGCCCTTGCAGAATAACTAAGAAATCACCCAGGGGCACCTGCGGGGCTAATGCGGATCTTATCGTAGCGCGCAACATGGCCCGGGCGGCTGCCGGAGGTGTGGCGGCGCACGGGGCTCGCGCCCGTGAAGTTATGCTGTCTCTGAAAAAGGCAGCTGCAGGGGAGATTGATCTTCCCATCCTGGGTCAAAACAAGGTGCTGGGTGTAGCTAATATGTACGGTCTGGAGATTGAAGGAAAAACCATTGAGGCTTTGGCCGGTGAGATAGCGGATATTTTGCTTGCAGATATGAGCCGCACGGTGCCCGGCAAGCACCGGACCCTTGCTGTAGTAGCGCCGCCTGAAAGGCAGAAGGTCTGGGAAGAGCTTGGGTTAACTCCAATCAGCTCTTATCACGAGGTATTTGAGACCCTGCATTCGACCACAGTGGCAACCCAGGGTGACTGGCGCAAAGCAATGGATCAGTTCCTGCGCCTGGGCATCACATTTTCAATGAACAGCGTGGTGGGGGGCTCCATTGCCGGTGACTGCCTTTTTGGGGTTCCCACACGCAGCACCATTAAGGCCAATGTTGGCGCGCTGAAAAAAGACCATGTTAATATAGCCATTCACGGTCATGCCCCCATGCTGGCCGCGGAAGTTATTAAAACCGCCCGAACTGATAAGTTCGTCACCATGGCCAGGGAGGCCGGAGCCCAGGGCATCCAGTTTTACGGAATTTGTTGTTCCGGCCTGTCAAGCATGTACCGCTTCGGCGGGGTAATTCCGTTGTCCAACGCTAACGGCGCTGAACTGGTAGTGGCTACAGGCGCGCTGGATCTCTGGCTGGCTGACATCCAGGAAGTTTTCCCGGGCATTATGGATGTCGCGGACTGCTTCAAAACGGTGGTTGTCACCACGAACGAATCCAACCGCTTGCCGGGAGCGGAACATATCGGTTACAAGCGGGATCTTTCCGACCTTAACCGGCTTCCGGAATTAGCTGAAAGAATTGTAGCACGCGCCATCGAAAGCTTCAAAAACCGCATGGATGTAAAAAGGCACATCCCCCCCTACGAAGTGGAAGCGGAAGTGGGATTCGGCCTGGAATACCTGAGCGAATACTATGGCGGAAGCGTTAAGCCCATAGCTGACGCTGTTAAAGAGGGCAAACTTTTCGGCATCATCAATTTGGCCGGATGCACAAATACCCGCATCGTGTTTGAAAAGGCCATAGTGGATATAGCCGATATCTTGCTAAAGAATAACATCCTGATTCTTGCCAACGGTTGTGCCTCCTTTCCAATGGCAAAGCTGGGTTACTGCTCGGTCAAGGGGCAGGATAAATGCGGAGATAGTTTAAAAGAATTTCTGGGTTCAGATATGCCCCCGGTCTGGCATTTCGGCGAATGTATTGATAACGCCCATGCTGTGGGCACTTTCGCTACCATTGCCGGCCTGCTCGGCCATCCTATTAAAGATTTGCCCTTTGCAGAAGTAACGCCTGAATGGTCCAACGAGAAGGGCGTGGGCGCAGCCCTTGCTTTCCGTATGCTGGGGTTCGATTCTTACCATTGTGTCCACGCTCCGGTGCAGGGTTCAGATAAGGTGAGGGATTTCCTTTACGGTGGAACAAGAGAACTACTCGGTTCCTGCATGAACGTTGACCCAGATCCGGAAAAACTTGCCCGGATGCTCATTTCAGACTTTAAGGCCAAAAGGAAAAGACTTGGGTGGGACGTTTAGGGTTTAGCCCCGCATTTGATTCCCCGGGGGCGCAGTTGACGACCTGCCGGCATATAATTGAGCTACTTGCCTGGATAAAGGCACCAAGGGAGTTTCTAATCAGTTCCTGGTGGGCACACGTTTAGTGGTGCCCACCAGGACGTTGTAGCCGGGCAAAAATTCAGCGGGGGGGAGAGGGCAAATTAAGTGGATAAAAAATTGAATTCGGTGCAAATAAGATTTGGGCCAATTTGCAAAAGGGAATTTGCGAGGGACGTTTACCGCCCGGGGGTTATTTCCTTGTCGCGCATTGTCTGGGGCTCGCTTGGCTGCAGTATATTGCTGGCCGTCATCAGTATTCTGTCAAAAGCCACAGGTATTGAAGTGCTTTTCCCACCCCTTGCCGCAACCTGTTTTATCAGTTCCAGTTGCGTGTACTTGCGCGTAGCCCGGCCGAAACCTGTTATTGTCGGACATTTTGTCTCGGCCATCGGCGGCCTGGCGGGAATTTGGGCAGGAGAATTGCTGGCCGGGGGAACCGACTTTGCTATTCCGCTTAAACTTAGTCTTACGCTGCTTTTCGCCGCCTTCCTGATGCAGATTTTCGACGCCGATCATCCGCCGGCGGCAGCCACCGCCGTAATTCCAGCTATTTTGCCGTTGCCCATGCCGGCGCATCTGTTTCCTGTATACATGGCCTGGGGGGCTACCATCACCGTACTTTTCTCTTTCGTTTGGAACCGGGTTTGGTTGGAATTTCCCGCAAAGGATGACGATCACAGCGTTAAATATACAGGGTTGTACATGGAGAAACCGCAGGTATGGGGCACGGCTTTATGTGTGGTTAGCACTGTCCTTATGTGCTGCAGGCAAGCTGCGCCGGCGCCCTATTCCATCGGGCTTTGGGGCATGACACTGGGTATCCTGCTGCTGGGAATGCACCATTTTGCGGAAGCGCTGTTAACTCCCAAGTTGAAAATGACTGACCAGGGGAAACAGGAAACATCATAGCACGGGTGCGAACGTTCACTAAATTTCAGGGTATAGTGCAGCGCTTTACAAAAAGGGCGTTGTTTTTTTGTCTGCACCAAAAGGTGGGAGATTTAATAACAACGTTTAACCTGAGAGCGGGCTTCGTTTAGCCGCTGGTCCGCAGCATTGGGGATAATGGTAGTTCTTTAGCCCGGCAGTTTACAAAAAGAAACTAAAGGCGATATACTTAGGGAAAAGACAAAATATGAAAGCGCAGGGAAAAACCTGCCCTCGTGGAATCAGTTAAACCGGGATAGAATTAAGTGCGATGACTGCTTGGGAACCGTAAATAAAATAAATAACAAGAGATTTTAAAGAGGTGTTCATTTTGCATCCTCCAGAATATACCAGGCCTTTTTTCTGGGATGTGGATTTTGATTCCCTTGATACAGATGCAGATCAATATTCTATCGTTGAAAAACTATTGGAGCATAGTGATGACAAAAGCTTTTTCTGGATGTTGAATTATTATAATTATTAACTTCTTCTGGAAGTAATAAAAAATAGCCGCGCGCTTTCCCGTAAAACAGGCTTTTTCTGGAGATCCTATTTCGGCTTAAAGGAAGGTGAACTAAAATGTTTGCGGCAACCCTCCCACCGGGCAGGGTTGAAGTCCTGGAACTCCTGGCGCATATACAGGGTTTAAAGAGTTTTTTCTTGCTGGTGGAACCGCTGTTGCGCTGCATTTAGGTCGCCGTATTTCTAAAGACTTTGACTTTTTTACACCGCAAGAATTCAATTCTCTTTCACTGCGGGGCGAATTACATAACAAAAGGGATTTTATCCTGACTGATATGAAAAACTGCACCTTGCATGGCATTTTTAACGGAGTAAAGGTAAGTTTTCTTTATTACGCCGCCCTTCTAATTTTCCCGCCTGTTAGCTATTATGACTGCCCTGTAGCTGATTTGCCGGACCTGGCGCCAATTAAACTCGATACACTGGGTTTCCGGGGCAGTAAAAAAAACTTTATTGATCTTTTTTTATCAGTGAATCGATACCACTCAGGAGTATTTTCAAGCTTTACGAAAAAAAATACGCCCGCAGGCAAATAAACATCAAGCACCTGATTTTGAGCCTGACTTATTTTCGAAGATGCCGAGAAAGCCGGAGATAAAATCATTGTGCTTAAAAAAAGCGCACCCTGGGATGAAATTAAAAAGTTTTTCCAGGAAGAGGCCAGGAACCTTTTGGATGAAAAAAAAGCGGAATCAAAGTTTTAACCGCGCAAAAGAAGCCCAGTCTTGTAAAAACTAATTAAATAAACAAAGGGTGATTATGTGAATAAGCTTAAGGCATATTTCGTACTTATATCATTCGTATTCTGCATATTTTGTGGCTTTGCGTATCCCCGGGGGGGTTGGGCCGCCGGACAAAACGGGGTTGCGGGCGGGACCGGGGCAGGGGCGGAGGCAGGGGAGTCATTGGAGCGATTAAAAGCAAAACTGTGGGACTCCATGGACGTGCAGGAAAGAAGAAATATTGTTGATGTTTTCAACGGCATGTCAGGGCCGGACGCCGCTGCGGCGCAAGTTTTACTGGACTATCTGAAAAAAAATCCCGGAATGTCCATAGACCCCGGGAATTTCATCGAAGCCCTGGTTAAATTGATGACTGACGAGCAGGTTGCCCAACTGGCTAAAGATATTCATATCTATGTTGATGCCTGTAATGGAGCCGGTTCTTACCAGCTCCTGGTTTTTGTCCTGACCGCCCGCATCAATAATTCGATTGATTTAACCAGCGCCTTGCTTTCCCTGCAAAAGGGTTGTTTTGACGATAAATATTCTTACGAAAGTTACCTGTGCCTGCAATTAATGCAACAGGCCTGGCCCAGGGTTTTTAGCGATCCGGAAGAAGCCGCAAAGTGGCTGGACCAGATTTACACCGAACTAAGCAATCCCGGAGCCCGGCGCAGCCTTGTTCACGCAGCGGGTGTTCTTGCCGGGACACAGCCCAGCGGGGCCGACCGTGCGGCCGTCACCGGCTGGCTATGGCGCGCCCAGGAAAAGGAAACCGACGCCGCTTACCGCTGCGGCCAGCTTTTTACCCTTTATCAGCTGGGAGAGACCAAGGCGTTGGAGATATTGGACAGCCTCTACGCCGGTATCGCTTCCGCCAGGGATAGAGCTGGTTTAATCAGTATTATTGCCGGTTCCGACCTCTTAAGACAAAAAGAAGCCGGTAAAAACGATTTGGCGGGATGGCTCTGGAAGACAGCCGAAACAGACGTGTCGCCCTTCTGCCGCCAGGAATGCCTGGCTGTCCTCTATACGAGTTCAGGGCAGGAAAAGGCTCTGGAGCAGTTTGTGCGGGAGACGGAGCAAGATGGGATGGCTTCCTTACAAGAAGAACAGGCTTCTCCAATGAACCGGATAAGTTGGCAGTTGCTGAGGGACGCCGGCCAGAAATACCCGCAGAGCTTCCTCGGCCGGGGAATCAAGGCTTACGAAGCAGTGCGGGGCCGGCCTTACTTTGAGATTGACCGTCCGAAAGAATCATTCGAAGTTATCTGGGTGCCCCCCTACGGGGACGAGGAGTACGATCCGGAGCGAGAAATCCCCGCCTGGGAAGGGTTTTTAACTGAGTTTTCCCGCCACCCGGCGGCGGACGACGCAGCCTACCGCCTGGCCCGCTGTTACGAGATCGAGGAGCGTTTTACAGACGCTGTTAACACCATGCAGCAGGCGCGTTTTTCACCTGACGGGGACATGCGCTACGCATCGGACGGCAGGCTTGTTTACATCCTGGATGTAAGGATGAGTTACGACCAGCTCAAGGCCCTGTCTTTAGAAAAATTGACGCCGCCCCTGGATGGGTTTGTCAGCTACTCCCTGGCTGTAAAAGAAATCCGGCGGGATGATTTCCAGAGGGCTGCCGCCAGGCTGGAAGAATTTCTAGAAATGGGAGAAGGTCCGGCGTCCGGCCGGTATACCTTACCCTTTGATTACCCGGGTAACAGCGAGCAATACGATTTCCGCAAGTCTGTCGAAAAACAACTGGCTGAGGTAAAGGGGCTTGCCGGCCTGCAAACACTGTGGGAAAAATCCAAAGAACCGGCTGATTTATACAACCTGGCGGCGTCCATCTATCACAACCAGATGCTCTGCTACAATCACCTGTGGGCCGGGCAGCGGCAGGATTACAACTGGTTGGGGTATATTAACGCCACGGGTCACGGGCACGCGCCCGCTGAAATGACTGCTTTTGTCCGGGAAATGATTAATTACAACCATAGTCTGCCCTATTTCCGGCAAGTTTACCAGAACCCTTCATCCCCGCCGGAGCTAAAGGCCAGGGCGCTTTACTCCACAGGCCTTTGCTGCATTGGCCTGGACGAATGGGGAGACGACGCTTCCTTCGGCTTTAGCTTGCCGGAAATCAGGGAAAAGATCATTTCCACCTATCAGCAATTTGTCCGGGAATACCCGGGCAGTTCCATGGCCGATGACGCGTTGCTGGCCCTCGGCGCCTACACCGGGGACGCCGCTTATCTGCAAAGGGTCCTGGAAGAGTATCCCGGGGGCGACACAATCGAAAAAGCGAAAAGCCTGTTAAAAGAGCTGGAACACCCTTATTACAGACCCCCTGATGCCTACGGGTATCCGACGCCTTACAAGACTGTGTTTTTAGAAGATAAAGCGGTTCCGCAGGAAATCAGGGATTGGGCTGCCGCCAACATTTTGCATCCTTTTGCCGGCGCGAAAACCCTGGGCCAATGGAGTTATCTGCTTGTCGCCGCGGGGGAAAAACCAACAGCCGGTTGCAGTGTAGGGGTTATCAGGGTCTCAGGCAGTTCGGACGGGTTAAAAGTATATTTCCGTCTTGACGACCCGCCGTCCGGTCAGGCGCAAGCGCAGGTACTCACCCGCCCGTATGCTTTAATCCGTATCCCGGCTACTGTGGTCCCTGTTGAATTCGTGGAGGGAAACCCCTGGTAAAAACCGTTTAGACATAGGGTGGGACGGAGGGACAGGTACCGTGTCCCTGGTTTAGCGGTTACCATGGCTATTAATTGAATCAGCCCTTCACGGAGGGCCAAATATTTGTTAAGCTTAAAAGAATAATAGCCCGGGGAGAGGAGCCAATGTTTGCAGCAATACCGTTTTAGGCGGGATGCTTTTTAGATGCAAATTGCTGTCGTTGCGACCAGGGCGGATTAAAAACTTAACTGTTTGCGGGATCGGGTTGACGGATAGAAAAAACCTCAAGGGGTGGCGGAGCTTATGCTAAAAACTTTCCGGGAGGGCAAGGGTTTACCAAAAGCGCCTTTAAAGGGTGGGGACAGATCGCAGGTCTGGTGGCGCCTGATGCGTCCACATACCCTTACGGCTTCTTTTATTCCGGTTTTAATCGGTACGTCCCTGGCGTTATCAAAAGACGGTCGTATAGATCTGCCCCTCTTTATAGCCATGCTGATCGCATGTGTGATTATCCAGGGCGCCACCAATGTTTTTAACGAGTATTATGATTTCAAGCGCGGACTGGATACTGCGGATTCGGTGGGCATTGGCGGCACAATTGTCAGAGACGGTGTGGGAGAGAAGACAGTTTTTTACACGGGCGTTATTCTTTTAATCGTAGCGGTTTTACTGGGTGTATTTATCTGCTTCAAAAGCAGTTGGCTGGTTGCGCTGGTGGGGGTTGCCTGCATGCTTATGGGCTACCTGTATTCCGGCGGGCCCTGTCCCATTTCGGCTACGCCGTACGGCGAATTCCTGGCCGGTTTTTTTATGGGGCCTGTTATTGTCTCCTTATCCTTTTTCATCCAGACCGGTATGATTGATTATACAACTGTCCTTTTATCGATACCCACAGCCGTGTTAATCGGCGCTATCTTGATGTCAAACAATATCCGGGATCTGGATGGGGATAGGAAAAACGGCCGGCGCACTATGGCCATTATTTTAGGTAAGGACAAAGCGGTAAAATTTCTTTCGGGAATGTTTGTTTTTTCTTACGGGTGGGTTGTTTCCCTGGTCTTAGCGATGCTGGTTTCGCCCTTGTTGCTTTTAGTTTTTGCCAGCTTCCCCAAAGCGGTTGTAGGGATAAGGGGCTTTCATGGTAAAACGCAGCCCGTGGAAATGATGCCCGCGATGAAAAGTGTGGCCCAAACGAATACACTTTTTGGCCTGTTTCTGGTTGCGGGGATCCTCTGCAGCTAGTACTCCGCCGTGTGGACAGTTGTCCCTTTCACGTGGGAATTTTTCATCCCAACTTCTGTGCCGGTTTATCCTTATCCCCGGTACTTTATAGCTGTCCCCTGCCGTCAGCCCCTTTGCCGCGCCTGACAGGAAGCCCTCCCAAAATACGTCTACACCAAGTACATATACGCTGCGCTGCCGAAATGAGGAACGGGACAATTTTCCCCGGTCAGGACCCACAGCACGGGGTAGTTGGGCGAGTCCTTGGGTAATTCCGCATCCCCGTCGGTCAGGAATACCATCAGCGACGGGGTGATACCGCGTTTTTCTATTTCCTGAAACAAGGGCCGGAAATCTGTCCCGCCGCAGCCCTTGAACTCCATGGGGATATTGTCCGGGTCGAGCTCCTGGAAGAGTTGAACAGCTGTGTCGCAGTGGGCGATGTAACCCTTGAAATCCGGGTAGGAGCAGACAATATTGACCATTTCTGAGATGAACCGCTGGTAGAAACGCCAAACCGAACCGGAAGTATCTATGGCCACCACGACCTCCTCCAGCCCTTCACTGCCGAACTCCGGCAGGAATACATAGTCGAAACGCCGGTCGGGCGGGATGAAGGTGTAGTCCGAACGGGTGGGCTGGACGAAGGAAGCCAGAGCCTGCTTCCAGTCCAGTTTGGGGTACAGGATACTTTCGATGATCCGGATCATCCCGGCTGGCAGGTGACCTCTCTGCTGGGCGTCCTGGGCTGCCTGGGCGGTGCGCATCTTCCAGGTGGCAGCCTCCGGGTTGGAGTCGGTGGACTCGTCCTGTCCGCTTTTATTCTTATCCCATCTGGAGTGGTCGTCCAGGAGCTTGCCGTCAGGTTTTTTATTTTGCCGGCTTTTATCCTGGCCTCTTTTTCCCGACTGAGATTCCCTCTTCGCTTCATCCCCTATTTTGGGCGGCAGTTCCTGAAGCAGGATATTGTATACCGCATCTGCCGACATGCCTTTAAAACGGTCGGCTAAAAAAACGCCGGGCGGCAGCTTAAGTCCCTGCTCTTTGACGATTTGATTAACGACATAATCGCAAGCCATGTCCCAGAGGTCCTTGTCCCGGGTGCCACGCCGCCAGATATGCTGGAGGGCCGCGTGCAATACCTCATGGACCAGGGCCCCCATAAGCCGGGGTATACCGCCGGTATTGACCAGACCCTGGATGAAGTCCGCGTGGTAAACAAGGTCAAAACCCTCGGTCCGCATGGTATTAGTGGATGAATCCTCCCTGGGCTGCAGGAAGAGGGCCAGGGTGCCAAAGAAAGGGAACTTCATTAGCATCCGGGCCCTGGCCTTGCCGATCAAATAATCGGAATCGGGCATTTGGACACCTCCCAAACTCCTAATCCTCTCCCACCAGAACGTCCGTGTTCCCTGTCAGCCAATCGCGGAATTCGGGCAGTATCACCAGTTCTGTCCTTAGGCCCGCCTTCACGGCGTCATTAATCGCCAGCACCTGGTATTCCACCATCAGCATGGAGATAAAGGCAAAAAAATTACTCATCCTGGCAGTGGTTTTATTATTGGACAGGCTGTTGACCAGGGCGCCGATGCAGGCGTAAATCATATCCGGGGAATTCGGGACTGTCGTTATTCTGCCGTCCAGGATTTCTTCCGCGTCGGGTATCCGCTCCAACATCCGGCAGAAGGCGGTAAATTCTGTAGCGGGACCTTCGCCCACCGCCCCGGAGATAGCCGGGAAAGCCCTTTCTACACGGCCGTAGGAAGGAAGGATCTTGTGGACGAACTCCCAGCTGCGCGGACTGGGGAAAGCTTTGATTTCAGCGGCCTGGTTGGGAAACCTGTAAAGCAGTCCGGGCCTGAAGTTCAAAAAGCTGATCACCCTGTGGTCAATCCTGTTGGGGATGGCCCAGCGCTTCCAATCTTCCAGGGAGCTGGTAACTTCAAAGTGGATCATTCTGTTGGCCAGCGCCGCGGGCATCTGGTTGGTGACGCCTTTATCCTGGGCCCGGTTGCCCGCCGCCACCTGGCGCCACCCTTCCGGCAGGAGGTATTCACCGACACGCCGGTCCAGGATCAACTGGTAGGCGGCTGCCTGCACAGCCCGCGGGGCGGAGGTTATCTCGTCATAAAGGATAATCCCCGCCGTGCCGTCGCGCTCGACATGGGGCAGGAAGGAAGGGGCCAGCCAGTCCGCCTGGCGGGTTTCCCTGTTGGGATAGGGGATGCCGCGCAGGTCGATGGGATTCAAAAGCAATAGCCGCAGGTCCAGAAAACCCCAGCTGCTTTCAGCGGCTATCTGCCGGACAATGCTGGACTTCCCTACCCCGGGGGGGCCCCACAGCATTACGGTGGGTACCTCCGGATCGGCCAAAAGGATTTTAAGATGCTCTTTCGCTTCGGTTGCAAACATATTTTTCAGCCACTCCTAAAACATATAACTTTGGTTGAGTCAACAGCCTGTCAGCAGGGTCAGCGCGTCATGCAAACGGGCAATCTGTTTCCTGCCGGCGTCATCCGGGGCGTCCCGGCCTTTTTTTATGACCGCGTAACCCCCGTTGAACAGGATTAACAGCTCACAGAATTCCAGGTTATCGAATACGGACACCGGGAATTGCTTTGGGACGGCGCGCTGAGTGGTGGCTCTCAGCCCCCAGGGAAGCAGGACTTCTTCCTCTTCCCACTTATCAATGGCCCAGGGGTTGTCAAGATCCGGGTTGTCATAATACAAGCCGCGCACTTTATTTAAAAAAGTACCGTAAGACAGCGTAAAACACGGCGCGCCGGCAGGTTCGGCTTCGTAGACAGCCAGGTCAACCCGGGGTTCGCCATACATAACATCCTGCTTTATGACCAGGTTATAAACACCGTTGTTCTTGTATTTTCTGCTGACCGATCCCTCGCTGTCGTATAGGCGGCAGATAATGCTGTCGGAAATATGGAGGGAAGCCCTTAAATTGGCCAGGCTCCCGATATGGACCATGGGATAATTATAAACAGGCACGGTAAAACCACCCGAGACAGAATATTATGTAAACATTGTCCCATTACGTTCTTTATACATCGCACACAAAAAACCCTTCACGTCCGGGAAAAAAATCCGCCCATGCCCCGCAAAGGGAATTGTCATTTTCATTTGAATGATTCCGGAAAGTTGGAAAGCCCGGATTATCCGAAGAAGAATTTGCTCCACCGGCCGTAGATGAGGAAATCCGCCTTGAAAAATGTGAAACCTGAGGTAAAGTGCAGCGGCCTGCCCTGAAGAACACACCAACCGGCAGCTGAATTAATATATATACCATATAGTATTTCCTGGTAAGGTGTGATTATATTGCCAACGAAGGGTGAAATAAAACATGATCTTTTGCTTACAATCGTTGTCGTTCTGGCGGTACTCTTCGCCACCGGAATCTCGGGTCCGCCGGCAATCCCGGAGGAGCCCGTTGTATTTCCCTAATAGTAGTTTGTTAAGTCCTAACCTTTAGTCCAAAAGGGGGAATTCTGTGTTTTCATCAAGTGATCTGGATGCCTTGATGGCGCGGATTATTTCCCAGCCGGGCCAGGGACCTTTGGACATCCATAGAATACTCACCGCAAACAAGGATACTGCCGGAAGCAGCAACAAACAAAAAAAACTAAATATAACACCACATCCTTCCCCCCAAAAATTGCTGGTAATCCTGGGTCTGCTCGCCGGCACCCTGGAGGTGCAGTCGATTCAAATAAACCGCAATCAAACAGTTGACATATTATTGGAGGGTTCACTAAAAAGGAAAACAAAACTGGATAGCTGTTTGGACGAAATCGGGGCCATGCCCTTTGACGATGTACTTAAGGCGATAATGGGCAGGCTGTAGCGGAGAAACCGGGGACACACCTTCCGCCACGCAGGAATACCCACAGGAGGAGATGTGCCCCCATTCCACTAAAGTAGGTTCTTAAAGGGGTGATGCGGCCGGGGTAAAATGCTCCCGAATAAAAGAGGGGGCGCCGGCTTCGCCCAGAAAACCGGAGATTACCTCACCGTTATTTCGGACAAAGAACACTTCATAGGCTGCCTGTTCGCTGTTTCCATAATATTCCCTTAGCCCCCACTCCAGTTGTTCCGGGTCGGTGATTTTTAAAATACCGGGTCTCTTTTCCAATTCCGCAAGATCCATGCGCCGCGTTTTCACATACGGTCGTCCTTCCAGGTCTTTTTCGTCCCCGACGGAAACCCTGTCTATAAACGCGCAAGAAATGTCTGTGCCCGGTAGCAGCCGGGCTTGTTCATATTTTCCGATATCTTTAAGCCACCGTTCGAAATTGGTATATGTTTTTTTCCAGTTCTGGTTGAAAGAGCGGTTCTGTATGTTTTTTATATGGATATCGACGTTGGCCCAGGGAGGTTTACCGTTAATATTAACCACCTCTTCGTAGGTTTCAGCGTAGATGTCGGTCTTAAGGACGGCGAGGGCAGGCGCAATTAGCTCCGGATCAACCAGGCGCAAGTTTTTGCCTGTCTCAAAACCATGAATATCGATAAAGTCGACTTCGGCCGGACTGACGCTGAATATTGGATTATGCAATTCCTTGTATTCCCGTGATTCGTAAATCGGCCTTAAACTGTCGGCATAATCCGTTGTGGAAATCTCGTATTGCCGGTACATGCGTTTGCCGTCAGTCAGTTCATAGGCCAGGCAGATCTGTCGGATGTTCGTTGGGTTTTTGGACAAGGAGAATTCTTTGCGATTCGGCCGGTTGGCGGTTATTTGCCGGTGCAGCGCATGAATACGGGCGATGTTTTCTTTTCCGGTGAATATCGCCTTAACCGGTATGTACACATATTCAGCAGTCTGTAAAGCCGATACACCGGCAGGCTGGTAGGTTAAAGGAAAGAACGAGCCGTCCATGTAAATGCTTTTTATCTCACCGATCCCGGGCAGCCTTTTTTCATAACCGGTCCAGTCGAAATGTAACAGGCCCAGCAGAATGACCACAGTCAGGGCGTAAATGCCGTAATTCCTGAATTGGCGCCACTGTAATACCTGCAGGGATTTTTTTAAAAGTATTTCAATCAGGAAATAAGCCAGTAGGGAACCAATTAAGTAACCAAAATATGTCCAGGCCATGCTGTTTTGAACCGCGTTAAAATAACTACCTATCAGCAGCATAAAGCAGAAGGTTACCGAATACTTGAAAACAGGGCGCAGCATCTCGAAAGTAATGGCGCTGCCGGCCGTTTCAGAATTACGCCGCAAATAAAGACTCCTGCCTGCAAAATACAATATGATACAGATAAACAGGTAAAGGGCTATTTCTCCGGGTTGAAAAGGATATCTGGAGATATCGGTAAGCCTGGTCAGGGGAGAAAGGTGTTCTAGCCTGGATGAAAGATAGTAGTCACGAGCGAAACCGTAGATATACTGGTTAAGGTTATGCAGCAAAAGTACGGACAACCCGCTTGGAAGGAGCAACAGAATGTAGCTTAAAACACCTTGTAAGGTAGTCATGCCGGTAATCATACCGACGGCTGCGCTGCAGATAAAAAACAGCAGGTTAATCAGCAGACTGTTGGATAACCAGGTAAGAATATTTATGCCGTTCACATCCGCGATCCCCAGTCCGGCCACCAGCGCACAGGAAATCAGGGCGGTAAGGATAAGCGGTACAAACAGAAAGATAATTCCAGTAACGACATGGGTGCTGTAAAGGGTTTCCCGCCTGACGGGCAAAGCGTGCGCCATATCTACCGCCCGGCTGTCCTGTAAATAGCGGAATAACAGCAACCCGGTCAGCACGGGAACAACAATCAAGACCAGTATCTGAATTGGGGAGTAATAATCGAACTGGAATATGCGTAAATACGCGGTTGTGTCATTTATTCGGACATTCTCCACCCTGCTGTACAGCATTATAATCTTCAGGGGAACAATTGCGAGCAGCGCCAGGAGGTAGCCGGCGCCAATCCAGGCAAACCTTTTTATATCATTGAGCAGAATGCCCATGTTAATAAAGTACGTTTTTGATTTCATAGCCCCTATCCCCCATTTCGTAGATGAATATTTCCTCCAGGGTGAGCGGCAGGATGTCCAGAACTGCCGGACGATAAGACTGCATGCGGCTCATTATTTCTGAAAATGGTCCGCGGACGATTAGAATCAGCACACTGCCTCTTTTCTCCTGATAAAGCACCTGCAGATCCTGCAGCAAGGCCGGAGGCGAATCGCTGCTAAAGGCAATTTGAATTTTATGCACGTCCGATTTTAGATCATCTAAATCCTTTTGGATCAGCATTTCCCCCTGGTGCAGAATGCCGATGTAGTCGCAGATATCTTCCATGTCACGCAGGTTGTGGGAAGATATGATTACGGTCATTTTCCTTTCTGCCACATCCTGGATAATTAGGTTCTTAACTTTCTTCCGCATCACGGGGTCCAATCCGTCCAGGGGCTCGTCCAGGATCATTAGATCCGGAGTCAAGGTCAAACTGAGCCAGAAAGAGACCTGGCGCTGCATTCCTTTGGACAGAGTTCTGATCCGCCGTTTGACTTCGATATTAAAAACCTCTTCAAGTTTTTCGAAACGGGCCTGGTTCCACCGGGGGTAGATCCGGGCATAGAAATGAGCCATATCTTTAATCGTAAAGTTGGGAAAATGATATGGCGCGTCAGGAATAAAAACAGTGCGCCCCTTGATGGAGTAGTTTTCAAATACCGGTTGAGAATCTATGGTGAGCGCGCCTGAATCCGCTTTATAAATGCCGGCCAGAATCTTCAGGAGAGTCGTTTTCCCGGCTCCGTTGGAACCGACCAGGCCGTAAATGGAGCCCTGGCGCACCGACAGGCTGACTTCCCTCAGGGCTACCGTTTCCTGGAAACGCTTGCCAATCCTTTCTATTTCAATCATCCAGCTTGCCTCCTTCTTTTTTTGATAACAGCTTTTTAAGCCGGGTAATAATTTCCTGAGGGGGTACGCCCAGATAAAGCATTTCCGATATGATTTTCGCCAGCCCGTTTTCCAGAATCCGCAACCGGGCGGTGTTATTGCCGGGCACAGCTGGTTTAACAAAACTGCCTTTGCCTGGCACGGAATAAATATAACCCCGGTGTTCCAGTTCCCGGTAGGCTTTCTGGATGGTGTTGGGGTTGATGGTCAACTCACTTGCCAATACCCTTACGGCCGGTAATTGCTGGTCGGGTTTAAGCACATTGTTGATGATCATCTCTTTAATTTTTTCCACCAGCTGTTCATACATGGGCGCACGACTTCGCAGGTCCAGTTCAAACATAAAACCCCTCCCTTCAGTACTAATTGTACTAACATAAATAGTACTGTTAGTACGAAATTATTATATAACCATTACTTGGGTTTGTAAACAGGTTTTTTTGGTTTTGAGTGCCATGCAGTTCACCGCAACGGGGCTGGTTTTGCATCGGCGGAAAGGCGGGTTACAAAAAAAGCAGCCGGGGCGGCGGCTACTTCAAATGAATTAGTATGTACTTATGGGAATTTTACTGATTTTGCAAAGGAAATGAAATACACTTAGCAAAAACAATAATTGACCGTTGAGTACAAAGGGTTTTATACCCATACTTTGGGAGCGGGGCAGTTGATAAAGGTTGGCAGATGGTTCCTAAAGAGATGATGACTGTATTCCGGAATATCCTATAATTAACCACGTGCTGCAACATATCCATATCAGGTGCGCGATGCTGTCGGAGATGATAAACTAATAGAAACAAACCAAAGAGGTAGACAACATGATCTTGACAGGTGTTTTGGTCAATGCCGGGGCCGTCCTGCTGGGCGGCATAGCGGGAGCTTTCCTTCGCCAGGGATTTCCGGAGCGTCTCAATAAAACTTTGATGCAGGGGCTGGGGCTCTGTGTGCTGTATGTGGGCATCAAAGGCGCTTTAGCCGGCGAGCAGGTGCTTGTGGCAGTGCTGTCCATTGTCCTTGGAGCGGTGCTCGGGGAGTGGCTGGACTTAGATCGGCGGTTAAACCGACTAGGGGATTTCTTGCAAGGACGTCTTAATACAGGATCAGGAACATCCCAGGGCAGCTTTGCTGAAGGCTTTATCAATGCCACCTTGTTTGTCTGTGTGGGTGCAATGGCAATTGTGGGTTCCCTGCAAAGCGGGTTAAGCGGCAATCACGAAACTCTTCTGGCCAAAGCGCTCATCGATGGCATTGTGATGGTCGTAATGGCGTCTACGCTGGGCGTCGGGGTATGCCTGGCAGCTGTTTCGGTATTCCTTTACGAATCCTTCCTGACCCTCTCAGCCAGGGCAGTTGCCGGATACCTGACGACACCCGTAATTAACGAAATTAGTTGCGTGGGCTCCCTGTTAATTGTGGCAATAGCCTTAAACATGCTGAAGTTAACTGAGATCAAGGTAGTCAATTTAATTCCCGCTGCCATTATGCCCATCTTCTTGTTCATGTTGCTTACCTGATGAATATAGCGGGAAAATTATTCTCCCCTTTTTTTCCTGTCTGTCCGGTATCGTCCGTTAAGCTTAAAATGTGCTGCCACCCGGGCGGCAGTTCCCGGGGATTATTAAAGCCCCGCACATCGCCGCCCAAGTTCTTAAAGTACTACGTGGCATCAAAGGCGATCCGGCTGCCGTCCTGCGAAAATGAGGGGCAGACAGGAGCCAGGGGTCAAATTTAAGGACGAAGTGGGACAAGGGACCTGTCCCCTTGTCCCATCTATTCCGAATATTTTTTGCTGACGCTGGTTCTGTACTGGTTAACTTCACTGGTCAGTTTGTAATCATTTTTTGCTGCCACATCTAAAAAACCCTCTAAGTCTTTTATAAACTCACTATTGTTACTGTTGGCCACCGTATTTAAATATACTTCCCTGGCCTGGGGGTTAAAGGTTTCGGTATCATAGCTGAAAAGCGGGGTGTTATTGCATCCGTACAGGGTAAAAGTTACGTATTTTTGCTGCAATTGTTTTATTTCATTGATTTTTGCAGATTTGGTGTGGGTGTTAATGAACCTTTCCTGATTCAAAGCTCTTTTTACTACTTCGTCCCAGCCAATAACAAGCGCCGCGTCCTTAGCTGGTACATTACTTGATTCCACGGCCATAATGTCAATATAATCCTGCCTGTCGGCAGTTACGTGAGCTTTGAATTTCTTGTAAAATTCATAATCAATAATGGGGAAGTACATGCCCTCGGCAGTTTCCACCCTATAGCCGTTGTTTCTGATCCCGGTTATCAGTTCCCTTAAACCGGTATCTTTAATCTCCGATTGATCCGTAATAGAGTTATATTCACTATTTATTTTATCCTGGATGTCCCAAGCAAAAAAAATGTTTTCCAACTGCGGGAGATATTCTTTCTGCAATCTTTCGAACTCATCCACCATTTTGGAGCCATCTTCCGGTGAGACGTCCATGATATTGTTATTTATGAAGCCGGCAACTTCTTCAACACTGGCGTTTTTTTGAACAACGCTCTGGAATTTATTCATTATTCCGCTGGTTTTTTGTTCCCGGGCCGGATCTGGGCCGGTTTTATTTGCCGCATTTGGCGTGTTGCATCCAACGGCAGTAAGGAATAGTCCGGAACAGAAAATTACAAGCGCGATTTTTTTAAGCAATATAATTACCCCCTGTCGGACAGCAAATATTAAAACTTTAACTACCGGTTTTATATGTTGGACGAAGTACAGGGGCAAAAGGTTCAAAGGATGTGGATACACATGGTGTTGGATCCAGCGGCTTTATCCCGCCGGATCAGCAACTGCTTTCCTTTAAGCCGGTGAGGGATAAAAGGTAGTGACCAGAACAAAAAAAGCTGCAAAGAAAGCAGTTCATTACCACACAGTAAAATCAATTAATCAGGGATAAGAAGAAAACTATTAATAATTTCTCTAAAAAAAGATGATATAATTATGGTGTATTGTCATGCATTGCCATAAGTATTTGCATTTTTCAGGCAAATAGTTTCGTGGGGCGATATACATGGATCTTTTTCTTCTAGTGGATATAAATATATTTTCATTTTTAATTTGTTTACTTATCCTGTGTAAAATGCGTCTGGAGGCGGAGAAACATTCTTTCCTGAATAAATTATTTACGGCTTTAATCGCTTCAAATATCCTGCTATTGGCTATGGATTCATTATTATGGCTGCTCAACGGGTGTTGCGGACAAATCTGTTCCACGATATATTCGGGTTTTTACGTGCTTTATTTTATATCTAACCCCATACCGCCTTTTTTGTGGACGCTATACGCCGATTATCAGGTACATTGGGATGAAAAAAGGCTTAGAAAGCTGATTTATCCCTTATTGGCTCCTGTGATTGTCATCGGGTTTATGTCCCTGATATCATTGAAGACGGGATTAATATTCTATTTGGACGAAAGAAATATTTATCATCGTGGACAGGGGTTCCCCCTGATGGCGGCACTTTGCTACACTTATCTCGTTTATACTTTTATTATGGTTGTCCGGAACAGGCGTATTATTGGGAAGAAAATATTTGTCCCTCTGCTTTTATTCCCCATACCCCCGCTCCTGGGGAGCATATTGCAAATGGTGTATTATGGAACGAATCTTGTTTGGACCGGCATGACTTTATCGATATTAATCGTATATACCCATGTTCAGAACCGCGAATTGAATACGGATTACCTTACGGGGATTAATAACCGCAGGGGGGCTGATCAATATATAAGGGATAAGATTCGCAACAGTAATTCAGAAAGAACATTTTCTGGAATACTTTTAGATATAGATAATTTTAAAGGTATCAATGACCGTTATGGTCACCAAGCAGGTGACATGATTCTCAAAATTACGGCAGATTTGCTCAAAAAGAGTTTGCGCAAAGACGACTTTATTGCCAGGTACGGCGGAGATGAGTTTATCATTCTGCTGGATATAAATAAATTTGTGGATTTAAAAAAATCCGTGGATAGAATAAAGGATAATTTGAGTGATTATAACGCATCCGGCAATAATGCTTTTGAGATTCGGTTGAGCATGGGTTATGATGTGTATGGGTATGACTCTGGAATGAATGTGGAGCAATTTATAAAGCATATTGACGCCCTTATGTATTCGGATAAAGAAATAAAAACCGCCAAGCAAACTGGCGGTAACTAATTATCTGTTTTAAAATCAATAAACCGCATCTATTCAGCCCGGGGCAAGAAGCAACCCTGAAACATTCAGCGGAAAGCCCGGGCCGTTATCTGTTTCCCGCCCTGAACTTTATGAATGAAACTGAAATATGTTTGCGGGTCAATATTTGGCGGGAAGGCTTTAAGACAAAAGGTTTTACAGTCCCGGTCTTTTTTCAGTGGACCCGGGACTCATCTAAAACTTCCTGGCGGTAACGGTCAAAGCCCACTCTGTCGATAAATTTCCCCAGGCGCTCGTTGGTGCGGGCGTCCCTTTTATATAAATTCACAGTGCGATCCAAAATTTGCAGCACCTGCTCACCGGTTTGGTGCTCGGCCAGTTTTTCGCCGAAACGGGGATTAAGGCCGCCGTTACCCCCCACATAAACTGTAAACCCCTTTGGCGTGCCCATAATTCCAAAGTCAATCACCATGGCGTCCATGCACTTGTTGGGGCACCCGCTGACGCTAATTTTAAACTTGGAGGGCAGGGTCATACCGTGGTAGCGTCTGTCAATCTCAGTTCCCAGGCCGACGGAATCCTGTTGACCCCGTTTGCAGAAGGTAGTGCCCGGGCAAAATTTAACGCTGCGAACGCAGAGGCCGATAGCTGCGCCTGGCGTCATGTCCAAGTCCTTCCAGGCGGCATCGATATCCTCCTCTTTAAGTCCTATAATAGCAATGCGCTGGGAAGAAGTTGCTTTGATGGCGGGGCAGTTGTATTTTTTGGCGACCCTGGCAATTTTAACGAGAAGTTCCGGATCGGTGATAACTCCGCCGGGTATGTGGGGGGCAATTGCGTAGGTTCCGTCCCGTTGGAGTATAGCCCCTTTTTCCAACATGTCCCGTGCCGGCGCGCTGTGCTGAAACCTGTTATCTAGCTTGTTTGGCATTTCCTGGCTGCTTTCCACGAATGTGCCTCCTTTAAAAATAATTTGCTCTTATTTTTCCTGAAATGGGATGGACGTATGTATGAGAAGAAGTGCGAGTCCTTTTTGCGCCAGAAAAGGCTTTACCAAAAATGACGGGCGGGTATAATAAGGCTTAGCCGGCTTTTAAGAATATCCTCGCAGTCATTTTTATTTATTGGTGCTTCAATAAAGACGCGGCCGGCCAGGCGGTGGAAAAGAAAAGGTCGTACCTGGAAGGCAATACTGCCGGGATAGAATAATTTTTAATCATTATTAAGAAGGAGCAGGACATGAGCGATTATCTTGTACGGGGAGTTGGTGAAGGCGGTAAATTCAGGGTTTTTGCCGCCGTTACCACGGATCTTGCCGAGGAGGCCAGGCGCAGGCATGATACCTGGCCCGTGGCCAGCGCCGCCCTTGGCCGGTCGCTGACCGCAGGACTGCTGTTAGGCGCCAATTTGAAAGGCGATGACCTTTTAACCCTCAGGGTATTCGGGGACGGACCGCTGGGGGCGATTGTAGTTACGGCCGGTGCGAAGGGCGAAGTCAAGGGCTACGTTCAAGAGCCCCACGTCGACCTGGTCCCGGAAGTGGCAGGGAAACTTCCGGTAGGAAAAGCGGTGGGCAGGGGTATTTTTTACGTAACGAAGGATATGGGATTAAAGGAACCGTTTACCGGCAGCGTGGAACTTGTCTCCGGTGAAATCGGTGAGGATGTGGCGCAGTATCTTTTAACTTCGGAACAGACCTCTTCAGCTGTTGCGCTGGGTGTCCTGGTTGCCCCCGAAGGCCGGGTTGCGGCTTCCGGCGGCTTAATCATCCAGCTCTTTCCCGATGCGGAAGAGGGCGTCTTAACCTGCCTGGAGCAAAGCCTTAATAAGCTGCCCCCGGTAAGTACCCTTGTTAACCGGGGTCTGACACCGGAAGAAATAGTAACTGAAGCCACGGGGGGCCTGAAGGTCCAATACCTGGAGAAAACCCCCGTTAGCTTCAAGTGCACCTGTTCCCGGGATAGGATAAAAGGCATTTTAGTGGCCATGGGGGAAGCGGAGATAAAAAAAATTATGGAGGAGCAGGGCGAGGCAGAGGTGCGCTGCCATTTTTGCGGGGATTATTACACGTTTAAAGCTTCAGAACTGGAAGGCATCCTGTTGGAGTTATAAAGATATTCTATGGCCAGCCCAAGATCAATAAAATAATTATATTACCCCTATGATGGTATTTTATATATTGATCCTGTAGTATATACATATCATTTGTTTTATTAACCCGGAAGGATTGATAGATATGGGTGTGTATGTAATAGACTGCTGCGGGATGGCCTGCCCCGGGCCTGTTTTAGAAACAAAAAAAGCCCTGGAAAAAGGCCTTCCACAGGAAATGCTGATCATTGTGGACAATGTTGCCGCCAGGGAGAATGTCTCCCGGTTTGCCGGAAATGCCGGGTGTAAAATCGAATCGAAGGAAAAGGAAGGGTGTTATTACCTAACCATTACACGCCCGCCTGGTGAAGCAGGGCAAACATCTGACGAAACCGCTGAATCGTGCAGTTGCCGTGAGCCGTCTGCTGATACAGTCTATTTTATAACTGCCAACACCTTAGGTCAGGGTTCCCCCGACCTGGGTGAGGTGCTGATGAAAAGCTTTATGGTGACCCTGGCGGAACAAACCCCCCCCCGGGCGCTGTGCCTTTTAAACACGGGTGTCTTTTTAGCTTTGCAGGATTCCCCTGTTATCGGGCAGCTGAAAAAGTTGTCAGACAGTGCGGAAATACTGGTTTGCGGAACCTGCCTGGATTACTACAAGGTCAAAGAAAAAATAGCGGTGGGTGTAGTGTCAAATATGTATGATATCAACAGCCATTTGACCGGGTCCCACAAGGTAATCACGGTGGGGTAAAATACCCGGCCTGTTTTCCAACGTCTTTTCAGGCCCGGCAGGAAGTATTAAGTAATTTGTTTCTATCCGGGTAGAATAGTACCCTGGCGGGTAAAAAAAATTCAGGTGTCTTATTTCCTTTATATACCGCTTTACCTCAAACACCTGTTCGATCTATAATGGGATCATCCAGAACATATGTTTGAGGTGATAGCTTGTGCGCTGCCCGATCCTGCTGGCTGACATGAATGCTTTTTACGCCAGTGTGCACCAGGCCATGGAACCCCGGCTCAAGGGAAAACCGGTAATCGTAGGGGGGGATCCGGCCAAGCGCCACGGCATTGTCCTGGCGGCTTCCTACGAGGCCAAGGTCTGGGGAGTCAAGACGGGCATGGCTGTGGGGGAGGCCAGGGATTTTTGCCCGGAGGGTATCTTTCTTAAGCCTTCCTACAGAAATTACGTTGATTTCTCCACCCGGATTGTCCGGATTATGAAGGACTTCACCCCGCTGGTGGAGCCTTTTTCCATTGACGAGGCCTTTTTGGATGTGTCCGGCTGTGGTAATCTCCTGGGCTCTTCCCTGGATATCGCACTGCAGTTAAAAAGCAGGATCAAAAATGAAGTGGGCGTGCTGTGCAGTGTCGGTGTGGGTCCCAACAAGCTCCTGGCTAAAATGGCGGCCGGCATGCAAAAACCCGACGGCCTTACCGTCCTGGATCTTCCGGACGTACCGGGCAAGATGTGGCCGCTGCCGGCCCGGAAGCTCTTTGGGGTGGGCAGCCGCCTGGAGAAGAGGTTGCGGGACTTAAATATCCGGACCATCGGGGATCTTGCCGTCTACCCCCTGCCGGCGCTGCAGAAGAGGTTCGGCCTGATCGGACACGTCCTGCATCTGTCGGCCAATGGCCTGGATTACAGTCCCGTTGACCCCCATTCGTTGGAGCGGATAAAATCAATCGGGCACCAGATTACGCTGCCCAGGGACTATTACGGCTTTGACGTTATAGAAGTAGTTATTCTGGAATTATGTGAAATTGTCTGCCGACGGGTGCGTTTGGGCGGTTACACCGGCAGGACGGTGAACCTTACCCTGAAGGATGTAGAATTCCTGTGGATTTCCCGTGTCCGCACCCTGTCTCAAACCACCGCCCTCACCGGTGATGTATACCGTGTTGCCGTGGAACTGCTGCACCGGCACTGGCCCGCCTGGAAGCCGGTCAGGATGATTGGGGTATCCCTGGGGGGGCTGGTTGAAAATACCGCGGAACAAATGGATTTGTTTGGCGAGAAGGAAAGAGCCCGCCGCCTGCACGCCGCCTGCGACCGGATTAAAGACCGGTTCGGCGAGCAAAGCATCCTGCGGGCGGTTTCCCTTACCCCGGCGGGGGTGCTCCGGGACCGGCAGGGGGAGAAGGGGCATGGCTAACATCCGCGACTACTACCGGAAAAATTTTCTCTACGAGGGGCATCGGCTGATGCTGCCGGAACTGCGGGACAGGGTGATCCATACCTGCTCCGGGTGTAAATTTTTTGTTCAGGTTGTGGGCGGGGATGAAGTCAGGCCGGGCTGTGCCGCGCTAATTCCGCGTTATGCCAGCCTGGCCAGGAAGGTTCCGGCGGAACTGAATGCGGTGGATGTGCTGAAAGAGGTGGGCAGGGAAGGTCTGAAGCGGGTTACGGACGGGATTGCCCCGCATCGTCAGGCCTGCGGAAAATTTCACCCGGGGACGTACCGCCCCGGCAAGTAAAATAAAAAACCGGACTAAAGGGGAGAACAGCCTGCCTTTTAGTCCGGTTCCAGTTTCTTTATCTAAATTATCAGGGGTACCAGCTTTATAGCCCCGCAGGCGGCAAGGCGGTCTTCCTTGATAATCACCGCGCCGGTTATACCTTCGACGGAGACAGCAAATTCCGCTGCCCTTTGGACCGCTTCCCGATCCGGGACCATGTTGCCGGCGGCGGTAGCTACCGCATCAGCCAGGACGGCGGAGGGGGAGAGGACCACGGCCGCATCCGCCCTGCCGAAGCTAAGGGAGGGGCCCACGGTGCCCGATGAGGTGCAGATACCAAGCGGAGTGTGCTCCGGCCTTATTTCCAGCGCCAGGCGGTTGGAGAGGGGGGATTTGCCCGCAAAAATTCCAATCCGGCGCTGCCTGGTGCTGCGCAGATAAATATCACCGCCGTTTTCAACAATGACATCCTTTGTCCGCCTGGATAAGGCCCGGCCCACATACTGAGCGAAGGCGCCGGCCACGGCAGCCATTGGACCGACGCCGGCCAGGCGGGCCGCGCCGGCCATCTCAACCGCCAGAGAGGGGGCGCCCGGCTTCGCTTCGCAGGGGGAAAGGGCCTGAAGGAAGGCAGGGTGTTCCTTGAGGTATTTCTCCAAAAGCCTTCTTTGCCCGCGCACCAGATCTTCCACCCAACCGGCCATTTCCGGGGAAAACCTTTCCCTGCGCACCCCGATATCCAGGTCGGTTTGACCTACAACCACCTGGAAGTGAATAAGATCATCCTGGCGAAATGAAAGCCGGTACGAACGTTCCTGATACTCCAATGCTAGAACTTGACCTCCATGGCCTTGAGCGGGCAGATTTCGACGCAAATCCGGCAGACAATACAGTGGTCGCTGTCGTATTTAACTTCCATTGAGGGCCTTTCCAGATATAGGGCGCCGGTAGGGCAGATGTCGGTGCAGACGCCGCAGCTGGTGCACTTTTCCTCGTTGCGGAATACTTCCTCGGCCAGGGGCTGCACCGTAACACCCTGATTTTTTAAAAAGTCAATCCCTTTGTCGTAGTTTTCCCCGGTAAGCTCCAGAACCATCGTTCCTTCCTTGTTGGGGTTCACGCTGGCTTTCAGAATGTTGATTACCAGGTTGTAGTCTTTGACCAGGCGGTAAATGATGGGTTTATCGGATATGTTCCTGCCGAAACGAAGGACAATTCTATTCGGCGCCAAGCCGGTCACTTCCTTTCTGTTGCTTTCTGGTTTATATTGGAAATCATTGCCCTTTGATTTCCAGCGTTTTTGCAGCAATGCCATCCTTGCAGGAAGGCAGCAGTTTCACTGGTTCGGTCAAGTAAAACTCACCCTTTTCAATCCATTGCTTGAGGATCCCGGCTATTTCCCTGGCCCTGGGGTAGCTGGACAAGGGGGCGGTGGGTACTTCCCGGCCGTTAACGGTAATTTTGCCGGATTTCAGTTCAGCGTAGCTGACGTAGCCCAGGTTGCCGGGAATGCGCTGGCCGTAAGCCCGGCTGTAGTCCACAACGGGGGCGAACAGGTCGTGGTCCGTTGCCGAGACACAGCGCATTATCTCCTCGTTGAGAATGGGGATGGGAATCCCGATTCCCACCATCAGCGTAGCCCCGTAGCCCGGGAAACTTGCTCCAATCAACCAGTTGGGTTTCATCTGTTTCAAGTCACCAATTAATGAAAGGGTGCCGCCCGCCGGCCCGAAGCTATTGCCCTGTCCGTCCTCCTGGATCCCCGGGAAATGCTGGGTTCCGTTCCAGGCTACGTAGCCGGTACCGCCGCCCAGGAAGATCCTGGTACCGATCCCGATGGTTAAAAAGTAAGGGTCGTTTAGAAGTGGGCTCAATTGGCCGGCGCTGCAATAATGGGCGTTGCCCAGGTCGGGTTTCAACATTCCCAAATAGGTATAGATGGTCTTATCGCTCAGGTTTACCGCACAGTTGTAGTTCTGGTAAGCGTTGCGCGGGTTAAAGAGTGTAGCTTCGTTGATGTCGTCCAGGGTGATGCAGGTTTCCAGTTCCCGGCGGGGATAGCAGTCGGTTCCGTAGGAGACTGCCTCCAGCTTGACCGGCTTGCGGGCCACAAGGTCATGGATAACGTGCCCGCCGCCGTAACGAAACTCGCCCGGGTAATTGCTGTTGCAGGGATCGTCCTCGGGGAGTTCGGTAGCGCCAAGGAAGGCGTCCGCGGCAGCGATCCCGCTGTAGGCCGGGATCCCGTTAAGCCACACCTTTTGCATTCTGATGCGGGGCTTGGAGTGACCAAAACTCAGGAAGACGCCGGAGGAGCACATGGCGCTGAAGGTACCGGTGGTAACCACGTCCACCTGCCGGGCTGCTTCGGAAATGCCTTTTTCCTCCACCAGAGAAAGGATCTCTTCGGCAGTGAGCACCACCGCCTTGCCGGATTTTATTTTTTCATTAATTTCGGCGTAGGTTCTTTCAATTGCCATTATCAAACCATACCTCCCTTGTTTTTGCTCTTCCCGCTTTTAATAAATTAAAACCTCTTCAAACAGAAGAGGTTAGAAGAATTAAAACTTCTTCCCTTATCTGCCAGAAGAAAAAATCTTCTGCTGGAATTAGCACCATTTTGGGAAATAAGTCTATCCCAACGGTTGCCGGGCTTCATAGGGCCAGTCCCTCCGCCTCTCCGGATAAGAGCAAAGATAAGATTTTATTTGCTTAAGATTCAGTTTATCAATAGCCCCGGCTGATGTCAACGGTAATATTCTTTATTTTTCCCAAAAGGCCGGCCGATGTTTTACAGGTCCATAACCTTAAGCCGGATTTTTTTCGGCCTTTTGGTTTCGTTGCAGACAGGCGGCGGCTTTTTTGCCCGCTAGAATTGCCAGAAGGAACCAAACCGAGGTCAATATTATGGTCCCCCCGGGCGAAAGATCCAGGTAAAAAGAAGCACAGATCCCCACAATAACAGAAATCAGGCTGAGCCCCGCAGAAAGGAGCAGGGCTTCTTTAAAGCTCCTGGCCAGCTGAAGGCTGCCCGCCACCGGCAGGATCATCAGGGATGATACCAGGAGAATCCCCACCACCCGCATGGAGATGGCGATGACCATTGCCGTCAACATTGTAAAACCCATGCTTATGGTCCGGACAGCCAGGCCGGCGGCAGCCGCCGCGTCTTCATCGAATGTCAGGAAATACAGCTCTTTAAAAAACAGCGCGATCAAGCCCAGGGTAGCTAAACCAATACAGGTAATCAAATAAAAGTCGTTATCGTCAATCAAGATGATGCTGCCAAAAAGGTAGCTTAAAATACCGGCGTTAAAACCCTTTCCCAGACTGAGCAAAACTGCCGCCAGGGCCAGCCCCGCGGACAGGATAATCGCTATGGACAGCTCGGAGTAGGTCCGGTAATTTTCCCTGAGTTTTTCAATCAGGGCCGCGCCGCAAACTGAGAAGAGAGATGCGCAAAGTACGGGGTGGGCGCCGGCCAGCAGGCCCGCCGCAACACCTGCCAGGGAAATGTGAGATAACGCGTCGGCAATCAGGGACATTCTTCTGAGTACAATAAACAGGCCGATTACCGGGCAGGTAATGCCGACAACTATACCTATGAAAATGGCCCTGTTCATATATCCGTATTGAAATATTTCCAAGAATATTACCCCCGTTGTTCAGGCGCTCCAGAGTCTTTTGCCGCAATTCAGGCCGCGTGGCGTGTCATTATTAGTGTGGTGGCAGCAGGAGCAAAGATGCTGGTCAAGGCATACCTGGCGATCCACCACTGTTGAAATTACATTCAGATCGTGGGAAACCAGCATCAGGGTAAGCCCTTTCCTGGTGACCAGATTCTTTAAAAGGGAATAGAAACGGGCCTGGTTTTCCGGATCCATACCGGCTGTCGGTTCGTCCAGGAGAAGCAGTTCCGGATGTCCCGCCAGGGCCCGGGCAACGAATACCCGTTGCTGTTGGCCGCCCGACAGGGAGCCGATGGGTTTATGGCGGTGTTCGGCCATATCGACTTCAGATAGCGCCTGTTGGACAATGGAACGGTCCTCCCTGTTGAAAAATCGAAAAAGACCCCGCCGGGTGGTGCGCCCGGCCAGAACCACTTCTTCCACAGTGGAGGGAAAGCCGTTATTGATGAAACTGGCCTTTTGCGGAAGGTAACTCAATCTTCCATGGTCTTTAAAATTTTTCCGGGGCTGGCCGAATAGTTTGATGTTGCCGCCGGCAGGCTTTAATATGCCCGCGATTAGTTTCAAAAGAGTGCTTTTGCCGGATCCATTGGGGCCTGTTATTCCCACGGATTCACCGGAGGGTACAGATAGATTAATCTTTTCCAGAACGGGATGGCATCCATAACTGAAACTAACGTTTTTCAGCTCCAGAACGGGGCAGGATGCGTTCATGGTTCCACCACCTCCAGGGCTTTTTGTAGGTTTGAAAGGTTTTCCCGCATTACCGACAGGTAATCCTTGCCGGAAGCCAATTCCTCCGTTGTCAAATTACCCACCGGGTTTAAAACAAGGGTTTCAACGCCGGCCTCGTCGGCTATGATTTGCGACACCTTCGGGCTTACCATGGTTTCGAAAAATATATAGCGGATCTTTTCTTTGTTAATTAGTTTAATTATTTCAGCCATCCGGGCCGGAGTCGGTTCAGCTTCCGGGGACAGTCCCCTGATTGGGATCTGAACCAGATCGTAGCGCCTTGCCAGGTAACCGAAAGCGGCATGGGAAGTTACAAACTCCCTGCGCGGGGCCCCGGCCAATCCCGCACGGAAAGCGCTATCAAGGGCTTCTAATTTATTCAGATACTCCCGGGCCCTGATTTCATAAAATAGCTCGTTGGCGGGATCGGCATTGGTTAGGCCGGCTGTAATGCTATCAACTATTTTCATAGCATTGACGGGGTCTACCCAGATGTGCGGGTCTGCGGCCGGGTGTAATTCCCGGACCTTACCGGATCCTGTGGTCCGGGATTGTGTTTCTGTATTCTCCTCCGGTCCCGCGCCTGGTTCATCCCCATTCCCTTGACTGGACAACAGTTGAATATCCCCGCTTGCTTCCACAACGGTCAGCCCCGGTCCGGCAACAACCTTGAGCACCTTATCAATCCAGCTTTCCATACCGGCGCCGCAGTAAATGAGGAGATCGGCTTTCTGAATTTGCGCCAGGTCTTTGGGGGAAGGTTCCCACTGGTGGGGTTCCGTACCGGGCGGCACCAGGCAGTAAAGGTCAATTTTATCCCCGCCGATATTTTTGGCAAAATCATAGAGCGGGTAAATTGTACAGAACACCCTCACCGGTTTATCTTCCGGCGGGTTGCTTAACGGGATTTCTTTGGATCCGGAGCATCCGGCTGAGAAAAAAAAGAGCATCAATAGAGTCAGGACGGCGGTGCAGGAAGTGTAAAATTTAGTGACGGTTTTGCCCGCCGGTACCGAAGGACCTTGCCGGAACGCTTGCCATCCTCTTTTAGAAAAACAGTAATGGAACACGAACTAAAACCCCCTGGCATATTTAAAAGGTCAGTTCTTCTTGCAGGTGGAGCAATACCCGTATATTTCAAAGCGATGCCCCTTGATCTCAAAATCCTTTGCTTTTATTATGTTTTGCTGGTCGAAATATTTAAGCGGGCAGAAATCAACCGGCTCCGCGGTACCGCATTTTAAACAGACTAGATGGTGGTGGTGGCTGTTTCCCTTGTTAATTTCATAGCTGCTTTTTCCCTCTATCAGGTTAAATTTGCAGACCAGATCAATACTTAAAAGAACATTCAGGTTCCGGTAAACGGTGTCCAGGCTGATGTTAGGATGTTTTGCGGTAACTCTTTGGTGGATTTCCTCGGCGCTCTGGGGTCCGGGGCAGGAAAGAATGGCCTTAAGGATCTCCTGTCTCTGGGGTGTGATTTTATAGCCGTTTTCCCGGAGCTTTTCTAAGAGATGTGCTTCCTTCACGGACTCGCCCCCTAGGTAGTAATTATTCTTAAATAGTAATCAATATTACTTATATCAGGAAATAAAAAAATGTCAAGTGTTTGTTTAACAACTTTTGGTTGGAGCATGCCGCTTGCTATAACTTCCGGATTACCAAAAAATAAAAGGATTAACGGAAAATAAATAGAAGTGAAACAATGAAGTGATTTGAGTGAGGTAAGGGCAGGTAGCTGACATGTATGCTTTAATCGGGGATAGAATTAAAAAGGCCAGGGAGGAAAAATTTATTTCCCAGGCGGAATTGGGCGCCAGGCTGGGTGTAACAGCCACTGCCATTAACTACTATGAAAAGGGAAAACGGAAAATTAATATTGAGGATCTGTTTCGTTTAGCTGCGGCCCTGCTAAAGCCGGTGGACTATTTTTTGTTCGGCCCGGGCCAAAAGGGCAATGATAAAAAAGCCTTGACCAAAATAGCAAAGCAAGAACCCGGTGATTTAAAAAACATTTCTGTTTTGGGGACAGTTCAAGCCGGAAAACCGCTGGTATCCAAGCAAATAGTTATAGGTTGTCTGCCCTTGCCGCAAATATTAACGGGAGAGGTGGATTTTGCTCTCCGGGTTAATGGTGACTCGATGGTGGGCGAGGGAATTTGTGACGGTGATCTGGTGTTAATCCGCCGCCAATTCCACGTGGATTTTAATGGTCAGATAATCTGTGCCCTGATTCGCGGTCAAGAAAACACCTTAAAAAAATTTATTAAGGATCAAAGCGGTAAAATATATCTTTGTGCCGCAAACCCGGCATATAACCCGATCATTCTTGAAGATGAAACCGATCTGGCTATCCAGGGTGTTTATGCAGGTGTTTTTAAATTTCCCGCCGGCCAGCCTACGACCCTATAACGCCTTTTCTTTCACCAGCTCATAGGGAGATTCAACTTCATTTGCGTCTGTTTGCAAGGAACGGATGTGAAAGTGATTGTGTTGGATCCTGATCAGGTGGATTGTACCGCAATGCGGGCATTTTTTTGTTTCGCCGTCTTTAAAACGCATCTCTCCGATATGCTTGCCGCAACAGGTAACCTCAATGCTGATAATTTTATCATTGTTGATGACATTGACCCGGTAGTCATTTTTATAGTTCTTAACCCGATTCATGGCGACATCACCTCATTTAAAAAGTTGTTAGGTAATCTCAATATAGCATTTGTTCCAAACGGTGGCAACCCCCCTGGGGACTTTAGCTAAAAAAGAGACCTTTAGAAAAAGGTCTCTTTCAACAGGAATCATTGTCACTATCCCCGGATAAACCGGATTTTGGGCAGGAACCGCTGCAACCTCCATCTTCTTCCTGGGAAACGTCGCTTTCATCCATTACCGGGGTTACAATCTCGGGGGGCTTTCGTTTGTCTTTCTTGCGGGGAGTCATCATTTCAATCCCTCCTTTTAATTTAAATTGTAGTATTGCCGCCGCCTGCTTTTTGTATGCATCTTTTAAAATTTATCCAGCAAAATAATAGAAGGCAAAAAAAAGGTGCGGTGGGGACCCGAACCTTTTTTCTTAAACATTTAAAACTGGTTTTTATAATTATTTATTATTCCTGACCAAAGCATTTTCCCTGAAAAAGAATGAAATAGCATAAAGTCCGGATAGACCTACCAGGGTGTAAATAACTTTACTCAGGGTTGAAGCCTGTCTTAATGTTTCACCCCCGAATAAGGCTGTTATCAGGTCCCACTCAAAAAGGCCCACCAGCAACCAGTTCAATGCCCCGATAATGATTAGGGCTAAAACAATTCTGTTCAACCATTCCATAATTTAACTCCTCCTAGGTATCGTGATATATTTATTATGCTAAAAACCGGATAAAGTTATACCACTATCCGGATACAAGAAGGAAGTGATAACAGGCCTGGTGAGTGTTCATAAAATATTGGAATCCACCCCCTCTAAGCATAGATCATCTTTCGAAGCGGCAGAAAAAAAGAGGGGACCAAAAGGTCGCCTCAAGTGATCGCAAAAAGGTGTTCACGTTTGACGCAGCAGTTGTTCAATTATATAACATGTTGAACCATCTAGGCCTTTTGCTTATTCTGCACGAAACCCAGTATAACCCGGTATGGTCCCGGTGTGCCGGGTGGCACGAAAGCTATGCGATCCCCGGGTTTTACCTGATGATCCAGGCTCGAGGCCAATCCGTTGACTAAGACCACTTCAATCTTATCCTTTGGGAATTCCAGCGCTTCCGCCAGTTCCGCGGCCGTAATTGATTCTTTGAGCTCATAGTTCACGGGGACAGGCCAATGCCTTTCCTTGAAAAGTTTTAATAAGACGCCGAAACCTCTCACTTCAACTGTGTTCATGTTATCCCTCCTAACTTTAATATTATTTTATTGCAAAAATCAAGTCAAGCTAGTATAAAAATATTCAAATAATTAAAACTTATAGCAAAAGTGGAAAACGCCTGCTTCAAGGAGGACGTGGAGCAATTATGTCGAAGGTAACTATTGGTACGAAATCAACTAATGGGAAATCCGGGGGGGCTATGAAAAAGTATTCGATTACAATATTTTTTCCGTGTTACAACGAAGAACAAAATGTTGCCGGGGTAACCAGGGAGGCCTTGGATGTGGCCGGGCGGATCTCCGAAGATTATGAGATTATCATAATAAACGACGGGAGCAAAGACCGCACGGCGGAGGTAGCGGAAAGGCTTGCCCGGGAAAATCCCTTCGTCCGGGTTATCCACCACGAACGCAACCGGGGATACGGGGCGGCTCTTCAGACGGGATTTAAAAACGCCACAAAGGATTTGATTTTTTATACTGATGGTGACGGACAATTTAAGATTGAAGAAATAACCAGGTTGCTTCCCTTAATTGAAAAATTTGATATTGTATCCGGTTACCGCTTAAACAGGCAGGATCCATTGTTTCGCAAAATCAACGCCTTTATGTGGGGAGTTCTTGTGAACTTCCTGTTTAAAATTAATGTTTCGGATGTTGACTCAGCCTTTAAGCTTTATAAACGTAAAATCTTTGAAGAGATAACCCTTACCTCACAGGGCGCTTTGATCGATACGGAGATCCTCGCTAAGGCAAGGGCAAAGGGTTATACTATTACCGAAGTCGGGGTTAATCATTTTCCACGGGTGGCCGGTAAGCAAACAGGAGCCAGGCTGTCGGTTATCCTCAAGGCTTTTAAAGAACTGTTTAAATTGAAGAGCAATATTTCACCAAGGTCCTGATAATTTGCCAGGAGCATGCTTTATAATTGGCCGGGCTGTTACGTTACCCCGCCCTCAGGTCTGGTAAAGTATAATGAGGAGGTCCATTTTGACGGAAGGCGTTCTCCAACTTTGCAAATTCGCCCTGGTGGGTTGTATCAACACTTTTATAGACTGGGCTGTTTACTTTGCAATTTTTAGATTGTTTCCGGGTGAGAGTATTCTTTTTTACTCGGTTGCCAAAGGCTTCAGCTATCTCTGTGGTATTGTCAACAGCTTTTTATTGAACCGGTGCTGGACTTTCAAAACTCCTAGCGGGGAAGAAGGCAGCCGCTTCCTTAAGTTTACGCTGGTCAACGCAGTGGGCCTGGGGATCAACAGCGCGTCTATTTATGCACTGTTATGCTTAAATACAACTCATTTTCTGGCCCTGTTTTTGACCACCACAATAACCTTTGCCTTTAATTTTACTCTCAGCAAGCTTTGGGTTTTTCGAAAGGGCGAGGTTGCAGCGAAAATAACCAGGGGGTAAGGGGACATTAGAGACAGCTTAGTACGTACCGCTTACATATTTATTTTAAACAAGTTGTATATAATATTTATTATCTGGCTGACCAGGGATATTATCCATCCTATTCTACCTGCTACAGTGGAGCACCTGCACCCCAATGTGGTTTTGGATTCTTTAATTCACTGGGATGCCGGCTGGTTTTTAAGAATCGCAGGACAGGGTTACGACTTTGACAGTGCTCCTTTTTTTCCCATGTTTCCCTTGCTTATCCGGATCTTAACCTTTCTCACCCGCAACGGCCCGGAGGCCGGCTTTTTAATATCCAACGCAGCCCTTTTTTTGGCCTGTATCCTTCTTTTTCACCTGGTTAAAGAAGATTACGGCGAAAAAATTGCTGCCACCTCGGTTTTTGTGATGCTTTTTTTCCCAACAGCCATCTTCTTTTCCTCGATATACTCAGAGGCTCCTTTTTTGGCGTTTTCCCTGGGTGCTTTTTATTTCGCCAGAAAGGAAAGGTGGTTGGCGGCGTCATTAATGGGCGCCTGTGCGGCACTGACCAGAAATATTGGTGTTGTCTTATTTTTTGCCTTCCTGTATCAACAGTATAAGGAAAATGGCCTCGGATTCTCCCCCCGGAAGATCTTTCCGCTTTTTTTAATCCCGTTGTCTTTGGGGTTATTTATGCTTGTTTTATGGAAGTATACCGGTGATCCCCTTGCTTTCTCCCACTCCCTGAACAGGGAGTACTGGGGATATCGCCACTTTCAATACCCCGGCGCGGGCCAATTCTTAAACCTTTCCGTCTTTTTCTACCAAAGCAATTTCTATGCCCTTTTTGAGTCGGGCATGGCCTTTCTGTTTCTCTACCTTGTGGTACGCAGCTTTAAATATATAGAGGACCGCTCCCTGCTGATCTTCTTAGTGCTTGGTTTTTTAATACCCTTTTCGTCCGTGGTCGGCAATGTTCCCCTGGGTATGCCGAGATACATTCTTATTCTGTTTCCCGGCTATATCACTCTAGCCCGGTTGCTGCACAAGAACAACCTGGTAACCGCGTACACCGTCCTGTCCGTAATCGCTTTTTCGGTTATCTGTTCGCTGTTTGTGGCAGGCCGCTGGATTAGCTAGCGGTCTTAGCAAAGTCCATCGGTCTTTTAAAAGCCAATCAAGTACCAAAGACAAGTTATTTTTAGTTTTATGGCGTCCGCCCGCCCAGGGACCTGGGAACCGTTCTGTACATAGGAACAGCGCTGTCATGTTTTATGGACTTGTATGGCTAAACCGGGCAGATTTTTTAGGTGAGAAATCAGCTGAAGCCGGTAACTCAACGTTGTTTCCCAACATAAGATGTAAAATGACAGAAAGAAAGGGAATTGCGATGAGTTCATATTTAAAGGCCATTACTGCATTTGGCGGCGGCAGTCTCCACCCCGGGGGGTTTACCGGGACCCGTAGTATTCTACGGAATTTTACCGTTATGCCGGACGAAGTTATTCTGGACCTGGGGTGCGGTACGGGGCGGACTGCTTGCTACCTGGCTAAAACCTACGGGGCGCACGTTTTTGCCCTGGACAATTCTGAAATTATGCTGACCAGGGCGAAGGCGAGGGCGCTTCAGGAAGGGGCGGAAGTGCATTTCGTGCATGGTGATATGTTGGATCTGCCTTTTAAAAATCAAATCGCCAACCTTGTCATAGTTGAGTCGGTTTTGGTATTTTTGCCTGTCCGGTCTGTTCTGAAAGAGTGTTACAGGATTCTGAAAAAAAGGGGTTACTTGATTTGTGTGGAAATCTTCGCTCGCGAATCCCTGCCCGGGAAAGAAAGGGAAGAACTCAAGGACGTCTGCGGACTTCCCCGGATCCCGTCCTATCAACAATGGCTGGATTATTTTCAAAATACCGGCCTTACTCCTTTCAGGACCTGGCAGAGCCGGTTTCCCGGTCCCCTGGAGAATTTAAAAGAACTGTTTGTCCCGGATACCTGCAGGTTTGGATTGAAGGTGTCTGCCCTGGATCCGGCCCTTCTTGGCGTACTTTTTAGGTATAAAAGGGTGATGATAAGGAATAAAAAGCATCTGGGATTCGGAACTTTTATCCTGGTTAAGGAATAAAAAACGGAACGTAAAGGTCAACCAGGACGGCTTTACATTAAAAAAAATGTAATATATTTAGCGTCAGGACAGGTTCTTTCTATCCGGACGGTCTTTCCAAAAAAATTGAAGCGCCCGGGATATTGCCCTTGACCCCGGGCGAAGAAAGTAGTACAATATCATATGTGTTCACTGTTGTTCAATTCGCGAACAACTGCATAGTATACGATGTGGGGGCGTGGCGCAGCTGGGAGCGCGTCTGAATGGCATTCAGAAGGTCAGGGGTTCGATCCCCCTCGTCTCCACCAGTTACAAGGGTTTTGAGTGATACTCAAAACCCTTGTATTTTTCTCTTCATGTCTCCAGACATGTCGATATTAAGAAGGATGGCGCAAAAAACAGGCAGCATGGGCATCATATTGCCTATTGATATTCTAAAGAAATTCGCACATAATATCTTTAGGACCAATCAGAATGAGGCGTCAAAAACAAACTGCCTTTACAAACGTCAAGGAGTCAGGGGTTCGATCCCTTTTGTTTCCAACATAAAAAGAACGTCAATATTGATCTAAGATCAATATTTATTGATGTAAAGTTCAGTAATACTGGGCTTTTTCCTATTTTATAGGGGAATACCGGCCGCTTTGATGTGCGGTTTTTTAGTTTTTTGAAACCTTATCGCGAAAAGATGAAACTGTTTCGTTTCCGCAAATACCGGGGCGTGAGATTACGACATCCCTCGTTACTGCGGTAATTATTATCCCGAGTGGCTTTGCGTCCATTGGTTTTAAAAATAATGTCCCCCGGGTTGCGGCCGGGGGACATTATTTTTGTAGGCCCGGCATGCCTGCCGGGCCGGCGGATGGTAAGAACCCTCTAAATCGCCAGCCATGCCTTTAAGAATATTTTAGCACCTTGTTTGCTTTTTAATGCTGTGGGATTACGCAATTGCCTACCGGCCAAATACCGTTTGAACACCGGCGGGAAGTATTATTTGCAGCGGCACGCCGGGCACGGTAATTGCCATTATAATGCTATGCTTTCCTGATATTAACCAAAAAGGCTTTGTACTCGGGCACAGCAACGTTGGCATCACCTATAAACGGTGTTAAATCGTTCCCGACGTCCCCCTTGGACAATCCCATGTAGCCCCAGCTCCAGGGCAGGGAAACTATTTCCACGGGACTCCCGTTGACAATCAAGGGTTTAATAATGGGTAAAACATTGGCCTTCATTTTAATTTCCGATCGGGCGCTGCTTACAATTATTTCATCCCCGGGTTTTATTCCCAACTGACCGGCTAAATTTGGCGATATGGTGGCAAATTGCTCCGGCATCAACTCCACCAGCATGGGGCTGTTTCTGGTTCTTACCCCGGTTTGATAGTGTTCAACGTAATGAACGGTAGTGGCCACATAGGGGAATTCTTTGCTGCCGGTTTCGGCTAAATTAGAGAATCCGCCTTTCCATCTCATGGCCATGGGGTTGTTTTGCTGTTTGTTGATTAAATTTTTCACCGGACTTTCCACTGGTTCATAGTGTTCCGGCATTGGTCCTTCCTTTAAACCGGAAGGGGTAAAGAAGCGTGCCTGCCCTTCCGGAAGCATAATAAAAGGTGCATTGGCTGTCTTTTCCGGCGGTACGGGCTCTTTGGTGAGGGCGTCTACGATACCGAAATCGGGAACATCGTTGACAGCCCATTTCGTTCCGTCCCAGGCCATCAGGGGTTTGTCCTTTTTCCAGGGCCGGCCGGCCGGGTCGGCCGAGCAGCGGTTATAAACAATACGCCGGTTCAAAGGCCAGACAAAGGTCCATTTCGGATAGACACCAAGACCGCTTTTATCTTCCGTGCCGTGCCTTTTGGTAGCGGGCACCTTTAACAACGGGTCTTGCTCATTGGGGTCAACGTAATAATAGCCGGTATAAACCCATACCCCGCAGGCTGTGGAACCATCATCCTTAAGGTCGCCAAAAGTGCCTAAAACCCGGCCGTCGGCCACATTATAACCGTTAATTTCAATCGCTATTTTTTCTATATCCGGCTCGTCCGGGCTAGAGTTGTCGTAGTTCCAAACCATGTTTAAAATGGGATCGGTAAATTTACCGCCGCTTTGGTATTCCTGTCGTACAGCCCTGAAGATCCGGTCGGCAATCCAGAGACTGCTTCTTGAATTCCCGGGCGGTTCCACAGCCTTCCAGCGCCATTGAATATTGCGGGCGCTGTTCGTTCTTGTGCCTTCCGATTCGTAGATATGAGCCCCCGGCAGCAGAAAAACCTCCGTTTTTATATCCGCCGGGTTTACTCCCGGACGCTTCCAGAAGGCTGCTGTTTCGTTTTCAAAAATATCAACACAGACCATCCAGTCCGCGTTCTCCAGAGCCTTGGCCTCGTTGGAGGCATCCGGTCCGGCCACGGAAGGATTCTCAGCCCAGCAAAAGACGCCTTTAATATGGCCCTCTGCCAGGGAAGCATAGGAGGACATGTGGGAATGGTCTTTCCCGTCTGATTTAGGCAGCCAGTCATAACAAAAGTCATTTTCCGGGGTGGCTTTATCCCCGTACCAGGCTTTTAGAAGGCTGGCCAGGAACTTGGGTTTGTTGGACCAGTATCCCGTTTTGGGTGTTTCTACCTCCAGGTAGTCCTTATAGGTGGGGTGTTTTGTTGCATCGGGTACGTTAAGGTAACCCGTAATATTGTTCCAGAGCATTCCCATGTCACAGGCGCCCTGGACGTTTGATTGCCCCCTTTGGGGGTTGAGACCGCCGCCGGGCATACCTACATTACCGAGCAAAAGTTGCACCATAGCGGTTGCCCGGGTGTTTTGAGTTCCGTAACTGTGCTGGGTGATTCCCAGAACGTATATTAAATTGCCCGCAACATCAGGTTTCCCCGATTCGCAATACAAAGCGTAAGCCTTGCGTAAAATATCTTCCGGGGTTCCCGTTACCTGGCTGACAGTTTTTATATCGTAGCGGGAAACATGTTTTTTCATGATCTGCCAGACGCACAGGGGATTCTGTAAGGTCGGGTCCTTTCTAATCTTGTCGTCGTCCTTTTGGTAAGCCCAGCTGGCGGTGTTATAGAACAGTTTGCCGTCCTTTTCTTCTAAGCCGGAAAAGATGCCGTCCGCAAAGCTGTATTCCGGGCTGATCAAGTAAGAGGCGTTGGTGTAGTTGTTAACATACTCATGCTGGTAAAGGTTATTCTCTATGGCATAATTGATTAAACCGTAAAGGAAGGAAATATCTGTTCCCGGGCGTAAAGGAACGTAAATATGTGCTTTGGACGCTGTTTTAGTAAATCTTGGGTCAACGACTATCAGTTTAGCCCCTTTTGCCATAGCCTTGCCGATGTGATGCATAGCCATGGGGTGGGCCTCAGCCGGGTTAGCCCCGATAACCAAAAAAATATCCGCGTTTTGATAGTCGCTAAAATTATTTGTCATTACTCCCCGACCAAAGGTGTTAGCCAGACCGGCTACGGTCGGGGCGTGTCAGAGACGGGCGCAATGGTCAAGATCGACCACGCCCAGGGCTCCCCGCATGAGCTTGTTAACTAAATAGTCTTCTTCGTTATTAATATTGGCGCTGCCCATTTGACAAATGGCCAGGGTGCGGTTAACCGTAACACCGTTGGCGTCTTTTTCTTCAAAGTGTTCGTCCCGGGTCTGTTTAACCCTTTTGGCGATTTCGGGTATAGCCCAGTCCCAGTCTTTAACTTCCCACTTGGAGCTGCCGGGGGCGCGGTAAAGAACCTCCGTTAACCGCCCCGGATTGGGCACTCGCCGGCGTTTTCTATCTATAATGTTATAGATATCCGGCAGGGCTGACCCTTTGGGACACAGGGTACCTTCATTTATGGGGCTGTCAGGATCCCCTTCAATAAAAATTACTTTATCGTTTTCGGAGTAAACAATTGTACTGCAGCCACATCCACAATAGGGACAGCCGGAAGAGGTCTCTTTGGTTTTCTTTAACTTGAAAGGTCCCAATTCAAAACTGGGGGAATTTTCCGCAGCTAAAGCAGGTGTTGGGCTGGTTCCTTCAAATAAAGCCGCACCGGCAGCTCCTACTCCCAAATACTTCAAGAAATCACGGCGGCTAATACCTTTTTTCATATCAGCTAATAGCAACCTCCTTTATGCTCTAAATGAATTTAGTGGTATTTCAGTCATCCCCCCTCTTTTCCCCGGAGTTGTTAAAGCAAAAAAAAACTTGTCCAACATCAAAGGATGAACAAAGTTATCTGCGAAGAAAGCAGTATAATTACAATGGGGCATCAAACCGCACAAGTAATCGTACCGTTAACTCCAAATAAACTTATGTTCTCCTTTCCACAATGGGAGGCATATCTGTTTCCGGATATACCCTGCAGACCGGGTAACCTATCAAATGTGATTCAGGTAACCTGGTTCGGAGATTTTTTTGTGAGTGTTTAATATTTAGTTCCAGTTAAAATAGTCAGTTGGCCCTGCATGTTTTATCTTTGTATTTGCATTAGCGAAATTTAAAATTTTTCAATGCCGGGATGAATGGCAGTCCCTATTTAAAATAAAAAAAACTTTGCCCCAATCAAAAAGCAGACAAAGTTTTCACCAGCTGCCAGGGGCAATCATCTGAACTGATGGTAACACTTCAGTGCTTGCTATCCTGGCAGCGTTTCAGTAAAGACTGTGTACTCCTTTCCGCAATGGGAGGCATAACCGTTTCCAGATATACCCTAAAGACCAGGAAACCTATCGAATACAATTCAGGTGGCCTGGTTCGGAGATTTATAATTGAAATATTGCTATTAATTCTCCCTGGAAACCGAAATTCCTTTCTCATAACAAAATTTATGTTTGAAAAAACAAAAATTATTTTATAGCTTTTTGAAACAGTCGGGGATGAAAGGGTAGTTACCGCCCGCATGTTTTTCCCCTTTTGCCATAACCATCAAAAAAATTAATTACTTTCCTAATTTTAAGACAGAAGGAATCCGTATAATTAGTTGTCGTCGACGGACCACCGCCGGAAATTCTGGTAATGCCGGCTTGCTGGCTGCCCGCGGGCTGGAAATGCCCCTGGCGCTGCAGGGTTGTCCCGTATGTGGTGAAAAGAAATTAAGAAGGTTAAGGTTAATCGGGTAGGTTGTTATTTTTTCTGAGATTGCCTGATTTTTTCGATAACAATTGCGTCTGTGGGAAAAGCCAGGGGTGGAATGCTTTCCAGGTCGAAAAAGCCCACTTGATCCAGATCCTCCCGGGCGGTAAGTTCCCCGCCGGTAACTGCGGCCTTAAACCAGATTCCCACGGTATGGGTTTCGGGATTGTGAAAGTTGGACTGCACGGAATAAATACCGGTTATCTCGATGTCCAGATTGGTTTCTTCTTTAAACTCGCGAATAATGGCTTCATAAACATCCTCATCATATTCTACGTAACCGCAGGGGATACACCAGAGACCCTTGTAACTGCTGTTCCGCCTGCCCAACAGGAGCCGCCCCCGCTGATCCAGTACCACCGCGGCCACACCGACGATGGGATTTTCGTAGAAGATGTAACTGCAATTCCCGCACACCAATCTGTTTCTTTCCCCGCAGTAACGGTAGGATAACCTCCCGCCACATTTAGGACAATAAAAGAATCGCTGTTTCATTGGGGCCCCTCCGGTTTTTACTGGTTTTCTTAATCATAACTCATAAGCGGTTTAAATCAAATTGTCCCCTGGGCCGGTTTATCCCGTGGCAATATTTCCGGACAACCTTACCCTCCCGGCTGCTTCCGTGTGTGCTGCTGCTTTGGCAGTTCCCAGGTAAATTTTACCCCCAATAAATTTGAAGGGATGATACTTTCCGCGCGCGAGTTCGCTGTCCTGGATGACGCAGGTTAGGGAGGCGGTCCCGGCGGCATATATTTCCTATTTTACCGACCTTGGGCAGGGTTCCGAAGCAGCCCGTAAATACACCAAAAATAAAACGGACAGTCTTTAACCTCTCGTGAGTGCAGGATTCAGGCAGGTGGAGCGGGGTTTAATAAGAAAAGGGAACTGACATCCCTTGACTTTTGGGTTCAAAACAGGTACAATTACTTCTGCGCATTAGAATATCGGGGCGTAGCTCAGTTTGGCTAGAGCGCTACCTTGGGGTGGTAGAGGTCGCACGTTCAAGTCGTGTCGCTCCGACCAATTAAACCAATTGAGATGGGGTTTTGCAGATACTGCAGGACTCCATTTTACTATAATTATATATGTAAACTTAACGCCGCCAAAATATGAATCTCAAGTACTAAAACCATTTTTCAACTCCACCCCGGTCTGATAAAATAGAATTTAAAAGAGATGGCTGTATTTTGGTGAGACGATGTGTATATTTATGGCTCGTTTATTGTAGACAGGTTTCGGTTTTGCGAAGGTTAAAGTATAAAAATGTTTGGGAAAGGTAATTTGGTGATTTGTGGCAAAGGATAAAACTCCCGTTACTTCTGCCATTCGCCTGTTACGCCGGGAAAGGGTTCATTATACCGACCATCTGTATGAATACGAGGATAAAGGCGGAACAGCTGTATCAGCAAGGGAACTTCAATTAGATGAACATAGTGTGATAAAGACCCTGATCATGGAGGATGAAAACAAAAATCCGCTAATTATTTTAATGCATGGTGAATTGCAGGTTTCAACCAAAGGGTTGGCGCGAATAATCGGAGTTAAAAGCATTTCGCCCTGCACCCCCGAAACGGCAGCGAAACACACAGGCTACCTGGTTGGCGGTACTTCGCCATTCGGTACCCGCAAGGTCCTGCCTGTTTACATAGAGGAGACAATACTTGACCTGCCCAGGATCTATCTTAACGGCGGTAAAAGAGGTTACTTGATTGGTCTGGACCCTAAAGAGGTTTTGCGTATCCTTAAACCTGTTCCGGTTAAAGTGGGGATTAAATAAATAGCAGTAATTTCGCAAGAAGGGGAGGTGGCTTAATGGCGCCGGTAAAAAAGAAGAAAGTTATTAAAAGTTTACCCGGTGCTGTCGCGGAGAAGGCCTGGAACAGACTGGCTTCCGAACGTTATATAGAAACGGGCCTTTTGCGCCAGGAAATCGCGCTTTCCTGGAAAAGGTGCCTGCAGAGTAATGTTGATCCGGTAAAAAGCAAGATCAGTTCAATAGCATCCGATCTTGGGGATTTGGCAGAAGAGCAAAGGGATTTACTCAGGGCTGCCGGGCCGCATATGAAGAAGCTCTATGAGTCTGTCCAGGGGACGGGTTTCGTTGTAATACTCACTGATGCCGAGGGGATAATTCTTGATCTGTTCGGCGACAGAAAAATGTTTAATCAGGCCGAGTCGCTCTCCCTTATACCGGGCGCTTCCTGCTCCGAAAAGCTCATCGGGACTACTTCCCCCGGTGTGTGTCTTGTTGGCCGAAGCCCCATCCAGATCTTTTCCCGCGAGCATTATTGTCAGCTTTACCATGATTGGTGTTGTTCTGCTGCGCCGATTTTTGACAGGGGAGGTAACCTCCTTGGGACCCTCGATCTATCCAATAACAATGAAGAAGTACATCACCCGTTGCTTCTGGGTCTGGTGGTAACCACGGCCAGAGCGATTGAAATGGAATTAGAATTTCTGCGGGTGCATGCCAGCTACAATAAATCCTATCATTATTTTAAAGCCATCGTTGACAGTGTGCCGGAGGCTCTGTTCTTTTTCGACAGCCGGGGCACTGTAACACATATAAACAACACAGCTTCCAGGATGCTTGGTATTTCCCCCGGGGGTTACGTGGGAAGGCAAATCGAAGCCATTGTAAGTAACTACGAAAGCGTCAAACAAAGGTTGAAAAACAATTGCCGCTGGGCCGAATTGCAGTTTGTTACTCCCAAAGGACCGGTGTATGTCAACGCCCATTTTAAATCCATTAAAGATGAGGATTCTGAAAATATCGGTGTTGTGGGAACATTGAAAGAATTAAAGGAAGCTTCGTCTTCGGGTGGGGGCAGCATTGCCGCTTCCTACACTTTTGCTGATTTGATCTATTGCAGCAGGCAAATGGGGGAATTGGTACGTAACGCCAAAAACATTTCCTTTAAGGACATAACCACATTAATCCAGGGCGAAAGCGGTACCGGTAAGGAAATAATTGCCCAGGCTATACACAATTACGGCCCCCGCTCGGGTGGGCCCTTTATTGCGGTTAACTGCGCTGCCCTGCCTAAAGACTTGATTCAGAGTGAACTATTCGGTTATGAAGAAGGTACCTTTACAGGGGCAAAAAAAGGTGGAAAGGCAGGTAAATTTGAACTTGCCAGGGGCGGTACAATTTTTTTGGATGAGATAGGGGACATGCCCTTAACGGTACAAACCAATCTTTTAAGAGTTTTACAGGAAAAACAAGTTGTAAGGGTCGGGGGGTCCCGGATCGTTCCCCTGGATGTGCGAATTATAGCAGCCACCAATAAGGACTTGCTAAAGGAAGTGGGGAACGGCCGCTTCAGAAATGACTTGTATTACCGACTGTCCGTGTTTGTGCTGAATATACCCCCTTTAAGGGATAGAAAAGAAGATTTGGAAGTATTGCTGCAATACTTTATAAAAAAACATGCTTCTTCTTCCGACGAAACCGGCTCCATTATAATCCCGCCCCATATCCAAAAGACTATTTCAGCCTTTGACTGGCCGGGAAATGTACGGGAACTGGAAAATACGGTAATTTATTTTTTAAACAGTATGAAGGGAAGTACGGTAACAGACAATGATCTGCCGCCCGGTCTTAAAGCCGGCGCGGATGTTGCGGTAAATTTAAAAACACTTGAGGAAACAGAAAAACAAAACATAATCGAAACGCTCAGGCGGTGCAACAAAAACATAACTTTCGCCGCCAACAGCCTGGGCATCACCAGGGCCACCCTTTATCGTAAAATAAAAAAGCATGAAATATCAGTTTGAAGGTTTCCATGTAAAAGAATTAAACAATAAATTTACAGGGGTCGTAGCAAGTGTTTAAAATCTATACAAAGCCGAGTTAAGGAATTCGGGAACCCGCATAAGTATCGTTATATATTTATGTTCAATCATCAACTAATAAAGCACTTTTTATTTTCTGGACTTGTATTTCACCTGGCGTGTAAAGTTTATACAACTGCGTGCCATTGACTTCCCCTTTATACCCCCGGTTGAGGTAGTGTTTCATGGTAAAAACCAGTCTGCTTCACTATAACAAAAGAAATATCCCCATCGTACTAGCCTGTTATCATCTGGCATAAAAATTGCGGTTAGTTATTTAATAATACGCGAATATAGCATTTTATTTGACCTTTTCAATTTTTATGTAATGGCAATAGCGATTCAATTAAACATCTGAGGATCAAAACAGCTAAAAGGAGGGTTTTTATGAATTTCCCGGCCTTACTATCTCCAATTAAAATTGGCTCAATGGAGGTAAAAAACCGCTTTGTGGTGCCACCCATGGGGTCAAACTACGCTAACCCGGATGGCAGCGTTTCCCAACAACTAATTGACTACCATATAGCCAGGGCAAAGGGCGGCTTTGGTTTGATCATCGTGGAAGTAACGGCTATTGAGCCTGCTGGAAAGGCGATCCCCTTTGAACCCGGTTTGTGGAGCGATGAATTTATTCCCGGCTGGAAAAGGTTAGTGGATGAAGTGCACAAGTACGGGGCCAAGATTGCTGTGCAGCTTCACCACGCCGGAAGACAGACCTCAAAGGATATTATTGGCGAACAGCCAGTTGCCCCCTCGGCTGTTGCTTGCCCGGTAATGAGGGAGATACCCCGGGAGTTGTCCACCCCGGAAGTCTATGATCTTATTGGTAAGTTCAGGGATGCGGCAGTGAGGGCAAGGGATGCCGGTTTTGATGCAGTGGAAATTCACGGCGCGCACGGTTATTTAATCGCCCAATTCATGTCAGCCTATTCCAATAAAAGGATTGATGAATTCGGCGGCAACTTCATCAGCAGAATGAAGTTTCCCCTGGAGATTATTAGAAGTATAAAACGGGAAGTGGGAAACGGCTACCCCCTGATATTTAGAATGAGCGGTGACGAAAAGGTGCATGGCGGAAGGGCTATAGATGAAACCAGGGCGATCGCCAGGCTGGTGGAGCAGGCCGGCGTCAATGCCGTTCATGTATCAATATGTACCTATGGCAGCATGCACTGGATGTTTGTCCCGGGCGCCGTACCTCCGGGATTTAATGCAGTGGCTGCAGAAGAAGTTAAGAAATCTGTTAAAATTCCAGTCATCACAGTGGGGCGGATTAACGATCCCTATTTGGCGGAGGACATCCTGCAGTCCGGCAAGGCGGATATGATTTCCCTGGGCAGGGAATCGCTGGCTGATCCCGAGTTTCCCAATAAGGTAGCCGCCGATGTGCCGGAGGAAATATCCCCCTGCATAGCCTGTCTTCAGGGTTGTGTGGGTTACCTGTTCGACCCGGAACACTTGAAAATTGGTTGTCTGGTGAATCCCTTCACGGGCAGGGAAGGGACTTTAAAGATAGAAAAAACCGAAAAGCCCAAAAAAGTCATGATTATAGGCGGCGGGCCGGCAGGCCTGGAAGCAGCCTGGGTTGCCGCCAGGAGAGGTCATCAGGTGACCCTGTACGAAGAACAAAACGTGTTGGGCGGGCAGTTCAGGATAGGGGGCATACCCTCCACCAAGGATGATATATTGAAAGCGATCAAATATTATATTACCATGGGTAAAAAATATGGCGTAGAATATAAATTGGATATAGAAGTAACCCCTGTACTGGTAATGAAGGAAAAGCCCGATGTGGTAATCCTGGCAACTGGCGGTGTTCCTCTGATTCCGGACATTAAAGGTATTGACAACCCCAAATTCGTAAAAGCTGTGGAAGTCCTTGACGGGAAAGCTTATGTGGGTGATAGGGTTCTGGTTGTCGGTGGAGGCATGGTTGGGGCCGAGACCGCAGACTTTATCGGCGAACATGGCCGTAAAGTAACCATAATTGAAATGGAGCAAGAATTAGCAAAGGATATGCCGGATGGCCCCAGGTTGTATTTAATGGAGCGTTTAAAGGAGTATGGTGTCTCTTGCCTGACAGGCGCCGCAGTTAAGGAGTTTTTAGATGACGGTGTTGTTTATCTGAAAGATGGCCGGGAAGAAAAGATAACCGACTTTGATAGTGTTGTACTTGCTTTAGGTTCAACTTCTTACAATCCCCTGGAAGAAAAGTTAAGGGGAAGGGTAGATGCTGAACTGCATGTTATCGGAGATGCTGTTAAAGCAAGAAAGGCTATCCAGGCGATTGAAGAGGGCGCGAGGATTGCCGCAGCAATTTAAATTGTTTTAATTTAAAGGGCTTCGCTGCCCCTGCCGGCGAGGGTAATTGGTTGTAACACCCGTTTCAGCATATTTAAACTGAAGGTCTCCTGACCAAGGGTTCCAGTATAAAATCCGTGATACTCTGCCTAAAGGCAAAAGGCAAAGTGTTGCGGATTTTTACCGTTAAAAGAGTAATTATTCCAGGTGTACAAGGGTACTCCTATCACCCGGGCAAATTGGTACAGGTTGGATGGATGTTTTAACTCATCCATCTGGTATTTAATAGTTCATGTTCTTTAGACTATTCTGCAATTAAACGGATTAAGTCTCCTGGAAAGGATTAAAACCTGTTCGTGTCGAAAGGATTTTCCTGAAAGGTATTTAACTATGTAAATTCGGGTAAATATTTTTAATTTATGAAATAATGAAAAAAGATATGTCCTTTGAATTTGTTGTGGGCGCCGGTGCGTGTAATGGTTGGCTGTTAAAAAAGGTATAAGGCCGTCCCCGGGCGGTCTTACCCTGTGCTACTGATCTGGAAGGGGTGATTTCCTTGCTCTCTGGCCGCCTGGCCGATTTTATAAAAGATATTTGTTTGGAAAATCTGCCCCCGGCTGCTGTACGGGCAGCAAAACTGGCATTTCTGGATTGGCTGGGTTCAGTTGCTGCCGGAGGGCAGCGGGAGCCTTCGCAAAAGGTGCTGGCTGTGCTCAGGAACCAGGGGGGAACGCCCCAGGCGACACTGCTGGCAACCGGGGAAAAGACTTCCTGTTTAAACGCAGCCATGGGTAACGGCCTGGCCTCCCACATCGTAGAGTTGGACGACGTACACCGGGCGGCAATTATCCATGCCGGGGCTGCCGTTATTCCGGCGGCTCTGGCGGCAGCTGAAATGACCGGCGCAGGGGGACATCAGCTGCTTGAGGCCATCGTTGCGGGCTATGAAGTGGCAATCAGGATCGGAGAGGCTGTTACTCCTTCCCACTATTATTTCTGGCATACCACCGGTACCTGCGGCACGTTCGGGGCAGCCGCCGCGGCCGGCAAACTCCTGGGCTTGAGCCGGGAAGAGATGGTCTGGGCACTGGGAACCGCCGGGACCCAGGCCGCGGGTTTATGGGAATTTCTGCTGGACGGCTCCATGTCCAAACACCTGCACCCGGGAAAGGCGGCCCAGAACGGCGTACTGGCAGCCTTACTGGCAAGGGAGGGTTTTACCGGCGCGGCATCGATTATAGAAGGGGAGAGGGGGTTTTGCCGGGCCACTGCACCTGCTTACGATCTGGCTAAAATAAGTGAAGGTCTTGGTTCTAGTCCTTATAAAATTGAGGAAAACTCCTTTAAAATACACGCTTCCTGCCGTCATACCCACCCATCGGTGGATGTGGTTTTGCAATTGGCCGCCAGGCACAGCACTGGACCCTCCGATGTAGCTGACCTGACCATCCGTACTTACGGCACAGCCCTGAGTATAACTGCCAATCATCAGCCGGATACTGTCTACGCAGCCAAGTTCAGTCTCCCTTTCTGTGTGGCCCTGGCCCTGGTTCATGGCAGCTGCGGACTGACGGATTTTACTCCGGAAGCACTGGCGGACCCGGATATCCGGAAGTTGATGTCCGTGGTGTCGTTGGTTCAAGACGCCGGCTTAAATGCTCTCCATCCGGCGCGCTGGCCGGCAGTAGTGGAAATTACAACGAATACAGGACGGGTTTATTGCGGAAGGACGGATTTTCCCCGGGGTGATCCGGAGAATCCGGTTACAGTTGATGAATTAATACAAAAGTTTTATACCCTTTCCGAAGACATCTGGGGGAAACCCGGGGCCGCGGCTCTGGCGGAAGCTATTTTAAACCTGGAGCATGCAGAAAACATGGCAACCTTTTTCTAATATACTTTGATTTATCTTCAGGAGGTGAATGTCATGCTGATTCACGAGGTACTGGTTGTGGGCGGCGGCCTGGCGGGCCTTATGGCAGCATTGACTGCGTCGGAAAAAAGTGATGTTGCAGTCTTGAGCAAGGTCTATCCGACCCGTTCCCACAGTGGGGCGGCCCAGGGCGGTTTTAACGCCGTTCTGGGAGAGGACGACAGCATAGCAGCCCATATTTTTGATACCGTTAAGGGGAGCGATTACCTGGGCGATCAGGACGCCATAGAGGTACTTTGCTCCGAGGGCCCGGAATTAATCCTGGAGCTGGAACACATGGGTGTGCTCTGGAACCGTAACCCCGGGGGCGGCCTGGCCCAGCGTTCCCTGGGAGGCGCCGGCTTCCCGCGGGCTTGCTTCGCCGCTGACGTCTCCGGGCATGTGGTGCTTCATACACTTTTTGAGAAAGCACTGGAAAGCGGGGTAAAAGTTTACCCTGAATGGCACCTTCTGGAACTGTTGTTCGAGGGGGAACAGATTGCCGGTGCGCTGGTCTACGATCTGGCCAGGGCCAAACTTGAGATTATCCGCTGCAAAGTAGTAATTCTGGCTACCGGGGGATATGGACGGGCTTTTGCCAAAACCACCAACGCCTATGCCAACACGGGGGACGGAATGGCAATTGCCTACAGGGCAGGCGCCCTTCTTTCGGACATGGAATTTGTCCAATTTCACCCCACAACGCTTTTCGGAACAAATATACTTATTTCAGAAGCAGCCAGGGGAGAAGGGGGATACCTGCGGAACAAAGACGGGGAACGCTTTATGGCCCGTTATGCCCCTCAAAAAATGGAACTGGCCCCCCGGGACCTTGTTTCCCGGGCAATCTTTAAAGAAATAAAAGAGGGGCGCGGCGTAGAAGGGAAGTATGTACACCTGGATCTTACCCATCTGGGGGAGGAATTGCTGCAACAACGTCTGCCCCAGGTAAAGGATCTGGCTGCGCGCTATGCCGGTATCGACGCTGCCTGGACCCCCATTCCCATTGAGCCGGCCCAGCATTACAGTATGGGCGGCGTAAGGACTGATATTTGGGGGATGACCAGCATTCCCGGCCTTCTGGCGGCAGGTGAAGTCGCCAATGTGAGTGTCCACGGGGCCAATCGTCTGGGAGGCAATTCCCTGCTGGAAACCGTGGTTTTTGGCCGGCGGGCCGGACAAACTGCCGTTAGATTTGCTGAGAAGCAGCCCTGGGCCTCCCTTTCCCCGGCGGATGTTACCCCTTATCTGGAACCCTGGGATTCCCTGCTGGCGGGGAAGGCACAGGGTAAACAGGATGACAGCCCATTTAAGATCCAGCAGGAAGCGACATTATTGATGACCCGCCAGGTGGGTGTCTTCCGGGATGGACCCGGGCTGGAAGACGCAGTTAAGCGTATGGCGGAATTAAAGGAGCGCTACAAAAAACTTATTCCCCCGGCAGGTAAACAGCCCTATAATTACGGTTTGATTCATTATTTGGAGCTGGGCTACCTGCTGGATTTATGTGAATTAATCGCTGGTGGGGCCCTTCGCCGCACAGAAAGCAGGGGCGCCCACTTCCGTTTGGATTGCCCCTGGCGGGACGACCGGAACTGGCTTTGCCACACCATTTCGCGCCAGGGTGAAAGATGTCCTGAATTTAGCGACGGACCGGTTTCGGTTACACTCTACATACCGCAGGAAAGGGGGTACTGATAAATGAGCCTAAGTTTAAAGATCAGCCGTTTTAATCCGGAGGTGGACAGGGAGCCTTACTTCCAGGAATTCCGCGTGGAAATGGCGGGTTGTCAGACGGTTTTGGATGTTTTAATGGAAGCTTGGCGTCAGGACCCCGGACTTTCCTTTCGCCGTTCCTGCCGCAGTGCTATCTGCGGTTCATGCGGTGTTACCATTAACGGTGTTCCCCGTCTTGCCTGTCAAACCCTGATCCGGGAGATCGCCGGACACAACGGACGAATTACCATTCAGCCTTTGCCCCATTTTAGACAGTTGAAGGATTTAGTGGTTGATTTAGAACCTTTTTTTGATTCCTTAAAGGCTATAGTGCCGTGGTTAATAACCCGGTGGGATCATGACGGATGTATGGCCCCGGAAGTGTCCCGCAGAATGGAGGGTCTGGCTTCCTGTATTCTATGCGGTGTTTGCGACGCAGCTTTTTCCAATCCTGGGGGTACGAAACCGGCTGCGTTTGTTAAAGGCCTGCGGTTGGCCCAGGACCCCCGGGATGTTCTAAATGAAGCCCGCCTCCATGTAATGCAAGTACCCCCTGTTATCCTGAAACTTTTTATCAAAAAAATGCCCTTAGTCTGTCCAAAAAAGATCAAAATTCCGGAAATCTAAAAAAGCCGGCACATAATTTATGCCTTTTTAGCCAAACTATAGCTGTTTATAATTTGACAGGGGGTGAAATACTTGCGAGTAGAAGTTGATCAGGAATTATGTATCAGCTGCGGCGCCTGTATTGATTTATGTCCGGATGTATTTGACTGGAACGAGGATGACAAGGCTCATAATATAGTAGAGGAAGTCCCGCCGGAACTGGAGGAACAGGCTCACGAGGCCGTGGAATCCTGTCCAACCAGTGCTATCAGTGAAGAATAACAGGCTCAAAACAGGCGGTGCAGCCGGCGGGAGGTGCGAATATGGAAAAAGAGAACAAGAAAAAAATCAACATCAACGCCAATCCGGCCGGTACCCTGGAAATTGAAGAGTTTAAGGCCCGAATGGCGGAACGATACCACAAGATTCGGCGCAAAAGTGGAGTGCCGGATAAAAATAAATGATATTATATAAAACCCCCTATATATCTGCAGGGATGGCGGGGGATTAGCCTTTATCAAAGAAAGGATTTGCCCGATGGCAGGAATCTATATTAAAAACACCTCTGACTCCGTTGCCGTTATGAAGATTGCTAAAACCGTTCAGGTAAGTAGGCTGCCAAAGCGGCGTCAACGGGAAGTTAATGGACACACGGGTCTTTTTGGCGGAGCCGGGGGTTTGTCAACATGAGTTTTCGTTAAGAAAGCTTTCGGGAACGGTGTGTTTTCCGGTTAGTTGCCATACCATCAATATTTTGTTGTTCGGGCAAGGCTGTTCCTGAAATCACGGGACAGCCTTTTATTTTAGTTGCTGCAGGCCCGGCTGATAAAAGGGATACCTGTACATCTCAGTGATATGGTAATATTTACATCAATATTTTCGTCCATTACAGGGAGAAATTTGCTGTTGAAATACATATTATGCAAATATAGCAGAGCATGAAAATATTTACGAAGGAGGGGATACTTGGTGGAAAAGGAGATTCTAGAAGTAATGAAAGAAAAGACGGAAGTTGATGCATTCAGAAGCAGCAGGGTTGTCGATTGTTGCGGTCCCAATCTCGTGTTATTTATTTTTAAAGAAATAAACTGTGCGCAAATTTTTAACGGGGCTTGTGAAGATTGGCGGCCCGGCGGTCCCTGCGTAAAAAAAGTGTACAAATAAATAATTTGCTTGCGCCGGATAGCTGACAGATTGTTTACAAATCAAAATGAAATTATTGGGGGGAGAAAGATGGTTAAAGAAGCATTGGAAGCCATCAGCGGTAAATTGGGTGATTTTGCTGGCTGTAATTCGAGGGTGGATTGTTGTTGTCCCGCACTTGTGCTTTTCGTCTTCAATGAAGTAAATTGTGTGCAAATTTTTAACGGTGCCTGTGAAGATTGGCGGCCCGGCGCTTGCGCAGACCAGGAAAAGAGATAAGAACAGCTATTTAAGCCGGTTAAATGCCGGCTTTTTTCATGCTTTCAGACTTACAGGCTCATTGTTAAAATCTCAATTTCTGTTGTTCGTAGAGCGGTCTATATAACATCTAATGGTATATCATACGGGCGAAATCCAAAACATTTTGCAGGAAAATGCCGGCTGGAAGGCGAACTACTTTTTTTCCGGATAATCGGGGTTAACCGGGGAATCCTAATTACCGGGAAAACCCAATATTTACCAGCGGGGAGTTTGTTTGTTTTGTTGATTGGCAGGTACATGTATAAAAGTCAGGTGTTTTATGGAAAGATAACGGAGGACAGGGTGACCCCTCTGGCAGGGGATCCCTTTCAGGGCATTCGGACCGGAGCAAGGGATTATTTACTGCAGGAACTTATGGTGATGGCCCCTTGTTCCCCGACGAAGGTTGTTTGTGTGGGGATTAATTACCGGGATCACGCGGAGGAACTGAAACTTGCCATACCCCGGGAGCCTGTTTTATTTCTCAAACCCCCTTCTGCAATAATTGGCCACGGTGCAAGTATCATCCTGCCGCCTTCCAGCAGACAAGTTGACTACGAGGCTGAATTAGCCGTGGTTATCGGCAGAACCTGCCGTCAAGTGAAAACCAGAGAAGCTGCCGCGTATATATTTGGTTACACCTGCGCAAATGATGTCACAGCCAGGGATCACCAGCGCCAGGATGGACAGTGGACCCGGGCCAAATCCTATGACACGTTTCTGCCCCTCGGCCCGTATATTGTTACTGATCTTGATCCCGGCGATATTACAGTTATCCTGCGTTTAAACGGGGTAATATGTCAAAAATCCTCCACCAGGAATCTGGTCTGCGGTATTCCGGAACTGGTTAGTTTCATATCTGGAATTATGACCCTTGTTCCAGGCGATGTCATCCTCACAGGAACACCGGGAGGTGTGGGACCCCTGGCCGGGGGCGACTTGGTTGAAGTGGAGATAGGCGGGATCGGTACTTTAAGCAACAGCGTCAGTTCCTAAAGCAAGTCATGTTTTATCGTTTTGCCGGGGGTTTTAAGGATATTTCGGAACAGTGGGAACAGGTTTAAAAATTTGTTGACAAGCTAAGATATTATGCTAAAATTGAATTTGATTGGAATTGACAATCCTTGCGTTTACAGGGGGTTTGGCAATTCCATAAAATATTGTCCTAAAAGGAGGCAGATAAATGAAACATTTGGGCCGCCATGTATTGGCTGAAATTTGTGGATGTGACTTTGACATTCTTAATGACATTAACAAGGTTGAAAAGATTATGGTAAACGCTGCGCTGGAAGCTGGCGCCGAAGTCAGAGAATGCGTGTTCCACAAATTCAGTCCTCAAGGGGTAAGCGGTGTGGTGGTAATTTCGGAATCGCACCTGGCTATCCATACCTGGCCGGAACTGGGCTACGCGGCAGTGGACGTGTTCACCTGTGGTGAAAGAGTAAATCCCTGGGATGCATGTAATTACCTGAACAACCATTTTAGTGCTAAAAATATGACAGCCAAAGAAATGAAACGGGGGATCATGCCGAAGGCTTATCTGAAGGAAGCCGTAAATCTCTAGGAGGGATATTTATTAGTACCAGCAAAATGAATAATTAACAGGCCTTGCAATGAAAAATATGTTGCAAGGCTTGTTGATTTTTGCGGACAATATTTTTATTCGAAATACTAAAAATTGCTCCCCGGAAGGAAATTACGCGGATGCAACGAATATATAGATAGTAGTATGAGGGGGGAGCCTCGGGGAAATGTTAAGAGATATTATAACACCCATAGAGGGTGAACTTATTTCAGTGCACTCTTTAATTAAGAAGAACCTGACAATTAAAACAGGATGTCTGGGAAGGTATGCCCATCTGGAATTCTCTCCAATTAACAAAAACATCCGGCCGGTACTGGTGGTCCTGTCTTCCCGGATTTATGGACTGGCCCGGACAAAGGTTACAGCTCTTGCCGGTGTAATTCAATTCATTTACATGGCTTCGACCATTCACCAGGGAATTACGGAAAACGACTCGGAGTATTACCGCGGAAATATTGACCCGAAAGATGGTTCCCAATTTCCGGTCCTGGTTGGGGACTATCTTTATGGAAAGTTTTTTTACTTCCTGTCGGAAGCGGACATACTCAACCTTCTTGACCCCCTGGCGGATATTATTTGCGAGATTCACGAGGGCGGCATTTTGAGAAATAAATTAACCAAACAAGTTCCACCATCAAAAGCCCTGCACGAAGTGGTGCGTAAAGAAACAGCAGAGCTATTTGCCGGGTGTTGTTCCTTAAGCGCCCTACTGGCAGGTGCTCCGCAAGAAGAACAGGAATCCATGCGACGCTATGGTTTTAATCTGGGTATGGCTTACGGCCTATTAGAGCAGGGTATTTCCAGGGAACACGTCTCTGCTTATCTGGGAAAGGCTTACGACTCCCTTTCCCGGATTGCGGCCGGTCTGGAAAGGAACCTTATGGAAGAGCTGATCCTGATCTTGTACCGCCAGGAACTACCTGCCCAACGTATGGTTATCTAAAACCCGGGCCTTAAGTTGGGAATACTCCATGGCAATAATTCTGCCGCCTGGAAGGACCGGGGTAGTACTGAGTGATCCAATTAACCAGTTTTGGTTCCTGTAACGGCTTTATCCACCAATCAGGGAGATTAAAATATCTTCCGGTAAACTAGTTTGCCCGGTTCCCGTTATAACGGATGAACGGAGAAAACTATTATAGTACATATATGGGTTATAAAAGTTTTAAACCGATGTTCAGGGGCGGACTTGTCCATTTGCGCTGCTGCACAGCAAAATAATCGATTTTGCAGGGTGAACCTGGGGGTGGCGGACGCTATGGTTTTTACCCGGGATCCTAAAACCGGGCGCCGGAATGCCGGCATGGACTGAAAATTTCTCTTCAAGTTAGTTACAGGTATATACTGGCATATTTACAGGGAAGGGGCGAAACACTGCGCCGGGTTGCGGGGCGGCACGGGAAAAGTGCCCGCAGTCGCAGCACAAAATCGCAGATCTCGCCTTGATCTTTGCAATTACAGCCCCATTTCATCTTCTCTAGTGAGGAAGTATCCCTGGTTTTGCACGCCCGGATAAGGTGGGGGCCGGGTGCGTAGCCGTTAACCTGGAAGTCCCGGACCAGGGCCGAAGTGATTCGGGAAGGATTGTTTTTACCAGACTTTTTCAGGGTAATTAACGGGTTGGTTAAAAAATTATAAAAATTTGCGGTTTTTGGTGCAAGGAGAATGGCCCTCGGCTGCGATAGCGGTGACTCCGACCGGGGCAGCGGGGTAATCCCTGTAAGGATCTGTTAACTGACAATGGGTTAAAACAATCATGGCGGTGGGGCGAATACCAACAGAGTGTTATGCCATCTATAACATTATTGAGGAGGGTTAATAGTGTCCGGACTACGCCTCGGGCAGGTGGAATATTTTAGTTACCTGCCTGTATACTATGCCCTGGAAGAAGGGGTTCTGCCTCTGGAAGCCGAACTAGTTAAAGGTTCGCCCGCCCATTTGAACCGTCTTTTTCTTGACGGGGAGCTGGAGGTCACTTCGTTATCCTCAATAGAATATGCCCGTCACTCTAAAAATTGTTTGATTCTTCCAGAATTGTCCATCGGTTCGGACGGCCGGGTGGCAAACATACTTTTTTTCAGCAAAATCCCGGTCACGGAACTGGAGGGAAAGAAGGTCTGTCTTACCGAATCCGCGGCTACTTCCGTTGTAATGCTAAAAGTTCTCTTTGATCACTATTATCATGTAGATGTGCAGTTTGAAACTGTTCCCCCCGTCCTTGACCAAATGATGTTGGCAGCTGACGGCGCCCTTTTAATTGGAGACGAAGCTGTTTTAGCCCACCAGCGGGTAAGGGAAAAGCGCCTGCCCTACCAGGTTACCGATCTGGGGGAGGCCTGGGGGCAATTTACAGGTGAAAAAATGGTCTACGCCCTGTGGGTAGCCCGCAGGGATTACGCCGAAGCCAACCCTGGGAAAATGAGGGAGTTAGTTAGATCACTCCTTGCATCAAAAAAATTTGGTACGGGCGAGCTTCCCAGAATTATTGCCCGGGCCAAGAAAAACAGCCCCCTGCCGTTGCCTGTAATCGAGGATTGTTTTAAGACAATCCGCTACGAATTTGACGAAAGTTACCAGCATGCCCTGCTTACCTTTTATAATTATGCCTACAAAAGCGGTTTAATCGAAGACAGGGTAAGGCTGCGCTTTCTGGGTGAGTAAAACGGCAATTCTAGAAAGTTTCAGTATAACCAAGACGCCGGCTAAAAGCCAGCTTAAGAGTTAGGGAGTCAGGCAGGCCACCCATGGGTTAAGTCCGATAGGTGGTAAGAGTCATGGCTGCCAGGGCATATTGAAGACAAAAGAAGCCCGGGCCGTATACGGCCCTTTATTCTAGTACCCCAGTAACTCATAGGTTCTGTCGTCCACTCTGACGGATCCTTCCAAACCGTGATCTTCCCTGAATTTTTTGACTGCCTTTTCCGTTCCTTCACCCCAGAACCCATCAGGATTCCACTTCAAGTAGCCCAGTCTTTTTAGGGAGCGCTGGATTTCCAGAACACCCGGTCCCTGGGATCCGTATTTAAGTGGCGTGGGGGGAACGCCCGGGGCGCCGAAAGGCGTTCCTATGATTGTTACCGATGTTCCGACAGTCACCGCGGGGTAAATTTCTTCCACGTGGGTATTATACATCCTGATACAGCCCTGACTGGCAAAGCTGCCGATACTGCCGGGATTATTAGTTCCGTGGACACCATACTGGCCGTAGGGGATGTTCAGCCCGAGCCAGCGTGTCCCCATAACACCGGGCGGATTCATATATTTAGAAATTATCTCCCAGTTGCCTGCAGGGGTGGGCGATTCATATTTGCCCATGGCAACCGGGTACTGTTTGTATGGTTCGCCATCATCAAACATGGTCAGGGTAAGTCTGTCCATGTCAATGATAACGCTTACCCGTTCAGGGACAGCCGGAATTTTGTCTCCAAAGAGCTTTTGGTCCGTGGCGGTAACCAGGGCCTGCAGGGTATACAGGTCGACGGTTCCGTTCGGGTGCAGATCCAGAGATTCCTGGGCCAGGGTTACCGCCCGTGCTGTAACCGGGTCGTAGACGCCGTTCAAATTTCCCTTATAGTAACCCAACATCTGGAGCCTTTGCTGCAGATCCATCACATCACTGCCGGTAAAATGGGGATCTTGAAGGAATAAAATGCGCCCTTGTTCCTGGTTTGGATGACCCTGCTTGCCGGAAGCCGCCTGACTTACAGGAATAATGGCCAGAAAGTAAAATAAAACAGCGCCGCAGGCAACAATCCACCGTATTTTTTTCAGGTTTCAATACCCCCTTAAAACCTTACTTATTGGTATTTTAAATGTTTGCGCCGCAAAGAGGTGGTTAGAGGCCATTGGTCCGTCTTTATTCATAATACATATAGTTTTTGCAGGTAATTTCATTTAATGCAAGGCTTTCGCTGTAAGAAAATGGGCAATAGGCAAAAAAAGACCCGCAGGTCTTTTTTGAGTTAAAAGGGGTTGTTTCTTTGTTTTCTGCTTACATTTGACGGGCATAGTCCACAGCGTTCAGGAAGATAGTCAGCCCGTGAGGAACTGTGCCGGCGGGCATTCTGCGCCAGTTTGGATGCTGCGTTCGTTCGATGTATCTCTCCGGGTGGGGCATCATGCCCATAATCCGTCCCGTGGAGTCACAGATGCCGGCAATGGCGTTAAGCGAGCCATTGGGATTGGCCGGGTACAGCACCGTGGGCCGGCCGTCGGCGCCAGCGTAGCGGAACACCACCTGGCCCCTGTTTTCTATTTCCTGCAAAGTCGCCGGATCTGTGAAAAATTTGCCTTCCCCGTGGGCAACCTGGATACTGAGCTGACTTCCACCCATCCCGCGGGTGAAGACGCAGTGACTGCCCTCAATCAGAAGGTTGACCCAACGGCACTCAAAATGGCTTTCATTGGCTATCAGGGTGGTCTTAATTTCACCCAGGTTTCGGTTGGGCAGGAGTCCCGTCCGAACCAGCACCTGGAAGCCATCGCAGATTCCCAGTACAAGTTTGCCGGCGTCCACAAAGGCCTCCAGTTGTTCCCTCAAAAAGGAAGTCAGCTCCACCGCCAGGATTTTACCGGAGTGAACATCGTCACCGTAGGAGAAGCCGCCGGGCAGGACCAAAATATGGTAGGAGGCCAGCTTTTCGCTGCTCCTTCGAAGCTGGTTTACGTGAACCAGACGGCAATCCGCCCCCGCTTTTTCAAAGGCGTAAAAGGTTTCTTCATCGCAGTTGATCCCGTCTGTCCGGAGAACGCATACACGGGGTTTTTTCATGAACGGAAAACCTCCTTCATTGGGCGCTGCCAGGCTTCTTTTAATTCCTCCAACTTGAGGGTGAACAAAGTTCTCCCCGGCTGTCCGGCTGTAATCAAAGGTTCCGGGATTGTTTTCCCGATGACCGCCCAGGGGATATCCCCGAAGATTGTTTGCAGGTCGGCGCCAGGTGGAATTTCCGCTAAAAAACAGCCGGCTGTTTCGTTAAACAAGAAATGTTCGGCTTTTTGCTCCCCGGCAATTTGTATGGACGCGCCCACATTGCCCCCGAAGCACATTTCAGCCAGCGCGGCGGCCAGCCCGCCTTCGCTGAGATCGTGGCAGGCCAGGATTTTACCCGCCTGAATGGCTCCATAAATAGACTTGAAGACCTCCATTAAGGCCCGGGGATCAATTTTCGGAACATTGTTTCCCACTGCACCCAGGAGATCATAGTAAACGGAACCAGCCATCTCATCTGTGTTCCGGTGTCCCACCAGCACTATTTGGCTGTTTGACCCTTTAAAATCTGCTGAAACAGAACGGGAAACGTCCAGCATCCGGCCGAAGACGGAGATACAGAGAACCGGGGGTATTTTTATAACCTCCCCGTCCCGCCCTCTGTAAGTGCTGGAAAGGCTGTCCTTGCCCGAGATGAAAGGCATACCTGTGGCGCGGGAGAAGTCCACGCAGGCGTCTACCGCCAGATCCAGAGCGCCCAGGGATTCTTCGTCCGGGAAGGGCCAGATGAAGTTATCAATTAAAGCCATTTCCTCCGGATTGGCGCCGGAGGCCACCGCATTGGCGGTTGCTTCAGCGGCTGACCACAGGCTTCCGTAGTAAGGCTGAATCATATTTAAAACAGGGTTGAGCCCGTGAGAAACAATCATTCCGTAGGGTTTTCCGTGTATGGGGGCCACGATAGCTGCGTCGTTGGGCCCGTCTTCGGCTACCCCGGCAAAGGGCGGCAGGGCGTTTGTCCCCTGTACACCGTGGTCATACAGACGGACAATGGGCTCCTTTGAGCACACGTTGAGATGGCTGAGCACCCGGGCATAAAGCTCACCCCAGTCACCCGTTTCCTTTATATCCGGCTCGGCGTAAACGGACTTTTTCCAGGCCGCCATCATGACCCGCTGGGGCAGGCCGTTATGCAGGAATTCCATATCAAGGTCCAGGACTGTTTGGCCTTCATAGGTTGCGGTAAAGTGACAATCACCTGTGAATTCGCCCAGGACTGTGGCTTCCACATTGTAGTCCCTGCAGATTTCCAGAAGGCGTTCCCTCTTAGCCGGGTCAACTGCCAGTACCATTCTTTCCTGGCTTTCCGAAAGCAGGATTTCCCAGGGAGATAGACCCGGGTATTTAAGGGGCGCCCGGTCCAGGGCGATGCGCACACCGGTTTCAGAGCCCATTTCACCTACAGCGGAGGCAAATCCCCCTGCCCCGCAGTCAGTGATGGTCCGGATTAAACCTTCGTCCCGGGCAGCCAAAATGGCGTCAAACATGCGCTTTTCCTCGATGGGGTTACCGATCTGGACCGCGCTGGCATTGACCTCCATGGTTCTGTCCGTCATTTCCCCGCTGGAGAAGGTAGCCCCGTGGATGCCGTCCCTTCCGGTGCGTCCGCCCAGGGTCAGAACCAGATCCCCCGCCACGGGCCAGCTCTTGCGGCTGGTTGCCGCCGGCAGGATGCCGTAGGCGCCCACAATAACCGTGGGCTTGGCCCGGAAATCCGGGTGGAAGTGAAGTGAACCGTTGTTGGTGGGAATGCCCATCCTGTTCCCGTAATCCCTTACCCCGGCTACGACCCGCCTTAACAGGTAGTGGGGGTGGAGGCATCCGGCAGGGATCCTGTCCCGGGGTGTCGCAGGCGGGGCCAAACAGAACATATCCGTGGAGGCCAGTACCTTCGCCCCTAATCCGGTCCCCACGATATCCCGGAAAACGCCGCCGCTGCCGGTCATTGCTCCACCGTATGGCTCAATGGCTGAAGGCGAGTTATGCGTTTCGACTTTGCCGCAGACGGCCATGCCGTCGAAAAATTCTATGACCCCGGAATTGTCCACAAAAGCCGACAGGACCAGAGGGTGAGCAATTTCTTCCGTGGCGTCTTTCAAACGCCTGAAAAGCGGCTTTTTCTCCTTTCCATCCACAATCAGTTTGGCCTTGAAGGTTTTGTGGACGCAGTGTTCTGACCAGGTTTGGGCGATAATCTCGATTTCACAGTCAGTGGCGTCACGTTCCAGCCTGTTAAAATAATCCTGGACGACCTTCATTTCCTCCAGGTTCAAAAAAAGCTTGTCCCTGCTCAGTTCGAGGAGTTCGGTATCGTTCATTTTCCGGATGGGAATCATTTCGGTGCGGCCGGGTGTTCCCCGGATAATCAGGGTTTTGGGTCTTTCCTCGACGACATATTCCACTGTTGCGTTGACCAAAAGGCTGTTAACGATCCGGTCAAGATCGTCCTCAGTAATATTATTTCCGTAAAAACCATAAATCCAACTGGAGTCGGCGGCAACAAGGCCCTGCACTCCCAGGTCCGCAGCCGATTTAAGCAGGGATGCGGCCTCCGGGTTCATAACCCCTGGTTTGTAGGCGATCTCCAGCGCAATTGCGGCGTCCCCAAGGACGGGGCCGTTTACTTGATACTCTTGAAACACATCCTCAGCCAGCAGTTTTTGCGCCAGGTAGGCGGCAACCTCGCCGCTGATGCCCTCAAAACGAAAAACCCTGGCGGTCCTGACTTGTTCCACACTTTTGATACCAAGGGCGTAGTTGATATCGTAAAGAACTTCTTCTCCCTTGCTGTCGGTTATTCCCTGTTTGGTAATAACCCGCACCTCCTGGATCATTAATTCAACCTCCTGTTCAAATGTGACAGCAGAAAAACAAAGCATGTCCGCAACGTATTAAAAACATATGACAAATCATTATAAGATCCTGCCCGGCCAAAAAATAAATAAAAACCGTTGTTACTACGGTTCCGGTGATTGTTGGTCCTTCCTTTACATTATAATATAACGCCGGCTCCCATGACAAAGGTTTTTAACACCGGTGTTACGGTACGTTACTTTTGTTGAAATGCCGGCAAATATGTCCACCCACAGGGGGTGAAGCCTTACAATACTTGCTTTTAGTGTACTGCTGCCATATAATTTTAAAATAGTATATTATGAAAACTGCCGGTATAATTTGGGGGATGGGATCAATGATTACAGACTTGCTCAGGTTGCTGCCGTCCGTTGACGAAGTGCTAAGGGACTCAAAACTGGTTGAAGAATTGGAAGGGCAGCCGCGCAGTGTCGTAGTCCAGGCTGTCCGTGACGTCCTGGATACAGAGCGGCGGCGGCTTTTGGCGGGCGCCGGGCTGAATGATGAAAACAAGGGAAAAGCATTTTTCCTTGAACGAACTGTCTTAAAAACCCTGGAGGGCGTCAGGCAGTCCACCCGTTCCAAGCTCCGCCCGGTGATCAATGCCACGGGCGTTGTGCTGCATACAAATCTTGGCCGCGCCCTTCTAAGCGAGCGGGCCAGGCAGGCTGTCAACGGTGTGGCTTCCTGCTACTCGAACCTTGAACTTGACCTGGATACCGGCCGGCGGGGTTCCCGGTACGCCCCTTTAGAACTGCTGCTGGGCACACTTACCGGCGCAGAAGCGGCCCTGGTGGTAAACAACAACGCGGCAGCTGTGCTTCTGGCATTGAGTACCCTGGCCAGGGACCGGGAAGTAATTGTTTCCAGGGGCCAACTGGTTGAAATCGGGGGGTCTTTCAGGGTACCGGAGGTAATGGCCCAGAGCGGGGCGCATCTGGTTGAGGTAGGGGCAACAAATAAAACGTACCCCGACGATTTCCGCAAAGCCATAGGTCAGAACACTGCCCTGCTGCTCCATGTCCACACCAGCAACTACAGGATTGTTGGCTTTACCAGGGAAACAACCATAGCTGAGCTGGTTGAAATAGGTAAGCTGCATTCACTTCCCGTAATGTCGGATTTGGGCAGCGGTTTTTTATTTAATCTGAGCGGCTGCGGACTCCCCCCGGAGCCCACCGTAAAGCAAGTGGTGGGGGCCGGGCCTGATGTGGTCACTTTTAGCGGGGATAAGCTTTTGGGCGGCCCCCAGGCGGGCATAATTGTGGGAAGAAAGGACCTCATCGAGCAGATGAAAAATAATCCTTTAACCAGGGCTGTCCGGATTGACAAAATGACGGTGGCGGCCCTGGAGGCGACGCTCAGGGAATACCACGATCAGGAACAGGCCATCAGGGAAATTCCAACCTTAAGGATGCTCACGTTGCCCCTGGAAACTTTGCAGCAAAAGGGTTCCCGGTTGGCGGAACTGCTGCGCAAAGCCGCCGGGGAGAAAGCGGAGATAGGTGTGGAAAAAGGGTTCTCTGCTGTGGGGGGGGGCTCGCTGCCCACTGCGGAGCTTCCCTCAGTACTGGTGGCGGTATGTCCGGCGGAACAGACCGCGGGAGAAATCCAAACAAGGTTGCGGCAGGGTGATCCGGCGGTCATGGGCAGGGTTCAGGAGGAAAAGCTGCTCCTGGATGTCCGGACCCTCGGCGACGATGAACTGGAGCCGCTGGCCGGTGCAGTGGCGGCAGTGCTCGGCCGTGGAAAGGAATGAAATGAAACACCTTATAATTGGAACGGCGGGACATGTGGACCACGGCAAGACAGCCCTGGTCAAGGCAATTACCGGAGTTGATACAGACCGGCTAAAGGAAGAAAAAGACCGCGGAATTTCCATAGAGCTTGGTTTCACCATCCTTCGACTGCCCGGGGGGAGGAAGGCGGGTATTGTAGATGTACCCGGGCACGAACGTTTTATTAAGAATATGCTGGCCGGCGCCGGCGGCTTTGATCTTGTTCTCCTGGTTATCGCGGCCGACGAGGGGGTCATGCCCCAGACCCGCGAGCACCTGGATATTATTGAGCTGCTCGAGGTAACCAACGGAATTATTGTCCTCACCAAGATTGACCTGGTGGATGAGGAGTGGCTGGAACTGGTTCAAGAAGAGGTTCAGGAATCCTTAAAAGGCACGGTATTGGAAAACGCACCCGTTGTTAACGTTTCCTCAGTTACGGGTCAGGGTATCCCGGAACTGCTGGAACAGATTGATTGCCTGGCCCGGGAAGTCCAGCCCAGGCTTGCCACGGGCTCACCCAGGTTGCCTGTGGACCGGGTTTTTTCTATAACAGGTTTCGGCACGGTTGTTACCGGAACCCTGGTAGCCGGAACTCTTCGCGTGGGGGATCTGGTGGAAGTCCAGCCCCAAAAGCTGGCCTCCAGGGTGCGCTCACTTCAGGTACACGGTGAGAAGGTTGAAATAGCGGAGGCCGGCCAGCGGGTGGCAGTCAATCTGGCTGGTCTGGAGGTAGAGGAAGTTGAGCGCGGCAGCGTAGTGGCCGGGCAAAAGAGCATGGTCCCTTCCCAGCGGCTGGATGTGCGCCTGCTGTTGTTGAAAAGTGCGGCCAGGGTGCTAAAAAACAGGGCACGGGTGCGTTTTTACCTGGGAACCAGGGAAACCCTTGGCCGGGTTATTCTTCTGGATCAGGAAGAACTGGGACGGGGTTCGCTTGCTTACGCCCAACTGGAACTGGAGGAGCCCGTGGTGGCGGCCAGGGGGGATCGTTTTGTAATCCGCTCCTACTCGCCCATGCATACCATTGGGGGAGGCACTGTGTTGAACCCGCTGCCCGGGCGCAAACACAGGCGCTTTCGCAGTGAGGTCCTGAATGCCCTGGCCACCCGGGAAAGGGGCACACCGGCTGAACTCCTTTATCAGTGCCTTTCCGGTGCTTCCGGATTGCCGGGACCGGCTGAACTGGCCAAGGGCACTGGTTTGAAGGAAGAAGAGGTGCTGGCAGCGGCCCGGGAACTGGAACAGGATGGACGGGTTGTGATAATAGCCGCCGAGGGAAGAACGTTTTTATCGGCAGATGTTGTTTACCAGCGCTGGGCGGCTGAGATTGGCAAATTGCTGCAGTCTTACCACCGGGAATTCCCCCTGCGGGAGGGGTACCCCAAGGAGGAGCTGCGCTCCCGCAAATTCCCCGCCATTCCCAATAAGGCCTTTCAATTGCTTCTGCTGAAAATGGAAAAGGATGCTTTGTTCAGTGTCAGCCCCCAGGTAGTTGCCCTTAAGACCTTTAACTGCGAACCCGGTCCCGAAGAGCTGAAGCAAATTGACAGGATTTTAAAGACACTTGAGGTGGCTTCTTTTCAGCCGCCGTCCTGGGGCGAACTGTGCAAAAATGCGGGAATTGCGGGAATTAATGAGACCCATGGTCAGGAACTCCTGCAGTACCTGCTGAGAACGGGGGAAATGGTAAAGATCGCCGATGATCTGTACTTCGGGAAAGATATCCTGGACAGGGCCCGGAAGGAAGTGACCGGGGTTCTCCGGGAGAAGGGTGAAATCACTGTGGGAGAAATCCGGGATCTTTTGCAGACCTCCCGTAAGTATGCCCTGCCGCTGTTGGAGTACTTTGACCGGGAAAAAGTAACCCGGCGGGTGGGCGACAAACGCCTGCCCGGCCGGGCCCTGGAGCAAGGGTAAGCGGTATCCCCCGGCCGCCCGGCTGGGGCGGCCGAAACAGCTCTGTAAGATTTTCCCCTGGCGTACAATTTTTCTGGGTAATGCCCTCCCCGCTGGTAGAGATCATGCAAATCGGCTAAAATTGCCGTACATACATTAACTGTCCTGGCCGGGCGCCGCTCCGGCGCCCGGCCAAGTTCAAATCCATTCCGGTGAAGCCTTGCCTGCCGGAATCCCGGCAAGATAATCCTGCGGGTTTTATCGCTCTTCACAACTATATTCCTTTGGTTAAATTGCACCCTTTTGCGGAATAATATGTTTGATTGGGCAAAGGGGGGCTTTAATTTTGGGCCAGTATGATGTTATTGTTGTGGGCGGGGGACCGGCGGGCGCCGTAGCAGCCAGGGAATGCGCCAGGTCGGGTCTGGAAACCGTGCTTCTGGAAAAGGAATTCTTGCCGCGGCCTAAAACATGTGCCGGGGCGATTTCCGTTGCCGCCATAAACCTGCTGGATGTACCCATTCCCCCCGAGATCATTGAGGCGCGTTGTTCCGCCTTCCATGCTTTCTATCAAAGGAAACAAATATACCTTGAATCCGAGGATAATTTTCTAGTGCTGGTGTCCCGGGAAATTTTCGATCTCTGGCTGGTAAGCCTGGCGCAGGCGGCCGGGGCAGAAGTCAGACAGGGGGAAAAGGTCCTGAGCGTCGACGCCGATTCGAAGGGGGTGACTGTCCGGACCTCCGGGCGTGTCTACACCACCCGGGTTGTTATCGGGGCGGACGGTGTCTACAGTACAGTTGCCAGGGCTGTCCGCAAACCTTTTCAGAAAAAAGACCTGGCCTTTGGTGTTTGTTCGGAAATCGGAGCGGCTGAACGGGATGAACCCTGGCGGGACAGCATTGAAGTCCATTACGGTCTGACCCCGGTGGGGTACCGCTGGATCTTTCCCAAGAGAAACCGGGTTTCTGCCGGACTTGGTGTTTGGCCCACAGGCCTGAAAACTATCAGGGCTGCGTTTTTGGATTTCCTGCAAGAAAAGGGGCTGTCCGGGGACGGACGAATCAAGGGGGGCCATATTCCCCTCGGCGGGATTTTCCGTCCCGCCGTTAGTGATGGGATTATCCTGGCGGGTGATGCCGCCGGGTTTGCGGATCCCCTTACTGGTGAGGGCATCCGTTACGCTTTTGCTTCGGGGCGGCTTGCGGCGGCAGCGGCGGCATCCCTGCTTTCCAGATCTGCCAGCCCCAACCGTCAAAACCTCGGGATTTACGAGAGGAATTGCTATCAAGGTTTTGGCGCTGATTTAAAGGCGGCCTTGCTTATTTCCAGGTTGTTTCAACACTTCCCCGGGATTTTACTGGGGATGTTTTTCGGCAGCAGGGAGCCTTTCAAAGGATCCCTGGAAATCCTGAAGGGCCATATGGACTACCGGCAATTGTACCGCTGGCTTCTCTGGCGTACACCGGGACTGCTCAGGCGTTCCATTTAGGCCCGGGTCCGGATGGCGCCGTCAGTTCAAACCTGGTGGGAACAAACAGCAGTTAAAGAACCGTACGGCAAAGCGGGGGGTTGTTCAAGGGCTTTCAAGAACCTGCCGTCTTAAATAAAGGGCCGCACATATTTTGATCCAGCGCGGCATACCCTTCTAAAAAAAGGAAGGGTGGGAATATGTTTGGCTTTCTTTTCGGTGCGTTCAGGCTTGCCCGGGAAAAGAATCATTTTGATCCTGGCCGTGGCAATGCTGGCTGTTCTTGTGGGATACCGGCTTTCTGCCGCCCGGTTTGAGGAGCGATATATTCAAACCCTGACCTGGGTGGTAGCAGGTAAGCTGATTGCGGTTGACCCGGGACACGGGGGAGAGGACCCCGGGGCGGTTGGTGCGGCGGGTGTTTATGAGAAGGATATTGTCCTGGAGGTGTCCAAAAAACTGGCCGAGATTCTGCGTCAGGCTGGGGCCGAGGTGTTGCTGACCAGGGAGGTTGACTGCGGACTAAGCGATCCCGGAAACAAAAATTTATACCAGTCAACAGTTGAAGATTTGAGCAAGCGCGTGGAGATGGCCAACCGGAGGGGGGCGGATCTCTTTCTCAGCATCCATGTCAACAGTTTCCCGGACCGGCGGGAGGGGGGCGCCCAGACCTTTTCCCAACCCGGTTCTCCGGAGGGTAAAAGACTGGCGGAGGCAGTACAAAGGGAGTTTAACCGGTTTTTAGTAAACCCCGGCCGGGCGGCCAAACAGGTTGATTACTTTGCCAATCGCATGGCCAAAATGCCCAGCGCCATCGTAGAAATTGGTTTCGTCAGCAACCCACAGGAAGAAAAGCTGATGATCGATGCGGAATATCAGCAAAGGATCGCCTATGCCATCTATGCCGGGATCGTCCGCTATTTTGCCGAGCCCAGTCAGGCTGTAGCCCCCGGTTCCCGCAATAAACGATAGACGCCGCGCCGGCGCAAGCGGGAGTTGGTTAGTAAGGATATCTTGGGTAACTGGAAGTATGAAATTAACACCCCCTGGAAAAAATACTAGCAGTGATTTTTCCAACAAGGGGGTATGCCGATGTTTTCATTGCGTTCAATGGCAGGTTTCGGGGCGGCTGCGCTGGTTTTTTTAGCCTTAAGCAAAATTAGCAAGTGCGCCCGGTCGGGCGCCTGTGAAAAAACTGAAGAGTATGTGAAAGGCGCCGCGCGAAGAGTGGAGGGGATTATTCGCAGGCGCGGGGTTCCTGAAGCGGACGTCATGAACGATGTAATCTAGAAAACCTGCCGCAAATATTTAAACGATTGAAACCACTTTAAAGCCTTCAATAATCCGGGCAAAGAAAAAAACAGACAACTCGCGCTTTCCCGGGTACATCTGTGATGAGAATAAACAATCTTTCGATGTATTTAAACGCTGTATACCGGGGTCTCCCAAAAAAATCCGGGTAAAAATGCCTGCGGTTTGGATTTTACCAGGGCCGGCAGGCGTTTTTTTTGTAATCTTTTCTATACTATTTCCGGATTAATATGGGGTTTCTTCGTGTATTTGCCTGCATAACTTTTCTGTCGCAAGCACAGATGATTTTTGGCGAATGCGAAAATTTAACAAGAGGAGACATCTTAAAGAACCTATTTGTCGTATAATAGTAATATAACCCATTAAAGGGGAGGTTCTTCATGTCCATTGTGGGGATTGTCATAGCTGTTGTTTTTTTTACGGTGGGTGTAATCGGCACAGTATTGCCGGCTTTACCGGGGGCAACGCTAATTTGGCTGGGGATGCTGGTTTACGGGTTATTCGTGAAGTTCCAAAATCTGCCCTGGACCTTCTATGTTGCCCAGGGTCTGGCTGTGGTGCTAATTTTCCTGCTTGACTACCTGGCGGGAATCTGGGGAACCAGACGTTACGGTGGTTCCAGGGAGGCTGTCCTGGGCAGTATCCTGGGCGGCCTTTTGGGAGTGCTTCTGCTGGGACCGTTCGGGCTCATCTTCGGGCCCTTCATCGGCGCAGTGGGGGGAGAGATGTACCGCAGAAGTTCCCTGGACAGGGCTTTCCAGGTGGGGTTCGGCACGCTTATTGGCTTTTTAGGCGGGACAGTGCTCAAGCTGCTGGTTGAGGTCATCATGATCGTCTGGTTCTTCATGACTATAGTTTGAACTTTAAACATATTAAAATGCTATTATCAGCAATATAAAACCCCCGCTTAGTAAAAAGGCGGGGGTCTTGTCGTTCTATATTTAACGGGTCAGGCCCAGCTCGAACGCCAGGGATTTAAAGGCCGGCAGCGAGTTTAAAATAAGCTGCTTGTCAATGCAATAGGCCATCCGGAAGTAGCCCGGCCTTCCGAAGCCGCTGCCCGGGACCAGGAGTAAATTATATTTTTGGGCTATGCGGATAAACTCCACATCATCCGGCAGCGGCGATTCCGGAAACAGGTAAAATGCCCCCTGGGGTTTAATCATCTTGAAGCCCAGTTCCGTTAAGGCATTATACAGGATATCCCTTTTCTCCTGGTATTTCTGGATATTTACGCTTTCGTCCTGGAGCCCTGCAACCAGCCGCTGCATCAAGGCCGGGGCGTTGACGAAGCCCAGGGTGCGGTTGCAGAAGCTCAGGCCTTCTTCCAACAGGGCGCTTTCTTCGATCCGGGGTGAAAAAGCGATATAGCCGATTCTTTCCCCGGGCAAGGCCAGGTCTTTGCTGTGCGAAGTTACAACGATACTGTTTTTGATCTGCCGGAAGACGCTGGGCAGTGCAATTCCGTCGTAGACAATCTTGGCGTAGGGTTCATCCGAGATTACGTAAATAGGCTGACCGGTGAGCTGTTCTTTGGTTTCCAGGAGTTCCCCAAGGGCTTTCAGGGATTCTTCGCCGTAAATTACACCGGTGGGGTTGTTGGGCGAGTTGATCAGAACGGCCCTGGTCCGGGGAGTGACGGCAGCGTTGATGGCTTTCAGATCCAGCTGGAAATCCCGGGTCGAGGGGGCTATTACAAACAAGCCGCCATGGTTGTCGATATAAAATTTGTATTCGACAAAAAACGGTGAAATTATAATGACCTCATCGCCCGGATCCAGAATTGTTTTTAACACCACATTCAAGGCGCCCCCGGCACCACAGGTCATGACGATATTATTTTCTGAAAAGGGAAGAAGCGTGCTGCTTGCCAGCGCTGCGGCAACGGCGCAGCGTGTCCTGGAATAACCGGCATTGCTCATATATCGGTGCATACCCGGTTCCGGTTCCAGGGCCAGTTTCTTCAACTCTTCCTTAAAAGCAGCCGGGGGTTCCGCATCGGGATTCCCCAGTGTATAATCGTAAACGTGCTCTGGACCGTGTATTTTTCTAAGTTTTTCCCCTTCCTCGAACATTTTGCGGATAAAGGACGCACTTGAGAGAAAACCTTTTATTTTATGGGAAATTGCCAATTGAGGGTCACTCCTGTCCAAATAAAGTAGTATTGGTGTTATTTTACAACATTTATAGGAAAAATACAAAATATTTAACTGTACTCATACACCCGGCAAAGAGTGACAAAACCTTGCATATAAACACTCTGGATCATGGCCTGAGGTTATTCTATAATGGTATCAGCCGGCGGTTAACTTGAAAAAAAGAGAGGTACTCAAATGGCGGCACGATCATGTTTAACCCCCGACGGGCAGGTTACGATACCCCGTTCTATTTTAAAAACCCTTGGTATTGGTGGAGGTAGCAGCGTTTTAATCAGTATAGACAAAGGTGAGCTTGTTTTAAAAAAGGTAGAAGATAGAAAAAAAATTGTAACGGCCTTGCCAGGAACACAAAGTTGCCTTGAGATTTAGGCCATTGTTGCAAAAAGGTATGAGTGATAAGAAAACGGTTCTTCTAGAAGAACCGTTTTGTTGTTCCCAAAAGGGCTATGGCGGCATAAATATTTTATAAAACAGGAAAGAAAGAGGTGTTGTTTTTGCCTCTTGCAACAACAAAAATGCTTTTTTCCCTTTTCGGCTTAAACGGCCGGGTCAATGTTGATTGGGGCAGGGTGACCGGCGCCGGGGAGAACATGGTGGCGGCCGCGGGATCCAGGGTTACACTTTTTTCCGCCTCAAATGAGGGGTACGTTCTCGGCCCGGAGGTTGATGCGGGCGTCCAAATCCTTAGCCTGGCAGTGGGACTGCCAATTACAACCGGGGCTCCCGCCAACATCGTCCTTGGCCTGGAGGACAGGGTGGCGCTTTACGGGAGTCGCCAGGGGGAGCTTGTTCGTCTGGCGGAAACACAGAATGAGCCCGGGGCCAGGTTTGCGGACCTTGCCCTGGCGGATCTTGACGGAGACGGCAGGGAAGAAATTATCGCAGCCCCGGAAGGTATGGCGTCGCTTTTCTTTTACCGGCTCACCGGTCAGTCGGCAGGGGAATTGCGGCTTGAACTTCTGGCAATCAGGGTTTTGCCCGGCCCGGCCCAGAAGGTCACCACATTCAGAAGGGCGGGGGACCCCGCACCAATTGTTATGGCAGCCTACCGGCGCGACAGTGGCTCCGGGCTTTTAACACTGATCTTTACCGAGCGGGGTTTTACTGAGGGACCCGCCCAGGAAATCCTACCCGCCCAGGTAAGGTCCTTAACAGCCGGTGATTTGAAAGCAGGACCGGGGGAGGAGGCAGCCTGGGGGGGCAGTGACGGGTTCCTGCGGGTTGTGGAGGCGGACGATGCCCTGCGGCTGGTGTTTATCTCGGATAACCTGGGCAGTGAAATACCCGCCCTAACCGCGGGTAAGTTGGCCGGGGAAGAAACGGTTACACTGGTTGCGGGCACCCCGGAGGGATTTCTTTTCGGCTACCGGGCCCCTGTGGTAAATAACGCGCCGGATTGGGCGGTACGGGCCGGTAACCCAGTCAATGACCTCGCGGTAAGTGAAGGGGGACTTCTGGGATTGGGAACCGTTGATGGCGGCGTGCAAATCTGGTTGTTATCAAGGCTCAACAATAATAGTTTAACGCATACCGTCCAGCCCGGTGAAACGATTTATACCATTGCGGCTAAGTACGGCACAACAGTGCGGGCTATCGTGAATGCCAATACCATTGCTGATCCCGCCATGATTTTCCCAGGCCAGAAAATAAGGATTCCCTGAAAAGCATTTTGCCTATTGTCTTAAGACCGGACTTCCAGCGGTATTGACACTCCCGGGACCGGGAGATATACTTTTACAGTATAATGTACCTGTCAATTCCAAAGGAGGAGTATTTGTTGAAGTTGCGTCTTGGTTTACCAAAGGGAAGCCTGCAGGAGGCTACCTTTCAATTATTTAAACAGGCCGGTTTTAACCTTACGGTGCGCAGCCGGTCCTACTTCCCGGCGGTAAATGATCCCGAGCTGGAAGTGGTCCTGATGCGCGCCCAGGAAATACCTCGTTACGTTAATGACGGTGTTCTTGACGCCGGCTTGAGCGGTCTGGACTGGATCATGGAAAACGAGGCGGATGTGGTGGAGGTGGCCGACCTGGTTTACGCCAAAAACACTTCCAATCCCATCCGTCTGGTCCTTGCGGTGTCCAACGAAAGTCAAATTAATACTATTTATGACTTGAAGGGAAAAAGAATTGCCACGGAATTGGTGCGGGTTACCCAGAATTTCCTGAAAAGCAACGGTGTGGAGGCCTACGTGGAATATTCCTACGGGGCTACGGAAGTAAAGGTTCCTCACCTGGTTGATGCCATTGCCGACATTACGGAAACCGGCAGCTCACTCAAAGCCAATAACCTGCGGGAAATTGCCACAGTCCTTCAGTCAACCACGAAACTTCACGCCAACAAAGTAGCCTGGCAGGATCCCTGGAAAATGGAAAAGTTGCAGAGCATTTCTGTTCTTCTGCAGGGGGCCCTCCGGGCCCGGTCAAAAGTGGGCTTGAAGATGAACGTACCGGGGGAGAAATTACAGGAACTCCTGGATGTACTGCCGGCCATGAAGCAGCCGACGGTTTCGCAGCTGGTCCAGAGCGACTGGGTGGCGGTGGAGACAATTCTGGAGGAAAAGCTGGTGCGGGAACTGATTCCGGCCCTCAAAAAGGCTGGGGCCCAGGACATTATCGAATACCCTTTAACAAAGGTAATCCCTTAAATAAATTAGCGCTGGGGACCAGAAAGATAAATGTATATATGTTTTATGAAATTAATCAGACCCGGCAGATTTTTCTGACCGGGCCTTGTTATTAAGGAGAGATGCCAAAATCAAATATGTTTAGAACTCCCGGGGTTTACAGATGATTTCCCGGACCCTGGTATCGAAGAAGTTCTGAGAGTGGGCGGGTTTTATTACAGCCGCCGTGTCCAGGCCCTCACCGGTGCCCCCCAGGGAAATGATATCGGCGCCGTAAGGAACTAGCCCCGCGTCCAGGGCCATGGTGCTGACTTCAACGCATACTTTCAGGCCCTGGCCGAGAATTCTCAAGGCGCTTGCTACAATTTCGGCCGGGTAAACCCCTCCGAATTTAGTTCTGCAGGCCCTATCCAGGCCGGCCATAAAGTGAGTTGTTGTTAAAACCCGGATTCCCCCTTCTGCAAGCAGGTTTCTGGTCTCTGCCGCCATTTCATCCTCGCCGGGCCGGACAAAGCCCACCTGGTGGGTGACGCAGACAATTTCCAATTCATGGGTCTGTTCCAGGAGCAAAGCCGCCGATTTTCCGGAACAGGAAGCCACCACCAGGTGTTTTACGCCCAGTTCTCCGGCTCTTTTCAGGGCCTCAGCAACGGTTGCCCGGGTATTATCCCCACCCTGCTTGTTCCAATACATTAAATCACATCCTTTCATTGTTTACGACAACTATTTTAACCCATCCATAGAGCCCGGGCAAATTAATCCTTTAAATACAAAAGGATAATCATGTCCAGGTAGACCGGGGTTACAAAACAAATATCACAGGTGTTTATGCGGCCCGTGACTGCACCGGAAAGCCCTACCAGCTGGCCAAGGCGGTAGGTGAGGGACAGATCGCGGCACTGAACGCCGTCCAATATCTTGACCGGTTAGACCGAGCCTGAAAAATTAAAATATAATAAATTATCCACTCTTGGAGGATATTACCTTCCCTTGTCTAATTACTTATAGCAAAGGAGGGGAGCTAAAGTGGATAAAAATTACGGCCAAATTCCTTTGCCGCCGGACTATGACGAAAATGCGCTGTATCTGCTGGTACAAAGCCCCAGGGTGCTTTACGTTTACTGGGAATTATCCCCGGGCTTGAAAAAAGCGTTTAATGAGAAAAAAGGAGTCCAAATCAGGTTAAATGCACAGGGCAGCAAGCTATACCTTACCAAGGATCTGGATCTTTCCCAAAGGAGCCATTACTTTTCAGGGATTGAACCGGGCCAGTCTTATAATTGCGAAATAGGTATAAATAACGGCATTGAATTCTACCCGCTATTGCGTTCCAATTTGGTTGTTACGCCAAAGGAGCTGCCTGCGGAAGAGTCCGGCCCGGAAGAACATACCGAACCGGATTCGGTGATAACCTTCAGCTCGAGTTCCTGGTACCCGGGGGGAAAATAATAACCGGTTTTTAGGCCGGTTATTTTATTTTATAAAAGAATTTTTCCCGGAGGGCATCCACCGGCATCATCCAGGTATTCCCTGCAGGACCGTGGCCGGTGACGTTTTAACTTAAAACAGAGCAAGCCCTTGCTCCCGGTGTGCTGCTAAGGGCTTGCTAAATTGCTTCGGGCCATTGATTGCTCCCTACGGGACAGGTTTGCCGGCCTAACCCGTTAGGGGAAGCGGACGGTGGTTCCTATTCCTGCGTTTCCGGTTGCAACGCATTTAATTCTTTAGTGGCACTGACGTCCGGGGCATTAAAGGGACCGCCAAGATCGGTGATGGTGAAGTCGCCTTTCATCTTCATGTTCATATTAAACTTTTGCGGTGTGCCGTCAACCGGCTCACTGCCCGGCGCCGGCGTTTCGGGAATCTCCATGGCCAATTGCAGCTGGGCGTCAAAATAGATGATGTCGCTAATCAGGGTTTCCTTGTTAATCAGGACGGAGTAGCTGTAATCAAGCAAGGCGTTTTCAAATACTTCCTGGATTTGTTTCTGCATGTCCTCGGAGCCGCCGGGTGATGTTTGGGACATCCCCTGCAGAGCCTGCCCCATAAGTTGTTGGTACCCCTCTTTAAACTTATCCATGTCCAGGGTGGCGTTGACCACATAATAATTCGCACCATTCACTGTTACATCGTTGCCGAAGTTCAAAAATATACCCATTTCCTTCATAAGCGTAGCAGCCTTAAGGGGATCCGACTGGATATCCTGCTGTTTTTTCCAGAATTCCGGGGTGAAAGGCATATCCTGCACCAGCCAGTCTTCCTGCTCAGGAAGCTTTAAGTACATTTTTTCCTCGTTCATGAATGTTTCCACAATCATTTCCGGGAGCTCTTTTCCGGTTTCAGGCTCAACAATCCCCGAATCAACAGTTTGTTTCATATAGACAGAAAAAGGGTCGTTTTGAATCTGGCCGGATACTTTGGAGGCCATGTTCTGGGGGGCTTCCTCAATGGTTTTCCCGTCCGCCGTTAAAACCAGCTCCATCTTGAAAAGGCCTTCCATGGCGTAAGTGTTGTAGGTCTGGCTCGCCTCTGTGGACCTGGCCAGCAAATCGGACACCGTCATGCCGTCCCTGGTTTCGCTGCGGGTAAGCGTAATCAGTTGCTGTTCCCCGTTCCAGTCCACCGTAAAGCCAAAAGAGCTGCCCACTGCCCGGAGCGGGATAAAAACACCATCCCCTGATTTAAACGGCTCCAGGGGCAGCGGCAGGGATTCGCCGTTCAGGGATGCTTCCGTTTTCCCCAGGGTCAGACCCAGGGGCACGCCATTTTCCGTGATGACAAATTCGCTTTCCGAGGTCCACCGGACATCGGCGCCGGCCAGACCAACGTAAGTGTCCAGGGGAATCATACTGACGCCGTCCACCAGGGACACGCAGGGCGGCGACACCACATCCCCGTTCACCTGCAATTGAACCTTTTCGGCAGCAAAGGCAGGAACAGCCGCGAATGCCAGCATCAGTACAAAGGCCAGGGCAATAATAATCTTCCTTCTCAAATGCTCACCCCTCTATAGATATTTTAGATAAATTTCTTCGCGAAACGGGCGCACACCTCCTTTTTTTTCTTTAGATCAAGAAATAAAAAGCCCTATAACATCTTAACACATCAGTACCAGGCAAAATGACAGGGCCCGGGAGAGAAATATCGTCCTGCTAAAAAAATAAAAAATAGAAAAACATTGAATTGTAATGATTTGCCAGAGGAAAATAGTAATAATGGCAGGAAAATAAAATGTTAGATTTTTCAAGCACCGGTTGCCCGCTGTATCCTTGTTGCCTGAAATTTATTGGCCGGGCAGTTTGGCAGTGGATGGCCCCGGGAGAATCTTAATAAAAGGGGGTAGGTTTTATGAGGCGGTTTATAAGGGGTGTATCTTTGGGTTTTGGTGTTTTTATCTTTATTTTATCCACGCTGTTCCTGGCCGGCGCCTTTTTTAGTTGTCAGCCGTCGCTGGGTATGGCCAGTGAGGGTGATGACGACAGTGACTTTTTAGTGCTGCAAAAAGCGCCGGCGGTTTATAAAAAACCGGCGGCTGCCATCGGGACTTTCCGTTTGTACCGTGACCACATTGTTATTCCCAGGGAAGAGATTGTAGAGGATTATTTGCGGGATAAGCAAGCTATTCCCTTAAAGCCAACCGGGGCACAGGTAAAATCCGCGGTTAAGGGGTATTACAAAAATTTCTTTAACACCCACGATACCTGGATTTCCCCGCAAGTCAAGGAAAATGCCCTGAAGCGCGAAACTGAATTAAGAAGTATGGACGCACCCCGGGCCGTTCAGCCCGTTGAGGCCACAGTTTTTGCCCTGGCGGTGGAATTCGGAGGCACTGATACGTATGAAATAATGACGGGGATGGACTATACCGAACCGGAGACTGTAACTACCAGCGGCCCGTTAAAGGGGCGGATATCTGAGCCTGGTCCCCTTGACAACAACACAGTCTGGTACGACCCGGCCTGGACAGCCGACGCCAAGTTCTATGAAAAGCTTATTTTCGGCTACGAAGGCGCCGGACGTATCCGGATGGACCTTTTCGACCCCTATGACGGACAGCCGGGCATAAACCTGGCCGGATATACGGTGCAGGATTACTATGATCACGTGGCGGGTGAAGGTAACGTCGCCATAAGCGGTACGGTTGAAGGCTGGGTCACCGTTGACCACAGCGAAGGCTACTACGGTGCGGATGTAGATGATTCCACCCCTTTCGGCGGCGCCATTGTCGAGGGAAAATACATACCGGTGGCCCAGCTGGTTATCGACGCGGTGGACAAATTCAATGAAGCCCATCCGGAATATTATAACGAAACCGGCCCAAACGCTTTCTGGAAAAAGTACGACGGCAACCAGGACGGAATCATCGATACCTTCTGGCTGATCCACGCCGGCTGCGGGCAGGAGGCAGGCGGCGGGGCTGAGGAGGAATTTGCCATCTGGTCGCACAGCAGCGACTTGCGCAACTACAGCTATTGGCCTGAAGGCTATAAGGTCTATGAGGGCGACCCCGGCACTGCAACAGATGATATCTGCATCGGACCGTACACCATGCAGCCTGAAAACGCCGAACTCGGTGTGCTTTCGGAAGAGTTCGGCCATAATTTCTTTGGCCTGCCCGATTTGTACACAAACGATATTGATAACTCGGTTGGTTTTTGGAGCCACATGTCTGGTGGATCCTGGGGCGGCTGGCTGGGCGGGACAGTACCGGTGGGGATGCCGCTGTGGTTCCGCGAGATTGCTCAATGTGAAGGTTTGGGATTTTTGAACTGGCAGGAGCCGCTGGCTGTCCTGGATTATGAGCAGCCCGCCGTGGTCACCATCGGCCAGCTGGAAGAAACCCCGGTCAACACTTATAAGGGATTGCGCCTGAACCTGCCTGACATCACGGAAAGCACTGAGAATAAAGCCGGCAGCGGCAAATGCGCTTATACCTATAGGGACAGAAACGAGACTGAACTGACCCTGGACCGCGAGATTACTGTAAGTGATGCTGTCTATTTGAACTTCGATTCATACTGGGATATAGAAGAAGACTGGGACTACGGTTACGTGTTGATTAAGGACGGGGATGCCTGGGACATCCTGGAAGAGTCCTGCGGTAAATTTACCACAACCAATCCGCACGGCAATAATCTGGGGTGCGGTCTGACCGGCAGCGGCCGGGATAAGCTCTATTTCGACCTGTCGCCCTACCTGGGCAAAACAGTTACCCTCCGCCTGCTTTATAAAACCGACCCTGCCGTTACCGGAGAAGGCTGGTGGGTGGATAACATCATGTTGAACAACCAATTGGTTGATAACTTTGAAACATCCACAGAATCTTCAATCAGCGGCTGGATAAATTCGGACCCGGGGTGGTTTGTCGCGCCTTACACCGCCAGTTATGCCAATTACTATCTGGTCGAGTGGCGGGCGCCTACCAAGTACGATCAAAGTGTCCAGACAGCTTATGTAACTACAATTTCCAATGAGAACGAGTGGCGGGTCGAGCGCGTACCCTACAATATTCCAGGTGCGCTGCTTTACTACCGCAACGCCAGATACTCTAACACCTATTACCTGTCGGGCCAGGAATATGAACCGCCCAGCATCGGCCCGAAGTACCAGTTGCTGGTTGTGGACATGAACTACAACCCGCTGCTGCTGGGTGATTCAGGTTTCAAACTGGGCTGCAGAACGTCCAGTTACGATGCGGCCCTCACCTTGCAGCCCAGCCACGAAATAAATCTTAGCGGTGTGAGTGGTGTGCCCGGCGGTCCGTGGACTTTTGAACCAAAAGCGCCTATAACTAATTTTGACGATTATAACGGATATTACGCGGGCTTTTACACTGATGGAATTTACGCCTATTATCACAACAGGGCCGGCAGTTGTGTAATCCCGGCGCGCGGTGTTTACAGCACAAGGATTACCTGGCCTGACGGGACACCCTGTAATGAATTCTACGGTTATACATTAAATGGTCTGCCACTGGGCAGCGGCAACCCGGGTGATGACGATGTGGAGTACGGTGTAAAAATAGAACTGATAGCCAAGTCGGAAAACGATGATCTGGCTACCCTGTGCGTTAATATGGCCCAGGCCGGGACCAGGGCCGGGCTTTCCAGCCTGAACCTCGAGGGAATCGAACTGAAGCCTCAGTTTGCGGGCGGGAGGGAGGAATACACGGCAGGTGTTGCTGCCGGGGTGAACGAAACGGTTCTGACGGCGGCAGTCAGTGAGGAGGGTTCCATAATCCGCACGGTTACTGTAAACGGAGTGGAAACTTTTATAAATAAGGCTGAAATTAGCTTGCCTGTTGCCCTTGATTCCGATACAAACGTCATAGAGATTGCGGTGTTCGCCGAAGACGGCCAGAACAGCAAAACTTACAAGGTCTCTGTGTACAAAGGTAATTTCGTGCATTTCTTCAGGGATTACCAAAATAAGGACCTGAAACTCTTGATTAATACTTTCAACAACAGCTTTCAGCTGGAACTCCCCGGCAAGGTATTTTCCAGCAGAAAAGCCAACTATATGAAGGTAGTCGATTTTGGGGCAAAGAAACAGCCTACCGGTTACAACACCCGCACCGGCGGATCCGGTTCCTATCAGGACGGGTTTGAGACGGGTTCCCTGCTGGGGGAGAAAACAAGCCTTTATAAAGGCAAAGAAAAGGAAGAGCCCCCGGTTTGGATTTACCTTTCCCACCAGGATGCAGAGATAAAGCTGGAAGCCCTGAGCATAGGTGGGAGCACCGATACCTGTTTAGCCATTGTTTACGATCTTAAGGCAAGAGAGGCATACATTTTGTACGACAGGTTGGGTGTAGAAAAAAATAAGTATAGTTAAGGTTGAAATAAAAGTCAGCGGTATAACAATTTTTAGATGTTAGATGCAGTTCTTTTGAGGGTGGCAATATTAACAAAACCCGTGGAAGCAGTTGAGGTTTAACCCGGTCATTTTAGGCAAAAGGCGGCGTCCCAGCTGTCTTTTGCCTTAGCTCTTGCTATAGGCAAAGCCCAGTTCCAAAACTTTTATTGCTTCAAGAAGCTTAAGAACCATAAGGCAGTACCTTTATTTCTTTTTCCTGAAGAAAGCAAGGTAGGCTATTTCAAGAATCCCGGCAGTGTTTACTATTAATAGCGCGATATACCAGACCAATTGCCTGTTGCGGGCAGCATGCCAAAGGGCTATGCCTTTCCAGACGACTGCCCAGGCAATTACTAAATAGAATAAAGGATTGCCCGGTTGTAAAATTTGCGTTATATTATTCACTTATTCCCCCCCTCCCCGGTTATTTTTCAGTTTTTCAATTATGCTTTTAAAGCGTGGCTGTTCCGCCAGGGCAAGAAAAGACGGATTTGATAAAACACCTTGCAACATGCTTTCTTTGATTACTTTTTCACTCCGTGGCGGATCGGTACCCAAATCGAATTCCGCAAACCAGCTGTCAATTGCATCAAAGAAAGAATCCCCGTGCAGTGAAAAAGGGAAGAAACCCGCGATACAGATATCTGTATATTTCTGCAACATGTCAAGGGATCTCTCTGCATTATCCTGTAAACAGTAAACCTGTGCCGCAGCCAGATAGGTCTGCGCCATAATATTTGGATGTAGTTGTTCCAATTTATATATTGCCGCCACAGCTAGCGCCCTATGCAATATTTCCCCAGTTAACTCGCTGTTATTGGTATGGAGCAGCAAATAGGAAGGTGTGGTTCCAATCAGGGCGAGCAGATGCTGATACATGCCAATCTGCATTACTTCTTTTGCCTTTGCTGCATTTCCCATGATCTGATATGCCTGGGCCACTATCACGTAATCTGTTAAAACCGGTCGTAATGATTCTCCAAGTAAATTCAAAACCTCCTGCGGCTGCTGTAACATAAGATAACAAACTGCCTCTATAGATGTTGCATCCTTGGAAAGCAACACATCGCTGCTTTCTGATTTAATTCTCTGGCATAGTTCCGCCGCTTCTATTAAAACGGCTTCCCGTTTCTTTTCTTCCGCCAGCATATGATGATTGGTCAGAAGAACTGCCATCTGCAGCAGCAACGGAAAACAGGAATAGTATTTCTTGATGATTTCCCGGCATTCCCTTAAAATATCGTCGAATGGCCGGGCGGCGAAGGCGGCTGACAAACGGTGGTATAATTTTTTAATCTCTTCTTTCGTCATTTGCGGCGCATAATTCATTAATTCGTCAATGCTGATATTGAAATAGGCCGCAAGCTGCGGAAGGAAGGTGATGTCGGGATAACTTTGCCCTGTTTCCCACTTGGAAACCGATGCTTTCGAAACCCCGATAAATACCGCAAGTTCCTCCTGGGTAATACCTTTTTCCCGGCGTTTCGCCACAAGCGTTCCAGCAATATTGATTTCTTTCATGTGACCACCTCTGATATAATTGTACGGATTTTTATCTAATATAACAATGGGCTGGTGGTTAACAATAGTTAAGCAAATCAACCACCAGGAAACTTTCCCGGGTTTTTTCGGTTATTTAAAAAAGCCCTAAAGTAAGAATTGTTTTAACAGGTCCAAAATCATAGAATACAATGAAATACACACATTAAAAAAGGTAAATAAGATACTATCAGGGAATAACAAATACTCAGTGCCTTCCCCCGACAGGAATTAAGGTCCGACCAACAGGTTGTCTGTAAGCGGTCATAGCGGGGGAACAAACCGCATAACTGGGTGCCGGCGCACTGGAAACATGTTATTTGTAAGCGGGCATAGGGTTTTATAATTATGTTAACCGCAAGCGGACAAAGCTGTTTTATGCAACGTGGATAAGGCGAATGCCGGCTTATAACCCGGTGGGATAATATAACTGTCAGGTAAAGGCGTTTTAAGAAGCGGAGCGGCAAAAGCCCGGGGTGGCGTACGCAAAAATAACAAACCAGGGCTGACCAATTTTAATTGACTTTACGCACACTGGAGGATAGTTTTTTGGCTAATATGCCCGGAAAAGAGAATAAGGCAAAATACGTTCAGGAAACGTTCAATTCGATAGCGGAAAATTATGATTTAATGAATACACTTATGACCCTTGGTTTGGACAAGTCCTGGCGCAGACTGGCGGTGAAATGCGCTGAACTGGAAAAGGGCGGCGCCGGCCTTGATATCTGCTGCGGTACCGGGATGCTGACCATGGAGCAGGCAAGGGCGGCGGGTCCGGCAGGAAAAATTACAGGTCTGGATTTTTCCGGAAACATGTTGGAAGTTGCCCGGCAAAATATTAGGGATTTCGAGTTTAGGGACAGCATCCGGTTTATTCAGGGTGACGCCATGGACTTGCCCTTCGCGGACAGCATATTCGACTGCGCCACCGTGGGGTGGGGATTGCGCAACGTCCCCGATATTTTAAAAGTGGTTCGGGAAATGGTCCGGGTTATCAAACCGGGGGGAAAGGTTGTATCACTGGACATGGGTCAGCCGGTGATGCCGGTTTTCAGGGAGTTTTACTGGCTGTGTTTTAATAGGGTAATTCCCGCCATGGGTAAGCTGTTCTCGGGCAATAAAGGGGCTTATAAATATCTTTTTAACTCCGCAAAGGCTTTTGTGCCCCAAAGGGAGCTAGCCGGCATATTCGCCGAAGCCGGGTTACTCGAAACGCGCTACCAAAACCTGTGCGGCGGGGCTGTAGCTATAGTGGAAGGCAGGAAACCAATCTAATTAAACCGGTGAAGCAAATGAAGCACGGGAGCAGAAGCACGCGGGGAAGGTTTGAAAGGGCCGGTGAAAGTCGGCAGCAGGAAGGTGGTGCTTATAGCTTAAATAACTCAGGTACCAGGTACGCTGTCCTTGCTGTCCTGTTCCCGCCGGGTCTGGCGGCGTACCCGGTAATTGTCTTGCAGCAGGTAAAGGGTAGGGATAATGTAGAGGGTAAGGGCTGTGGAGAGCATCAGCCCGGAAATGATGGCGATGGCCATGGGCTGCCACAGTGCGCCGCCGGCTATTGCCATGGGGGTAAGGCCCCCGACGGCGCAAAGCATGGTCAGGAGGATCGGCCTCAGGCGGGCCTGACCGGCCTGGGCCAGTGCTTCCCGCAGGGGTTTACCCTCCTTTACAGCCATTTCAACGAACTCGATCAACACTATACCGTTTCGCACGACTATCCCCGCCAAACTGAAGAAGCCCATGGCGGCCATGAAGCCGATGGGGTTGCCGGTAACAAAAAGTCCGATCAGCGCCCCACACACGCCCAAGAATACCGTTACCATAATTATCAGCGGTTTAAACAGGGAATTAAACTGCGTGGCCAGCAGCAAGTAAATCACGACCATCATCATCAGAGACAGGCGGCCCATATCGGAAAAAGTTTTGTCGCCCTCTTCCTCTTCACCGCCGTACTCTATTTCGTAGTCCTGGGGAAACTGGTAAGATTGCAGGCTTTTTTTCAGGTCTTTCAATACCACGGACGGAAGGCGGCCCTGGGTGTAGCTCGATACAGTGACAGTACGTACTAGTTGATCGCGGTTGATCTGGCTGACAGCCCAGGCCGGGGTTACCTCGGCCACCTGGCTGAGCGGGATACCTGCCCCGTTGATCCCGGAGGGGACAGGCAGGATTTTTAGCTGCTCCAGCGGGAGGGACTGGGTTTTGGCGGCCTTTAAAACTACATTTATCTGTTCGTCCGGCAGCTGGTAGGTGGAAACAGTCATGCCGCCGGTGGTTAACCGCACGGTGGATGCTACGGACATGTTGGTCACCCCAAGACGGTTGGCCCGTTCCTCGTCGATCAGGATTTTGTACTGGAAGATATCCGGCCCCATGGTATCGTCTATGTTGATTGCACCGGGGACACCCCGCAGCCTGGCGCTGATATCGGCTGCAATGGTTCGGAGGGTTTCCAGGTTTTCTCCCTTAATCCGGACAGCTACCGGGGCGCCCACCGGAACTCCCTGTTCAAGTTTGCGGACAAGGATGCTGGCGCCGGAAATCTGTTTCCTGAGCTGTCCGCGCAGAACTTCAACCAGCTGGTCCGGGTTCCTCAGCCCCCGGCCCCGCCGGGTATTTACGTAAATACCAGCTTTATTGGCACCGCTGACATATTTAACTTCATTATAATAAAACTGGGGGAAGGATTTCCCCACATAGCTTGCTATCATTTCAATTTAGGGCAGTTCGCCCAGGACCGCTTCAACCCCCATGACCTGACCCATTGTTTCTTCCAGAGTGGAGGTGGTAGGGGTGGTAATGTCTACCAAAAATTCACTTCGATCGGCAGCAGGGAAAAAGCTTTTGCCGATAAAGGGGATTAGAGCCAGACTTACTGCCATAAAAACTGCGGCCAGGGCAAGGGTCTGCCAGGGCCGGCGGAGCGCCTTTTCAATGGTTTGACGGTAAAAGGCCAGCAGGCGCCGGAAGGTTCCCTCCGCCAGCCCGCCGTCCCTCCGGAAAAAGGCTGCAAGTGCGCCATGCACTGGTTTTTCCCGCCGGGCAGCCAGTTGGAACCGTACGATTGGGGTCAGGAAAAGGGAGACCACAAGGGAAGCCAGCAGGGTGACGGTAACAACCTGGGGCAGTGAGAAAACAAATTCACCGATGTTTCCCTCAAGGAAAAATAGCGGGGCAAAGGCTGCAATAGTGGCTACTGTGGCGTTGGTAATTGAATAGGCAACCTCCCGGATGCCCAGGGTGGCAGATTTAAGGGGACTATCTCCCAATTCCAGGTGGCGCTGGATATTGTCGTTGGTCACGATGGAGTCATCCACCAGAATGCCCAATACTATAACCAGGGCGGCCACGGAAACCTGATGCAGCTTCAGGCCCATCATCCCCAGTGGTCCCATGCCCAGTAATATCGAGAGCGGTATGGCAATGGCCACCAATATGGCGCCGAAGGGCGGCAGGGCCAGCAGACACACCAGAAAAACTATGCCCATGCCAATAAAAAGTTCCATATAGAGATGGTTGAACTGCTCTTTGGTGCCTATGGCCTGGTTGAAGACGATGCGGGGTGTAACTCCCGCCGGCAACGTCCGGCTGAGGTTCTGCTCAATGTAGGTCTGGATGCCGGCAGCCACATTGACCCGGTCAATATTTTCCTTGGGGTAAAGCACCAGGGAAACAGCCGGCGTTCCGTTGGAGCGGACCAGTACCGCCGGATCGGCAGTGGTGAGAGTTACAACGGCTATATCGCGGAGATAAACAGGGTTTCCCCCGGGGGTAACCTTTAAAATGGTCCCTCCGATAACCTGGGGTTCAAGGTATTCACCGGTGGTCTGGATGGCTATACCATAGGGCTGATCCTTCAACTTGCCGCCGGGGATGGTGACGTTGCGGACCTTGATGGCATCTGCCACATGATTCCAGGTCAGATTGTAGCGGGCCATCCGCTCCATGTCCAGGACCACCTGGATCTCCCTTTCGGGGAGTCCTTCACGCCGGATCTCCGCCACGCCGGGCAGTCCCTTTAGTTCGTCTTTAACTTTGCGGCTGACGGCCTCCAATTCCAGGTAGTCCAAACCGGGGGCCTCCAGGTGTAAAACCATCATGCAGGTACGGATTAGCTCGGTATTGAGTTGCGGTTCATGGGTCTCGGCGGGCAGGTCCCGGCTGACTTCTTCGATTTTGTAGCGGACATCGTCCCATGCTTTACTGGTGTCCAGGCCGGGGTAAACCTCGATCATGATTACGGAAAGGCTTTCTGAGGAGGTTGACGTAATTTTTTTGATCCCCTTAATGGTCTCAAAACCTTCCTCCAGGGGTTTTGTAACCAATTTTTCAACTTTTTCCGGATTGGCCCCGGGATAGATGGTAACCACCCTGGCAATGAGCATGGTAATATCGGGATCCTGTTGACGGGGAATGGTATAAAAGCTCGCCAACCCCCACAGTGAAGCTGCTATAAAGAAGGTTAAAATGATTCTTTTGTATTCAATTACCCTGCGCAGCACAAGCCTGACCTCCGAATTAGCCAATTAGTTTAAAACAGCAAGCAGTTTAACATTCGCGGCAGAAGCATTCAGACCAAAGATGTTGACAGGGCGATAACAGCGGAAAATGACAATAAGCACTTCCCTTGTCGGTCCTGTTAATCTTCAGGGATTTTGTTTTAAAACCGGGTCGCCGTCGTGCAGGTACAGGGCACCCCGGACCACCAACTCCTCCCCGGGAGCGAGACCGTCAACAACCTCGACTAGGCTGCCGGCAGTGTCGCCGATCTTGATGTATCTGGCGTGACAGCGATCGTCACGGACCACAAAGACATTTACTGCAGAACCACGCTTGACCAGCGCCCCGACGGGTATCCAGACTGCGCTGTCTGTTTGGCGCCGGCTTGCCACCCGGGCAACCATACCCGGCTTTAAGGAATGTCCGGGGTTGCCGAGTTTTACTTCCATCAAAAAGGTGCCTGTTTGGGTGTCAACCGCGGGGTTGATCCGGCTGACCACGCCCACCCAGCTTTGACCGGGCAGGTCGGGACTGGTAACATCGGCGGGGTCGCCTTCCTGCCAGTCCTTTAACGCTGAAGCCGCAAGTGTGACCTCCACCTTAACCTGGTCCAGGTTGCCGATAATGTAAACAGGGGCGCCTGGGCTGACTATTTCACCGCTTTCACCGTACTTTTTAAGTATAGTTCCCCCAAATGGCGCCCTTAAAATGGTATGTCCGAGCTGCAGCTGGGACAAGCCGGCCTGGGCCTGGGCCCGTTGATAGTCGGCGACGCTGGCGCCCCGGCCCTCGAAGTATGCCGCCTGGGCCTGACGGTATTTGGCCTCGTACAGTGACAGCTGAATTTCAGCATCATCGAACTGGGCCCTGGATAATGCCCCTGCCTCGTAAAGACTTTTAGCCCGGTCGTAATCAAGCAGGGCTTTATTGAAGGCTACATCAGCCTGTTCAAGCAGTGCCGCCGCCTGTTCGACAGCGGCCAGGGCTGCTTCTGTGGCGGCGCCGGCTGCATCGGCCTGGGCCTGGAAATCGGCAGGATCGAGGGAGGCCAGGGACATTCCCTCTTCCACTGTGGTCCCCTCGTCCAGAAGGGAGCCAATTATTCTGCCGCCCACCTGAAATCCAAGCCTTGCCTGTTGTGAAGGCAAGACGATGCCCGCCAGGCTGCCCCATGGCCGCGTGGTTTGTGCCTCGACAACCGTTGTTTCCACAGCCCTGGAACCGGGCGAATCTGTGTTTTGTTTGTTCTGTTCGGGGATCATACAGGCTGACAATCCAAGCAAAGCGATAAACAAAACCCCTAAAAAATAATTTTTAGCCAAAGTATTTTCCTCCGCAAAGGTAAAAAAACAATAATTAATTGACAAGTATAAAGTTGTACTTTATACTCACAAATATAAAATTCCTGCAATTGGTTGTCAAGGAATATTTGACCGTTGCAAGTGGTGTCTATGGCCGGACATCCTCGCCTGAAAGAAATCATCTGCGATGACCTGGAGGAGATATTGAATAATGCCCCCGGGGTAAGGGGAAGGCCTGGCCGATTGCGGGAAGTTAATCAACTAAAAAAGGAAAAATGATTACACCATTAATAATGGATAAAACCGGCAAAAGTAAAATGCTTTGTTCCAACAACCTGCCGGCAGTTTTACAGGGGGCTTTTGATATGGGCGGAGCGCAAAGAATAGTATCTTTAGTACCTTCATTCACAGAGATTCTTTATTTCCTGGGCCTGGAAGAGCGGCTGGCCGGGGTAACGGAACACTGCGATTATCCCTCCCAGGCCAAAACCAGGGCTAAAGCCGGCACATTCGGCCGGCCCTCGACGGCCGTGATCCTTTCCCTTAAGCCGGATTTGGTCCTGGCGGACGCCGCTCTCCACAGGGCAGCCGCAGTTGAGCTGCGCGGGGCCGGAATCGAGGTAATTGGCTTTACCCCTGGCAGTATGGACGACATCTTTGGGTTTATGGAAAAAATCCTGCAGCTCTGCCGGGTTGAGGATGCCGGACGGGAGCAGATCAACAGATTAAAAGAAAGGGTGGAGCAGCTGAGCCGTAAATCCGGCCGGGACAGGCCCGGGGTTTATTGCCTGATGAGTACAGATCCCCTTATTACACCGGGACCTGGCTCGTTTCAATATGATGCCCTCCAGAAAGCCGGCGCGCGCCTGATGAATTTTCAGACGAAGGAGCCTTACGTGGTGGTTTCGCCAGAGCAAATGGTCGCCTTTAATCCTGAAGTAATTGTGTTTTGCGGTGTGGCGGAAGGGCAAAGGCGCCCCCCGCCCTGTAAGGGCTGCGTTGCTGAACGGCCCATCTGTCAAAGAACGCTAAAGGATTTAACAAACGGGAAGTGGGTTAAAACAACAGCGTTCCGGGAGCGAAGGGTTTATCCCTTGCCCTGTCATTGGATTTGCAGGCCCGGTCCCAGGTTAATTGACGGAATGGAAAAGCTGCATAGTATTTTTTCCAGGTAGCTTTCGTTAATTGCTGAATGCATAATCCAAAAACTGCATATTATTTTCCTGGCCGCCAAGCCTAATTATCAAGGGAAGCGGTTTATTTTTTTAATTCGGTCAAACCAAAGATGCAGCCGGAAATTCCGATCGGACCTATTGACAGGGTTAAAATCCGGAATTATAGTTAATTAGCTAAATAATTTAGGTGCGAAATTAAATTGAGGGGGGCTTTTCTTGAATGATAATGTTAGCGGGATTTCCCGGCGGCTAATGGATTCTTTTTTACAATTCGAAAGAGTGCAGTGGCGCCAAAGATCCCTGGTTGGCCTGAAACACAGCGAATTATTAATTCTTTATACCATAAAATGCAAAGCCGCCCCTGATGGCCCCGGGATTAAGGTTTCGGAGCTGAGCGAACTATTAAGGGTTACTTCCCCCACAGTCACACAGTTTGTTAAAAACCTTGAATCCAGGGGATTTATTGAACGCGGCAGGGACCACCGGGACAGGCGCGCCTGCCCCATTAAGCTTACGGAAAAGGGTGAAGCAACGATAGAAAAGGCGCTTTACCATGTTTTAAAATCCTTTGACGGACTGGTTGAATATTTAGGGAAGGAAGACAGCAGCCATTTAATCCTGCTTCTGGGTAAAGTGTCTGGTTTTTTTGATGAAATGAAAAGGCAAAGCCCGTTGTTTTAGGACTGGAGATGATTGAATCTTGTTTAAATTAATAAGATATCTTAAACCGTACTCATTTCAAATAGCTTGTGTGATGATCCTTGTTCTGTTCCAGTCGCTCTTTGAACTGTATTTGCCCTTTCTTATGTCAAAAATTGTTGATAACGGCATCGTCAACGGGGATATCGACTACATTATCCGGACCGGCGGGGTAATGCTCCTTGTTGCCGGCTGCTGCGCTTTCTGCGCCGTTTCTTCAGGGTATTTTGCCGCCAGGACCGCCACAGGTTTTGGCAGGATCCTGCGCAGTAAAATATTTTCCCATGTAGAGGATTTTTCACTTCAGGAATTTGAGAGAATTGGAACCCCTTCACTTATTACCAGAACCACAAACGATGTCACTCAGGTTCAAATGTTAACGCTGATGATGCTGCGTATTTTCGTCAGCGCCCCGATCATGTGCGCCGGCGGTGTAATCATGGCGGTTTCCATGGACCCCACCCTGTCGCTGGTTCTGGTTGTTGCCGTTCCGGTGCTGGTTGTGATCATTTCGATCATTACCGGGAAAAGCTTGCCCCTCTTTAAGGCGATGCAGGGCAAAATCGACAGGATCAACCTGATTCTGCGGGAAAATCTCAGCGGCATCAGGGTGATCCGGGCCTTTAACCGCACCGGTTACGAAAGGGAGCGTTTTAATGAAGCTAATCTTGATTTGACCGGAACTGCTGTCAGGGTCCACCGGATGATGGCAACTTTAATGCCGGTTTTAATGCTGGTAATGAACCTTACCACTGTGGCAATTATCTGGTTCGGCGGGATCCGTATTGACACCGGGCATATGCAGGTTGGCGCCTTGATGGCTTTCCTCCAGTACGCCATGCAGATTATGTTCTCACTGCTGATGGCCTCGATGCTTTTTGTGATGATCCCCCGCGCTGCCGCTTCGGCGGAAAGAATTAATGAGGTGCTTGACACCGCGCCGTCCATCCGGGATGGGGTCCGGACCAGGAAGTCCGGGGGCGGCGAAGGCGGTTTTGTGGAATTCAAAAATGTTTCTTTTAGCTATCCAGGCGCGGAAAAGCCCGCCCTTAGCAACATATCTTTTAAAGCCAGGCCCGGCGAGATAACAGCTATTATTGGTGGCACCGGGGCGGGAAAAACAACCCTAATTAACTTGATCCCACGTTTTTATGATGTCGACAGTGGAAGCATTATGATCAACGGCATGGATATCCGGGATCTGACGCAAAAAGACCTGAGGGCCAAAATTGGCCTGGTTCCGCAAAAAGCAGCGCTGTTTACCGGGACCGTGACGGAAAATATCAGATTCGGCAAGCCGGACGCCGCCACTGAAGAAATCCGACGGGCTTTAGATACCGCCCAGGCAACCGGGCTTGTTTCCAATTTGCCCGAAGGTTTGGATTCAGTTATCGCCCAGGGTGGTACAAACATCTCCGGCGGTCAAAAACAGCGGCTTTCCATTGCCCGGGCGCTGGTTAGAAAACCTGAAATTTATATATTTGACGACAGTTTCTCAGCCCTGGACTACAAAACAGAGGCCGGCTTGCGCAGGGCGCTCAGGGGGGAAACAGCAGGCGCCTGTGTGCTGATTGTTTCCCAGAGAGTAAGCACCATTAAGAACGCCGAACAGATTATCGTTTTAGATGAAGGTAAAGTTGCCGGAACGGGCAAACATATAGAATTGATGGAAAGCTGCAGGGTGTACCGGGAAATTGTTTTATCGCAGCTTTCCGGGGAGGAAATTGCATGACTGAAAAGCACAGGGGGCCGGGGCTGCCGGCAGGACCCTTCAGGGGGTCCGGTTTTAGACCCGCTGGTCCAAGGAGCCACGGGGATGGTCCTCCCATGGTCATGCCCTTTGAGAAGGCCAGGGATTTTAAAGGAACGTTAAAAAGGCTGGCAGGCTATCTGCGGCCCCGTAAATACCAGGTCCTGGCAGTATTTATCCTGGCTGCCTTCAGCACCATTTTCAGCATTCTCAGCCCGAAGATCATGGGCAAGGCCACAACCAGGTTATTTGAGGGGATGATGCTGAAACTAAACAATGTTCCTGGAGCCGGGATTGATTTCCAATACATCTTAAATATTGTCCAGCTGCTGGCGGCACTTTACCTCCTCAGCGCCTGCTTTGGCTATGCCCAGCAGTACATCATGGCCGGCGTGGCGCAAAAAACAGTTTATGACTTGCGCCGGAACGTGGACGCCAAGATCTCCCATTTACCTTTAAAATTCTACGATTCCCATACCCACGGGGAGATCCTGAGCAGGGTCACCAACGATATTGATAATATCGGAAGCACACTGCAGCAAAGTCTAACCCAGTTGATTACAGCTGTGGTTTTCCTTGCCGGTATTATCATCATGATGCTGACCATCAGCCCTGTCATGACTTTAATTTGCGGTGTGACGATACCCCTTAGTTTGATGGGAACAAAGGCGATCGTATCCCGCTCCCAGAGATATTTTAAGGAGCAATGGAAGGAACTCGGCATTCTTAACGGCCATGTGGAGGAGATGTATACCGGCCACCAAATTGTAAAGGCTTTCGGCTACGAGCGCCAGTCGGTCAGTCAGTTCGAAGAAATCAACGAAAGGCTCTACCAGATGAGCTGGAAATCCCAGTTTATTTCAGGTATTATTATGCCCCTGATGCATTTAATCAACAACGCCGGCTACGTGATTGTCTGTGTGGCCGGGGGTATTTTTGTCACCAAAAAGGCCCTGGAGATAGGTGATGTCCAGGCCATGATTCATTATTCCAGGCATCTCACCCATCCCATTACCCAGACAGCCAATATAGCCAATATCATCCAGTCCACAGTGGCCTCGGCAGAGCGGGTTTTTGAACTTCTGGATGAAATTGAGGAACTTCCCGACAGCGACGGCGCCGGGATAATAGAATATCCCCGGGGTTTGGTAAAATTCCACAATGTTAGATTTGGCTATCAAGAGGGGTTAACTCTTATTGAAGATATGAGTATCGACGTGGAGGAGGGGCAAACTATCGCCATAGTTGGGCCTACCGGTGCCGGCAAAACCACACTGGTTAACTTGCTGATGCGTTTCTACGAAATAAGCGATGGCCAAATTACTGTTGACGGTGTTGATATCAGGGAGCTTAAGCGGGGGGCGTTGCGGGGTATTTTCGGCATGGTACTTCAGGATACCTGGCTTTTCAACGGCACGATCAGGGCCAATATAGCCTACGGGCGGGAGAACGCTACCTTTGGGGAGGTTGTGCAGGCAGCCCGGGCAGCTCACGCCGACCACTTTATCAGGACCCTGCCAGACGGCTACGACACTGTCCTCAATGAGGAGGCATCGAATATTTCCCAGGGCCAGAAGCAGCTTTTGACCATCGCCCGGGCTATCCTGGCCGATCCGGCAATTCTTATCCTTGATGAAGCCACCAGCAGCGTTGATACCAGAACGGAGGCAGCCATTCAAAGGGCAATGGCCAACTTAATGAAGGGCAGAACAAGTTTTGTTATTGCCCATAGATTGTCCACAATCAGGGATGCGGATTTAATCCTGGTGATGGATAATGGCAGGATTATAGAAAAAGGAAGCCACGATGAGTTGCTGGCCCGGGGCAGTTTTTATGCGGAACTCTACAATAGCCAGTTCACAGACGCAGCACTGGCTTAAAGCCAATTAATCATAATCCTTTCTGTTCCCTTTGCCGGGGTACCGCTTTTTTATTTCCGATCCCCAAGCGTCCTTTTATGCTGCTCATAACTTAACTCCGGAGCAGTACCGGTTATAACCGCGGGGCAGGGAGGGTTTCTGGTAAACCCGGGTGGGAACAGTTTTTGCTTAATATTTAAAGCCGCGTCTGTTAAATGTTTCCTTGATTTAACTCTTCTTTCCTGCTAACCTGTACACAGGCGATCTTATGGATAAAATCCTTTATTTGGAGAATCCCTTCCGGACAGGGGGTGAAAGAAACTTGGAGTTTGATTTTAGGGAGGCATTTAGCCGGATCGGTTTCAGTACCGTGCAGGAGACCAACAAAAGGTTGAATGATCTTATGCAAAGCAATTCTGAAATGGACGCATCAACCAAAACAAACATGATCCTGAATGAAATGATTAACGATAATATTAGGGTTACCCTGGGGGTGCTGGAAGAATACCACCAGGCTTTAATGAAACACCTGGAAGGGAAAAACCTGAGTTGAACCGCACGTTTAAAATATAAAATAGTCCCGGCGCTGCCGGGACTTACGGCCTTTTTTTAAACCACGTTTTTTTAATTTCTTATTTCCCCTGACTGAGATTCTTCCAAAATGGAAAAAATCTTTAAGGGAGGGCGTCTTTGGCGCTGGAGCCCCTGTAGCTGATGGTATCACAGTCTGTATGTTCCCTGGAATTACAGCCGTACCCGGCGGGGAGCATAATCAACCCCCTTGTTGATTGAAATTACAGGCTTCAATTGAGTAGGGCTCCCTGAATTCGCAATTCAGATGAGTTAGCGTCCGGCCGATTTTGCAGGTTAATTCGTCTTCTTCGTTGCTGTCGAAGGTGTCAAAATGCCGGCAATCAAAGCACGGCCATCTATCCATTGGCATCACCTCAAAGATAGATTATCCAGCCGGCTCGAATTCATACCCGGATATTCAAGGTACTGCCAGTACGAAGGGCTGTAAGTTGTAAAGGCAACGAGTTATAAAAGGTAATAAGTTATAAGTGTCGACTTGCGCGAGCCAAGTTTAGGGGGGTCTATTTTATGGAACGAAAGGGAGATTTGCCCGGCAGGCACGAGATACCCGATGAATTTAAGTGGCGGCTGGAGGATATTTATCCCACTAATGAAGAATGGGAAACAGACTTTCAACGTATTAAGGTTATGGTGACCGAGGCGAATGCTTTCCGGGGCAGATTGGCCCTGTCGGCTGGAATTCTGCTGGAAGCCCTGGAACTGGATGCCCGGTTGCGGGAACTGGTGGAAAAGGTGTTTGTTTACGCGCGAATGCGGCGGGACGAGGATAATACCAACCCGGTCTACCAGGCCTTGACGGACAGGGCGGAAGGCCTTGCCGCACAGGTTCAGGCGGCGCTTTCCTTTCTGGCGCCCGAAATCCTGGCTGTGCCTGAAGAGGTTCTGGAGCGCTTCCGCCGTGAAGAAAATGGCCTTGCCCTCTATGATTTTGTCCTGGAGGAGTTGGTCCGGCAAAGGGAACATGTTCTTTCCCCCGACGAAGAACAGATTATTGCCCTGGCAGGGGAAGCAATCCAGGCTTCGGATTCAATTTTCAGGATGCTTAACAACGCCGATATTTCCTTTCCAAAGATCCTGGACGAAACAGGAAATGAAGTAGAAATCACCCACGGCCGATACACCCGGCTTCTGGAAAGCAGCGACCGCAGAATGCGCCGGGATGCCTTCAAGGCGTTCTATAGTTCCTACCGCGGGCTTAAAAACACAATTGCCGTCACACTAAGCGGCAGCGTTAAAAGGGACATTTTTTACGCCCGGGTCCGCCGGCACCCCTCCGCCCTGCAGGCTTCACTTTTTGAAGACAACATCCCCCCGGATGTTTACGATAATCTAATCCAAACGGTGCGGGACAATCTGGGTCTGATGCATCGTTATACCGCTTTACGCCAAAGACTTCTCGGAGTTAACGAACTGCACATGTATGATTTGTATGTGCCCGTAGTAAAGGATATCCGGTGGGAAATTACTTATCCCGAGGCCGTCGACCTGGTCCGGGAGGGGTTGTCCCCCCTGGGCGGGTCCTACGTAGAAACTATGTCCAGGGGACTTGAAACGGGGTGGGTGGATCTTTACGAAAACAGGGGTAAATCCAGCGGCGCTTACTCCTGGGGTCCTTACGGCGTCCACCCCTATGTTTTAATGAACTATCAGAATAATCTCAGCAACGTTTTTACCCTGGCCCATGAACTGGGGCACGCTATGCATTCCTACTACTCGCACAACGGACAGCCCTATATTTACGCCCACTATAAAATATTTACGGCAGAGGTGGCCTCCACCGTCAATGAGTCCCTTTTAATGGACTACCTTTTAAAGACGGTTGGCGAACGGGATAAGGAGCTCTACCTGCTTAATCATTATCTGGAGCAATTTCGCGGAACCTTGTTCCGCCAGACCATGTTTGCCGAATTTGAGAAGATAGTCCACGAAAAGTCGGAGGCCGGAGGAGCGCTTACGCCCGATTCTTTAAATGAGCTCTACTACCAGCTTAATATTGATTACCACGGTCCCGCAGTGGTTGTTGATCAAGATATCGCCCTGGAATGGGCCAGGATCCCGCACTTTTACACGGCCTTTTACGTTTATAAATACGCCACCGGTTTTTCCGCCGCCACGGCCATTAGCCGGCAGCTCTTAAACCAGGGCGAACCTGCCCTTGCCAGTTACATCTCCTTTTTAAAAAAAGGTGGTTCCGACTACCCTCTCAACCTACTGAAAACAGCCGGCGTCGATCTTTCCACACCCCGTCCGGTGCAGGACGGCCTCCGGTTGTTTGCCCAATTGCTGGACCGACTGGAAGAACTGGCTGGATAAATGCAATGCAAAAATCACTATTGACAGCCGGTTACAAGATTGGTAAAATCCATTTATGTATTGAATATCCCGAAAATGACAATGACAGGGAATAGTAGGCGTAATTATTTTAAGCCTGGCGCAGAGAGCCGCCGTTTGGTGCGAGGCGGCCAAAGGCAGACGCTGAACTCTCCCTGGAGTAGCCGACCGAAATCCCTGGGAAAGTAGGCCCGGACGGAATGCTTCCACCGTTAAAAGGAAGGGGATATCGGATTTATAAAATCCCGTATCCGCAAAGGGAACGGCCATGGGCCGTTAAGTTGAGTGGTACCGCGGAAGACAGACCTTTCGTCTCAGGAATTTGAGATGAAGGGTTTTTTTGTTGTATTGCCTGCAGGCGGGGCGATAATTTGGGTCTTAGCGCCTGCGGGGGCTGACAGGTAATAGATATTTCTTCTAATTCAAGGGGGTACGGACAGAGTGCGCAGGATAAGCTTATTGGATACCTCGTTGAGGGACGGGCAAAAATCCCTGGGGATAAATTTAAATGCCAGGGAAAAACTTGAGATCAGCCATCAATTATCAAAGCTGGGAGTGGACGTTATCGAGGCCGGTTATCCGGCTTCTTCCTCCGCGGAATTTGAAGCTGTACGTCAGATTGCCCGGGAGGTAAAAGGCGCCGTAATCTGTGGTTTTGCGGGGATTAAGGAGCAAGAAATCGAATGCTGCGCCGCCGCCCTCAAGGAAGCCGGGCAGCCCAGGATCCACACGGGTATAGCCGTTTCACCCTTTTATATGGAAAAGAAGTTGCGGCTTGCCCCCGGTCAGGTTATCGAGATGGCGGAAGCAGCAGTAAAGTTTGCTAAAAAATATGCAGGCGACGTACAGTTCTACGCCGAAGATGCTTTTAACAGCGATCGCGCCTTTCTGGCGCAAGTCCTGGAAAAAGTCATTGAAGCCGGGGCAACGGTAATTAATATCCCCGATACCCTGGGGTACGCTACACCCTGGGAATACGGTGAGATGGTTTCATACGTCATGAACAACGTCCGGAATATTCAGCGGGCCGTACTCAGCGTTCACTGCCACAACGATCTGGGGATGGCTACAGCCAACTCCCTGGCGGGGGTTATGGCCGGCGCGGGTCAGGTGGAGGGTACGATCAACGGCATTGGGGAGCGGGCCGGGAATACTTGCCTGGAAGAGATTATCATGGCCCTGTATACCCGGCGGGTCCGGACCGGAATCCGGTGCGAAGCAAAAACCCGGCAAATTACCGCCACAAGCAGGCTGATTTCCCGTTTAACCGGAGTGCCTGTTCCCACCCATAAAGCAGTTGTGGGGAGCAATGCCTGCGCCGGAAATCCCGGGTTGCTTTTTGAGCCTGCTGTCAATGAAATCGTGCCCATGGAAATGATTAAAGCTAATCCGGGCGGCCTGACAGAGGACGGTGAGGTTTTGCCTGTCCGGTCAGATCCGGAGGATCTGCGGCAGAGGCTGGACGAATTAGGCTATTCCCTTGGTGAGAAGGATTTAGAGCTGGTCTATCAGTATTTTTTGCAGTTGACGGATTCAAAAGAAGCTGTTTGCGATCAGGACCTGCACGATCTGGTTAACGAAGCCGGGTTGGGGCGAAGCGGTATTTTGGTTAGAAACATATCCATCACCACCACCGGCGCTTCACGGGCCACGGCCACCGTGACCCTGGATCTGGATGGCGACACGGTTACCGAGGCGGCCTGTGGGTCAGGACCGGTGGACGCTGTCTTCAAGGCGGTTGATCTCCTGGTGGGAGAGCGGGTTTACCTGGAGGACTATATGCTTAAATCGGTGGGCCGGGGCATGGAGGTCCTGGGCGATGCCACGGTGAAATTGCGTTATGGGGATGCGGAACTGGTAGTGGGCAGGGGTGTCAGCAGCGACGTCATTGAAGCCAGCGCCAGGGCCTATGCCAATGCTTTGACCAAGGTAAAAACAATGCTCCGGGAAAACGCCGGCCAGGCCAGGACCTGAGCAGCCGGCCGGCAATTCCCCAGCGAAACAAAAAACAAGGAAAGAGGTGAGAAGCCTGGTTTCCTGGCAGCTTCACCGGAAAAACGTGTTAGGTGCAGATTAAGCCCCAAGCCATTAAGGTTGCGTTGTGGTCCTGGTACATGCGGCGAAAGGCCTGGATCATAATGGAACCAGAGTGGCAGCCTGGGGCCTGCGGCAGAATCCGTGGGGCTGTCTTTTCCTTTAGTCGGCGGAAGGGAAATCACAACTATTCTGGGTTATTCTTCGTTAACTCAGATCTTTGCGGTTTCGGAAACCAGGGATTGATCTGGTTGTTGTAGAAATTAGCATAGTACCCATCGGGACACCGCATACCGGCCTAAGTGAATATGTGGCCGGGTGCCTGACAGTGCTGAATGAGGCCGAAGGGGTTACCTGGCAGTTGACTCCCATGGGCACGATCCTGGAAGGGAAACTGGATCAGGTTCTGAAAGCAGTCCGGCGCATGCACGAGCAGCCCTTTCAAAAAGGGATCCAAAGAGTTGTCACAACCATTCGCATAGATGACCGCCGGGATCGTGCCTTGACTATGACAGGGAAGGTGGCGGCAGTAAAGGTCCGGCTGGATAAATAAACGGGGGAGACTATTTGTGGACTACTTCCTGGAACTTCTGAATTCCCTGAAGCGAGGGGTCGTATCCCCATGCTATCTGTTTCACGGTGAGGAAACCTATTTGCGTGAACAGGCCGTTCTGCGTTTTAAAGAATATCTTTTGGGGGATGGCCCGAGCGAGCTTAATTTTGACCTGATTGAAGGTGAGCAGGCGACCCCGGCTGAAATAGCGGCAAAGGCGGAAACTCCCCCGTTCCTTGCGGGAAAACGTCTGGTTGTGGTAAAGAACCCCATCCTGTTTAAAGCTGGCAAGGGTGCTTCCGGTGTAGGAAATGCCGGGGGGAGGACGGAGCCCGTCTCCAAGGCTAAAGAGGCGCCCTTGTTGGACTACCTGAAGCGCCCCCTGGTGTCAACCTGTTTAATCTTTACCACGGGTGAGCCGGTGGATAAACGCAGGCGGCTTTATCAAGCCATCAAGAAGAACGGCCGGGCAGTGGAATTTACCTTTCTCAACCGGCAGGAATTGGCCCGCTGGCTGGCCCAGAGGGTAAGGGTGGCGGGAACCAGGTTTGAAGCCGGGTCAGGGGAGCTATTCCTTGATGCGGCCGGGCCTTCCCTGCTGTACCTGGTGGCCGAACTGGAAAAGTTGTTCTGTTATACTGCCGGGCAGGATCTAATTACCCCGGAGGATATCCAGGCGGTGTGCCCGCCCAGGGTGGAGGAAAATATTTTCGCCATTGTGGATGCGGTGGGGGATAGACGCTGCCGCAAAGCCCTGTCAGGGATCAAGGAAATGCTGGCAGCCAGGGAACCCCCCTTGAGGATTCTGGCCATGTTGAGCAGGCAGTTCCGCCTTCTGCTCCAGATTCAAGAGCTTCAGGGACGGGGCGTTCCTCCCCGGGAAATCCCGGTAAGGCTAAAAATTCATCCCTATGTTGCCCAAAAGGTGGGGGGGCAGTGTAAGAGATTTAACCGCAACTTCTTAACCGGGGCCTTTGAATCCCTTTCGGATCTGGATCTGGCGGTGAAGACCGGGCGGCAGGAGTTTTACCCTGCGGTAGAAAAATTTCTACTGGAGCTCTGCAGGCATTAAGATGAGTAAAACCACCCGGTCAACCGGGTGGTTTTAAAATTACCCCTTTATTTTGTTAAACCGCTTGCTCAGGCGGGATTTTTTTCGGGAAGCTGCATTTTTATGTAAAACGCCCTTTGTGACAGCCTTGTCTATTGCAACCACGGCTTGACGTAACTTCATGCCGGCTTCTTCCGGGTTAGCCTGTTTCATGGCTTCTTCAAATTTCTTGATGGATGTTTTAAGGGCGGATTTAACCCGGGTGTTGCGCAGGGTCCGCATCCTGGTAAGCTCAACCCTTTTTGCTGATGACTTAATGTTCGGCATATCATTCTTCACCTCCCAACGGCAACCATTTTATCACGCACAGTTTAAAAACGCAAGGGGTTGTGGTATATCCTTTCATATTTTGGTTAAAGCTATTCCTAATCCAGAACAGATAGGGGGTGAACAGGAGATGCAATGGTTGGGACTGATCATCCGGTTTGTCGTTTCAGCACTCGTTTTAGTTGTTGTGAGCTGGCTCTCCCCCGGCTTTGTGGTGCACGGGGGTTTTGTGGGAGCCCTTATCGCAGCCCTGGTAATTGCTGTGCTTGGGTATATAGCGGAAGCTTTGCTGGGTGAGCGCATTTCACCGCAGAGCAGGGGACTGGTTGGTTTTATCACGGCTGCGGTTGTTATTTACCTGGCCCAGTTTATTATCCCCAGTCTGCTTACGGTAACTATTGTTGGCGCCCTGATTTCCGCATTTATTATCGGACTTATTGATGCTTTTGTACCCACGGTCCTGCGTTGACAGATAAGCGCATAAACCCTTCCCGGCAGGCATAAGAATTACTAAAAAAGCCTGCCCGGGAGGGATTTTAGGTGTATTGTGCCACGACCTGCCGTTCCAGGAGGACATTCACAGCAGCTATTTGCCGGTTACTCCTGGCGGCATTACTTTTTTTAACCATTGCCGCCCTTTTCCTCGTAAGAAATGTTATCCCGGGGGTTATTTACCCGAAGTTACAGGCAACAATTGAAGGCATTCCGCGGGGGATGCTGGCCCTATACCGGGAGGATCCAAAAAAAATACTGAAAAGCGCAATCCCGTTACTGGAGTGGAGCGATTTCGAAGAAAACACCACAAGCCGCCCGGCGCCGGGATTTTTTTGGGATTCCTTAGGTTCCATGGTGGGTGTGCAACTTCAAAGCCCGCTGGAAATCCTGCAATCTCAAATCCCGCACCTGATTACAGCGGAAACCACCGGCCCCGATTTGCCCGTTGACCAACCCCAGAAGGGTTTCCTGCCCAACGCTGTTCCGGCGCCGGAAACAACAACTACCCTCACGGGGGAATGTCTGGTGGGTATTTACAATACCCATACCGGTGAAACTTACAATCGGACGGATGGGTTGGACAGGTTGGAAGGCAAGCGGGGCGGAGTGGTAACGGTAGCCGAAGCCCTGGGAGGGGCACTGGAAGAAAGATACGGAATCAGGGTGGTGCGTTCCGACCGGATCCATGACGCAAATTATAATACGTCCTATCTTGAGTCTGAAAAAACCCTGCGCGAAATGGTGGATGGGCATCCCGGACTAAAGGCTGTTTTGGATATTCACCGGGATTCGGGAAAAACAAGGGAGCAGAGCCTGGTCTTGATTGATGGCCAGGCGGCAGCCCCCATCCTTATTATTGTAGGTTCCGACGCGCGCCGCCCTTTTTTGAACTGGCGGCAGAATTATAACTTTGCCGTCCGGCTTTCCGACAGCATCAATGAGATGTATCCCGGGCTATCCCTGGGAGTAAGGGTGAAGGACGGACTTTATAACCAGTTCCTGCACCCCCGGGCGATCCTTTTGGAAATGGGGACAACTGAAAACTCCACGGAGGAGGCCGCTTGCTCCGCCCGGTTCCTGGCCGATGTTTTGGCGGAGCTCCTGGCCGGGGAAGCTGCCCCGGCGGAAGAGTCATCCGATGAAGCGGATTAACTGAAGACTCTTGGCGCAGGATCGAAAAATTATGGGTGGCAGGGGTATAGGTTCCCCTGGCTTTTTACAATACTATTGATAATAATATGCCGGGAGCATAACTGCAGGGGTGTTTTAATGAACCGTATCGTTTATTTGCTGACGCTTTTCTTTTTTATTCTGGCTGTTAGTACTGGTGTTTGTATGGTCCTTTCCGAGTTTAACCGGATGGTTCGCCCGGCAGCGCCGGTCCGGGTATTTAATCTGGAGACAGCCGGAAATCAGGCTTATCATGTAGAGTTTTTGGGTGTGGACGCGGATATGAGGCTGTCGGTGAATTTAACTCGGGTCGAAGATTTTATGGAAAAAGGCAAGGCAGCTCTCAAGGGGGTAAAATATCCGGAGGTTGCCGGGATCAAAGAGGTTTTTGCCGGTTGGTGGTTGGCGTTACAGCAGGCCGGAGGCGGGCTGGTGTCCGATATTTTAGCCAGAACGCCGGCAGCCGCCGAGTCTATAAAAAACATTTGTAAACCAGGAAGGACGGAGCGGTGAGTTTATTAATTGCGGCCTCTGTCCCATGGTGATATAATTATATAGTTGTTTGTCATACAAGTAAGGGGGAACACACTCTTAAATGCAGTGGGACAAGGATAGAATAAGGAATTTTTGTATTATCGCACATGTGGATCACGGAAAATCCACCCTGGCGGACAGACTGCTGGAGCTTACCGGTTCTTTAAGCGGGCGTGAAAAAACCGAACAGGTTCTGGACAGGATGGATCTTGAGCGGGAACGGGGCATCACCATCAAGATGCAGGCCGTGCGGCTGATCTACCGGGCCGGGGATGGGCGGGAGTATCAGTTAAACCTTATCGACACCCCCGGGCACGTGGATTTTTCCTACGAAGTATCGCGAAGCCTGGCAGCCTGTGAGGGGGCTCTGCTGGTAGTGGATGCAGCCCAGGGCATAGAAGCCCAGACACTGGCCAACGTTTACCTGGCCCTTGAGCACAACCTGGAAATAATACCGGTTATCAATAAGATTGACCTGCCCAGCGCGGAGCCGGACAGGGTCAAGAAGGAGATAGAGGATGTCATCGGTCTTGACGCGTCCGGGGCCGTGCTGGTCTCGGCCAAGAGCGGTCAGGGCGTTGAGAAGATCCTGGAACGCATCGTGGCTAATATTCCGCCGCCTGCCGGGGCGGCCAAGGCGCCCTTGAGGGCGCTGATTTTTGATTCCCACTATGATCCTTATAAAGGCGTAATTGCCTATATTCGCGTTGTTGACGGTGCAGTGGCAAAGGGTATGCAGGTTAGAATGCTGGCTACGGGCAAGGAGTTTGAGATTAACGAGGTTGGTTTTTTTCGCCCCGCCCTTTCCAGGGTAAACGAATTGCGGACGGGAGAAGTGGGTTTTATTGCCGCCAGTATTAAAAACGTAAAGGACTGCCAGGTGGGCGACACCGTTACCGAAGCATCCCGCCCCTCCTCTGTTTCTCTCCCCGGCTACCGCAAAGTGACCCCAATGGTGTACTGCGGCCTTTATCCCATGGATACGGTGGACTACGAAAGCCTGCGGGATGCCCTGGAGAAGCTTAAGCTGAATGACGCCTCATTGATCTATGAACCCGAGACTTCGGAAGCTCTGGGATTTGGTTTTCGCTGCGGTTTTCTGGGGCTGCTCCACATGGAAATTATCCAGGAGCGCCTGGAGCGCGAATATGGGCTGGGCCTGATTACCACGGCCCCAAACGTTGTCTACCGGGTGACAACCGCCGCGGGAGAAACCTTTGACATGGAAAACCCCAGCAAGCTGCCTCCTGTGGGTAAACTTGATTATATTGAGGAACCCTTTGTAAAGGCAACAATCATGGCGCCCAGGGACTATGTGGGGGCAATCATGGAGTTGTGTCAGGAACGGCGGGGTATTTTTACCAATATGGAGTATATGAGCGTTAACCGGGTTATCCTCAGCTACGACATGCCGCTCAGCGAGATTATTTACGATTTTTTCGACCAGTTGAAATCCCGCTCCAAGGGTTACGCTTCCCTGGACTATGAAGTTGCCGGTTACAGGCAATCCCACCTGGTCAAGTTGGATATTTTAATTGCCGGGGAAGTTCTGGATGCTCTGTCCAGCATTGTTCACAGTGATAAGGCTTATTTCAGGGGAAGGCATTTCGTGGAGAAATTGCGGGGTTTGATTCCCCGCCAGATGTTCGAAATCTCCATCCAGGCCGCCATCGGTAACAAGATTATTGCCAGGGAAACGGTAAAAGCTGTCCGCAAAGATGTCCTGGCGAAGTGTTACGGCGGTGATATTACCCGTAAGCGCAAGCTTCTGGAAAAACAAAAGGAAGGCAAAAAGCGGATGAAGCAGGTTGGAAACGTCGAAATTCCTCAGGAAGCCTTTATGGCTGTTTTAAGCGCAGGAGATTGAAGTAACGGTGAGTACCGGACTTTACATTCATGTTCCCTTTTGTGTTAAAAAATGCCTTTACTGCGATTTCACCTCTTATCCCTTTAACCCCCATGATGCCCGGGCCTACCTGAAGGCCGTGGGTCTGGAAATGCGCCTGTATGGAAAACTCCTGACTGGTGAAGAACGGGAAGTGTCCAGTCTGTTTATTGGGGGTGGGACGCCCACCTGCCTGCCCGCCGGGGAACTTATTGATCTGATAAAGGATATTGGCGATGTTTTTAAGCTGTTGCCCGGCTGCGAAATAACAGTGGAGGCAAACCCGGGCACCATCGCCCGGGAAGGGCTGGCCCAATTAGCCGAAGTTGGTGTGAACCGTCTGAGCGTCGGCGTTCAATCCTTTCAAGACAAACTGTTAAAAGTTCTCGGACGCATCCATGACGCCGGAACGGCCTATAAAGCCGTGCAGGCGGCCCGGGAAGCGGGTTTTGAAAATGTGAATATAGACTTAATTTTTGGGATTCCGGGACAGACTGCCGGGGACTGGCAGGAAACCTTACGTTGCGCCGTGCAGCTTTCCCCGGAGCATATTGCCGTATACGGACTCCAACTGGAGGAAGGGACACCACTGGAGCGGGCGGTAGCCCGGGGCCAACTGGCAGCCTGCCCGGAGGATCTGGAATTGTCCATGTATAGGACTGCAATCGACTTTCTTCCGGGGCATGGTTACGAGCACTACGAGATATCCAATTTTGCCAGACCAGGCAAGCAGTCTGTCCACAATTTAAAATACTGGCTGGTCTTTCCTTATCTGGGGATCGGCGCCGGCGCCCACTCCTGCCTCAGGGGCAGGCGTTTTTCTAACGAGACTTCCCTGGAATTGTATTTAGATAAGGTATTCCGGGGAGAATATCCGGTAAAGGATTGGGAAGTAATATCAGAACGGATGGCTATGGCGGAATTCATGTTTCTGGGCTTAAGGCTTCTCCAGGGAGTCGATCTGGGCTTATTTAACCGTCGCTTCGGCAAACGGGCCGAAGCTGTTTACGGCAGTCAAATAGCCCGGCTTGCCGCTCAGGGGTTGGTTGAAGCCGGCGAAGGGCGCCTGCGCCTTACGCGGCAGGGGCTGCCGGTGGCCAACCGGGTTTTCCGGGAATTTGTTTGAGCTCAAAGAAAAAGCCGTTCTGATAGGTTTAAAAAAGCTGTTTTGAGAAACCTTTAAGCTGTTACACTTGACAAGTAGATGTAGTTGGTGCTATTTTTTATTTAGCAGGGTTTTAGCACTCAGCAACATAGAGTGCTAACAACAAGGGAGGGGTCCGGTGTGAAAATGGATGATCGCAAGCAAAGGGTGCTTATGGCTATTGTCCAGGACTTCATTGCTACAGCCGAGCCGGTTGGTTCCCGGACCATTGCTAAAAAGTATAAACTCGGGGTTAGTCCGGCCACCATCCGGAATGAGATGGCGGATCTGGAAGAACTGGGCTATATTGAGCAGCCCCATACTTCTGCCGGACGCATTCCATCCCAGCAGGGCTACCGTTATTATGTGGACTATTTAATGAAAAGAAAAGAGCTTACGGTTAAAGAAGAGGCCTTGATCAGACGCCAGTTTGAGAAAAAAGTCAGGGATGTTGGTCAGGTTATCCAAAAGGCGGGACAGCTTCTGTCTCACCTCACCCAGTGTGCTTCAATGATCATGTCCCCGCAAATAGGGACCAGCAGCTTTAAACACATCCAGCTCATTCCCATGCGCCCTTCCCAGGCCATGGTGATTGTGGTCATGGATAACGGGACATTACACCACAGGGTTATCGAAGTACCTGAAAGCATTACTTCCAACGATATGGAGACAATATCCGGAGTCTTAAACGCCAAGCTCCAGGGATTGACAATTGAGAGCATCAAAGTTACTCTAATGAAGGAAATTTACCTTGAGTTAGCCAGGCACAAACATATCCTGGACCTGGCCATGGAGTTGCTCCAGGAAGGCCTGTTGCTGAAAGCCGAGGATAAAATTTACCTTGGCGGTGTATTTAATATGTTAAATCAGCCGGAATTTCACAATATCGAAAAGGTCAAAACCCTGATGAGCATTATAGAGCAGGAAAAAATGCTGTGTGAACTTCTGTCCAACCAGGGCGATCCGGGGGTGGTAACTGTGCGCATTGGGGATGAGATTATGAACCAGGAAATTAAAGAGTGCAGTATGATAACAGCCCCCTATTCCATCTGCGGTAAGCAGGTTGGATCCATCGGGGTGCTGGGGCCGACTCGGATGGAATACGCCAAAGTTGTAAGCATTGTTGAATCCATGACACGGAATCTTTCCCGGGCTATGGAGCGCATGGTTTTTGGCCTGGAAAAGTAAGGGGGAACCGCATTTGAGTTTGAAGAGGGAAGCGACGACCGGAGCCGATGTAGACGAAAGGCTGGCCGCGCTGTTGACCAACTCCAACGCCATCCGGGCCATCGCCAGTGCTGTTGAAGGAACGCTGGGGCCCAAAGGCCTGGACACTATGCTGGTGGATAAGTTTGGTGAGGTGGTTATTACCAATGACGGGGTTACTATTTTGACCCTTATGGAAGCCAACCACCCGGCAGCCAGAATGTTAATTAACATAGCCAAGGCTCAACAAGCCGAGGTGGGTGACGGAACAACCACTGCTACGGTAATGGCCGGGGTTCTGGTTAGTTCCGGGGTGGAGCAGGCGGCCAAGGGGGTACCAGTGTCCAGGGTCATTGAGGGTTTGCGTACTGGTTTGCAAAAGGCGCTGGAGGTCATGCGCGAACAATCCTGCCCTCTTAAAGGGCTGGGGGATCCTCTGGTACGCCAGGTAGCCCTGGTAGCCGGGCGCGGTCACGCTGATATTGCCGACCTGGTGACGCAGGCTGCGGTGCTGATCGGGGAGGAAAAACTGAAGGACAGATCCTTTAAATTTCCCGATTCCATTGTGGCGGAGGAAGGTGCGGAGAATCAGGTTTTTATGGGGGTAATAATTAATAAGGAACGAATAAACCGGCAGATGCCCGGGGAGCTGAAGCAAGTCAAGGTTCTGGTTATTGATGATGCCTTGGAACCGGAGGAAATCGACGATGAGGCCCTGGGTACGGAGGCCGGGTTTGCCCGGTATCTGCAGCTCCAGGAGGAGTTCAGGGCTAACTTGCAAAAAATCGAGACCCTGGGCGTAGGTCTTGTCCTGGTTGACCGGGGGGTTGCCGATCCGGTGGAAGAAATTTTGACCGACCAGGGCGTCATGGTTATTCAAAGGGTTGCCAGTAAAGAACTGAGAAAGGCAGCGGAGCATACCGGCGCCAGAATGATCAAGCGTACAGGATTGAAGAAGCCCGCAGCCGAACTGGAAAGGTATCTGGGAAGCGCCGATCGGGTGTACAACGATGAAAAACTAGAACAGGTTTGGGTTCTCGGCGGCAGGGGCAAGCCCATGGCCACTGTACTGGTGGGAGCCGCAACTTCTGAAGTGGTCGGTGAAAGGGAGCGGATTGCCAGGGATGCGGCAGCCTCGGTACAATCGGCAATCAGGGGGGGAGTTGTGCCGGGTGGCGGTTCCCTGGAACTATGGGTGGCCCGTGAGGTGGAAAAAATACGGGAAGGAATCCGGGGTATGGCTGTCTATGGTGTGGGATGCGTTGTGGAGGCGTTAAGGAGTCCTTTAGCCCAGATCGTGGCCAACGCTGGTTTTAACCCTCTGGAAAAGACGGGCGATGTGGTTGCCGCCCAGACAGCAACGGGCAAAAATTCCCTGGCTGTTGACTGTGACACCGGGGATGTTGTGGATATGTACGAAATGGGAATTGTTGACCCGGCCGGGGTGAAAATTTATGCGCTAAAGGCGGCTGGAGAAATTGCCGAGGCCATTTTAAGGATTGATACAATCATCAAGAAAAGAGAAGATGGGGCTGACCCTTTGAATCAAACATTTAATGTTTAAGTGAGGTGACCAGGGTGACCAGTGAGGATAAGAACAGATTTACCAAAGCAACCGGGGAAGATGAGTTTTTTAATGACGGCAATAACCCCGCAACAAGGCGGGGCCAGGATCCGGCGGAGCCAAATCTAAAGGAAGCAAGGGGAGAAGCAAAGGAAGCGGACATTTCCCTGCTGCAAAAACAGCTGGGGGATGCCGAAGCAAGGTCGGACGACTTTTACAACCGCCTGGCCAGGCTTCAGGCCGACTACGAAAATTTCCGGAGAAGATCCCGCCAGGAAAAGGAAGATCTGTACAAGTATGCATCCGAGCAGTTGGTGCTCAGGTTGCTGCCGGTACTGGATAATTTCGAACGGGCTCTGACAGCCGAGGGGAACTCGCTTCAAGATTACAAGTCCGGTGTAGAAATGATTTACCGGCAATTAATGGATGTGTTGTCGCTGGAAGGGGTAATGGCCATCCCGGCTGTAGGAGAGTCCTTTGATCCGGTCAAGCACGAGGCTGTGCTCCGGGAGGAGTCGGATGAATACCCTGAGAACACAATTACTGAAGAATTCCGGCGCGGCTACTTTCTAAAAGATAAAGTTATCCGACCGGCCATGGTGAAGGTTTCCAATTCCTTATAAACAATATTAAACTTAGGTCAGGGGGTCGAAAATAATGTCTAAAGTAATAGGGATTGATCTTGGTACAACTAACTCCTGTGTGGCTGTGATGGAGGGCGGCGAAGCGGTGGTTATACCCAACGCTGAAGGGGCCAGGACCACAGCGTCTGTTGTGGGATTCTCCAAGACAGGGGAACGGCTTGTGGGTCAGGTAGCCAAAAGGCAGGCTGTGAGCAACCCGGACCGGACTGTCAGCTCGATCAAACGCTACATGGGCACGGATCATAAAGTAACTATTGAAGGCAAAAGCTATACTCCTCAGGAACTGTCCGCCATGATTCTCCAAAAACTGAAGGCCGATGCGGAGGCCTATCTGGGGGGAAAGGTGGAAAAAGCAGTTATCACTGTCCCGGCCTACTTCAGCGATTCCCAGCGTCAGGCCACTAAGGACGCCGGTAAAATTGCCGGTCTTGAAGTGCTGCGCATTATCAACGAGCCCACGGCAGCCGCCCTGGCTTACGGGCTGGAAAAGGGCGAAGAGCAGACAGTCCTGGTGTACGACCTGGGGGGAGGTACCTTTGATGTATCCATCCTGGATCTGGGGGACGGCGTGTTTGAGGTAAAAGCCACCAGTGGGAACAACCGCCTGGGTGGTGATGATTTCGATCAGCGCATCATGGATTACCTGGCCACCGAGTTCAAAAAGGATGCCGGGATTGACCTGCGCAATGATAAAATGGCCATGCAGCGGTTGAATGAGGCTGCGGAAAAAGCAAAGATAGAGCTTTCCGGGGTGGCTACAACCAATATCAATCTGCCCTTCATCTCAGCTGATTCCGGTGGTCCAAAGCACCTGGACATCAACCTCACCCGGGCCAAGTTTGATGAAATGACTGCGGACTTAATTGAAAAGACCATGGGTCCCACCCGCCAGGCGCTTTCCGACGCGGGCTTGCAGCCCAAAGATATCCATAAGATACTTCTTGTGGGTGGTGCTACCCGTATGCCCTCGGTACAGGAGGCTATTCGCAAATTCCTGGGCAAGGAGCCGCATAAGGGTATTAACCCGGATGAGTGCGTGGCCATCGGCGCGGCTATTCAGGCCGGGGTGCTGGCCGGCGAGGTGAAGGATGTCCTGCTGTTGGATGTAACGCCACTTTCCCTGGGGATTGAAACCCTTGGGGGCGTACTAACTAAGCTGATTGACCGTAATACTACCATACCCACTTCCAAAAGCCAAATATTTTCCACTGCAGCGGACGGCCAGACCACAGTGGAAATACACGTGCTGCAGGGCGAGCGGTCCATGGCCGGCGACAATAAGACGTTGGGCCGGTTTGCCTTGACTGGTATTCCACCTGCTCCCAGGGGCATACCTCAAATTGAGGTTAAATTCGACATTGACGCCAATGGCATTGTAAATGTTGCAGCCAAGGATATGGGTACCGGCAAGGAACAGAGTATGACCATTACCGCCAGCACCAATCTTAACGAAAAGGAAATTGACCAAATGGTCAAGGAAGCGGAAAGGCACGCCACCGAGGACAGCAAGCGCAAGGAAGAGGTGGAGATTCGCAACCAGGCCGACAGTATGGTCTACCAGGCTGAAAAAACCATTAAAGACTTTAAGGACAAGGCTGATCCCGCCGCCGTGGAGAAGCTGCAAAAGGCTGTCGATGAACTCAAGGAAGCTGTGAAAGGCGGCGCAGTGGAAACCATTAAGGCCAAACTGGAATCCATTAACGGGCCGCTGTACGAACTAACGGCGGCAATGTACCAGAAAACCGGCCCGGAACAGCCCGGGGCTGGTGGTCCCGAAAGCGGCCAGGCTGATGGCGCGGAGCCGAAGGACGATGTTGTAGATGCTGATTTTGAAGTTAAAGAAGATAAATAGACCAGTACTATTCTGCCTTTGAATTATTGAAAACTGCGTTGTAGTGACCTTTTCGAGGGGAATGGAGGTTCCCCTTTCCTTTGTTTTAGCTTAGAAAGGTGTGGGCTGATGGCAAAACGAGACTATTACGAGGTGCTTGGTGTTTCCAGAAATGCGACGCCCGATGAGATCAAAAAAGCTTACCGCAAGCTGGCCCGCCATTATCATCCGGATGTCAACCCCAATGACGGGGATGCCGAGGCCAAGTTCAAGGAAATCAGCGAGGCCTACGTTGTATTGAGCGATCCCGAGAAAAGATCCAGCTATGACCATTTTGGCCATGCGGGTGCAGACGGGCAGGGTTTCGGCGGGTTTGAGGGCTTCGGTGATTTTGGCGGGCTGGGTGACATCTTTGAGATGTTCTTTGGAGTCGGCGGTCGCGGCCACAGGCGCACTGGTCCGGAAAGGGGTCCCGATATCCGGACTGATTTAGAAGTTACTTTAAAGGAAGCCGCCTTCGGACTGGAGCGGGAAATAAGGGTGCCCAGGGTGGAGAAGTGCGGCACCTGCGGCGGCAGCGGGGCCGCAGCCGGAAGCAAGCCCCGGACTTGCCTGGCCTGCGCTGGAACCGGACAGGTACAATATACCCAGAATACCCCCTTTGGGCGTGTTGTTCAGTCCCGTACCTGTGAGCGCTGCCGCGGCGCCGGTGAGATCATTGAGAAGCCCTGTCCAACCTGCCGCGGCGCCGGTTCAGTACGCAAAACGCGCAACATCAAGGTCAAAGTGCCGGCCGGAGTGGATAATGGCTCCCGGCTCCGCCTCGCCGGCGAGGGTGAGGCGGGGACCAGGGGAGGGCCACCGGGTGATTTGTATGTTTATATTCACGTTAAAAAGCACCGTTTTTTCAATCGCGAGGGTGACGACTTGATTTGCGAAATACCTATTTCCTTTGTCCAGGCGGCTTTGGGTGACGAGATCGAAGTAGCCGCCCTGGAAGGGAATGAAAAATTAAAAATACCCGAGGGCACCCAGGCGGGGACTGTTTTCAGGATCAAAGGGAAGGGCGTACCCCATATCAGTGGTTTCGGCAGGGGTGATCAACATATCCGGGTTAAGGTTATTACACCCAGCAAACTGAGCGAAAAACAGAAGGAGCTGCTGCGGGAATTTGCCCGTCTGGGCAACGCGGAGGCGTCCCAGGGCAAAGCCCAGTCAGGGGACAAGAGTTTTTTTGAAAAAATGAAAGATGCCTTTACGAGTTAAGTCCGCTGGGTAAAGGAGTTTTTTACTTGGAATGGTTGGAGATTGCTGTGCGAATACCTTTTGCTGGAATCGAACTGGTTTCCGAATTATTTAGAGAATTGGGAGCCGGCGGGGTCGTAATTGAAGATCCCGCTGTTGTCCTCAGTTATGCTGCCCGGACACACCCCGAGGAATGGGCTGTTTCCCCGGAAACCTTAAAACAAGACAGTCCTGTGGTCAAAGGGTACTTACCAGTGGAAGAGGGGCAGAATAAACTGGAGAAGTTATATGCGGCTCTGAACCGCCTGTCCCTCAGTCCCGTGCCCGAAGTGAGCATACGTAAGCTCCTGGATGAAGATTGGGCCAATACCTGGAAACAATACTACAAGCCGGTACATGTGGGGCGAAGGATCGTGATTAAACCTTCCTGGGAACATTACCGGGCGGTTGAAGATGAGCTGGTCATTGAACTGGATCCGGGGATGGCCTTTGGCTGTGGTTCCCACCCGACTACGTTTTTGTGCCTGAAGCTTCTGGAAAAATACATCCGGGGTGGTGAAAGGGTCTACGATGTGGGAACGGGCACGGGAATTCTGGCCGTAGCTGCAGCCGCTCTGGGCGCCGGCCGGGTGGTGGCGGTTGATCAGGATCCTTGCGCTTGCCGGGTGGCTGTGGAAAACGTGGACAGAAACCGGGCGGCTGGAATAGTCCAGGTGGTGCAGGGTAACCTGCTGGATGAGATAAATGGCGGCGCCCACCTGGTGGTGTGCAATATCATCGCCGATGTGATAATCGGCCTTGCCCCTGCTGCCGCGGCGGTTCTGGTTCCGGGCGGCTTTCTGATTGCCTCGGGAATTATCCGGCCCCGGGCGGATGAGGTGGGGAACGCCCTGTCAATGGCAGGGCTGGACATCTGCGAGCGCCTGGAAGAAGGCGAATGGACAGCTCTGGTGGCGGAAAAAAGTTAAAGGATAAGGATTTTTGCCGGTAAAGGGGGTGCAGAAATATGCCGTACGTAAACATAAAAATTACCAGGGAAGGTGCCACAGCCGAACAGAAGTCCCGGCTGATCCAGGGGGTTACAAAACTCCTGGCGGATATACTGGGAAAGAATCCGAAAACCACTGTGGTTGTTATCGAGGAAATTGAAACCGACAATTGGGGCATTGGTGGGGAAACGGTTACAACGCTCAGGAATAGCGGGAAGTAACACCGGTGATCCGCCCGGGGTAAACCAGGTTGTTGATCAGACCGGTACAGGCCGGTAAATAACAAGTTTTCAGTGCAGGTGTTCATAATTATGGCCCGGTTTTTCGTAGAACCAAAAATAATCAAAAACGGATTTGTCCCTATCGAAGGCCAGGACGCCATACATATTACCAGAGTTCTGCGGTTGGGCAAGGGAGACCGGATCCTGATCCTGGATGGTTGCGGCAAGTCCTATGAGGCGGTTATTGAAAAGGCCGCCAGGGATCGGGTGGTTTGCGCCGTTACCGGGGAACTCCCCGTGGCAAGAACGGCTGGTCCCCGCCTTACCTTGGTGCAGGGTATGCCCAAAGGTGAAAAGATGGACAGGATTGTTAAAAAATGCACGGAGCTGGGGATTAGCCGGATAATCCCGCTGGCCTGTGAGCGGGCTGTGGTCAAGCTGGAGGGAGACAAGACCCGCAGTCGCCGGGAACGGTGGCAGCGTATTGCCCGGGAAGCCAGTCAGCAATGCCGCCGTCCGGATGTCCCGCTGGTCGACTTGCCGGCGGGTTGGGACCAGGTGCTCCAGGGCCTGGGGCAGGCGGCGGCATTGATTCCCTGGGAAGAAGAGGGCGATTTGACCCTGAAACATTTTCTGAGGGAAAATGAACCACAGGAACAGGTTTATATTTTTATCGGACCCGAAGGTGGCTTTACTCCCTCCGAGGTGGATCGGGCCCTTTCCCACAGTGTCCGGCCGGTTACGCTGGGGCCGCGCATCCTGAGAACGGAAACAGCCGGTCTGGCGGCAGTGACCATGATCCTTTACCAGTGGGGTGACCTGGGGGGTAAATCGAATGGATGAAAGGACTGTGGCTATTACCACCCTGGGCTGCAAGGTCAACCAGTACGAGTCGGCTGCCCTGGCCCATTCTTTCAGGGAGCGGGGTTATCGGGTGGTGGGCTTTGAAGACAGGGCCGATATCTATGTGATAAATACCTGTACTGTTACACACCTGGGTGACCGCAAGTCGAGGCAGTTGGTCCGGCGCGCAGCAAGGGCCAATCCGGAAGCACTGATTGTGGTAACAGGTTGTTACGCCCAGGTAGCCCCGGAAGAGGTTAAGAAAATACAGGGTGTCGATTTGGTGGTGGGCACCAAGGGCCGCACCGGTCTGGTGGAGTTGGTCGAAGCCGCCGCAAAGCGTGAGGAACCCCATTGCGCTGTCAGTGAATTTGGTACAGGGGAAGTATTCGAGGAAACAGCTGCCCTGCCCCTGGACGGGCGGACCCGGGCCTTTTTAAAAATTCAGGAAGGCTGTACAAACTTCTGCGCCTATTGTATTGTGCCCTATGCCAGGGGACCGCTGCGCAGCAGGCTGCCGGAGAACGTGGCCGGGGCGGTGCGTGAAATTGTGGCGGCGGGGTATAAGGAAATCGTCCTTACCGGAATTCAAACCGGGGCATACGGGCGGGATCTCAGGCCAAAACACAGTTTAGCTGCTTTGCTGGGCGATTTGGCGAAGATTCCCGGGTTGCAAAGGATCCGCTTGAGTTCCCTGGAGCCAAATGATATCACACCGGAACTTGTAGAGGTCCTGGCCGGGTTGGATAGTTTTTGCCGGCATCTGCACATTCCCCTCCAGTCCGGTGATGACGGAATCCTCCGGAAAATGGGAAGGCGATATTCCACCTGGGAATATTCCAGCCTGGTGGAGGTACTGAGGGAACATTTGCCTGGCCTGGGCCTGACCACGGATCTGATAGCTGGTTTTCCGGGAGAGTCCGAAGTGAATTTCGAAAACACCCTCCGTTTTATTGAAAAGATTTCCTTCAGCGGCCTGCATGTTTTTAAATTCTCCCCGCGCCGGGGTACCCCGGCAGCCGGGTTTGGGGAACAGGTTCAGGGAAGGACCAAGGAACAGCGCAGCCGGAAGCTGATTGAGGCCGGGGAAAAACTGGCTGCCCGCTTTGCCGCGTCGCTGCTTGGTCAGGAGCTGGATGTGCTTGTGGAACAGTCTGCGAAGGGAGAGGGTTCCTTGTACGAGGGGCTGACCGGGAATTATGTCAGGGTCACTTTCCCGGCTGAAGAGGAGCTGCGGGGGGAAATCGTCCGGGTAAAAATTCTTGAGCAAGAGGGAACAGCCTTAAAGGGAATCATGATCTAATGATAATATTAAGCGCCTGGTGCAGGATTTTCTTTTAAAATGTTGAATAAAATATTTAAAAAATAGTATAATTTCGCCAAAGGGAGGAGGTGGCAGAATGCAGGACTGCATTTTTTGCAAAATAGCCAATAAGGATATTGCTGCGGATATAGTTTACGAAGATGAAAAAGTTCTGGTTTTTAAAGATGTTAACCCGGCGGCCCCTGTCCACCTTCTAATCATACCAAAAAGACACATGCCAACCCTGTTCGGCCTGAACGAAGATGATTCCCATCTACTGGGGCAGGTTCAAATGGCCGCAGTCCGGGTGGCCCGGGAATTGGGCCTGGGGGAACAGGGTTTTCGTTTAGTTTGCAACTGTGGCCGGGAAGCCGGCCAGGAAGTGATGCATATCCATTATCATTTCCTGGCGGGACGTCCGTTCCAGTGGCCGCCGGGTTAGAAGGCAAGGCAAAGGTCGGTAAAAACAATGGGACCGTGCCCGGACTTGTCTGGCCGGTGTTTTAGCGAGTACTTGTAGAATGCAGCAGCCCCATTGGTTGACTCCAGGTTTAATCCTGATGTATAATGATAAAGTATTTGTTTTGTACTGGTTAAATGGGCTTGTTCCCAAGATTATTCACGGTTTTATGGTTTAGCGGAGGGAGGGAAAGTATAGTGGCGGAAGTAAAAGTAGGTAAAAATGAAACACTTGACAGTGCCCTCCGGCGTTTCAAGCGTACCTGTCAAAAAGCAGGCGTTTTGGCAGAAGCCAGGAAGCACGAGCATTACGAGAAACCCAGCGTGCGCAAAAAGAAAAAGTCAGAAGCAGCTAGAAAAAGGAAGTTCCGCTAGTCTAAGAAAAGCGATACAAATGCTTGGCCTATGAAGCCAGGCATTTTTTACAGCGAGGTGAAGGTATTGACGCCTGAATTAATCAACTGGCTGGCAGCACTGGCTTTTTTACTGGGTATAATAGCTATAATTCTGGAGATTATTATTTTCCCAGGTTTCGGAATCGCCGGTATACTGGGGATTGTTCTCTTTGGCTGGGGGGTACTGCTGGCTTCCGTTGACGCGGCCCAGATTACGAAGGCCCTCGTCCTGGCTCTTATTGCCACCATTATTGTACTCTTTACCGGGCTAAAACTTATGTCCCGCTATAAACTGTGGTTCAAACTGGCCCTGCAGAACAGGCAGCAGAGAGAAGACGGGTATGTGGCGCCTTTACGGGAAATGGACGCTTTTACAGGTAAGGAGGGTATTGCCCTTACCCCTTTAAGGCCGTCCGGTACGGTGGAGGTGGAAGGGCAGCGTCTGGATGTGGTGACTGACGGTGAGTTTATCGCCCCCGGTTCCCAGGTTACAGTAGTAAAGGTGGAAGGTACGCGGGTGGTCGTAAAGCAGCTAATGGAAAAATAATTACACAAGGAGTGGTTTGTTTGGGTGCAGGTGCAGTAGCTTCCCTGTTGTTAATTCTCTTAATATTTGTCGTTGTTGCCATCATTTTTAGCTTTATTCCTGTGGGATTGTGGGTTTCCGCCCTGGCGGCGGGGGTCAAAGTCGGGATTTTTACGCTAATCGGCATGCGTTTACGCAGAGTTCCCCCGGCGAAGATTGTCAACCCCCTGATCAAAGCTGACAAGGCGGGTATCAATATAAGCGTGAACCAGCTGGAAGCGCACTATCTGGCCGGTGGTAATGTGGATAGGGTGGTAAACGCCCTGATTGCCGCGGAAAGAGCTGCCATACCGCTGCCCTTTGAGCGGGCGGCGGCTATCGACCTGGCCGGCCGGGATGTCTTCGAGGCTGTGCAGATGAGTGTAAACCCCAAGGTCCTGGAGACCCCTTTGGTTTCTGCGGTGGCTAAGGACGGGATTGAAGTCAAGGTAGTGGCCAGGGTTACGGTGCGGGCTAATATTGACCGGCTGGTAGGTGGCGCCGGGGAAGAAACTATCCTTGCCCGGGTGGGCGAAGGGGTTGTGACAACCGTGGGCAGCTCCGACTCCCACAAACATGTTCTGGAAAACCCCGACCTCATTTCCCGGACTGTCCTCAGTAAGGGGTTGGACGCCGGGACGGCCTTTGAAATTTTGTCCATCGATATTGCCGATGTGGACGTGGGCCGTAACATCGGGGCCCAGCTGCAGACCGACCAGGCCGAGGCGGACAAGCGGATTGCCCAGGCCAAGGCTGAAGAACGCAGGGCTATGGCTGTTGCCCAGGAACAGGAAATGAAGGCCTTTGTTGTGGAAATGCGCGCCCAGGTGGTGAAGTCCGAAGCAGAGGTACCGCTGGCCATGGCCGATGCCCTGCGCCAGGGCAAACTTGGTGTAATGGATTATTATAATCTTCAGAACCTTTTATCGGATACCCGGATGCGGGAGACCCTGTCCAAATTAGGTCCTAACCCGGAAGAAGAAGGACCCGTAAGCCCCAAGTAACCGATACCACGGTACCACTTGAGATTAATTAAGGGTGTGTTTTGTTGAAAACGATCTGGATGATCATCCTTCTGGTTATTCTTGTAAGTAGTATCTGGCGCCGGATGGAACGTGCCGGATCGGGAACGGCCTACCGTGAACCGAAGGAGACGTTACCGGAGGTAACGTACGGGGAAGGGGGGCGGAAATTGAATCTCCCCGGTTACATCACCGGGCGTGACAGCGAGCCGGTTGTACCTGAAAGAAAAGATGAACCCGGGGTTCGCCGGGAGAGAATTGCAGCAGCCCGGCGTCCCCTGGAAACGGAACAGCCGGGGTGGGAGGCGGGGGAAATCAATTTGGAATTGCCCGGCCGGCTGCCCCCAACCGGTAACTTGCCCGGTCAGGCCCTTGGTGTTGTCCCCCGGGAGCGTTGCAAGGAGCGTACCGGGAAAAACTGTTTTACTGACATCCAGGGCCCGGGGCAGGTTTTGCAGGGGATTGTCTGGTCCGAAATACTGGGGCCCCGCGGTGGCATCTGGGTGAAAAGAAAAAATAAGAGGTAGGCGAGAAAAGGGAATTAACCCCAGGGGTGTTTTCCAGGCGCCGGGAAACATACCCGGCAAATAGCCCCCGAATAGAGCATCCCGGTACCAACAAGGAAAACACAACCAGATCTATATTAGCGATCATAGGATGATATGGTTTCCATAAAATAGGTAATTATTCCCCTCCGGCCGCATAAAATTGTGGCAAGGAGGGGATTTTTTATGGCCTGGCAAGATGTTAAAAGAAAAGTAAAAAAACAGGTTTCGGAAATCCTGGAAATACCAGGTGACGTTGCCCTGGACTTGCCCAAGATTATCCTGTTTGGCAATGTCCAGCTTTATGTTGAAAACCACAAGGGCATACTTGAGTACAGCCCGGAAGGGGTTCGTATCAGTGTCGGGGAAGGGGAGGTTGTTGTTGAGGGAAAAACCCTGGTTTTACGCAATATCCTGCCCGATGAATTGTGTATAGAAGGCAGGATCCACTCCCTGAGATTCGATTGAATTGTAAAAACACCTTAACGATGGCTGCGGGCCTTGCGTAACCAATATCCACATACAGGGGGATGAAATATGTTATTATTTAAAGTAATGTCTTTTTTACTGGGCTACGTAACCATTTCAGTCACCGGACCGGCCCCGGAAAAATTCATTAATATGGCGGCTAGCAGGGGAATCAGCCTTTGGGATGTCGATCGGTCCGGGGATGGTTCAATCTGTTTAAAGGTCAGGGTAAACGCAATAAAACCAATGCGGCATATAGCCAGGCGCACCTGCTGCCGTTTCCGGATCCTCCGACGAGAGGGTTTACCCTTTCACCTCGCCCGCCTGCGCCGGAGAAAAACACTGGCCCTGGGGGCTGTCTTTTGCGTGTGTGTCCTCTATCTCCTCACTTCCTTTGTCTGGTTTATCGAGGTGAAAGGCAACGAACAGCTGAATTCCGAAGAATTGCTGGGAGTTGCGGCCGAAGCAGGCCTTACCAGGGGTGTGCCAAAATGGCATGTGGAAACGGATGCAGTGGAGGCCAAAATCATGGAAAGATTACCCCTTGTGGCCTGGACAGGCGTCTATCTTCAGGGGACAAGGGTAATAATAGAAGTTTCGGAGCGAACCATGCCTGTAAAGGAAGATGATCGGCCTGCCCATATTGTTGCCGGTAAGGCAGGACTTATTAAAGAAGTGCTGGTTATCAGCGGTCATCCGGTTGTGCGGGAAGGGGATACTGTTGTTCCCGGACAGGTGCTCATATCAGGTGAAATACCCGCCCCGGAGGAGCAGTCAGGTCCGGGTGGGGAACAAAAGCCGGGCCAAAACCACGGAATTATTAAGCCGCCCGACTATGTGCACGCCAGGGGTATTGTCCGGGCCCGGGTCTGGTACGAGGGTTACGGTGAAGTCCCATTGCTGGAGGAGGGTCGGCGTCCCACGGGAAGGTTAGAAACCCGGGTCAGTATTAAATTTGAAGGTAAGGAAATAATTCTATCAGGCAGTAAAAATATTCCCTATGAACACTATAAAACCGATACTTTAGTTAAAAGCCCTCCTGCGTGGAGGAATCTTACCATACCCGTCGAACTAGTAACAATCAAGTACTTTGAACTATTGGACTACCGGGAAGAACGCAGCCGGGGGGAAGCCCGCAGTCTGGCTGAAGAAAAAGCCTTGCAGGAAGCGCAGGCATCCCTGCCTCAAAATACCAGAGTGGAGATGCAGTTGGTGGAAGAGGTGCATACGGGACGCCCGGAAAATCTTGTGCGCGTTAAGGCTGTGCTCGAGGTTGTGGAAGATATTGGGGCGGATAAACATTTCGGAACCTTAAACAGTAAATAGAAGCCCTTAAGGAGGTATAGCCGGATTTTGTCCCAAAAGTTTGAAGCCAGATTTGAACTGGACGATATTATTGCCGCAGCAGAAATTTTTGGAAAGCATGATCAGCATCTTACGCAAATTGAAAAAGCGCTGGAGGTCCGGCTTGTGTCCCGGGGGCAGGAAATGATTATTACCGGGGATAAAGAAAAGACGGAACAGGCCCGGGAAGTTTTGAGCCAGCTGCAAAAATTCTACCGTGCCGGGAACCGTCTGACCTTCCGTGAGGTTGCCTACGCCATTAAAGCCGCCCAGAGCGGTACCAAAAACGCCCTTGTAGCTCTGGCTACGGATATTGCCATGATTACACCCCGGGGCAAGCAAATTAAACCCAAAACCATTGGCCAGAAAAAATATGTTGAGCAGATTAAAACCCATGATATTGTCTTTGCCATCGGTCCGGCCGGTACGGGAAAGACCTACCTGGCTGTTGTCATGGCTATTAAGGCGTTGCGCAACAAGGATGTGGAGCGTCTGGTGCTGACCCGCCCGGCGGTGGAGGCAGGTGAAAAATTGGGTTTCTTGCCCGGAGATCTGCAGGAAAAGATAGACCCCTATTTAAGGCCGCTTTATGACAGTCTTTACGATGTTCTGGGTGTTGACAACACCATCAAATACCTGGAAAAGAACATTATTGAAATAGCACCTCTGGCCTATATGCGGGGAAGAACGTTGGAAGACTCGTTTATTATTCTGGATGAGGCCCAAAACACAACACCGGAACAGATGAAGATGTTCCTGACCCGTCTCGGCTTCGGTTCCAAAGCAGTCATCACCGGGGATGTTACCCAGACTGACCTGCCCAGGGGACAGGCCTCCGGCCTGATTCATGCTCTGGCCGTCCTGAAGGAAATTAAGGGCCTGGGTATTCACACAATGACCGGGGAAGATATTGTCCGGCATCCCCTGGTGGAAGAAATAATCAAAGCTTACGAAGGGGAAGAGCGGGAAGTTGTGGCCAAAGAGGAGTGAAACTTATGTTCACCTTCGGTGGGATGAAAAACAGGTTGGCGGCCGTCCTGTCCCTGCTGACAAGGCAGCGTAAGATACGAAGGGGCAGCGCGGCAATTTTATTTCTGTTTCTTTTAACCCTGATTATGTCCGTTAACTTTTTTCCGAACAAAACCAACCCGCAGGTGGGGCAGGTATCCCCCAGGACTTTTTACGCGGATGAAAGTATTGTATTTGAAGACAAGAACAAGACAATTGAACAGCGCCGGCTCGCCGCGGAAAAAGTGGAAAAGGTTTTCGCCAAAGATCCCCAGGTCAGTATCGGTGTTCAACAGGATATCTCCGAGCAGGCGGGGGCATTGGGCGAGGTGCAGGAAGATGATAGTCTGGACCGCGCCGCCAAAGTAGACAGATTAAATGAAATCCTTCCCTTCACCCTGGCTGCTCAGGATCTGGAAAAACTGGCGGAATCCACTCCGGGCTATACGCAACAGATTGAGAGTTCATTAAAAGGCATAATTGCCGCAAGTATGGAGGAGGGCGACGGGATTACCCAGGACAACCTGGCGGAAGCCAAAAGAAATATTGCCGGCCAGATTTCCAGGATGAGCCTGCCCGGGCATTATGAAAATTATTCCACCGGGCTAATTGACCTTTATCTGCGCCCCAATGCCTTTATTGACTACGAGATGACCAGACAAAAACAAGAAGAGGCCATGGAACTTATTGTTCCAACCATGATTACCGTCAAGGAAAGCGAAAAAATTATCGGGGAAGGTGAGATTGTAACCGAGGAGCATATGGCCAAGCTTCAGGCCCTGGGCATTACCAGGGCTAAACTTCCCTGGACCTCGGTCGTGGGCGTTTTCCTGCTGACGGTTTTGCTGACAGTGGTTGTACTGTTTTATCTTTTCCAGCAAAACCGGGAAATTTATGATCACCCCGGACACATTTATTTGCTGGGGATAATTGTCATAGTGGTTTTGGCGGTGGGGAAAGCAATCATTGCCATCAATGTCAACCAGTGGCCGGAATTCGGCGCCCAGTTTGGGTACATGGTACCCCTTGCGGCAGCCGGGATGTTAATTGCCATTCTTCTGGATTCCCGGTTGGCGGTGCTGGTGGTGGCCATCATGGGCTTTATGCTGGCCATAATGACGGACAATCAACTGCGTTTCGGGTTGGTGGGACTGATTGGCGGAATTACCGGCGTTTACAGCGTGTCCAAGCTCAGCCAGCGGGGCGATCTGGTTCGTGCCGGGTTTTACACCAGCGGCGCCAATGTTGTGGCAATCTTTGTTGTTGGACTGGTTACAGGAACCCCCTTGGGCCTGCTGATTTCCACGAGCCTGGCCCTGGGTATTACCAGCGGTATTCTGTCATCAATCCTTACCAACGGCTCCCTGCCTTTTTTGGAACATACTTTCCAGATTACTTCTCCCGTAAGGCTTTTGGAACTTTCCCACCCCAACAATGTCCTTTTGAAGAGGCTTCTGACCGAAGCCCCCGGGACGTATCACCACAGTATTATTGTGGGTAATTTAGCCGAGTCGGCCGCAGATGCGGTGGGCGGCGAATCCCTGCTGGTCAGGGTGGGCGCTTACTACCACGACATCGGTAAAATTAAAAGGCCGTATTTTTTTATTGAAAATCAAATGACTTCTGATAATCCCCACGATAAAATCGCACCTTCCCTGAGTACATTAATTCTGACTTCCCATGTCAAGGACGGAGTGGAATTGGCCAGGGAGCACAGGCTGCCCCAGGGGATCATAGATATCATCGAGCAGCACCACGGCAGCGGTCTGGTCAGTTATTTTTATCATAAGGCTCTGGAAAGCGACCGGACTGAAACCGTGACCGAGGAAGAATTCCGGTATGAAGGGCCCAAACCCCAGACCAAGGAAGCGGCCCTGGTCATGCTGGCCGATTCTGTGGAGGCAGCGGTGCGCTCCCTGCAAAACCGTACCGCAGGCCGGGTAGAAGGGCTGGTACGGAAGATTATCAAGGATAAATTAAATGACGGCCAGCTGGATGAGTGCGACCTTACCTTAAAGGATCTCGATATCATTGCTACAGCCTTTGTCAGGGTGTTAACTGGAATTTTTCACTCGCGGATTGAGTACCCGGACATGGCCCAGGAAATAGAAAGGAGAAAGAAACGTGCCGGTACTCGTAAACAACTTGCAGAAAGAAATGGCGGTTGAGGAAAGCCTTATTGAGCTTCTCAGCAGGGCTGTGGGGGCAGTTTTAAAGGAGCAGGGCTTCGGGGAGGAAGCCGAAGTCAGCCTGGTGTTCGTGGACGACGCCTATATTCAAGGGTTGAATAATCAGTACCGGGGCGTGGACAGCCCCACCGATGTACTTTCCTTTGCCATGCTGGAAGGAGAAAATGTTCCCGGGGAAGAGGAGGAGATCATCCTGGGGGATGTGGTGATTTCTTTGGAGACCGCCGGACGCCAGGCCCGGGAGTTCGGTCACAGCTTTCACCGGGAGGTGGCATATTTGACAGTACATGGTGTATTGCACCTGTTGGGTTACGACCACCAGGAGGAGGAAGAGCGCCGGAGGATGCGTCAAAGAGAAGAAGAGATCCTGACCCGTTTTAATCTGCCGGAATAGGGCAATCGGCGATTATTCAGACTATGCCTGCAAGAATGGTGAATTGAGGGCGCTTAGAACCAACAGATAGGTGGCTGCCATGGGCCTGGAAAAAATTTTACACAGTTTTCAATATGCCGTAGCCGGTCTGGTTTATGCCTTGAAAACGCAGCGCAATATGCGTATCCATTTTACGGCTGCTTTGATTGTCCTGGGAGCGGGTTTGTATTTCAGGATCGGTACCAGGGACCTTGTTTTGCTGCTCTTCGCCATTACCCTTGTGCTCATGGCCGAAATGTTCAACACCTCCATCGAAAAGGCGATTGATCTTTTCGTTCAGGAATACCACCACCTGGCCAAAGTCGCCAAAAATGCGGCTGCAGGGGCAGTGCTTGTAACAGCCCTGAATGCGCTGGTGGTGGCCTATGTTGTCTTTTATCCCAGGCTGGAAAGCATCGGCTTGAGTACCGGCAGGGGCAGGGGGGCTCCCCTTCTGGCTACGACAGCCTCCTTTTTACTGGTTATGCTGTTGACCATGGCAGGAAAGGCCTGGGTGAGTATGGGTACCGGTAAAAAGGGAAGGTTACTCAGCGGCCGTACGGCCCTGGCCTTCGCCGGCGGCACGGCGCTAACCATGCTGTCAGGGGATTTTCTGGTTGCAACCATTGCCCTGGCCCTGGCTTTACTGGTGGCGCACGGCAGGCTGGGGCCGGAATCCCCCGGGCTTGCCGGGATTATTACCGGTGCGCTGCTGGGAACCTTTGTTACGGCAGCCGTTTTTAAACTGGCCGGATGGTGAAGAAGGTCGGGCCTGTTATGCCGAAAAAGCTCCGTAAGTTGAGGCAACGGGCCCTCACCCCTATTTGGTAGCGCCCGGCCATTTTATCATGAACTGTTTTTATAGATCTTTAACCTCGCGGTATTTCAGGGAAAGGGGAAATATGGATATTCCGGTTGAAAAGCTGATTAACGCTGCTCAAACCGCCAGGGAAACGGCCTATGCGCCTTATTCCAACTACAGGGTGGGCGCCGCTATCCTTACCAGCAAGGGCCGGTGTTACACGGGCTGTAATATTGAAAACGCATCCTACAGTCTCACCTGCTGCGCTGAACGGGTGGCCCTCTACAAAGCCGTATCCGACGGAGAGATGGACTTTGTGGCCATCGCTGTAACAGCAGGCACTGCTGACTATTGTGTGCCCTGCGGGGCCTGCCGCCAGGCTTTGGCCGAGTTTGGGACCGGAATGAAGGTCTATATGGTCAACGGGCAGGGAGATTACCTCGTTAAGATGCTGGAGGCCCTGTTGCCCTGTGTTTTTGACCGGGGGAGGCTTCTTGCCGCCGGGGAGGCAGGTCCGGCTGCTCGCTGATAATTGTCCGGTGCAGCTCAAGAATTAATTCTATTTTAAAAAATCCTTGGCGTTGTTTAATAGCCCTTAAAATTGTTTAGGGCAGCCCCGGGCATTGTTTGGAATAACCTTGAACATTGTTTATAATAACCTTGGAAGTGTTGTTTGGGATAACCTTTATGTTTTTAAAAATAATCTTTAACGCTGTTCAAGATAAATCACCTTTACGGGGCCGCATCTTAAATAGAGGGCGATACAGGTCAAAAGCGTTAATTCATACTGGGGGACGATTTTTTGGTAATGGATGGAGAATCTTTCAAATCGGGTTTTGCCGCCCTGGTGGGCAGAACCAATGTGGGTAAATCCACCCTTTTGAATAAAGTGATGGGTAGAAAAATGGCCATCATGTCGGACAAGCCGCAAACCACCAGAAACAAGATTTTATGTGTCCTCACCAGGGAAGACAGCCAGGTTGTTTTTCTGGATACCCCGGGGATCCACAAGCCAAAGCATAAGTTGGGTGAGCGTCTGGTACAGGTAGCCCTTAAGACACTAAACGAAGTCGATCTGATTCTTTTTCTGGTGGAAGCAAACCAACCGCCGGGACCCGGTGATCTTTTTGTGGTGGAGCGCTTTGCAGGTCTCAAAACGCCGGTAGTTTTGGTTGTTAACAAGCTGGACCTGGTTTCAAAGGAAGAACTGCTCCCCTTGCTTGATCAGTACAGCAGGCTTTACAACTTTTTGGAAATAGTGCCGGTTTCAGCCCTTACCGGTGAAAACCTGCCCCGTTTGCTGGAGATCATCACCAGAAACCTGCCGGCTGGCCCCAAATACTATCCTGACGACATGATCACCGACAGGCCGGAAGCCTTTATCATGGCAGAACTGATTCGGGAAAAGGTCCTTATGCTAACCTCCCAGGAAGTACCCCATTCGGTGGCGGTGGTGATCGAGGAACTGGATCGGCGACCCAATCAGGTAGTGGCGGTGCGTGCCGTTATCTATACCGAAAGGGACTCGCAGAAGGGTATTTTAATTGGAAAACAAGGGCAGATGATGAAACAAATCGGCCGCCTGGCCAGGGAAGATATTGAAAGTTTACTGGGTTCAAAAATTTATCTTGAGCTCTGGGTTAAAGTTAAGACCGACTGGCGGAACAAGGAAGCCCAGATCAGGCATTTCGGTTACAGGGAAGATGTCTAGGAGAGACTAGAACAGGCGGTTGTATGCTTAAAAGAGCTGTCCACTTTCCGCCGGACAGTTTTTGTTATTCTTGAGGGGAAATCGGGTTTTCATTTTAAGGACAGCCTCCCTTTCTGGGACAGGGGGTTTTTAGGATTTCAACACAAGGGGGTTCCCAGGATGACCGGTGACGGGAAGGAAAGAAGAAATATAGAAGCAGGGGAGTCCCTGGAGCGGCTGTTGCAATCATCTTCGGAGGTTTTGCATACTAAACTTGGGGAATTGCATCCCTCCGATCTTGCGGAAGCATTCCCCTCCCTCAACCTGGCCCAAAGGGTAAAAATCCTCAGGCACGTTGAGCCTGAAGATGCGGCGGGGGTTATTTATAATCTTGACCGGAACATGGTGGTTCCCCTGCTGGAAGGGCTGGGCAGGCAGCGATCCGCTAAAATCCTGGAAGAAATGCCCGATGACGATGCGGCAAACCTGCTGCGTGAATTGCCCCAGGGTGAGAAAGAAAGGCTCTTGGGTATTATCGCCGCAGCGGAGGCCCGGGAAATCAGGATGCTCCTGGCTTACGGCGCGGAAACCGCCGGCGGGATCATGACCACCGAATATGCGGCTGTCCAAAAGGATCTGACCGCCCGGCAGGCTATTGAGGCTTTGAGGGCTACGGCCCGCGAGGTTGAGATTATTTATTACATCTATGTTGTAAATCAAAAAAATCAGCTTACCGGTGTGTTTTCCCTGAGGGACTTAATTACCGCCGAACCCGGGGAACCCCTGGAAAAAATAATGCAGACCAGGGTAATTAGCGTTAACGTCAGGACTGACCAGGAAGAGGTAGCCCGTCTGGTTGCCAAATATGACTTTCTGGCCATACCGGTGATTAACGATGACCAGGAACTCCTGGGTATCATTACTGTGGATGACATCCTGGACGTCATCGAGGAAGAAGCGACGGAGGACATCATGCTCCTTTCAGGTAATACTGACCTGGAGGTGGAGGAGTTCGAGGGCGGGATCTGGAGGCGTGCGACCAGGCGCCTGCCATGGCTGGTGGGCTTGCTCTTCGGCGGACTGATGGCCGGAAATGTCATCAATTTTTTTTCCGGAACCCTGGAATCCCTGACTGTCCTGGCCTTTTTTATTCATATTCTGGCGGGGGGACCGGGTAACGCTGCTACCCAGTCCCTGGCGGTGGTGGTGCGGGGACTGGCCACCGGTGAGGTGGAGCGCGAAGATGTTATAAGGGTAATCTGGCGGGAGGCCAGGGTTGGTATATTTATAGGTTTGGTTTGCGGTTCGGTCATGGCGGTTACCGCCTACGTCTGGCAGGGTATCCCTTTGCTCGGACTGGTGGTGGGGCTGTCGTTGGCCGTGAGTATGTCCATAGCCACGCTTTTGGGCAGCTTTATTCCCGTGCTGATCTACCGCCTGGGTATTGACCCGGCGCTGGCTTCGGGCCCATTTATTACGACTTTAATGGATATTACCAGCATGGTGATTTATTTTAGCCTGGCCAGCTTATTTATCTTGAAATAAACCGCAGCCAGGTGTTAATTAAACACATTGTAAGTAAGCCGGATATATTTATTCCATAACCTTAATTTGGGGCAATTGTTATGAAATTATATAAAACTGAAGCGCTGGTACTCCGGACCAGGGACTGTGGCAGGGGTGACAAGCTGTTAACCCTATACTCCCGGAAATTGGGCAAATTCAAGGTGATGGCCCACGGCGCCGCCAGGGCCTCCAGCCGGAAACGCGGCGCTGTTCAACTGTTTACCCGGGCTAATTTTTTAATTCACCGGGGCCGGGAACTGGATTCAGTGAGTCAGTGCGAAGGGGTCGAAATGTTCTCTTATCTTCGGGGGGATCTGGAAAAAATAAGTTACGCCAGCTACCTGTTCGAGCTGGTGGACGTCCTTACCCCGGAGGGAGAGCCCGGTGAACCCCTTTATTTACTTTTGTTGACAACTTTGCGCCTGATGGAGACGGAGGATTTGGAGTTGCTGGCCCGTGCCTTTGAAATTAAGGCCGCAGATTACGCGGGGTATCATCCGATCCTGGAAAACTGCGCAAACTGCCAGGGTTCACTGGATGGGCCCTTGGGCTTCAGTCCCGGTCTGGGGGGGATCCTGTGCGGTGTCTGCGGAGGCTCCGGACCGGACGCCCTGCCTTGCAGCAGGGGCCTGGTGGAGTTTTTAAAAGTACTGCGGCGCTGGCATCCATCCAGGCTGCGTCAGTTAAAGGTAGACTCCCGGACCAGGATACAGTTGAAACATTTGCTGCATGAATATTTAAAGTACCATCTTGAACAGGAATTTAAGTCCACTGCCTTTTTAGACCGCCTTAAATCCAGTCCTGCGGGGACTCCTGGGACTCATGTATAAAAACCGGAATCCGTGGTTTAACTAAGACAAGAGGAATGGAGGTGGCCTAAATTGAACAGCGAACTGGAGAAGATTGATCTCATCAGGGCCCGGTTGGAAGTCAGCTACAAGGAGGCCAGGGAAGCCCTGGAGCAGGAAGGCGGGGATGTGGTTCAAGCCCTGGTGAACCTGGAGGAAAGGGGACGCGATCTGGGGGAACGCTTTCAAGCCCGGGGACAGGAAATGGTGGGTCAAGTCAGAGGGATTTTGCAAAAGGGGCAGTCGTACAGAATCAAAGTCAAAAAAGGTGACCAGACGGTATACGAATTCCCCGCTACAATCGGCGCTCTGGGGTTAATCGGCGCCCTGGCCAGCAGCGAAATCGCCGTGCTGGGGGCGCTGGGCACGGTTGCTGCCATGGCCAATAAATATACCCTGGAGTTTGAGCGCCGGGGTAAAAGTCCGGAGGAAGAAAGCGCCGGTTTGGGTGAATAGCCGGTTTTATTGTTCGTGCTCAAAGGACAACGGCACTGTGGTAAAATTATCCGGTTAAAGCTAATTATATTTAGCAGGATTGACTTTAAGCCGGGAATTTGGTAAATTTGATAAAAATATATGAGGCGATGAAGAAAAAAAGTAGCCGGAAGGTGTTTTTATAGAGAGCCCGTAAGTGGTGGAAGCGGGTAAAGCATGGCCGGTGAAGGGGGTTTCCGAGCCGCAAGAGGAACGCCAAAACGGTCCCCGGAATGGTTTTTAGGCCCCGGGGGGGCAACCCGGGGATTGCTGTTCTGGTCAGTAAAGCTTGCTTTTTATAAGAGGGCTGCAGGTTTTCAGGCAGATGCAGGTTTTTATTCCTCCCTGGCTGCCTGGTATCCGGATTAAATCCGACGTTTAAAAGAATGCGGCCAATCAGGGTGGAACCGCGGGAAAAGAAGACTCCCGTCCCTGGTAGAGACATACCAGGGACGGGAGTTTACTTGTTTAAAAATGGATTTAAATCCGCGCCGGCGGCGCGGGGATCCAGTAACCTAAAGGAGGATTCTATGACTTTCCAGGAAATTATTTTAAAACTGGACGATTTCTGGTCACGGCAAAACTGTATTCTTCAGCAGCCCTACGATGTAGAAAAAGGGGCCGGCACCATGAACCCGGCCACCTTTTTGCGCGCCCTGGGTCCCGAACCCTGGCGGGTGGCCTACGTTGAGCCTTCCCGGCGGCCCGCCGACGGGCGCTACGGTGAAAATCCCAACCGCCTCCAGCACTACTACCAATATCAAGTTATCTTAAAACCCTCCCCGGACGATGTGCTGGACGTCTACCTGGACAGCCTGAGGGCCATCGGCATCGATCCCGCCGAGCACGATATCCGCTTTGTAGAGGACAACTGGGAATCGCCCACCCTTGGCGCCTGGGGATTGGGCTGGGAAGTGTGGCTGGATGGAATGGAAGTCACTCAGTTCACTTATTTCCAGCAGTGCGGTGGTATTGACTGCAGACCGGTTTCCGCTGAGCTGACATACGGACTGGAGCGGTTGGCCATGTTTGTGCAAGGCGTGGACAGTGTTTTTGATATCACCTGGGTGGAAGGCATTACTTACGGTGATGTTCACCACCGGGGCGAGGTAGAGCATTCCCACTACAATTTTGAAATTGCAGACACGGAACTGCTCTTTAAACTCTTTGAGATGTACGAGCAGGAAGCCCTGAGTATCATCAAAAAAGGTTTTGTCCTGCCGGCCTACGATTACGTCTTAAAATGCTCCCACACCTTTAACCTTTTGGACGCCCGGGGGGCTATCAGTGTTACGGAGCGAACAGGTTTTATCACCAGGGTGAGGAATATGGCCCGGGTTTGCGCCCAGTCCTACGTAGAACAGCGGGAAGCCATGGGCTATCCCCTGCTGAAAGTGAAGGGGGCGTAAAGATATGACTGCGAAAAAGACTTCAACGCAGGAGCAATTTCTGGACTATATCCTGGAAATCGGTGTGGAAGAAATGCCGGCCAGGTTTTTAGAGCCGGCCTTAAAGGAATTAAAGGAAAAATCAAGCGCCATTCTGGCGGATTATAGAATTCCTTTTAGGCGGATTGAAACCTGCGGAACGCCCCGCCGCCTGACCCTGTTTATCGAAGGACTGGGTGTGAACCAGGCTTCCCTGGAAATGGAAGTTAAAGGTCCGGCTGCCAGGGTTGCCTTCAAACCAGACGGGACGCCATCCAGGGCGGCGGAAGGTTTTGCCGGGGGACAGGGAGTTGCTGTGGGGGATCTCATTATAAAACCTGTGGGGCACGTTGAATACGTTTTTGCCGTCAGACGGGAAGCAGGCCGGCCCGTAAGGGATGTTCTGCCTGAAATTGCCGTTTCCCTGATAACCGGGCTGCATTTCCCCAAACCCATGCGCTGGGGTGATTTGGATGTGCGTTTTGCCCGGCCCATTCGCTGGCTGGTATCACTTTTAGGCAGCGATGTGGTGGAATTTGAGTTTGCCGGCCTGAAGGCAGGCAGGACCACCTGGGGCCATCGTTTCCTGGGCCAGGAATCCATTGTTCTGTCAAAGGCAAAGGAATATTTTGATCAGATGCGGCGTAATTATGTCATGGTCGACCTCAAGGAGCGAAAAACGGCCATCTGGAGCCAGGTGCAGGAAATGGCCGCCTCGGTAGGGGGAACCGTGGAAGAAAATGAAGATCTGCTCAATGAAGTAAACAACCTGGTGGAGTACCCCACTGCCCTGGTGGGAGAATTCAGCCGTGACTACCTTGGGTTGCCGAAGGAAGTCCTGGTTACCCCAATGAGGGAGCATCAGCGCTATTTTCCGGTGCTTGGGCCCGGCGGCGGCCTGCTTCCCAAGTTTATTGCCGTCAAGAACGGTGCGGCGGATCACCTGGATATTGTTCGCGCCGGCAATGAAAAAGTTTTGCGGGCCCGTCTGGCTGACGCAAACTTTTTCTACGAGGAAGACCTGAAGACGCCGCTGACCGAAAAGGTGCCGGCTTTAAAGAAAGTTGTTTTTCAGGAGAGCCTGGGGAGTATTTACGACAAAGTAAGCAGGCTGGGGAACCTGGCGGAGTATCTAGGCGGAGTCCTGAACGCCACGGAGCAAGAGATGAAGCAGGCCAAACGGGCTGCTTACCTGGCCAAGGCCGACCTTGTTACCAATATGGTTTATGAATTCCCGGAACTGCAGGGTTTTATGGGCAGAGAATACGCCCGGCGCAACGGTGAGGAAGAGGCGGTGGCGCTGGCAATTTTTGAGCATTACCTGCCGCGTTTTGCCAGTGATATCCTCCCTTCCAGCCTGCCAGGGCAAATTTTAAGCATCGCTGATAAATTGGATAACATCACAGGTTGCTTTGCCATCGGCATCCAGCCCAGCGGCTCCCAGGATCCCTATGCTTTAAGGCGCCAGGCTTTGGGAATCAGCCATATCATCCTGGAAGGGCAGTTCGACCTGTCCCTGGAGCATTTGGTCGAAGCTGCCTACAAGTGTTACGAAGGTAAGGTGGAACTCAAGTACAGCCTGGAAAAAGTACAGGATGATATAGCGGAATTCTTTAAACAACGTCTAAAGGGTATCTTTAGCGAGCGCGGCTATTCCTATGATACGGTGGATGCGGTTCTGGCCTCGGGATTTCAATGTTTCAGCGACACCCTTCTAAGGGTCCGGGCCCTGGCTGATTTTCGTCAGGACCCTGCTTTTGGGGATCTGCTGACCGCCTATACCCGGGCCAATAACCTGGCCAAAAAGGCTTCTGTACTTCGCCTGGATCGGGCACTGCTGGAGGAAGGCAGCGAAAGGGAATTATACCGGCAGCTCACCAGGGTCCGGGAACAGGCCCGGGTTTTGTTGGAACAACAAAACTATCAGGCCCTGTTGGCGGCTATTGCCACTCTGCAGCAGCCGCTGGATAATTATTTCAATTCCGTAATGGTTATGGTGGAGGATGAAAAACTCCGGATTAACCGGCTGGCCCTTCTGGCGGAACTGGCCGCCCTGGTCCGGCGGGTGGCGGATTTAAGCATAATTGCCGGCGATTCTAAATAGTCATCATAATGTTATTCTGTTTTGACACTACCTGAAATATTTTAGAAATAGGGAGGGAAAACCTTCTTTATATAGTATATTATATAGAAAACAATTCATATTAGTATGTCATATATGCTCTAAGGGGCGATGGATTTGGAACTAACCAGGCGGCAGGAAACCATTTTGGAGATTGTTAAAAACTCCGGGCCAATCACCGGGGATCAAATTGCTGAAAAGCTCTCCCTGACCAGGGCGACATTGCGGCCCGATCTTGCCATTTTAACCATGGCCGGACTGCTGGAAGCGCGCCCGAGAGTGGGCTATTTTCATAGCGGTAAATCCCCGTACCGGATTGTGGCGGAAAAGCTTCGCAGTGTTCTGGTGGACAGCGTTCTTTCCATTCCCATTGTGGTTTCCGAAAACTGCTCCGTGTACAATGCTGTTGTAACCATGTTTATCAAGGATGTGGGGACCCTTTTTGTGGTTAAGGAAGTAGGGTTGCTGGAAGGCGTTATTTCCCGTAAGGATTTACTTAAAACCACTTTGGGAGGCCATGATATTCATCAGCTTCCGGTAGGGGTCATCATGACCCGGATGCCAAATGTACTATATACGACACCTGAAGAATCAGTCTGGTCGGCCGCAAAAAAGATCATAGCCCATGAGGTTGACGCGCTGCCGGTTGTCCGCAAAGCCGTTCTGCCCGATGCCGGCGAAGGATTGGAAGTGGTTGGGCGTTTAAGCAAAACCAACATTGCGCGGCTTTTTGTGGAACTGGGAGAAAGGTGTTAAGGGGGAGTTTATCATTTCTAAGGATGCCAAACCAGTTATTTTCATCGTATCCGATTCCATCGGCGAAACTGCTGAACTGGTAGCCCGGGCTGCAGCCATTCAGTTTAATCACGGCGGAGTAGAAATACGTCGCCTGTCTTATGTCAACGACCCCAATGAGATTCCCGAAATAATGGAAGTAGCAGTTAATTCTAATTGTGTCATAGCCTACACCCTGGTTATTCCGGAATTAAAACAAGTGCTGGTCCGGGAGGCGGCCAGATACGGTATCCCGACGGTGGATGTCCTGACCCCGATGATGGAAGCGGTGTCCCAGCTTGTTGACCGCAGTCCGAAGCTGGAGCCGGGTCTGGTCCGGAAAATGGACAGTGAATATTACCGGAAGGTTGAAGCCATAGAGTTTGCTGTTAAATATGACGACGGCAAAGACCCCCGGGGTATCCTGCGGGCTGACCTGGTGGTAATCGGAATTTCCCGCACCTCCAAGACTCCACTGTGCATGTATTTGGCAAACAAGCAAATTAAATCTGCCAACATGCCGCTGGTTCCGGAGGTATCGCCGCCGGATGAGCTCTTTCGTCTCCCGAAGCATAAATTAATCGGTCTTACGATACGTCCTCAGCAGCTGCACGAGATCAGAAGAGAAAGACTAAATACCCTGGGCCTAACTTCGGAAGCCGACTATGCGAGCCTGAAGCGGATCCTGAAGGAACTGGAGTACGCCGAAAACTTTATGAAAAAGATCGGCTGCCCGATTATAGATGTTACCAATAAGGCCGTTGAGGAAACAGCAAGCCGTGTGCTGGAAATATATCTTAGAGGTGAAAGGCATGTTAAGTGAAAAATATGTTTACCTGTTTGAGGAAGGAAACGCAGGGATGAAAGGCTTGCTGGGGGGAAAGGGAGCAAACCTGGCCGAGATGACAAAAATCGGATTACCTGTTCCGCCCGGTCTGATTGTTACCACCCGGGCCTGTAAAGATTTCACCACCCTGGGGCAGAAATTTCCAGCGGGGTTGAAAGAACAAATCCGGAATGGAATTGCTCTTCTAGAAGAAAAAACGGAGAAAAAGTTCGGCGCCGGGGACAACCCGCTGCTGATATCAGTCCGCTCCGGCGCCCCGGTTTCCATGCCCGGAATGATGGATACCGTCTTAAACCTTGGTTTGAATGATCGCACTGTGGAAGCACTGGCTTCCGCCACCGGGGACGAGCGGTTTGCCCTGGACTGTTACCGTCGTTTTATCAATATGTTCGGTGATGTTGTAATGGAAGTGGAGCACCACAAATTTGAAAGTATTCTGGCAAACCAGAAGGATAAGGCCCGAATTTATCTCGACAACCAGCTTTCCGCCGGCGACTGGCGGGAGATTATTGCTGAATACAAAAAATTAATCCAGAAAGAAGCCGGCTGCCTTTTTCCCCAGGAGCCCATGGAACAGCTTTTTATGTCGGTCCATGCCGTCTTTAATTCCTGGAATAATGACCGGGCTTATGTTTACCGCAGGATCAATAAAATCCCGGACGATCTGGGAACGGCCGTTAATATTCAGGCAATGGTTTTCGGCAACCTGGGGGACGACAGCGGCACCGGCGTTGCTTTTACCCGCAACCCCTCCACTGGGGAAAATAGACTCTACGGTGAGTATCTCATCAACGCCCAGGGTGAAGATGTGGTGGCCGGGATCCGGACACCGCAGCCCATTGAGGCGCTGCAGCAGGACATGCCGGAGATTTACAGTCAGTTTGCCGAAGTGTGCGGGCTTTTAAGCAGGCACTACAGGGATATGCAGGATATCGAATTTACAGTGGAGCGGGGCAAACTCTGGATTCTGCAGACCCGCCGGGGGAAACGTACCGCCCAGGCCGCCATCAAAATTGCAGTGGATATGGTTGAGGAAGGTTTGATTAACCGGGAGGAAGCAGTGCTGCGGGTTGAGCCCGGACAATTGGACCAGCTTCTGCACCGGCGCATCGATACCGGGGCAAAGCTGGACATTGTGGCCAGGGGACTGCCGGCTTCACCCGGCGCAGCATCGGGGATGGTTATATTTGACGCGGACGAGGCCGAAAGACTGAGTGCGGAAGGTAAAAAACTGATTTTGGTTCGTACGGAAACGACCCCCGACGACATCCATGGAATCGTGGCCTCCCAGGGCATCCTTACCTCCCGGGGGGGGATGACCAGCCACGCTGCCGTGGTGGCCCGGGGGATGGGCAAACCCTGTATTTGCGGCTGCGAATCCATAAACATTGATTACAAAAAGAACATGTTCTCCAGCGGTAACCTGGTGGTAAGGAAGGGTGACGTAATATCCATTGACGGTTCCACCGGTAATGTAATCCTGGGGGCGGTGCCGATGCTGGACCCCGAACTGTCGCCTGAATTTAAAAAATTGCTTAAATGGGCTGACCAGATTCGCATCCTGGGTGTCAGGGCAAACGCAGACACTCCGCTGGATGCCGCCAAAGCGAGGGATTTCGGAGCGGAAGGAATAGGTTTGACCCGCACCGAGCATATGTTTATGGCCCAGGACCGTTTGCCTGTCGTTCAGGAAATGATTCTGGCCGCCGGTAAAGCGGAGCGGCTGGTTGCCCTGGATAAGCTCTTGCCTGTGCAGCAGGAAGATTTCTACGGGATCCTGTTAGCCATGGACGGACTGCCGGTAACCATCCGGTTATTGGACCCACCCCTGCACGAATTTCTGCCCAATGCCGCAGAACTCATGGTGGAGCTGACCCGGCTGCGGCTGACGGAGGGAAGCGGAGCTGAAATTGAAAAGAAGGAAGTACTTTTACACAAGGTTCGTACCCTGTCCGAAGTCAACCCCATGCTGGGACACCGGGGCTGCCGCCTGGGCATTACCTTTCCGGAAATCTATGCCATGCAGGCCAGGGCAATTTTTCTCGCCACAGCCCAGTTGGTTAAAGAAGGTTTTCATCCCGTGCCGGAAGTGGAGATTCCCCTTGTAATCGATCTCAATGAGTTGTCCTTCCTGCGCCGGATCATCGAGGCCGAAGCTGAAGAAGTAATTAAAAACACAGGGATTTCTTTCCACTACACCGTGGGTACCATGATCGAAATTCCCCGGGCCGCCCTACTGGCGGATGAACTGGCTCAATCGGCTGATTTCTTTTCCTTTGGCACCAATGACCTGACCCAGACTACCCTGGGTTTTTCCAGGGATGACGCCGAGGGTAAATTCATTCAGGCCTACCAGGATAAGAAGATTTTGTCCGATAACCCCTTTATGGTTCTGGATCGCAAGGGTGTGGGTAAATTGATGAAATGGGCCGTGGAACAGGGACGCCGGACCACCCCGGGCCTTTTAATCGGGATCTGCGGCGAGCACGGCGGGGAACCGGCATCCATTGAGTTCTGTCAGGAACTGGGTTTGGATTATGTCAGCTGTTCCACTTTCCGGGTGCCCGTGGCCAGGCTGGCGGCAGCCCAGGCCGCCGTTACCGTAAAAGACCAATCGAGATAGAGATTGAAAAAGACAATGACTTGTGATATTCTCTGTTAAGAGAAAAATTCATATTAAAGTTTTATAGGGTTCCGCAGTTTTTGTAAGAACTGGTCTGGTCCGAGATAAAACGCACAGTTTGTCTGTGTTCACGGAAGGATAAAAGCCTGGGAGATATTACAAGTATCTTCTGGGCTTTTTGTTTTTTCTTTATTTGAAAGGGGTGAAAAAAATGCAATGGTTACTATTAGTTATAGCGGGGCTTCTTGAAACGTGCTGGGCTGTGGGTTTGAAGTATTCACAAGGATTTACAAAGTTTATACCGAGTGTGTTTACCATATTGGGGATGATAGCAAGCTTCTATTTTTTATCATTAGCCTTAAAAAATCTTCCATTAGGAACAGCTTACGCAATATGGACAGGAATAGGTACAGTTGGAACTGTGATTTTAGGAATCATACTATTCAAAGAACCTATTGACCTATTAACGATACTCTTTATTGGATTTATTATTATTGGAATTAGTGGTTTAAAAATGGCTTCTTCTAATTGATATTGCTGCATTTTTACGAAGTGTTCCACAATGTAAAAAAATGAGATTGGTCTATTTGATTGCGGCCGTCAAGGCCGGAATTTGATGAAGTTCCGGTTCTTACAGCATAAACCGGGGAGAGTGGGTCCAAGAAGATATTATTCGCCGGTAAAGATGCAGAAAATGCATCTTCACCGGCAGATTTTATTAGAGCGTGTATAGAATACCAGTTAACGGCAACCCGGGTGAAGTGTAGTGAATAAAAGGATTTGAACCGGTAAAACTTACGGGGGGCAGAGAATGCGTAAGATCATAGACAAATTGATTAAGTGGTAGTATGATAAGCATGCAATAATGTTATATTAATGCTACCTTGAAAGAGGTAAATTGTGTGATAAATATTAAGCCATCTGCAGCAATCCGAAAAATACTATAACGAGATTTCTGAATTGTGCAAGCAGACAGGGGAACCTGTTTATCTTACAAAAAACGGAGAAGGGGATCTCGTGGTCATGGATATAGAAACCTTTGCCAGAAGGGAAAGAAGAGCAGAATATCGAAAAGAGGTTGATGGCTGTTGAGACAAATGAGACTTTTCATTGCTGTAAACCTGCCGGGGGAATTAAAGAAATCGCTGGACAACCTCAGCCTGGCACTAAGGAGGTTTCCTTCAGACGCGAAATGGGTGGGGGGGGCAAACCTTCACTTGACCCTTCAGTTCCTGGGAAATGTCCCCGAAGACCAGGTTCCAGCCATTGTTCAGGGGCTGAATCTTGCGGCGGGGGAAGTTGCGCCCTTTAAACTTGTAATCGGCGGTGTGGGGGTGTTCCCTTCAGTGGAGCGGCCGCGGGTATTGTGGGTTGGTGTGTCCGGTGACACCACAATCCTGGCGGGCTTGCACCGGAGGGTAGAGACGGAGATGGGACTTTTGGGGTTTGAGCCGGAAAGGCGCAAGTTTTCCCCTCATTTGACCCTGGCCAGAATTAGATCGCCTCTGGGGTTTGAAAAGCTGCTGCAAAAGGCGGAGGAGTATGCGGGAAGATCGAAGAAGTTTGGGGAAGCCCGGATCGTTTCAATTGAATTGATGCTCAGCGAACTTGGACCCAAAGGGGCCAAGTATTACGTTTTAGCCAGTGTGCCCCTGTCGGGCTTGCCCGCGGTCTAAAAATAGATTGCCGGGAATAATATTTTGGCAGGAGGGTGTTACAAAAATAACCCCGGTAGCGTTTTCCCGCTGCCGGGGTTTCCAGGCCTTTAATGAGTTTTTGAGTCAGGCAGGATTATCCGGTAACTTGTAGAATGTTTTAAGATTCATTTCAGGTTAGGTGGTTAAAATATGCATATCCGCCTGCGTGCCGAGGAACTGGAAAGGCTCATTCTGGCTCCTGGCGCCTGCCTCAGCAGCAGAAGCAAGGGCAGGGTTCGCCCGGAACAGGAATGTATTGTCCGGACTTCATTTCAGCGTGACCGTGACAGAATTATTCACTCCAAAAGCTTCCGCCGGCTCAAACATAAGACGCAGGTTTTTATCATACCTGAAGGGGATCATTACCGCACCAGACTTACCCATACTCTGGAAGTAGCCCAAATTGCCCGCACCGTTGCCCGGGCCTTGAGACTCAACGAGGATCTGGCGGAGGCCGTGGCACTGGGGCATGACCTGGGCCATACCCCTTTCGGACACGCCGGTGAGGAGGCGTTAAACGGGGTCTTCCAACCATGTTTTCAACATAACGAGCAAAGCCTCAGGGTTGTAGACGTGTTGGAAGGGGGCAGGGGCCTTAACCTTACACTGGAGGTCAGGGATGGCATTTTAAATCACACAGGCCCAAATAAACCGGCAACCCTGGAAGGGCAGATTGTCAGGATCGCCGACAGGATAGCCTACATCAATCACGATCTAGATGACGCAATCCGGGGGGGCGTGCTGGACCCCGGTCAAATCCCGGCAAAATGTCTGGCTATCCTGGGTAGGGAGCACCGGGAGAGAATCAATATAATGGTTCTCGACCTGATCCAGACCAATTGGAACAATTCCGGGGATATCGGAATGAGCCCGGGGATACAGGAATCCACGGACCTGTTGCGGGATTTTTTATTCGAACATGTTTATCTGGATGCTAAAGCAAAAAATGAGAAGGATAAGGCCGTCCAGATCATACAGAGCCTGTTCCGTTACTTTACCGAACATATTGAACTGCTGCCCGGGGAATACCTCCGGCGTGCCAGAACCGGAACAGCGGAAAGGGCGGTTTGTGACTATATAGCCGGGATGACGGACAGGTTTGCCATTCGCGTTTACCAGAAGTACTTTTTGCCGCTGCCCTGGCTGGAATAAGATTAACGGCGATTAACGCTTGCATTTTATGGTAACAATATATTTAAAAATAATGTCGATAAACGGGGAGGAAAAGCATAACCCACAGAGAATAGTCTTTTTTACAACAGTATTTAGATTTATTTTATTGATTATTTTCATTACCCCCTGTGCAGGACTCTATCATTATCTGTTGAATCATTTGAGTATACAGGTTAATTGGCAGGTGGTCAGGGTGGGCTTTATTCCAGACGAAATAATCGAATCTGTCCGCCTGAGATCCGATATTGTCGAGGTGGTATCCCGCTACGTTCAACTGAAAAAAACAGGCAAAAACTATACTGGCTTATGCCCTTTTCACCAGGAACGCACACCTTCTTTTACCGTTGCTCAGGAAAAACAGATTTTCCACTGCTTCGGTTGCGGCGCAGGAGGTGATGTTTTTCGGTTCTTAATGCTGAAAAACAACATGAACTTTTACGAGGCGGTGAAATTTCTAGCAGAACAGGCCGGTGTAGTTATACCTTCGGACGCAAGCCCCCGCCAGAAAGAAGCAGAGCGTGAACGGGAGAGCCTGCGGCGAATTAACAGCCTGGCTATGGATTATTTTCACCACACCCTGCAGCACCACGAAGCCGCTGCCGATGCAAGGCAGTATCTGGCTGGCCGGGGAATTTCCCTGGAGGTGCTTGAGCTTTTTCAGGTAGGTTTTGCCTTCCCGAGCTGGGATAATCTGTTGGGATTTATGGGTAAGCAGGGGATCCCGCCGGAAGAAGTGGTTAAGGCGGGATTGAGCCTTAAAAAGCCCGGCGGTGGCTATTATGACCGGTTTCGTAACCGGATCATTTTTCCCATTTGGGACGCTGCGGGACGGGTGGCCGGTTTTGGCGGACGGGTTCTGGATAACTCCCTGCCGAAGTACATGAATACACCCGAAACACCGTTTTTCAGCAAAGGGCGTAACCTTTACGGGTTGCATCTGGCCAGGACAGCTGTCCGGAACAAGGGCCATATGATTGTTATGGAAGGTTATCTGGATGTAATTACCGCACATTTGCACGGAATTACCAACGCTGTGGCGTCCCTGGGAACAGCCCTAACTGCGGACCAGGGCAGGCTGTTGCTGAACTACAGCAATAACGTGCTTATTGCCTATGATGCGGACGCGGCAGGCGTTGCCGCTACCATGCGCAGTCTCGACCTGTTGCAGGAGTTGGGCTGTCAGGTTAGTGTCTTGAGTATCCCCGACGGGAAGGACCCCGACGATTATCTCCAAAAGTACGGTCATGAAGGCTGGGAAAGATTAACGAACAAGGCCGCATCCCTGATCGAATATAAATTAAGGCAGGCCATATCAACCCGGAGTATAATAAACGTCTCAGACAAGCTTGCTGTTCTGAGTCAGGTTTTTCCCAACATTTTTGGTTTAAAAAGTGAGGTTGAAAAGGAAGAAGGATTAAAAGCAATTGCCCGGGAACTAAATTTGAGCTGGGAAACAGTTGCAGGTGAATACAGGCGTTTCAAGAATAATAAGGGTAAAAAATGGACAAATCCGGATAATATTGTTAAAACCAAGTATACTATATCAGATAAAGAGGAAAAAATGGACGCCAGAGGCAAAGCTGAAACAGTTATTTTGCAACTGGTGCTGGAAAATCCCGAAATGGGAAAGATTATCCTGGAAAGAATGGGACAGGCGCCCTTTAATAATAGTACTTATCAAAAAATATTTGAACGTTGTCTGGAAGTAAACGATCCGTCACATTACCAGCCTGCGGAAATGGTGAAAGACATGGAGGACGAGGAAAAAGATTTATTGTGTTATTTGTTGGCCCAGGGAATTCCCGGAGATGATCCGGTTCAAATAATGAACATGTATCTTAAGTCTATCAACCGTTTTTTGCGGCAGGAACGCAGGGAAAACCTTTTGAAGGAAATCAGCACACTTGAACATAGGGAAAATGATCGGTCTTTGCATGGATTATTGCGTGAACTTATGATTCTTAAAAGGATTGAAGAAGCCGAAAGGGCGGGCGATCAGGGTAAAGTTGACCTGTTGTTGCAGGAATACGGGCAATTCGGGTCAAATAACCGGAAATACCCTAGAGAAGGGATTGATAGCAAGTGAGGGACGAACTAAAAACCGATGGTGTTATGGAACTGATCGAAAAAGGTAAAAAACGTGGTGTCCTGACCTACAACGAGATCATGGACAGTCTCCAGGGAACTGACCTGACACCCGAGCAAATTGATGATATCTACGAAAAACTGGCAGGCCTGGGTATAGAGGTCGTGCAGGAAGCGCCGGAAATGGAGACCGTTGACGGCGGCGCACCTGCTGAATCCCCGCCCGAAGAAGTGGAAGTCGACCTGACCGTCCCCGAAGGTGTTGGCATAGATGATCCTGTCCGCATGTACCTAAAAGAAATCGGACGGGTACCGCTCCTTACGCCGGAAGAAGAAGTTGCTCTGGCCAAGCGTATGGAGGATGGTGACGAGGAAGCTAAAAGAAGACTGGCGGAAGCAAACTTGAGGCTGGTCGTGAGTATTGCCAAGCGTTATGTGGGAAGGGGCATGCTTTTCCTGGACTTGATCCAGGAAGGTAACCTGGGGTTGATTAAGGCAGTGGAAAAGTTCGACTACCGGAAAGGCTATAAATTCAGCACTTACGCTACCTGGTGGATTCGCCAGGCCATCACCAGGGCCATTGCGGACCAGGCCAGAACCATCCGGATCCCGGTGCACATGGTGGAAACCATTAACAAACTAATTCGGGTATCCCGGCAGCTTTTACAGGAACTGGGACGCGAACCAAATCCAGAGGAAATCGCCAGGGAAATGAACATATCCGAGGACAAGGTCAGGGAAATCATGAAAATTGCCCAGGAGCCGGTTTCCCTGGAAACACCCATTGGTGAGGAAGAGGATTCCCATCTGGGAGATTTTATCGAGGACCATGAAGCCATGGCTCCGGCTGAAGAAGCGTCATTTACTCTTTTAAGGGAACAGCTGGATGAAGTATTAAAAACTTTGACCGAGCGGGAACAAAGGGTTTTGCGCTTGCGCTTCGGGCTTGACGACGGGCGTGCCCGCACCCTGGAAGAGGTTGGTCAGAAATTCGGTGTCACAAGGGAGCGCATCCGGCAGATTGAGGCTAAAACGTTGCGCAAGCTCCGTCACCCCAGCCGCAGTAAAAAGCTAAAAGATTATTTGGATTAAAATCACGCGTTAAGGTGTCTTGACTACAGCTAGAAACTATCGTATAATAGCATTTGCCGATGTTCCTCGATAGCTCAACGGTAGAGCAACCGGCTGTTAACCGGTAGGTTGTAGGTTCGAATCCTACTCGGGGAGCCATTCTTTCGGGCCCATAGCTCAACGGTAGAGCATCCGGCTCATAACCGGCTGGTTCCAGGTTCGAATCCTGGTGGGCCCACCAGTTGAGAGGCGAGAGGTGAGAAGTAAGAATTGGGAATCTCATCTTATTGTGACCTCTCACGTCTCACATCTCATTTCTCAAAAGGCCCCTTGGTCAAGCGGTTTAAGACACCGCCCTTTCACGGCGGTAACACGGGTTCGAATCCCGTAGGGGTCACCATATCCGGGCGATTAGCTCAGCTGGGAGAGCGCCTGCCTTACAAGCAGGATGTCGGCGGTTCAAGCCCGTCATCGCCCACCATTACATCAAAAAGAAGCGTAGCGCCGGAGTCTAACTTCGGCGCTATTGCTTTTATTATGCGGCTTTGCGCTCGTCCTGGGCAACTGCAAGTTTAATCAAGCTGTAATTCTTTTTTCGTAAAATTCCTTTGAATGGTACCTGATGCAAGAGTTCAGATTATTATTTTTCAGCCCGGAGAAGGCGTAGTTCCCGTTCATGCTTATCCAGTTTCCTATTCTGGTCTATTACCCGATAAACTACCTGCCCGGGGGAGGTTAAAACGCTTTTTCGGACTTGATCCGGGTTATTAATTTGTTATAATAAAGTTTAGGCCAAACGACATAAACAGCGAGGGTGGTAGTTATATGAACGAACAAGTCGAAAAAAAACATGTACTAAACAACATCGCAGTTGAACACGCCGAAAATCCCCGAAATCTTGGGAATACACCCAACGCGGATGGTTTTAGCCAGGAAGTGGGGGAAGAGGGAGATTCCATGGCAATCTGGGTAAGTATCGAGGGCGACAGGATTGCCAGGGCAACATTCTGGACGGATGGGTGTGGGGCGTATATAGCTTGCGGCAGCATGCTTACCGAATTGGCTAAAAATCAGATGGTCAAGGAAGCCTTTGGGATTGAAGCACAGGATTTGACAAAGGCGCTTGAAGGATTGCCGCAGGGTCACTTGCACGTTGCCGATCTGGCGGTCCGCACCCTCAGGGAAGCATTAAAGGACTATCAATTGACCCGTAATTACCTGAATAAGGCTGACCAATAACACTTGACGGCGTGCATGGCGGTTCTCTGCAAATATTGCCCTTTGACCAAATTACTCTCAACTAATTGAAGGTGGTTAATACTCATGGATGAACAAACGGAAAAAAAATATGTGCTGGATATGGTCGGCAAGTACAGCGACACTGCTATTGATCATGCCCGGAATCCCCGGAATGTAGGGAACATTCCCAAGGCCGACGGCTTTGCCCAGGAAGAAGGGGAATGTGGGGATACCCTGGCTATCTGGTTGAGTGTCAAGGACAACAGGATTGCCAGGGCAACTTTCTGGACGGACGGATGTGGATCATCGATTGCCTGCGGCAGCATGATTACCGAGATAGCCACCGGTCGCACTGTGGAGGATGCCTTAACTATTGAACCCGGGGATGTTTTAAAAGAGCTCGGCGGACTTCCGGAGGATCACGTTCATTGCGCCGTTTTGGCGGCCCATACTTTGAATCAGGCCCTAAAGGATTATCAGACGCTGGCCAAGACTCCCTGGAAAAAGTTATATAAAAATTAAACCCGGATAATAAAAAAACCCGGCTACAATTCTCCCGGTATCCTGAAAACAGCCAGGTTAGCAACAGGGGCAGCCGCTAATAAGAATAAACAGGGGGTAGTTTCAGGCTATTTATTTCGCATTCTTGCCCGGGTATTTTTACCCGGGTTTTTTATAAAATATATTTTATGTTTTTCCAGTTGAATCTTTAGGAATCCGGCCAGTAATCTCCCGCGGGGTCCTGCCGGGATTTTATTTACAACCTATCCTTTCAATGCTATGATTAGAATGTTCTTGACAGCCCGGGTTGAGTTGTTGGATCAAACAACCGGCGGGGGACGTTGATAGTTAATTGATTACTAATCTTGGGAAGGATTGCACATGAAAGCTTATCTGGGTCTTGACGTTGGTTCGGTTAGTATAAATGTAGTTGTTCTTGATGATGTTGGCGAAGTGCTTACCGGTCACTATCTTCAAACAAAGGGCAGACCTATAGCAGTAATCCAGGAGGGAATGAAGGCAGCGCAGGAATCCCTGGGGCCGGGTGTGGAAATTGCGGGTGTCGGGACCACCGGCAGCGGCCGTTACCTGGCCGGGGTTATTGTAGGGGCCGACGTAATTAAGAACGAGATAACCGCCCATGCGGTGGCTGCTTCCATGCTGGTTCCCGATGTTCAGACAGTTTTTGAAATAGGCGGTCAGGATTCTAAAATTATTATCCTAAGGGACGGCATTGTCACAGATTTTGCCATGAATACGGTTTGTGCGGCAGGTACGGGATCTTTCCTTGATCAGCAGGCTTCTCGCCTGAATATTCCCATTACAGAGTTCGGCAGGCTCGCCCTGTTGTCTGAAACACCGGTGCGTATTGCCGGGAGATGCACGGTTTTTGCGGAGTCCGATATGATCCATAAACAGCAAATGGGCCATGGTATTCCCGATATAATCAGAGGTCTGTGTGATGCCCTGGTACGGAACTATTTGAACAACGTCGGTAAGGGCAAGGAAATACTGCCGCCGGTTGCCTTCCAGGGGGGAGTCGCAGCCAATGTGGGAATTATTGCTGCCTTTGAGAGGGCCCTTGGTGTACCTGTGCAAATACCAAAGCATTTCAGTATAATGGGGGCAATCGGGGCAGCGCAGTTGGCCAAAGAGGAAGTCGCCAGAAATAAGATCACCTCTTTTAAGGGTTTTAAGATTTCGGATCTTCCCTACCGGACCGGAAGTTTTGAATGTAACGGTTGTTCCAACGTGTGTGAAGTGGTGGAGATTTACGAAAATGATCAGGTCATTGGCCGCTGGGGTGCGCGTTGTGACAAATGGGACCTTTAGGCGGGCGGAACCTGCTTGGCCGGGGTTTTTTGCACCCTATTTTCTCAGTGTAGCCACCAGTCTTTTGGGTTTTAATAACAAGTCCAGTCCGTTATTGATATTGACAACCACGAGATTAGCCTTTTGCAGCGCCTTTGATGATGCGCCCTCGGGTCCCACAACAGCGATACCCAGAGCGGCGCGTTCCAGCATCAGGGCGTCATTGGTACCATTGCCCATTGCAACGACGAATTCCGGGCCCAGCGCCCGGACGTATTTATCTTTTTCCGCCATGCCTTCCCCGGCAGCCAGGACATGAATCCTGCCATTGATGCCACGGCAGGAGGATCTGCATTGCCCAAAGGTGTCAGCAGTTAATATGTGCACATCTAAAAGTTCAGCAAGTTGGTTGAGCTTTTTTTCCACACCGGCAATTAAGTTTCCGTCACAGGCCAGTGTGCCGTTGTAATCCAGGACCAGATGCTTGAGATAAAGAGGTTTATTTCCCGGCAGTGCAAGTGTGATCATCATCTTTCCCCCGTGGAACAGGATCATGTGGGACAAACAGTTTATTTATTATTTTACAGGAATATTTAACGAAGTCAATTTATACGGCTTAACCTGCCCACAGGTATGGCGGCGGTCCTATTTTGAGGGGCAACCTGGCAGCTTTTCAGTTAAAGTGTCCGGTCTGTCCAACCAGCAGTCATTTTTTTACCCCCCCCGGAATATAATTGGAAATAATTTGTAATCCAGGACAAGGGGTTGATGATTATGGCCGGGCGCTGGTATGACCTGACGCTCCAGGAAACTGTGGAACGGCTTGGCAGCGACAGCAAGAAGGGTTTGTCTGAGAAGGAAGTTAAAGAAAGATTGGCCAGGTTTGGTTCCAATGAGCTCGCCAGGGCACCGGGGGTTCCTTTATGGCGGCTCTTTTTGAACCAGTTTCAAGACTTCATGATCCTGGTTCTCCTGGCTGCCACTGCTGTATCAGGCTTGCTTGGCGAATACGCAGATGCCATCGCTATCCTAATCATCGTCGTGGTTAACGCTATCCTGGGCTTTGTTCAGGAATACCGCGCGGAGCGCTCCATGGAGACACTAAAGGAGCTTACCGCCCCCGAGGCCAGAGTCATCCGGGACGGTCAGGAGCGCCGGATTTCCGCTTCTGAACTTGTCCCCGGGGATCTGGTCCTGCTGGAGGAAGGCGACAGGATCCCCGCTGATATGCGCCTTTTAAGCGCCTACAACCTGGAGGTAGAAGAGTCCTCTTTAACAGGCGAATCCGTACCTGTCAAAAAGCACGAAAAGACTCTAACAGGGGAGAACCTCCCCCCGGGTGATACCCGCAACATGGTTTACCTGGGTACTTCCGTAACCCGGGGCAGGGGGCGCGGCCTGGTGGTGCACACCGGCATGGCTACGGAAATGGGGCATATCGCCGATATGATTCAGGCTGCCGGACGGGATGAAACACCGCTTCAGCGCCGGTTGGCCCAACTGGGCAAAGGTATTGTCGCCTTTTGCCTCATTATCTGCGCTGCCGTGGTGGTGCTTGGTATTTTTCGGGGGGAAGAGGCCTACCAGATGTTTTTTGCCGGTGTCAGCCTTGCCGTTGCGGCCATACCCGAGGGTTTACCCGCTATTGTCACAGTGGCCCTGGCCATCGGTGTTCAGCGCATGATCCGACGCCATGTCATTATCCGTAAACTTCCCGCGGTGGAAGCCCTGGGGTGTGCCACTGTCATCTGCTCGGACAAGACCGGCACCCTTACCCAGAACCAAATGACTGTACGGAGGGTTGTTGCGGGGGAGAAGTCCTTCGAAGTTACCGGTGAAGGCTATGATCCCAAGGGTGAATTTAAAGGTGCGGGTTCCGTCCAGGAACCGTGCTTCACCCAGCTGATGACGGCGGCGGCCCTCTGTAACAACGCGGTGCTTGAGCGCGGCGGCATTAGTGTTGCCGGGCTTTTCCGGGGACTGGTCAAGGGGCGCCCGCTGCCCGGCTGGTCTGTACTGGGGGACCCCACGGAAGGGGCGCTTCTGGTTATGGCCGCCAAAGCAGGCTACTGGCGGGAACGCATTGAAACCCGGGAAAGCAGGATTGCAGAGATTCCTTTCGACTCCGACCGCAAACGCATGTCCGTCGTCTACCGGCAGCCCGGCGGAGCGATTACTGCCTATGTTAAAGGCGCACCGGACGGTATCCTGGAATTGTGCACCCACATCTACAGGAATGGCCTGGCTGTACCCATCTCACCCCGGGAAAGGGATTTTATTTTAAGACAAAACGCTTCCATGGCTGAAGAAGCCCTGCGGGTGCTGGCTTTTGCCTACAGGGATCTGGCTGCCGGAAGTGAACAGTTTACCGAAGATGTTGTGGAGCAAAAACTTGTTTTTCTAGGCCTGGCAGGGATGATTGACCCCCCCCGGCCGGCTGCCCCGAAGGCTGTCCAAACTTGCCACAGGGCCGGGATTAAGGTTGTCATGGTCACTGGCGATCACCCCCTTACCGCCCGGGCTGTGGCCAGGGAGCTGGGTATTCTGGCCAGGGACGGCGAAATTCTTACCGGACTTGATTTGGAGCAGCTTTCCTGGAACAGGCTGCGGGAAATGGCGAAACGGGTTCAGGTTTATGCCCGGGTGTCGCCCAGGCATAAACTGCAAATTGTCCGGGCCCTAAAGGAGTCCGGTCACGTTGTAGCCATGACCGGGGACGGTGTCAACGATGCACCTGCTGTAAAAGAGGCCGATATCGGTATCGCTATGGGGAGCACTGGCACCGATGTCACCAAGGAGGCCTCAGCCATGGTCCTGACCGATGATAACTTCAGCAATATTGTTGCCGCTGTGGAAGAGGGCCGGGGGATTTACGACAATATACGCAAGTTTATCCGTTATCTTCTTTCCTGCAATGTTGGGGAAGTGTTGACCATGTTTCTGGCGGTGTTGGTAGGTATGCCCCTGCCCCTGCTGCCCATTCAGATTTTGTGGATGAACCTGGTTACAGACGGCCTGCCGGCGATGGCTCTGGGAGTAGATCCTTATGACCGTGACATAATGACACGCCCGCCCCGGCACCCCCGGGAAAGTGTTTTTTCCCACGGTATGATCCGGCGAATCTGCATCAGCGGTACGTTAATTGGCCTGGGCACCCTGCTATCCTTCAGGCTTGGCCTGTATCTGGGGGATGTAGCCCTGGCCCGTACCATTGCCTTCAATACGCTGGTATTCTTTCAGTTGTTTTTCGTTTTTTCCTGCCGCTCGGAATTTCATACAATCCTGGAGGTGGGCCTTCTGACCAACCCCTACCTGGTTGGGGCCGTGCTAATTTCTGCCGCCCTGCAACTGATGACAGTTTACCTGCCCTTCCTGCAACCTGTTTTTCATACCGTACCCTTGAGTGGGCAGCATTGGGTATTGATCCTGGGTATTGCTTCGGCGCCAACGGTTGCCGGTCTTCTGGCCCGCTTTTTAACTGACCGGGTTCGTCAAAAAATAATGTATTTAAAAGTATAAGCATCTTAATGGTATAAGGTGATAGAATAGAGATGAAAAAAACAGCGCGGGGGGATAAGCTTGAGGTTTACGAAAGTACAGGGACTGGGTAATGATTTTGTCCTGATTAATTGCCTGGAAGAGGAATTTGTGACCCCGGATTTCCCGGGCCTGGCTGTTAAAATATGCAACCGTTATTTCGGTGTCGGCGCGGACGGATTGGTTCTGCTGCTGCGATCAGATAAAGCGGATTTCTTAATGCGTATTTTCAACTCCGACGGCAGTGAAGCGGAGATGTGCGGGAACGCAATCCGCTGCGTGGCCAAATATCTTTTTGAACACGGCCTGGTCCGGAAAGAAAAGATTTGGATTGAAACCCTGGCTGGAATCCGGGTGCCGGAATTGCTTCTCGAGGCAGGGGAGGTTCGCCTGGTCCGGGTGGATATGGGTGAACCTCGCCTGGACCGCTTGGAGATTCCCATGGCCGGCCCGGCGGGGCAAGTGGTGGGTGAAGTTCATGAAATCGAAGATGTTGAATATCGTCTGACTGCTGTGTCAATGGGAAACCCCCACTGTATCATCTTTGTTCCCGAACTGGATCAGGTCGGCCTGAATACTGCCGGCCCCCGTGTAGAGTCCCATGAAGCCTTTCCCCATAAAACAAATGTTGAATTTGTTCAAGTAATATCCGGGGATGAAATCAAAATAAAGGTCTGGGAAAGGGGCGCGGGGCCGACTCTGGCCTGCGGCACCGGAGCCTGCGCCGCAGTGGTGGCCGGTTTTTTAAACGGCTATACCGGCCGCAAAGTAACGGTCCACTTGGCAGCCGGGGATCTTTATATTGAATGGGCGGAAGATAACCATGTGTACATGACCGGTCCAGCCGAGGAAGTTTTTAGCGGTGATTATCCAGTGGATCATAAGTAAACGCAGTTATTCCAGGAAACCAGAAGATCTTGAGGGCAAAGCTGCCGCTTAGGCCCTTTCTTTTTTTGTTCCCCCGACTTTTTAAGTTCGTTGCCGGTGGCAGGGGGGTAGGGAAATTATTAAAATGGGGTTGTCCTGGGAAGCATCGGAGGTAAAGGGGCGGTTTTCTTGCTTCCATCTTCCATTGTACCCCGAGCGGCATTATCACAAAACGAACAACACTTCGTCCAAATATTTGTGTTGTCAGTTTACATTTTATGAATTATAATGTATACATTTTACAGGATGTTGCAAGTTGGAAGCTAAGTGATAAAATATATAAGGCAAGAAAATAGAGCTTGCCCAACTTGTAAACCATAATTTAACAAGAAGGAAGATCCCAATTTAAATTTAAAGAAGACCGCATATCCATGACTTACCACCCTGACCTTTTCAAGGGGAATTTATTGTTGTAAAGAAAGTTGAGGGTGTTAATGTAATCAGTCTTGGTGCTGGCGATCCGGATCAGCCGGCACCGGGTTATATTATTGAGATCTTGATAAAGGGGGCGAATAATCCTGCCAATCACTAGTACACCTCCTGAGTGGGCCTGCTGACCCTTCGTCAGGCAGTCACAAATCAATTCCGGTGTATTTTAAACCATCCAGTATGCTTCCGCCGCCTGTCTAACAGGATCCAGGACAATCGTGACCGGATATTATGCTATCCGCCGGAGGCGGTGGGTATTCAGATCGAAGATATGAACAAACCTGGCTGGAATCCGAAGAAACTTAAGGCCACATTTTGTGTCCAGGCGCTGGCATCCCCGGACATACATCGGAATCCCTCACCGGACTGCTGCTGGGAAATGGGTGCGGCCAAAATGGTTCGGGGTACTTTGGAATGGCGCTGACCATTGAAAAGGCAAGAATTCCAGAAGCGCTGAAAAGGACACGAAAAACAACTGGTGCAGCAACCTTGTAACTGATTTCCGGTGAACAATGATATGGTACAGGTCAAAACAGGGAGCACCGTTATTACGATTGTTTAATCTTTTTGCCAAAGTCTATCAAGACGCTTTGTTTTCCACCGAAGCGCCTGGATTGAACGACAAATCATTTAATACTTGTCAGCGATCGATGAAGACCGGCGGCTTTCACGTGCGTAAACGGGGCACAACTGGCCTTTCATCAAAAAGGAGGTTCGTTCTGTAATGAAATTAGCCGACCGGGCGTTAAATATCAGTCCATCCCCCACTTTGTCCATTGACGCGGAAGCGAAGGTTATGGCTTCTAACGGGCACAAGGTAGTGAACTTCGGGGCCGGAGAACCGGACTGTGACACCCCGGATTACATCAAAGAGGCGGCAATTGCCGCAATCCGGGCGGGGAAAACGAAATATACCCCTGTGACAGGAATAAGCGACCTGAAAGAGGCTGTTTGCGAAAAATACCGCGTGGAGCAGGGGCTTGCCTACAAGCCGCAACAGGTTGTTGTCTCCTCAGGCGCCAAGCATTCCCTTTATAACGCTATGCAAGTGCTGGTCGAGCCGGGGGATGAAGTGATCCTTCCCGCCCCCTACTGGGTAAGCTATCTGGAGCAGATTAAGCTGGCCGGCGCCACCCCCCGGATTATAGAAACCCGGGAGGAAAACGGTTTTAAGCTGACTCCCGCTGAACTTGAGTCAGCCGTGGGGCCCCGGACCCGTCTCTTTATCCTGAACAGCCCCAACAACCCCACCGGCTCAGTTTTTACAGAAGAAGAACTGAGCGCGCTGGCGGAAATTATTGAGAAGCACGGTATAACAGTGATTTCTGATGAGATTTACGAAAAACTTATATATAACGGAACAAAGCATGTCAGCATTGCTTCTTTTTCTTCTGCCCTGAAGGAACAGACTATAGTTATTAACGGCGTTTCCAAGGCTTATGCCATGACCGGCTGGAGGATTGGCTACACCATTTCCTCTGAACCGGTAGCCAAAGCCATGGCTGGTTTACAGAGCCATTCCACCTCGAACCCGTCTTCCATCGCCCAGTATGCCAGTGTGGCGGCCCTGACCGGCGGCCAGTCCTTTACTGAGAGAATGAGAACTGAGTTTCTCCGCCGGAGAAATTATATGTATGAGCGTCTGAACGCCATCCAGGGTATAACCTGTACGCGTCCCAGCGGAGCTTTCTACCTTTATCCCAACCTCAAGGGCTGTTTCGGTAAAAGATACCGTGAAAGCCCCGTCAACAGTGCAACCGGGCTGGCCACCCTGCTACTTCAGGAAGCAAAGGTAGCGGTTGTCCCCGGTATTGCCTTTGGCAATGACAATTATTTTCGCCTTTCTTACGCCTCTTCCCTGGAAAACATTAAGGAAGGGCTGGATCGGATCGAGAATCTGATTAACAAAATGAACTGAACCGCAGCTTCTTTAAAGGCATTTAAAGTCCGGCATTTCAAGCCGGCTTTTCTTTTTAGTCAAAAATTTAAAATATCGCATATTTTTGCTTGTATCGAAGGAGTTTCTTCTTTTAAGTAGAAAAATTATTTTTATGGTAAAAGTCAATACTATGGTTAGAACAGTTATAGGTGGTGTGATTTATTGATTAAAAGCATGACAGGTTATGGCCGGGGAGAAGGCAGTACGGAGAACAAAAAATTCACCTTTGAAATAAAAGCGGTTAACCATCGCTATAACGAGATAGTTTTGCGTTTGCCCCGCTCCCTTGCCCCCCTTGAGGACCGGCTCAGAAAGATTATTTCAGCCCGGGTGTCCCGGGGGCGAATTGACGGATACTTGAGTCTGGAAGATTGCGGTGAAAAAACAGCCGCAGTTAAAGTTGACAAAGCACTTGCCTCAGCGTATTATAAGGCAATGAAAGAACTTCAGGAAAGTGTTGGTATACAGGGAGAAATCGAATTAGAAGAGCTTATTGCATTGCCCGGTGTACTTACTGTGGAAGAACCCGCTGAGGATCTGGAGCAATGGTGGCCCGCCATTCGGAAGGCTGTGGAAGATGCTGTGACAAGTTTGGTCCAGATGAGAGCCGTAGAGGGAGAAGAGCTGGCCAAAGATTTGCTAAACAGGGTTCGGCACCTTGATCTTTTGAATAACATGATCAGGGATCGTTCGCCTGTTGTTGTGGAGGATTACAGGGAAAGGTTGCAAAACCGCTTAAGCGATTTCCTGCAGGATGGTTTCCTTGATCCCGAACGGTTGACGGGTGAAGTTGCCCTTTTTGCGGAGCGGTCCAATATAACCGAGGAAACAGTGCGGCTGGAAAGCCATCTTAATCAGGTTCGCAGCTGCCTTTTAGCCGGTGAAGCGGTGGGAAGGAAACTCGACTTTCTTATTCAGGAAATGAATCGTGAAATAAATACCATTGCTTCCAAGGCCGGTGATCTGGAAATCGGCCGTCTGGTCGTTGAAGCAAAGAGCGAACTGGAGAAGATAAGGGAACAGATTCAAAATGTGGAATAACTGTAATGGTCACCAATTTTTGAAGGGGGAAACCTTGTGGAAATCAAATTGATCAACATTGGTTTTGGAAACATTGTCTCTGCCAACCGGATTATTGCCATTGTAAGTCCGGAATCTGCCCCCATTAAGAGAGTCATTACTGAAGCCAGGGACAGGGGTATGTTAATTGATGCAACTTACGGGCGCCGTACCCGGGCAGTCATTATTACGGACAGCGACCACGTTATCCTCTCCGCTGTGCAACCAGAAACTGTAGCCCACCGTCTGGTGTCGAAGGAGTCTGCGCAGGCTGAAGAGCCTAACGAATAATAGGGGCATTAGTTGTGGGAAAGCAAGGCATTTTGCTGGTATTTTCTGGTCCCTCGGGGGTGGGCAAGGGTTCTATCTGCCGGGCTCTTTTAAAGGAAGATCCCGCTATCCGCTTGTCAGTCTCGGCTACGACCCGTTTGCCCCGAAATGGTGAAGTGCATGGAGCAGATTATTATTTTCTGGACGATGAAACCTTCAGAAAAATGATTCTGGGCAACGAACTGCTGGAGTGGGCGGAAGTTTACGGGCACCTTTACGGTACCCCGCGCCTGTCCTTACAGGAAACCCTTGACCAGGGGGACGATGTGATCCTGGAAATTGATATCCAGGGGGCACTGCAGGTAAAAAGACAGTTTCCCCTGGCGGTGCTTATTTTTGTTTTGCCCCCTTCCAGGCTGGCCCTGGAGTCCAGGCTGACAACCAGGGGTACGGATACCCTGGAGGAAATAGAGAAGCGCCTGGGCAATATAAAGTGTGAACTTGAAATGGCCTGCCATTATGATTATATTGTGGTGAATGATGAAGTTGCGCGGGCGCTTAATACTGTCCGGGCGATTATTATCGCTGAAAAGGCCCGATACCGGCGTAATAGGTGTTGGATAGAAGGTTTAGGATGTTAGTCTTATGTAGATTTAATGGAAAGAGGAAGATAATATGAACCAGCCGACTCTCGATGAGCTGATGGAAAAGGTTGACAGCCGGTATACCCTGGTTGTTGTGGCCGCCAAAAGGGCCAGGGTACTCACCGAGAGGGGAAGCGCTAAGGTTGAAGGGGTTGCTCTCAAGCCTGTAACCGCTGCTCTTTCTGAGATTGCTCAGAATAAAATAGGATATCTGAGAACCCGGGTTAGTCTTAAATAGTTTTATCTGCTTTTATTATGCGGGTTTCCGGCAACAATTCCCTTTTGGGAGGAGGTCTATAAAATGCTGGCGGGGAAAAATATAACGCTGGGTATAACCGGCGGTATTGCTGTTTACAAAGCTGCCCAACTGGCCGGCAACCTGAAGGCCGGAGGGGCGGAGGTTCGTATAATTATGACCCTGTCAGCCCGGGCCTTTGTAAGCCCTCTTACCTTTCAAGTTCTTAGCGGTAACCGCGTTTACACAGAGCTGTTCGAGCCGGTTGGGGAATGGAAAGTTCAGCATATAGAACTGGCCGCCATTTCCGACTTACTTGTTGTTGTACCGGCTACAGCCAATATTCTGGGTAAAGTGGCGGGGGGGGTAGCCGACGACCTTCTTTCAACTGTAATCATGGCCACCACCTGCCCGGTGTTGTTTTGTCCGTCGATGAATGTGCACATGTATCAAAACCCGGTGGTTCAGCGAAATATTACTGTACTAAAAGACCTGGGTTATCATTTTGCGGGTCCGGGCAAGGGCCGTCTGGCCTGCGGCGCGGAGGGACCGGGAAGGCTCGTTGAGCTGGATGTTATCCTGGACAGGATCCATACGCTGCTCCCCTCCGGGGGTGATCTAAAGGGTTTAAAAATATTGCTGACTGCCGGTCCCACCCAGGAGCCAATCGATCCTGTCCGCTACTTGACGAACCGCAGCTCGGGTAAAATGGGTTACGCCCTGGCCAACGCCGCTGCCGGCAGGGGGGCTATGGTTACTCTAATCAGCGGTCCCACCAATTTGCCGGCGCCCTACGGGGTTCGGCTGAAACGTGTGGAAACGGCAGGGGAGATGTTCGATGCCGTAATGGAGCATTTTCCCTGCAGCGATATTGTGATTAAGGCAGCGGCAGTGGCGGATTACAGGCCCAGGGAAGCAGCGGGGCAAAAAATCAAAAAAACTGGTTCTGGTCTTTTTATAGAGTGTGTAAAAAACCCCGATATCCTGGCAGAACTGGGCCGGCGGAAGACACATCAAACCCTGGTAGGTTTTGCCGCTGAGACCAGTAATTTGGAGGCCAACGCCTTCCAAAAGGTAAGGGGCAAGAACCTGGATCTGCTGGTGGCAAACGACGTTACCCTGCCAGGTGCAGGGTTTGATACAGATACAAATATCGTTAAACTGGTTTATCCCGGTGAGCACGTCTTGCCACTGCCCATGATGGGGAAACCTGCTCTGGCCCACCGTATCCTGGACGAGGTGCTAAACCTTAGAAAAAACGGGCAATAGTACTCTGTTAGGTCCGGCAAACCAGGTATTTCTACTGGATTTGTTCTTCTTCCAGTGTTGGGGGAGGGCGTCCGGTCCTGCCGGGGGACAGATGACGGGGAACACGCGTGCCTGGTTGAATTCCGTCCGGGCTATTTTTGTGATCGTAAGACGCATTTGTAAAGTGTCCTCCGGGAGGGTATAATGAAAAAAAACGGCCCCTGCGCCGAAATTATTGTTGATTTAAGCACCAGAAAAACCGACCGGGTTTTTCACTATTTTGTGCCGCCAAAATTTGAAAAACTGGTTGCCGTAGGGAGCAGGGTGCTTGTTCCCTTTGGCAACAGGCAGCTTGCAGGGTATGTGATAGGTTTTGGGGTTCCCGAAAGCGATGTGGAGATTAAAAGTATCAAAGGGGTCCTGGACACCCAAATCCTTACCGCCGGTATGCTGGAACTGGCGCGCTGGATGGCCGACAGTTACCTTTGCAGTACCGCCGGGGCGTTGGCGCGTATTTTGTCACCCCGCTTGCGGGTAAAAGGCGGGAAAGAAATTAAAAGGATATTTCCCGTCCATACTGGAAGCGAACTGGCCGGAATTCTGGCAACAATGGCAAGAAAGCCCAGGCAAACTGCTGTTTTAAAGGCTTCGGCCAATTCCCCGGGGCTTACCGTGGCTGAACTGGCCGCCGCCGCCGGGGCCTCACCGAGAACTGTGGAAACACTGGTAACAGGGGGCTTGCTGAAAGCAGTGGTTATAGAACCCCCCGCTGCAGTTCCTTTAACTGAAGAAGTTACCTGCCATAGCGGCCCGCTTCTCAGCCCCGGGCAGGAAAAGGTTTTAAAACCCGTGGCCGGGGCGCTGGAACGGAAACAGTTCGGTGTATTTCTGTTGCACGGGGTAACCGGGAGCGGAAAAACCGAGGTTTATCTTCATGCTATTTCCGCCGTTTTGAAAACAGGACGCCAGGGAGTAACCATGGTTCCGGAGATAGCCCTTACCCCCCAGATGATCGATCTCTTCCGGGACCGCTTCGGCGGTAAAGTCGCGGTTTTACACAGTGCCCTTTCCGACAGGGAAAGATATGACCAGTGGCTGCGGGTCAAAAGGGGGGAGGCGCCTGTTGTCCTGGGTACGCGCTCGGCAGTTTTTGCTCCTTTGCTCAATCCGGGGCTGTTTGTAATTGACGAGGAACATGAAACAACCTATAAACAAGGGGCCCAATTGCGCTATCATGCCCGGGAAGTGGCTATTAAAAGGGCCCAGCTGGCCGGGGCGGTGGTGCTGCTGGGCAGTGCGACCCCTTCCCTGGAGACGCAATTAAAGGCCAGGGCGGGCCGGGTTTACCAGTTGCTGCGGTTGCCCAACCGGATTAATCACAGGCCCCTGCCTTCGGTTAGGATTGTGGATATGCGGCAGGAATTAAAAAATGGCAACAGGGGTATTTTCAGCCGGGTTTTGACCGAAGCTGTGAACGAACGCCTGGATCGGGGCGAGCAGGTGCTCCTGTTTCTAAACAGGCGGGGTTACGCCACTTTTGTTGTGTGCAGGGAATGCGGGCTTGTTTTGAAGTGCCCCCGCTGCGATATCTCGCTCACCTACCATCTGGACGGACGCCTGCGGTGCCATTATTGCAATCATACCATCCCCGCCCCCGGGCGCTGTCCCGGTTGTGCAAGCCGCTATATTGGCCATTTTGGCACAGGTACGCAGAAGGTGGAGGAAGAAGCCAAAAGACTCTTTGAACGGGCCGGCATTGTCCGGATGGACAGCGACACCACCACCAGCAAGGGTTCCCATGAGAGAATCTTAAACACCTTGCGGGAAGGAAATGCCGATATCCTGATTGGAACGCAAATGATTGCTAAGGGATTGGATCTGCCGAAGGTTACCCTGGTGGGTGCAATTAATGCGGATACTTCCTTGCATATGCCCGATTTCAGGGCCGCGGAACGCACTTTCCAGTTATTGACCCAGGTGGCGGGCAGGTCCGGAAGGGGGGACATCCCCGGGGAGGTGCTGGTTCAAACCTATTCCCCGGATCATTACAGCATAATTGCAGCGGCTGCTCACGACTACGAAGGGTTCTATAATAATGAGATAAGAGTCAGAAGGGCCCTGGGCTACCCCCCGTTCAGCCATCTGGCCCTGCTTCTGTTCACCCATGAAAATGAAGCTGAAGCGAAAAAAGGCGCCCTCCTGGCGAAAGAGCATTTTACCAGGACGCTTGCCAGTACCGGTACACATGTGGACATCCTTGGTCCGGCGCCGGCAACACTGAGCAGGATTAAAGGCAGATACCGCTGGCAGCTGGTTTTAAAGGGACCCCGCCGCAATTCTTTAAAAGAACTAATTGGGGAGTTTCTAGCTGTGCTGGAAAACAGCCGGCCGGCCTTTAAACCGGTTGTTAACGTAGATATCAACCCCCAGGGAATGTTGTAAAGGAGGCTGGGTATGGCAGTATATCATATTGTGGAAATAGGGGACAATGTACTTAGGGAAAAAGCCGTGGTGGTTCCCAAAATAACCCGGAATGTTCTTAAACTTTTAGACAATATGGCGAAAACCATGTACAGCGCAAGGGGTGTAGGCCTGGCCGCTCCGCAGGTGGGGGTATCCAAACGGGTAATTGTGGTGGACGCGGGGGAAGGATTGCTGGAATTAATAAACCCGGAAATTATTTTTGCAGAGGGCGAGCAAGTGGACAGCGAAGCTTGCTTGAGTATCCCCGGGCTTACCGGGGAAGTAGTCCGGGCCCATAGCGTTCAAGTGAAGTATCTGAACCGTTCCGGTAAGGATATTACAATCAGGGCTGAAGGTTTTCCGGCAAGGGTTTTCCAGCATGAAATCGACCACCTGGACGGGATCCTTTTTATTGACCGGGCCAGGAACGTTGCCAAATTATAAACGAAAGAATTGAGGACATCTGCATGCGCGTCGTTTTTATGGGTACACCGGATTTTGCCGTAGCTTCCCTGCAAGCCCTGGCAGAAGCCGGGCACGAACTGATAGCCGTTGTTACCCGGCCGGATCGTCCCAGGGGCAGGGGAAGAATCAATACGCCTACTCCGGTTAAGGTAGCTGCCAGGGCCCTGGGTCTGCCGGTACTTCAGCCGCTTAGAATCAAGGATCCTGAATTCATCGGGACGCTTGGGGGTTTGGCCCCAGAGGTTGTGGTTGTTGTTGCCTACGGGCAGATCCTTCCGGTGGAGATTCTGTCCCTTCCCCCTTTGGGTTGTATTAACGTCCATGCTTCTTTGCTGCCAGAATACCGCGGCGCGGCCCCCATTCACTGGGCGGTTATCAACGGGGAAAAGGAGACTGGTGTAACCACTATCTATATGGATGAAGGTATGGATACCGGTGATCTTATTTTAAAGAAATCCATTCCCATTCAGGAGACAGACACAGTGGGTGCTGTCCACGACCGGCTGGCACTGGCGGGTTCCCGGCTGCTGGTTGAGACCCTCCGGCTGATCCGCCTGGGAAAGGCCCCCCGGATTCCCCAGACAGGGAAACCCTCCTACGCGCCCCTGTTGAAGGCGGAAGATGAGCAAATCTGCTGGAGCAAGCCGGCTCGGGAAATATATAACCATGTCCGGGGCATGAACCCCTGGCCGGGGGCCCGTACCACGCTGCAGGGAAGGGTGCTCAAGCTCTGGCGGACCAGTTGCCCGGCGCAGGGTTGGGTGGGGGCCAGACCAGGTGAAATTGTTGCTGCCGGCCGGCAGGGGATTATGGTGGGTACCGGCAAGGGAATGCTATCTATTCAGGAGCTTCAGTTGCAGGGTGGAAAAAGGCTGGAGGCGGCAGCCCTTTTAAGGGGCAATCCGATTCCTGCCGGTACAGTGCTGGGGAGCGATAATCTTGCCGGGGGCGAAGGGTGTTGAGTATTGATCTGCTTCCGGTACGAAAAAGGCTTTTTATTGGTCTTCTGGGTTTCAGCCTGGTGGGCGTGGGGCTTCTCCTGGCGGGGACCTGGTACCTGGCTACAAGTGATACCCGAACCATTTTCGATCAAATCTTGCTTTTAGCCCTGGCCGGGTTGCTGGTGGGCTCGTTGATTGTGGCTGGTTTTGGTATTGGCGGTATTGTTCTTACTTTGCTTTACGCCAAAGATATTACGGTCCTGCAAGGCCCCATGCGGGTGGCCCTGAGTCTGTTTTTTCCCATTGCCCTTGCTCTTGGCGGGGTTTTTCATATTGATCGGAACCGGATCAAAAGTTCCTTCATTGAAGTAAACAACCAGCTTGTCAGATCCAAGGAATTCAACCTTCACCCTTCCCAAATCCTGGTGTTGGCCCCGCACTGCCTGCAATGGAGTGAATGTCCGCATAAAATTACAGTTGATATTGACAACTGCCGGCGCTGCGGCAGATGTTCCGTAAACAAGCTGCTTGATTTAAGGGACAAGCATGGAATACATGTAAAAATGGCCACCGGAGGCACCCTGGCGCGCAAATTTGTCCGGGAGTGCCGCCCCCGGGCCATTGTGGCCATTGCCTGCGAACGGGACCTCACCAGCGGGATCCAGGATTCGAACCCCATTCCAGTGCTTGGGGTTACCAACGAGCGGCCTCACGGGCCCTGTTTCAACACGGAAATTCGGATCGAAAAGGTTGAGGAAGCTGTTCTTTTCTTCGGGCCAAAGCCCGGATCATAGATCGCGTTATAGAATACCCAACCTGCTGCTTCATTAATCTCCGGTGTTTATATGCCCCAGTTGGGAATACCCGGGGGAGGTGCGGGCTTTCCCTTATGGAGAATAAGATTGGTTTAACCAGGCAAAAATCTTGATAAGATCCTTTTGTTGCGCTGGTGATCCCCCTTGCCCCGCGTCCCTGGGTTTCCGGTAAGGTGGAAAACCCCCGGGGGACTAGTAGTCTGTTAAAACTAATTCTGCAGTTCTTCCCGGCAAAGTTGCTGTGGGTAATTCCGGGCCTGCGATGCCCAACCAGTAAAATATGTTCCAGTTTAAAAGTTAACAAGGTACTAGTGGAAGCCCTGTTAAGGAAAGACAGGGGGATTTCCAGGTGAAGACTTTCTTTTATTATAGAAGGGAACCGTGATTTTATTGCCCCAGATATCAGCCAGGGAGCTGGCCCTAAGGGTCCTTACAGCAGTGGAGGAGGGCGCCTTTGCTAACATTGCCTTGAACCGGGTTCTGGAAAAGTATCGTCCGGAAAAGCTGGAACGGGCATTTGCCACTGAACTGGCTTACGGTACACTGCGTTCACTGAATACCCTGGATTGGATTCTGGGTCATTTTGTTAAGAAGTCGTTGTTATCCCAAACCAGGATAGTGCGAAACATCCTCCGGTTAAGTGTGTACCAGCTGGTGTATATGGAAAGGGTGCCCCCTTCCGCCGCCTGTAACGAAGGGGCGGGAATGGCCAGGAAGTACGGTCATCCGGGCTCCGTAAAATTTGTAAATGGTGTTTTGCGCACTGTTTCCCGCCGGTACGGAGAAATTAACTATCCCTCCCTTGCAGACAATCCCGTGGGGCATATCACTTTGCGTTATTCCCACCCCGCCTGGATGGTGGAGCGCTGGCTGAAGGAATTTGGACTGGAGGGAACCATTGCCCTGTGCCGTGCCAACAACGAACCGGCCCCCAACACAATTCGCACTAATACTTTGAAAATAACGCGCCCCGGGCTGATTGAATGGTTAAAAAGGGAAGGCTTGTCGGTTTCGGAAACAGTTTATGCCCCTGAGGGCTTAAAAATTGAGGGTTTTTATTCCCTGGGCTCCCTGCCCTCCTTTCAAGCAGGATTGTTTCAAATACAGGATGAAAGCTCCATGCTGGCAGGCAGGGCGTTAATGCCGGCGCCCGGTTCCTTTGCAGTGGATGCCTGCAGCGCCCCCGGCGGCAAGACCACCCATCTGGCGCAGTTGATGGAAAACCGGGGTATGATTCTCGGAGTAGATATCCACCCCCACAAGCTGGCCTTAATCCAGGAAAACTGCCGGCGCCTGGGCATTGAGATTGTCGAAGGCAGGGAGGGGGATGCCAGAGCCCTGCCCGAAGAGCTGGCAGGGCTGGCCGATTTTGTTCTGGTCGATGCTCCCTGTTCCGGGCTGGGCGTTTTGAGACGCCGTCCCGATTCCCGCTGGCGGAAAAATCCGGAGGAGCTTCCCGCCATAGTTAAACTCCAGGCAGAGATTCTAAAGGGCGCTTCCCGCTGTGTCAAAGATGGTGGTGTCCTGGTTTACAGTACCTGCACCTTGCTGCGGGAAGAAAATGCGGGGCAGGTGGAAAATTTTCTGGCCAATCACCCGGAATTTGCCCTGGAGGACCTCCGCGGGTTCCTGCCCGGCGCCCTTGATCCGGAAGGGACCTTAATTAAAGGTTACCTGCAGGTTTATCCCCATCTACACGGGATGGACGGCTTTTTCATGGCCAGGCTGAGAAAAAAGGGATCGGCTTAGGGGACGAAGAATAGCTTTATCCGGAGAAAGAAGGTCTCACATAAGATGTCATCCGGGGTTAATCTAAAGGATCTGACCCTGCCCGAACTGGAGCATTTTTTGAGCCGTCTGGGCGCTGAAAGATACAGGGCAAGGCAGGTGGCCGAGTGGATCTTGCAAAAGGGAGTCAATTCCTTTTCCGAAATGACCGATCTCCCCCTGGCTCTCAGGGAACGCCTGGCCGCCGCAGCCTGGATCAGTTGTCCGGTAATACTGGCCAAACAGACCTCCAGGCGGGGTGATACCCTCAAGTACCTGTTCGGCCTGCCTGACGGACAGGCAGTTGAAAGTGTCTTAATGAAACACAATTACGGACATTCCGCTTGTATTTCTACCCAGGTGGGCTGCCGGATGGGGTGCAAGCTTTGCGCCTCGGGCTTGGAAGGGCTGATCCGCAACTTAAGCCCGGGTGAAATGTATGATCAGGTTTTAGGTATGCAGAAAGATACAGGGCAAAGGGTCAGCCACCTGGTTCTCATGGGCTCTGGCGAACCCCTGGACAATTATGACGCCACCCTGACTTTTGTCAGGCAGGTATCCGCTGCTTACGGTCTCAATATCGGGCTGCGCCATATTACAATCTCAACCTGCGGCCTGGTTCCCGAGATCAGGTCGCTGGCGGCCGAAGGACTGCCGCTGACACTGGCGGTGTCACTTCACGCGCCGAACGATGCCTTAAGGAACACCCTGGTGCCAGTTAATAAAAAATATCCAATAGCCGGCCTGATCGCTTCCTGCAGGGATTACGCCAGGCAGACGGGGAGGAGGATCACCTTTGAATACGCACTGATTAAGGGTATTAACGACCGCAATGAGCACGCCCTGGAGCTGGGGCGGCTGTTGTCGGGGATGCTCAGCCACGTCAACCTGATCCCTGCCAACCCTGTAACCGAAAGGGGGATTGCCCCGCCGTCCCCGGAACGGGTTGAGAGCTTCAGACGCCTGGTTGAAAAGCATGGTGTGGCTGTAACCGTCAGGCGGGAACTGGGTGCAGAGATCGATGCGGCTTGCGGACAGTTGAGGCGGAGGGTATATCCCCCGGACTCCGTTACTTTTAACGGCAGATCCCGGACAGAACCAAATAGACGCCCGGGACGTCCAACATAATAACGAGGGTATGCAAAAAACCAGCCGGAAGGTGAACTTCGTGGGTATCTTCACAGGACTGGAAGGAAGTCTGGAAAAATACATCGAGGGCTTTTTCAAGGATACTTTTGGCGGCGGATGTGTTCAACCAGTGGAAATTGCCAAGCGCCTGGCCAGGGAAATGAGGGACTGCAGGCGGGTCAGCATTAACCGCATTTATGTCCCCAATCAATACATAGTTTACCTAAGTCCCGCTGATTGGGAGATGATCTCCAATTTTAGCCCACTGCTCTCCAAAGAATTGCAGGATTATATCAGTCAGAAGGCAAAGGGGAAAAAGTATACTCTTGCGGGCCAGCCTTCGGTAAGTTTCCAGCAGGATGACAACCTTGCCGGCGGCGTGCTCCGGCTGGAGTCCTTTTTCAGCGGAATAACCGTCCCTGAAGAACAGGACGCGCCGGACAGTGATATTGAACATACTATGCGTTTTTTTCCGGTAAAGGATATTGCCCGGCAAGAACCTGAGCCAAAGGTCCACGGGGTTCTGGAAGTGGTTGACGGGCCGGAGCAAGGAAAAATTTTTTCTTTAAGGGAAGTAAACCTATTGATCGGGCGCCATCAGGCTTCTCAGATTGTTCTCAGTGATACCAGCGTTTCCCGGCGCCACGCCCGTTTGGAATTGCGCCGGGGCCGTTATACCCTGGAGGATCTCGGCAGCACCAACGGTACTTATGTCAACGGCGTTAAAATCACTGCAAAGACGCTGGTTCCGGGGGATGTGCTTACCCTGGGGACAACAGTCTGCACCCTCAAGGTGGAATGAAATGGCCGGAATTGTGCTTATGATTTTGCGCTATATTTTTTTACTGTTATTGCTTCTTTTCATATTAATGCTGGTTAAATGGATGGTTGGCGATCTCCGGAATTATTCCCTGGAGCGGCGGGAGTTATGTCCGGCCGCGGGGGAAGCGGAAAATAAAAATCCTGCATCCAAAGTGCCGGGAGTGTCATTAACAGTTCTGGAAAGTTCCCAACCGGACCTGCAGCCAGGGGATTCCTTTGGTGTCGGTCAGGAAATAACCATTGGCCGGGGTGGGGAAAACGATATCATAACCGGGGACTCTTTTGCTTCTACCAGGCATGCCCGGATCTATTTAAATGAGGAGCAGTACTGGCTGGAGGATTTAAACAGCACCAACGGGACCTTTTTAAACGGGGTCCTGATTTTAAAACCAACCGTTCTGGCGGATGCTGACAGGGTCAGGATTGGCGGTATCACTTTTGAGTTTGTGAGGTGGGGTTATGAGGTGGGCTCAAACATCTGACATTGGACTGATACGGGCTTCAAATGAAGACAGTTTGTGTATCTCACCCAAAACAGGTTTGTTTGCCGTAGCCGACGGTATGGGGGGGCACCAGGCAGGGGAAGTTGCCAGCAGCATGGCTCTCAGGCTACTGGAGCGCGAACTGGGGCGGAGACTGTCCGGCGGGGTCCCGCCTGGCGAGGCCCTGGCAGACAGTATCAAGGAAGCAAACAGCGCCATTTATGAATTGTCCGGCCGTAATCCGGAATGGGCGGGGATGGGAACAACTGTAACCGCTTGCCTGAAACAGGGTGAGGAGCTCCACGTGGCCCAGGTCGGGGACAGCCGTGCTTACCTGATCAGGGATGGAGTGATTGCCCGCCTGACAGAGGACCACTCGCTGGTGCAGGAAATGGTAAAAAGCGGTGGGATTACCGAGGAGCAAGCCTTTAGTCACCCCCGGCGCAATGTTCTGACCAGGGCCGTTGGGACAGAAATGTCCCTTGAAGTAGATCTTTACCGGTTCCAGGCTGTTCCAGGCGACTTAATCCTGGTCTGCACCGATGGTTTGACGGGCTACCTGCGGCCCGAAGAAATCCTGCTGGCGATTAGTACAGCCCGGGATCTTGATCAAGCCGTGCAGAATCTGCTGGCCGGGGCGTTAGCCCGCGGAGGGCCGGATAACATCACAATGATCCTTCTGGAGTGCTGACAGCTATTTGGTTTTTGGTACCGGGGCGAAGATTCTTAAAAAGAACCAGGTACCGCAGATTAGAAACAGCAAGCAGAAAACAGGATCAAATATAAACCGGCGGGAACTTGTTAACGGTCCCGGCCGTGTACTCAGCACCGGAACAGTTTGTTGCAGTTTAAAAGGTTTTACACCCGGCTGCCTCGAAAACAATCAAACTTCAACGTATAAAATATCTATGGGGGTCTCTTACATGAATCCCGGGACGCAGATGCTTGGGGGCAGACCGGACAAATCTAAAGCAGCCCGGGCCGGGAACCGGAATACGGAGAGAAATCTCCTCCTGCTCGCCGGGATTTACCTGCTGGCCGGGGCGATGGTTCTCTACCTGGGGCCGCAAAGCGGCGGTTCCGGGCAGGCCCTTTTCGCCGGGCTTACAGTCACAGCTGCATTTTTCCTGGTTCATTTTTTCTGGCAGCGAAGCGGTTACAGGGGGGACACTTTTTTAATGCCGGTTGTTGCCGTCCTTTCGGCAACCGGGTTGGTTTTTTTGTTCAGGCTGGATCCGGCCTACGGTCAACGCCAGTTTATTTGGCTTTTAATCAGTCTCCTGGCGCTGGTTCTGACTACCCGGCTTTTACTGGATTTCCGTTTTTTGGGTGATTATAAATACCTTTACGCCCTGGCCGGGATAATTGCCCTTATTCTGCCAATCTTTTTCGGTACGGAACAGGGCGGCGCCAAAAGTTGGCTTGATTTTGGCGTCTTCCATTTGCAGCCTTCTGAATTCGTCAAAATACTGGTGGTCCTTTTTCTTGCCAGTTATCTTGCCGAAAACAGGACCCTTTTGACAGCCGGCACGCGAACCCTGGGCGGAATTGCGCTGCCTGGTCCCCAGGAATGGATTCCGCTGGTTGCCATGTGGGGTATTTCCCTGTTGCTCCTGGTCTTTCAAAAGGATCTGGGTACCGCCCTCATTTATTTTTGCACTTTTCTGGCCATGGTTTATGTTGCCACTTCCCGCGTCCTGTACACATTTTTTGGGCTGGTGCTTTTTATGGTTGGGGCAACCATCAGCTATTACTTGTTCAGCCATGTGCGAACAAGGGTCGAAATTTGGCTTGATCCGTGGTCTTATATTGATACAGCGGGTTATCAGGTAACCCAGTCCCTTTTTGCCATCGGCTCCGGGGGAATGTTTGGCACGGGTCTGGGATTGGGTTATCCCAATTTTATTCCCGCTGTCCACACCGACATTATTTTTTCTGCCTGCTGCGAAGAATTGGGGCTGGCAGGCGGCGCGGGCATCGTTGTCTTGTTTATAATTATTATTTACAGGGGATTAAAAACGGCTTGCCGGGCCAGGGATGATTTTGCCGTGCTGGCAGCTTCCGGTCTAACCGCCCTGCTGGGACTTCAGGCATTCATTATCCTGGCGGGAGTAACCAAACTATTGCCGTTAACTGGGGTTACCCTGCCCTTCATGAGTTATGGCGGAAGTTCACTGGTTGCCAACTTTATTCTTTTGGGGCTGTTGCTGAATATTTCCAACGAGGCTCAGGACAGCCCATGAAAAAGAATATTTTAAACTTGAGTTACCTGCTTTTGGGTTTGTTTGTGATTTTCCTTTCCTACCTCTCCTGGCTGCAGTTGTTCAATGGGCCTGTTTTAGCGGCCAACCCCTACAACCGCCGCCTTTACGAACTGGAGGCTCAGGTCAGACGGGGTGCTATTTATGATACCAAAGGGGTTGCCCTGGCTAAAACCGAGTACGGGGAAAACCGGGTCCGGCGTGTTTATCCCGAAGGAGCCGGAGCGGCCCACCTGGTGGGTTACGTTTCGGAACGGTACGGCAGGACGGGGCTTGAATCCGCCTTTGACCGCCATCTTTTGGGAATGGAAGGCAGCGACCGCGTCCGCAACTTGCTCAACCGGCTCCTGGGCAGGGAGCAGGCGGGCGGCGATATATTTCTTACAATTGACGCCGGGCTTCAGAAACTGGCTGCGAACCTGCTGGGCGGCCGGCCGGGCGCCGTAGTTATGCTGAAACCCGGGACCGGCGCAATTCTGGCGATGGTATCCAGCCCCGGCTATGATCCCAACAGACTGGACGAAACCTGGTCCGGACTGGTGCAAGAACCGTCTTCCCCCTTGCTTAACCGGGCTGCCCAGGGGGCCTATCCGCCGGGTTCCACCTTCAAGGTGGTCACCGCAGCAGGGGCTCTGGCCGTTGATCCGGGACTGGCCGCGGATACTTTCAACTGTCCGGGTTTTTTGGAAGTAGAGGGGTATAGGCTCACTGATCTGGCGGCCCACGGGGAAATTGATTTGAAAAAAGCGCTGGCAGTTTCCTGTAATACCACATTTGCCCGGTTGGGTTTAAGTCAAAAGACTGCCGGTTTCCGGCAAGCTTTTAAGAACTTCGCCCTGGACAGGGATCCCGGCCTGGGAATTCCTGTTCGCCCCGGTACCATGGCCCCCGGGAAAGAGCTGACCGGACCGGAACTGGCCAGTAGCGCCATCGGTCAGGGCCGGTTGCTGGTAAGTCCTTTACATATGGCCCTGGTGGCGGCGGCCATTGCCAACGAAGGTGTGCTTATGCATCCATATCTAGTCCATTCCACCAGGGATTCGGCGGGGTTTACGCATCAGGCGGCAGCGGGACGTTCCTGGCAAAAAGCCACCACGCCGGACATAGCGGCAATTATTAAAGAAGGGATGGTAGCCGCAGTGGAGAGTGGAACGGCACAGGCTGCCGGACTTCCGGGGATGCGGGTGGCCGGCAAAACCGGTTCCGCCGAAAACCCCGGCGGTCCGGCCCATGCCTGGTTCATCGGCTTCGCTCCGGCGGAACAGCCGGGGATAGCAATTGCGGTCGTCCTGGAAAACACCGGTTCGGGCGGAGCTCTGGCAGCCCCTATTGCTGGAAAGCTACTGGCGGCGGCCGCGGCCGGGGGCTACTGATTCGTCTTGCCCTTACCGGGTTCAAAAAGGAAATACATGACCCTTTTCAGGTGACACGCTGTCCTTTATTCTTTTTGCAATTACGGATTGGGAAGTTGCGGCCAACTAAATTTAGTCGGAGCGTACAGTCCTCTTTAACCTAGATTAGGGGTGAAATTATTGCTCGGGAAGCTTTTAGGGAACCGTTACGAGATCCTCGAACAACTTGGCGGTGGAGGTATGGCCATAGTTTATAAGGGACGGGACACCTTCCTAAACCGGCTGGTCACCGTTAAAATTCTCCGGCCTGAATTTACCTGCGACGGGGATTTCGTTAACCGGTTCCGAAGGGAGGCCCAGGCCGTCGCCAGTCTCTCCCACCCGAATATTGTCAGTATCTTTGACGTGGGCAGGGAAAACCATGTTCATTATCTGGTGATGGAGTATGTGGAAGGGGATAACCTGAAAAACCTGATCAGGGCCGAGGGTGCTTTACCCCAGGAACGGGTCGTCCAAATTGCCAGGCAGGTGGTTGAAGCTCTACAGCATGCCCACGAAAACAATATCGTCCACCGGGACGTCAAGCCGCAAAACATCTTGATAACGGCGGCCGGACGGGCCAAACTCACGGATTTCGGCATTGCCAGGGAAGCCACCGCCGCCACCCTGACCCAGACCGACACGGTACTGGGATCGGTTCATTATCTGTCACCGGAACAGGCGCGCGGGGAGACGGCGGATCAGCGTTCCGATCTTTATTCCCTTGGTATTGTCATGTACGAGATGGCAACCGGCGTTCTGCCTTTCCAGGGTGAAACACCCATGGGAGTCGTCCTGAAGCACATCCGGGAAGTTCCGGCGCTTCCGTCAAGTCTGAATCCATCGGTATCCCCGGGTTTGGAAAGGATTATTACCCGGGCCATGGCCAAGAACATCGCGGGCCGTTATAACACAGCCCGGGTCCTTTTAATGGATCTGGAGGGTCTGAGTGGTCAGGCTTTTCAGGACTCCGGCGCTATGTCGCAACCTGATGAGTTTGCCACCCGGGTTATAAACCCGGTTAAAAACAGGGCGGATTATGAGCCGCCGCTTGAAAAGGCCGTTAACGCACCGAGAAAGCGCAGGCGCAGGCCTGTCTGGCTATGGGGCACGCTGCTGGTTCTGCTCCTGGTGGTGGCAATTTACGCAACTTTTCAACTATATGTTAATGTGCCGGAAATACAAATGCCCAATGTTGAGGGAAGTTCCCTGGAAGAGGCCAGGGCAAACCTGCAGCGGGAGGGTTTCAAAAACGTACAGGAAACCCGGAATAATCACCCCACAATTGTCCCCGGCAAGGTTATATCCCAGGATCCCCCTCCGGATACCATGGTCAAAGTAACCAGAAACGTTACCCTGACAATAAGCCGGGGGCCGGAATACCGTACGGTACCAGAGGTAATTGGCTACAATCTCCAAGACGCCAGGATCAAAATTAGCCAGCACGAGCTGATAGTATACGAGCCTTACCAGGAAAAATACAGCAACGATTACCCGGTTGACGTGGTGATGGACCAGGACCCCAAGCCCGAAACCAACCTGACCAAGGGCTCCGGTGTGACTTTGTATGTAAGTAAAGGCCCGCAGCCAGTCCTGCGAAAGGTACCTGGCTTGATTGGATTGACGGCGGATAAAGCTCGGGAGGAATTGGAAAAAGTAAAATTGAAAATTGATGACAATGTAATCAGGGCAACCAGCGCAGACTATATGCTAGACCAGATTATCAATCAGAATCCTGTGGGCGGTTCGGAAGCCGAGGAAGGTTCGGAGGTGCAAATCACTGTTAGCAACGGGCCCGGACCTGTAAAACGCTTGGCTGAAGTTGAAGTCCTGATTCCGGATGACGGAGAAAGGCACGAATTAAAGATTGTAGTTAACGATATCAGGGGAAGCAGCGAGGTCTACAAGAATGAACATCCCCCGGGCAGGAAGGTTGTAAGAGAAGTGCCCCATTACGGCAAAGCTGTTATTGAGGTTTACATTGATGAAAAATTGGCTGGTGAGCAAACTATTGAAAAACAGTGAGAACCTTGTGGAAGGTATTGTGCTCAGAGCCTACAGCGGTCACTACTATGTGCATGACGGCGAGGTAGAATGGGAGTGCTCGCTCCGGGGGCGCTTCCGCCTGGAAAAACAGCAGTCCCTCGCGGGAGATCGTGTCTTGTTGAAACCGGGGCACGGGCACACGGGGGTAATTGAGCGGGTGCTGCCCCGCCGTACGTTGCTGGTACGCCCGCCGGTGGCCAATGTAGACCAGGCGGTTATCGTTTTTGCAGTGCGGGAGCCTGACCCGAATCCCTGGCTTTTGGACCGCTTTCTGATTTTGGTTTCCGCTAGCGGCGTGAGACCGCTGATTTGTTTCAACAAAGTAGATTTGACGAAAGACGGACAGGTCGATCTGGTATCACGCTACAAAGAGGTTTATTCTCTGGTGATGATCAGCGCCAGGACAGGGGAGGGGCTGGAGTTTCTGCGCCAGGCCCTGCAGGGGAAAGTATCCGTATTCGCTGGACCTTCCGGGGTGGGTAAATCCACCATCTTAAACGCCCTTCATCCCGGTCTTGCTCTGAAAACAGCGGAATTAAGCTCGAAGCTCAAAAGGGGCCGGCACACCACCCGTCACGTGGAATTAATAGCCCTGCCCCGGGGCGGTTTCGTTGCCGATACCCCCGGTTTTTCCAGCTTGGATTTGCCCGACATTAAGCCGGAGGAACTGTCCGACCATTTCCCTGAAATGGATGCTTACTTTGGAAAGTGCCACTTTAACCGGTGCCTGCATGACAAGGAGCCCGGCTGTGCGGTAAAAAGCGCTGTGGAATCCGGTTTTATAAATAAGGAGCGCTATCTTCGGTACCTGGAGTTTTTAAAAGAACTGAAGGAGCGCAGGAGGTATTAAAAGAATTGATTAAACTGGCCCCCTCCATATTGTCGGCGGATTTCACAGCTCTCCTTAAGGATGTTTTAGAGGTGGAAGAGGCCGGAGCGGAATATCTTCATATCGACGTGATGGACGGCAGCTTTGTCCCGAACATCACCATCGGCCCCCTGGTGGTGGAGGCGCTGCGGCCCAGGTGTGCCATGCTTTTTGACGTGCACCTGATGATTGAAAAACCGGAACTGCACGTGGAGTCCTTTATCAGCGCCGGCGCCGATCTGGTTACGGTGCACGTGGAAGCGGCGGGGCACCTGCACCGCACTCTGAATCTAATCAGGGATAAAGGCGCCAGGGCGGGGGTTGCCCTGAATCCTGGCACCCACCCTTCCTCAGTGGAATATGTTCTTCCTATGGTGGACCTGGTTCTGTTGATGACTGTAAACCCTGGTTTCGGCGGTCAGTCCCTGATCCCGGAAGTTCTGCCGAAAATAAAGGTGATTAAGAAAATGCTGGAAAAGCGGGGCCTGGGGGCGGAAATCCAGGTGGACGGAGGAATCAACAGCATTACGGCAGCAGTTGTTGCCAAAGCCGGGGCAGACGTGCTGGTGGCCGGTTCGGCAATATTCGGCAAAAAAGACCCGGCTGCGGCCGTACGGGAGCTTCGAAAAGCTGCTTTAGGGGGGGTGAACTTAAAATTGGCAACCTGGAAGTGCGCGGCTTGCGGGGCGGAAATGGAGGCCCGTTGCAAGCCCGGGAAATGTAAAAACTGTGGGGCAGTGAAGGACAAGCTGGCCAAAGGGGTACCGGGGGGCGTCAAGCCGCGGGATAATTAAGCCTTACGGATAAAACACATAGCTCACCAGAGCGGATTGTTAAAACTCGTTACCCTGGGAAGTGTGCCGCCGCCGGCAGGCCGGCGGCTTTAGTTATTAGAACGGGATCATGCCTGGCAGGGAAAGGTTTCTATCCGGATCCGGGCCTTGAATATTGGAACCGTAACCTGGATATCAATAAACCATAGGTTAACGGTATCTCGTGAGGGAAAAAGGTTTTTATAAATCACCTGGGGGGCAATATCCGTGCTTTCTTTACCCCGAACCACGCTTCTGGTTCTCTGCGGCGCGCCTGGTTGCGGCAAGTCAACCTTTGCCCGGGAGCATTTTAAAGAAACCATGGTAGTTTCTTCAGACCACTGCCGGACATTGGTCAGCGACTCGGAAATAAACATGGCCTCTTCCCGGGAAGCGTTCAAATTATTTCGCTACACCATCGAACGCCGTCTGGCCCTGAACCGTTTTACGGTGGCCGATTCCACTGCCGTCACCCGGCGGGCCCGCAAGGATCTGGTCAGAATTGGGAAAAAGTACGGCTTTCATGTTGCTCTGTTAATCTTCAATACTCCTGTGGATGTCTGTCTGGAACGTAACGCTGGTCGGGATCGCCGGGTGGTTAAGCCGGTTATTGACAGGATGGGGAAAATGCTGCTCAGGACCCTCAAGGTTGTTCATGACGAGGGCTTTGACAGGATCAACGTCATTGCGGAAGGGGAACTGAGGGATCCCGCCTTTGGCGTCTCCATCAATGCCCATGAGGTTACCATTCCAGGCCCCTATGATATTATCGGGGATATCCACGGCTGCTACGAAGAATTGCTCATGCTTCTGCAAAAACTTGGTTACCGCAAGCAGTTCGACTGCTACCACCATCCCGCCGGGAGAAAGGCTGTATTCATCGGTGATCTTACGGATCGGGGACCGCACAGTCTGAAAAGCTTCTGGCTGGTAAAAAACATGGTGGACTCCGGCAATGCCCTTTATGTTCCCGGCAACCACTGCCGGAAGCTCAATAGTTACCTGGAAGGGAAAAATATAAAGATATCCCACGGCCTGGAAAGGACGGTGGAGGAAATCAGGGCGCTGCCGGAGGATGAGCGGAAGGAGTTCAAGGAGGGTTTTCAACAGCTCTACCGGGAAGCACCGCCCTATCTTGTCCTTGACCAGGGCAGGTTGGTGGTAGCCCACGGCGGGATAAAGGAAGATATGGTCGGTAAAGTGACGGAGCGCGTAAAAAGCTTCTGTTTCTTCGGAGACACCACCGGGGCGAGCACCGAAGACGGGCTTCCGGTCCGGCGCGACTGGGCCGGGGAGTACCACGGGTCCGCCCTGATTGTGTACGGCCATACGCCGGTCCCCGAGGCAGCATTTGTGAACAACACGGTGGACATCGACCAGGGCTGCGTCCTGGGGGGAAAGCTGACAGCTTTACGTTATCCTGAAAGGGAATTTGTCCAGGTGCCTGCCCTGGCCGCCTATTATATGAGGGAGGGGTTCAGCGCCGCTGCTCTGAGCGGCGCTGTATCCGGCAACAAGAGATGACCGTGCTGCCTATGGTTTTCCGGCGCGCCCCGCCGGATGGATTGGACCTGGCAACAGGGAACGGGAGTCCGGCTAAGCGCCGGTTCTTTTGTTAACTGGGGAAAGATCATCGTCAGGCATGGTCAAGTTTAACGGGGGACCGGGAAAGCGCCGGGATTTTGCCGGCGCTGAACCGTTCCCCTTTCCGGTTTAATTATGGAATAACCACGCCCCCTGCTTCCCGCAGGTTTTCCAGTCGGTTGGCCTTGATCATCCCTTTGGAAAGGGTGTAGATGTTTTCGTTAATGTAGAGTATTCTTTCGATGTTTTTTTCGCTGTCATACCAGTAGCTGCCGGCCTTAAGGTAGTCTTCCTCCGTTAGGTGCGTAAGCCGGCCTTTCAGGACGAAGCCATTGGCCAGGTCCAGATTGTAGATATAGGCCCCCTGGAAGGTAAAGTGCCCGTACCCGGGGATGGGGGAACCGGTTGCATTTCCGGTGCTGCCGGTCTCCATAACCCTTACGGGGAAGGCCAGGAGATTTTTATCTTTGGAAAACAGGAGAGCCTTATGATTTTGCAGGAGTTCGGAGTCTGTTCCCCTGTCACCTATATCCTCCCGGAACATTTCCACGGGATTCCTTACATCGGTAACATCAAAGAGGGCCATTTTCATACCCAGGTAAAAGGCCATGCTGCCGTTATCCCCCCTGCCTCCTTTGGCGCCTATCTCAACCGTGTCCTTGCCGAAGCCGATTACGTGGTTCTGATCATAGGGATGCAGGTAATCGCTGTAGCCTGGGATTTTAAGGGCGCCCAGTACTGCGGGCTGCCGCGGGTCGCTGAGATCGAGAACAAAGAACGGGTCTACGTTTTTAAAGGTTACCATGTATGCCCTGTCCCCGGTAAACCGGACGGAGTAGATCCTTTCCCCGGGAGCGATGCCCTCTATTTTGCCGGCGGGCTTAAGGTCGCTGTCCAGAACGTAAAGGTTGTTTCTGGAGGTGAACTCATCGGTACGCCAGCTCTCGCCCAGGGTGGTGGCGACCCGGAAATAATTTTTGTATTCGTCCATGGAGAATTGATTGAGGACGCTTCCCGGTACTTCTCCCTTACCGGTGTAGGTTAAGCTGCCGTCGTCCAGTTTAAACCTGTAAATCTGGGTATCGTTAACATAATTCGGGTACCAGGGGCCCGGCAGGGCTTCGGCTCCGCCGGTCATGATCCGGTGGGCGTAAGTGGTTAAAGCTACATAAAGATTCTCCGTGGAGGCGTAAACATTTTCGCCGGAACCGAGGTAGCTTGAGATGCTGGCCTTTTGTTCCGGGCGGTCCAGGTTTAACCCGGACACGATCAGGTAGTCGGGTTCCACTAAATCCGGAAAACAACGGATCTCCGGATAGTCGATTTCAATAAATCCTTCCTGAACTGCCGTGTCCCGGTACATAGGTCTGGGCTCGTCAATTTCCCGTCCCGGATAAAAGAAGATATTTTTGTTGGCAATCAGATAAAAGGATCGGCCTATCTTCCGGGAAGATACATACCGCCCGCCAAGCTCCAGCTCACGCAAATGTTTGATATTTGATTTATCTGCAATATCGTAAATTATAGCCCTGGTGCTTTCCCGGTTCCAGTGGGGCGGGTAGACCATGGCGCCGGCGTTACCGGATTTATAAACAGGAGTGTTTGCCTGACCGATAACGATCAGGCGGTTTTCATCAACGTAAATTTCCTGGGGAGAAAAACCCGAAAAGTCCTCCTTTCCGTAGTCTAAAGTACCGGTAATTTTCATATCTTCCGCCGGGTACGCCCTGGCGATGATGATCCGCTGCCGGTTAACCTGGTAAATATAAGCGCCGTCGGTTTTAACGATATCCGCCTCGTCCACGCCTTCCACCTGAAGGTTTGTTTTGGAATAGTCTGCCGGGCTATCCATCTTGCTTTTATTGTCGGATCCGCCCGCTGTCGGCATGGCAGATAAGTCACCGGTGCTCAGAGACTGCCTGGCTTCCTGGGTTATCCTCATACCTTCTTCCTCTGCCTCGAAAAGCATTGGATTCTGCTGCTGGGTGCCAGCCAGAAGGCTTTTCAGGTTTTCGTAGGAGCCCACGTTGGGTAAAGGGTCGACCCCGGCCGGCTTCCGGCTGCCCGGCGGCGAGATCCGTATGGTTTTGGAGCCTTCGTCCCAGTCTACGCTATAGCCCAGGGCCTCGGCCACCCAGCGGACGGGAAGTACAACTCTGCCATCCCTGAGCTGGGGTGCGGCGTCCATTACGATTGCTTGGCTGCCCGCTTCCAGGATATAATTTTCGAGGGTAAGTTTAATCAATTTGTCATCCTGGGAGATGGTCACCCCGCGGGCCGCTTCATCCCAGGTAATGCCGCTGTCCGGAACGCCCAGGGCGGAGGCCAGAAAACGAACCGGAATAAAAGTTCGGCCGTTCTCCAGGTAAGGGGCAACGTCCGCGGCTTTGAGCTGACCGTCCGCAGTATACGTAATTGCCCCAATCCTGAAGCTGACGTTGTGACCGGGGGCGGCGGACATCCCGGATCCAGGCTGCAGGATTAAAAAGACAGCAAGCAACAGGATGGCAACACCGGGGGGAATGAACCTTTTCATCGCGTAAAACCTCCCTATTCATTTTTAAGTTTGACGTTTCATCCGGAAAAAAGGTTCGGATTGACAAGAATTATTTAAATTTAAAAGTGGAGTTTATTAGTTATTTTGTGTATAATAGCTTGAAGTGACGAAAGGTTGCTGTTTTTTTATAAAAATATTGTTAAAGAAGCAAAAATATTTAAAAAGGTGCATAACAAAATGGACAATAATAACACAGATCATCTGCACATAGCCCGTTATATCACCATCGCCATGGATATTGCGGAAAGGGTTAAACAGGGGGATTATAAAGAAGGACAAAAAATCTACGGCCGCTCCACCCTGGCTGGTCTTTATAATGTATCACCGGAAACAATCCGGAGGGCTCTGTCCCTTTTACAGGGAGCGGGAGTGGTCAAGGTTGTTCCCGGGGCCGGCGTGCTGGTGGACTCTGTTTCCGCTGCCCGGGATTATCTGGTTGAATCCGGCCAGTATAAGGTGATTAAAGCCATGCATGTACGTCTGGCCCAATTGGTTGAGGAAAGAAACAGGCTTAATGCAGCCATCGAACACCTTACTTCGGAATTAACGGAATTTGCGCTGGCTGTACTGTCTACAAGGCATAGGATTTGAAAGATACAAAAAAACCCCGGGTGGACCCAACCTGGCTGTAAAAAAGAGCGGAGAAACACCCGGGGATCAAAACAGTTGACATTCCTTAGAGCCAGTCATATAATTGTGTCTATACTGACAAGTTTATAGAGAGTAACCTTCAGGGATGGGTGTAATTCCCTACCGGCGGTATGGCCTGATGGGCCGAGCCCGCGAGCCTTATGGGGTTGATCCGGTGAGATGCCGGGGCCGACAGTTAAAGTCTGGATGGGAGAAGGTGGTTTGTGTTCGCTTTTGGAAATAGTTTCTAACAGGCTATTTGCTTGTTGCCAATTCTTCCTGCTCATTCATCCCGAGGTTGCTGCCCCGGGATTTTTTATTTCAGAAGGCTCGCTGAATAACTGGAAAATGGGTAAGAAATACCCCGGCCGGTGACTGTTTTTTCAAGTATAAATCCAGATTGGAAAGGTAAAATTTTGTGGACATACAAACGGACAGGCTTCACATGAAAAAGGTTTTGGAACTGGCGGTTAAGGCCCGGGGCCGGACCAGCCCCAATCCCCTGGTGGGGGCCTGCGTGGTTAAGGACGGGGAGATTGTCGGGAGCGGCTATCACCGGGCGGCGGGTACGCCCCACGCCGAAATACACGCTTTGTGGGAAGCGGGGGAGCAAGCCCGGGGCGCAACCCTTTACGTGAACCTGGAGCCTTGCTGTCACCACGGTCGCACCGGCCCCTGCACCGAAGCTGTTATCCAGGCGGGTATTGCCAGGGTTGTTGCAGCCATGGCCGACCCCAACCCTCTTGTGGCTGGTAAAGGTATGGGGGTTCTGCAGGCTGCGGGGATCGACGTAACCCCGGGTGTCCTGGAAGATGAGGCCCGGGAACTAAACGAGGTGTTCATCAAGTATATCACCACCGGGCTTCCCTTTGTGGTGGCCAAGGCAGCGGTCAGCCTGGACGGAAAAATCGCCACCCGTACAGGTAAATCAAAGTGGATTACGGGTGAAGCAGCCCGGGCTTATGGGCATTGCCTGAGGGATTGGTATGACGCCATATTGGTTGGCATTGGAACGGTGCTGGCAGATGACCCTGCCCTGACCACCCGGCTCCCCGGCGGGGGCGGCCGGGATCCGGTGCGGGTAATCGTAGACAGTCAGGCCCGTACACCGGCAGGCGCCAGGGTTTTGACCCAGTCCTCCGGGGCTGGCGCCCTGATTGCCACCACGGCCGGCGCCCCGCCCGCCCGGGTGGAATTGCTGCGGCAGGCAGGGGCCAGGGTGCTGGTAGCCGGGGCGGGACCCCGGGTTGATTTGCCCGGATTGCTTAAAATGCTGGTTCAAGAGGGCATTACCTCTGTTTTAATTGAAGGAGGGGCCGGAATTCACGGCTCTGCTTTGACCGAAGGGATTGTAGACAAGGCCGTCTGGTTTATTTCACCCAAAATCATCGGCGGCCGGGAGGCGCCCGGCGCGGTAGGAGGGGAGGGGGTGAACGACCCCAGCGAGGCTGCTGAACTGGAGCGGCTCAAGATCAGCCGTCTGGGTCCCGACCTTTGTGTGGAGGGATACTTAAAATATCGAGGTGGGTAAGCTGTGTTTACCGGCATTGTGGAAGAACTTGGATTGCTCCGGTCTGTCCGGAGGGGGGCCGATTCAGCCCGGCTAGTGATCGAAGCCAGGGAGGTCCTTAAAGATATCCACCTGGGGGACAGTATTGCTGTTAATGGTGTCTGCCTTACGGCAGTCAGCGTTGGCGCCGGTATCTGGGCCGCCGATGTCATGGCGGAAACCCTGGCCAAATCCAATCTCGGCGCTTTAAAGGCCGGCGACAGGGTTAACCTGGAAAGAGCCCTGCGTCTATCGGACAGACTGGGGGGACACCTGGTTAGCGGCCATATTGACGGGGTGGGTACCATCGCCGGACTGGCGAAACAGGATATCGCCACCCTGGTGACCGTCGGAGCGCCGGCGGAGGTGATGCGTTACATTATTAAGAAGGGTTCAGTGGCCATTGACGGGATAAGCCTTACAGTTATGGATTTTAAGCCGGACTCCTTTCGGGTTTCCCTTATTCCCCATACCGCCCGCCTTACTACCCTTGGTTTTAAAAAAGAGGGTGATGCGGTTAATCTGGAGGGGGATATAATTGGCAAATATGTGGAAAAGTTATTGGCCTGGCGGGGAGAGGCCGGGCAGGAAACAAAAATAAATATGGGGTTTCTGACCGAACACGGGTTTTTGTAATTTGCAGGATGTTACAGTTTATTTTTTACAGCCAAACCGGGGCTGGTGGGGCTGCCCGGGGGTTTTTAAAACAAGTTCGTGGGTTTGCTGTTCGTAAAGGATAAGGAGGCAGGGTATATAATGAAATTTAACACAATAGAAGAGGCTATCGAGGATATCCGGCAGGGTAAAATAGTCGTTGCGGTGGACGATGTCGACCGGGAAAACGAGGGGGACCTGATTATGGCCGCCGAAAAAGTCACGCCGGAGGCGGTAAACTTCATGGCCACCAACGGCCGGGGGTTGATCTGCCTGCCCATCATTGGGAAGCGGCTGGATGAGCTGGACCTGCCGGCAATGGTAGCACACAACACCGACCCTCACGCTACCGCCTTTACCGTTTCCATAGACGCTAAAGTATGCACAACAGGAATTTCGGCTCACGAGCGAGCCACCACCATCAGGGCTGTTTTAGATCCCCAAACCCAGTCTTCCGATTTGCGCCGCCCGGGTCATATTTTCCCGCTGCGGGCCAAGGAAGGCGGGGTCTTAAGGCGGACCGGCCACACCGAGGCGGCTGTGGACCTGGCCAAGCTGGCGGGTTTCTACCCGGCCGGTGTCATCTGCGAGATCATGAAGGAAGACGGAACCATGGCCAGGGTGCCCGAGCTTATGGAATTTGTTCAGGCCCATAATCTTAAAATAATCACAATTGCGGACCTGATTCAGTACCGGCGCCGTACCGAACGTCTGGTACGTCGGGTGGATTCGGCCAAACTGCCGACCCGATACGGTGAATTCACGGCGGTGGCCTACGAAAGCCTGCTGGACGGCAAGGGCCATATTGCCCTGGTTATGGGCGATTTGACCGGCGTGGAAGATCCTCTGGTCAGGGTGCACTCGGAGTGCCTTACCGGGGATGTCTTCTGTTCGGTACGCTGCGATTGCGGGGATCAACTGGACCGGGCTATGCAGATGATCTCCGCCGAAGGGGCCGGTGTACTCCTCTACATGCGTCAGGAAGGGCGCGGCATTGGATTGCTGAACAAAATCAGGGCCTACCATCTCCAGGATCAGGGCAAGGATACCGTGGAGGCCAACCTGGCTCTGGGTTTCCCGGCCGACTTGAGAGATTACGGCCTGGGGGCGCAAATCCTGTCCGATCTGGGGTTGAAAAAGCTCCGGTTGATGACCAATAACCCCCGCAAAATAGCCGGACTGGAAGGTTACGGGCTGCATGTGACCAAGCGTGTGCCCATCGAGATCAATCCCAACCGATCCAATCAATTTTATCTGACCACCAAACAGAAAAAACTGGGACACATGCTGCATATCTGCAGTGAACATTAACCCCGGCGGTTTCAGGAAAAATTATTATTGCCGACAATTTCACCAAAAGGAGTTAGATGATAGAATATGCCGATATTGTATGAAGGAAACCTTCTGGGTCACGGACTTAAATTTGCTGTTGTCATCGGACGGTTTAATGAATTCATTACCAACAGGCTCCTGGGCGGCGCCCTGGACGCCCTGAACAGGCACGGGGTGGAGGATGGGAACATCGAGGTGGCCTGGGTTCCCGGGGCTTTCGAAATACCCCTGGTGGCCCAAAAAATGGCTGATCTTAAGAAGTACGATGCCGTTATCTGCCTTGGTGCGGTCATTCGCGGCGGGACACCCCACTTTGATTATGTTGCCGGCGAGGTCACCAAGGGTGTGGCCAGGGTCGGGCTTGACAGCGGCGTACCAACTGTTTTCGGGGTGATCACGGCTGATACCATAGAACAGGCCATCGAACGTGCCGGTACCAAGGCCGGAAACAAGGGTTGGGATGCAGCGGTAACCGCTCTGGAGATGGCCAATTTGCTTAAGAGTATGAATGGCTAAGAAATATTTGCCATTGACCCCGCCCCTGGGGGCAGGGGCCCTGGATTGTTGCCCGGGCTGTGTTATCCGGCAGGCCCGGGTTTATCCCGGGCCTGGCAAGGCAGGATAAAAAGAAACTCCCGTTAAGTGCGGCTTGTGTTCTCCGGTGTGGGTGGCGCTGCCTGGGTAAACCCGGCCATTGTTGTTCCCCGGCTTGAAAATTGGCAACAAAAAACGGCTCTTAAAGGGCCGCTTTTTTATTACTATTTTATTTACCAGGCCAGGGTTAAATGGCGCGCTGGACCTTGCCGCTCCGCAGACAACGGGTGCACACCAAAACCCTTTTGGGGCTGCCGTTAACAATGGCTCTGACGCGTTGCAGGTTAGGCAGCCAGGTCCTCTTGGTGCGGATGTGAGAGTGACTCATCTTCATCCCCACCGAAACACCCTTGCCGCAAATGACGCACTTTCTAGCCACAATATCCACCTCCTTTTTGCCACCACTCTATTTTAACAGAAAAGGATTGGGGCTGCAAGGATACCCCTGCCCCGATCCCAGTTTTTTTCCACCAGAATTAATTTCAATTTATGCAAAAAACTCACCAGTATAGACGAAATGTGGTGAAAACAGACCATGGCAAGAAAACCAGAGCATAACCTTGTTTTCCATAATTTTTGATAGTTAATGAGGGAATATGTTCTAGCATAAACACAATCGGCAAGGTTCATAATAGAGTTAGAAAAGAAAGAGGAGGTGAAACTAATTGGCACAAGGACAAAAAAGAAATCAAATCCTGATCCGGAACGCTTCCCGGGCCATGGAAGATTTCAAATGGGAAACCGCCCGTGAGCTGGGCATTCAGATTCCCGACAGCGGGTACATGGGGGACCTGCCCTCTAGAATGAACGGCGCCATCGGCGGCAACATGGTTAAAAAGATGATTGCTGCTTACGAAAACAGCCTGGCAGCGGGTACCGTACCACCGACCCCTCAGGTAACCAACGCCAACCTTAACCAGTAAGGGGGCGAGTTGGTTGGGGGCCGGTCTACAGTAAAGCTTACCTTGTTTAAGCCCGGGTGGGTGCCGGCAGCATACTGCCCGGGTCTTTAATACTTGTCAACCCACTACCAAGATTTAATGTAGCAGGCGTAATGCTTGCTGCGTTTTTTTAGGTTCAATTAAGGTACATGCTGTATTCCTCGGGACCAATGGAAGGATGCAGCGCCATAGAAATACCGCCTGCTACAATTTTTGACGTACTCATAATCAGTGCGTCAATTTCCTTAGGTGTTACCGTTAAATTACCAGCAAAGGGTTCCAGGACATCGTTAATAACCTGGTGCGTAAAATCCGGCCGGAGGTTTTTATAAATTTGGTTCAGGATCGGAGTGTTCTGCAGTTTTTCCATAAAGTGTTCTACAGTAACCTGGGCAATTACAGCAGCATTGACTACAGTGGGAATACCTATGGCAATAACCGGCGCCCCCATGGTTTCCAGGTTTATGCCGGGACGCCTGTTACCAATACCGGAACCAGGATTGATCCCTGTGTCTGCAATCTGGATGGTAGTGGCAATCCGGTCAACACTGCCGGCAGCCAGAGAGTCCACTACAATGATTAGTTCCGGTTTGATCTTTTCCACAACGCCTTTGATGATCTCGGCCGTCTCAATTCCCGTGATACCCAGCACACCGGGGGCTATGGCGCTGACAGAACGCATCCCCCCGTGCAATTCTTCCGGCGCATATTTGTATAGATGGCGTGTAACCATACTCAGGCTAACGACTTTAGGACCCAGGGCATCCGGTGTGGCGTTCCAGTTTCCCAATCCAACCAGCAGAATGTTGGCGTTTTCGGGTAAGTTGAAGAGAGATTTTAGTTTTTGTGCCAGCACTTCGGCCACTTCCTGCTGGGCCTCCCGGTTGTTGTCCCGGAGGGCGGGAGCCTCAATGGTGATATAATTACCCCTGGGCCTGCCCATCAGCTGCTCAGCATTTTCTTCAACAATTTTTACAATTGTAACGTTAGAGTTTTCATATTTTTCCCGGTCAACAATCACCCCCGGGATTTCCCGCCCTGTTTCCCCTCTTATAATATCGTGGGCTTCCACAGCGAGATCCACCTGGATATTGAAAGCTTTATAAAACTCAAGATTCAACTGGCACGCCTCCCTTAATCATTATTATGTTATCCTCTTCAGGGAAGAATATGCACAGGGTGAACCATATTGTAAAATTGCGAAATAATTCGATTTTATACGATGAATATGCTATAATATTAATCTAAAGGCAGGGGTTGTTTATTTTACGTGTCATTGCCGGTACATCAAGGAGCCGCAAGTTGAAGGTCCCTAAAGGAACCGGGTTAAGACCCACGGGTGACCGGGTTAAGGAAGCGCTCTTCAACATTTTAGGAGACCTTGTGCCCGGTTGCTTGTTTTTGGATTTGTTTGCCGGTACAGGCAACGTTGGTATCGAAGCCTTGAGCCGCGGCGCAGCCGGTGCGGTCTTTGTTGAAATGAACCGGAATAATGTTCTGGTGATTGAAAAAAACCTGGTTCTTACCGGCCTCCGATCCAGGGCCCGGGTGATTGGCCTGGATGTGTTCAAAGCACTCCCTGTACTGGGAAGGGAGGGACAGCCTTTTGATTTGGTTTTTCTTGACCCCCCCTATATGAATGGAATGGAAACAAGGGTATTGTCAGGCATTGCCGGCAACAATCTCTTGAAGCCCCTGGGGAGGGTTATTGTTGAAAGCAGCAGCAAGGATTTTTTGCCGCCTGCTGTTGATCAGATAAAATTAAATCGCCAGGAAAAATACGGCGATACGGTGCTGTCAATTTACAGCTGCCAGTAGAGATGTGGGGGGATACATATTGCGTACAGCTATTTGTCCGGGAAGTTTCGACCCTGTGACCTACGGTCACCTGGATATTTTCGGACGGGTTTCATTGCTGTTTGATCATGTTATTGTGGCAGTTTCCCGGAATCCGATTAAAAACCCCCTGTTTTCGATCGAAGAACGGGTTGAGCTTTTAAAAAGTGTCTTAACTAATTATCCCAATATTGAAGTCAGTTCCTTTGAAGGACTGACAGTTAATTACGCCATTAAATGCAAGGCCATCGCCATTGTCCGGGGCCTCAGGGTTATTTCGGATTTTGAAAACGAATTCCGGATGGCCCTGACCAATAAGAAACTTGCCTGTCATGTGGAAACAGTATTCTTAATGACGAAAGCGGAATATTCCTTTATTAACTCAAGTACGGTAAAAGAAATTGCTTCTTTTGGGGGATCCTTGCGAAGCCTGGTTCCACCTATTGTTGAAGAAAAATTGAGGGAAAAGATGAAGACGAAGTAACTGCCTTTAAGTTAAGGAGGTATGAAAAACAAAGTGGACCTGCTGAGCGCCCTTAACGAATTGGAAGAATTGATTGAAAGCAGCGGCAAAGTTCCCCTGACCAGAAAAGTGATGGTTAACGAGGATAGCATTCTGGATCTTTTAGACAGGATTAGGACAACCATCCCTGAAGAAATTCGTCAGGCTAAATGGATCATTCAGGAACGGGAGAAAGTTATGAATGATTCCCAAAAAGAAGCCATGCGTATAGTTGAAAGCGCCCAAAAACAGGTTGAAAGGCAGGCCGAAGACAGTGAGATAGCCCGCAAAGCCAAGACTGTGGCGGAAGAAATAATCGCCAGGGCTGAACAGGTGGCACAGGAAATGCGCGAGGGCGCCCAGAGTTACGCCGATGAAATCCTGGGTGCTTTACAAGACAGGTTAAACAGAATTAACCAGCAAATTGAGCAGGGGCGGTCCGAGCTGAAGGCCATGAAATAAGGCGATAAGCCGCCTTCACTGTAATGATTTGAGCACGTTGCGCCAGTCGACGTGTTTTTCTATGTTTTCCACCGCACCTTTAATGGCTTTCTCATCCGTTGACCTGATTTTTCTGCTGACCTGGGACATTTTTTCAATGGTGGTATAGGTATCGTAATGCACCAGGATCAGCGGGACACCTTTCTCTTCAGCCCGGGCCACGACCTTGACATCCGGGTACAGCCCCCCCGTAAGGATCAGGGCGGAGGTGCTTGTTTCCAATGCGGCCAGGGCTACTTCCGAGCGGTCCCCGCCGGTAATTACCGCTTTATCGGCGGTCCTGCGCAGGTAACCCAGGGCGCTTTCAATGGTCATGGCGCCGATGACAACATCTTCAACCAGACGGTCCAGCTTATCGGCTCCGGAAAGGATTTCCCCTCCCAGGACTTCGTAATACTCCTCAACGGTGGGAGAAGTTATCACCGGGTCTCTGGGGATTATCCCCAGTGTCCTGTAGCCCCGCTCTTCCAGCAGCGGGCGATAAACTCCCTCGGTTTTAGCCAGCAGGGGACGCGGCACATTATGAAAAATATTCCCCAGGACCGGGATCCCCTTGCTTTCCATAAAACTGTTTATAAAAATGGCCTGGTCCAGACTATAGTCGTTTTCAATCCGGATCATCAACAGCGGGGCTGCTTTTAATTCCAGGGCGAGACTAACTGAATCCAGCCCGATACAGCCCATAATATGGGGGAAGTTAGCGCCTCCGATAATGACCAGTTCCTGATTGGCGGCTACCCTTTCATATGATTCCCGGATTGTTCGAAGGGATTCGCAAGAATTCCTGTGCCCGGATAAATAGGAAGGACCTACCAGGTAGGGAACAATTACTTCCAGGGGTTGTTCAATATTAAGGATCTGTTTCATTAAAAGGGCGTCCTCATCCTCCCGGGAGGTTGGCCCGCTGGCATGACCTACCGGTTTAAAATAGACTACCCGGTAGCCCTCCTGGCGGAATTTCAGGGCCAGACCCAGGGCGATGCTGGTTTTGCCGCTGCCGGCAGGCCCCATGATCAAAAGATTTTTCATTTGTAAACACCTCACGATATAGTTATTTTCACATCCAGCGCGGTGGCCCCTGTTTCGTAGGCAAAAACCGGATTGATATCCATCTCGGTAATCTCGGGAAAATCATGGACCAAACCGGCTACCCGCTGGATTATATCGACAATTGTTTTTATATCCGCAGGCTTTTCCCCGCGGTAGCCCCGCAGCAGTGTGTAGGCCTTTGTTTCCGCCAGCATTATTTCTATTTCCCGGGTTGTCAGACCGCTTGTCAGTCTGAAGGACACATCCTTTAAAAGGTTGACATAAATGCCGCCCAGACCGAAAGCAAGAAGCGGCCCGAACTGGATGTCCCGGGTTACGCCTATAATCAGCTCGGTGCCTTTGGGCATCATTTTTTGTACTTCAACACCGTAGGCTGCAACCCGGGGCAGGTAGCGGTGGACGTTATCCATGATTTCCAAAAAGGCGGCGTGGACTTTCTCAGGATTATTCAAGCCAATTTTGACTCCGCCCACATCTGTTTTATGCATAATCTCGGGGGAGGCAATCTTCAGGACCACAGGGTAGCCCAATTGGTCCGCCTGCCGGGAAGCTTCCTCCGGGCTGTGGGCCAGCAAAGTGGGGGCGGCGGGAATCCCGTAGGCGCTTACAACTTCCACAGCCTCGTTTCCCAGAAGAACCAGACGTTTATCCCTTTTAACATCATAAAGGACTGCCTTTACGGTTTTCGGATCAGCATCGGGGATCTTTATTGTTTCCACATTCTGGGGGAGATCCCTGGCCCGGGCGTAGTTTACAAGTCCGCTGACAGCTGAAACCGCCGGCTCCGGAAAAGTAAAACAGGGAATGCCGTTTTCCCCCAGCAGCTCAACACCTTCCTCCAGTTTTTCTCCACCCATGTAGGCCGCAAAAAGGGGTTTTCCGGGATGAAATTCACGCATGTCAATCATGGCTCTGGCTGTTTCCGCAGGTTCGGTCACCCCTGCCGGGCAGACCAGGACCAATGCGCTGTCCACACCGGGGTCGGCCAGGACCTTTTCCAGGGAAAAGCGGAAGCGGTCAGCCTTGGCGTCGCCCAGTACATCCACCGGGTTATAAATGTTGGATTCCGCCGGAAGGTAGCCGCGCAGCTCTTCTACCGTTTCCCTGGTAAAACGGGCCATCTTCAGGCCTTTCAATTCAATGGCGTCCGTTGCTATAATCCCGGGACCACCGGAATTGGTTATAACAGCAACCCGGTCACCACCGGGTACAGGCTGGTGGGCAAAGGAGACTGCCAGGTCGAATAGTTCCGGCATACTCCTGGCTCTGATTACGCCGCACTGGCGAAAAGCTGTTTCGTAAGCCAGGTCGCTTCCGGCCAGGGCTCCGGTGTGGGAGGAGGCGGCCTGGGCTCCGGCCTGGCTGGTGCCCGACTTGAGGATGATTACCGGTTTTTTACGATTTGCCTTGCGGGCCACCTCCAGAAAGTGGGAGCCGTTTTCCACATCTTCAATATAGCACAGGATCACCTTGGTATGGGGATCCGCGGCAGCTTCCTCAATAAAATGGGCTTCTGTCAGGTCGGCTTTGTTTCCCAGGCTGACGAATTTACTGAAGCCCAGACCGGCCTTGTGGCTCCAATCCAGAATAGAGAGGACCATGGCCCCGCTCTGGGAAATAAACGCTATCTCACCTTTAAGGGGGGCGCTCGCTGCAAAGGAAGCATTGATGGGAACGTGGGTATCCATAATCCCCACGCAATTGGGGCCCAGCATTCTCATCCCGTATCGGCGGCAGATCTTCACCAGCTTTCGTTCCAGGTCCATGCCTTCTTTGCCAGTTTCCTTAAAACCCGCGGTAATTACCACCAGGTTTTTCACACCGCTTTTTCCGCATATTTCAGCTGTTTCCAAAGACCTTGCGGCTGGAATGGACAGAACTGCCAGTTCCGCAGGTTCGGGCGTCCGGTCTACCGAGGGGTAACAGGTTAACCCCTCAATTTTCGCTTCCCTGGGATTTACCGGGAAAATCTTACCCGGAAAACCGGATTGAATCATGTTTTTAACAATAACATTCCCTATTTTCCCGGGTGATTTGGATGCGCCAATAATGGCCACGGACCCGGGGTTGAAAAAATTGTCCAGACAGCCCAATTCATTCACCTTCTTCACCGATCTGCGCTGTTAATTGGTATTATCTTGTCCTTTAAGGGTGCGGTAAATGCATTTAAAAAAACCAGCCCGGGGAAATAAACCGGCCGGGCAGGGCCGGTCCGGGCCACAGGAGAATGTCGAAACAGTGCAAATAATGTAAGGCAAAAAGAATGAAAAAGGCTTTTTTAAAGGATTTCTACCTTCCGGCAGGGAATATAAAAGATTGTCAATTTGGACGGATTAGACAACAGGAGGTTAGCTTCATGCTCATGGAAAGGACTGGTTCACTTCCCGCCGCAAGGCCAAAAAAGATTCATTACGGGTTTATTATTCTGCTTCTGGGTATTCTTACCACAACCGGCGCAATGGGCTTTGCGCGCTACGGTTATACCACCATTCTTCCTTCAATGATGAAAGGGCTTGGCCTGGATAATACAGGCGCGGGCCTGCTGGCAAGCGGCAATCTGGCTGGATATATGGTTTTTTCCCTGGTTGCCGGTTTTCTGGCCGCAAAATACAGCCCCCGGCTTATAATCCTTTTTTCCATGCTTATGTCAGGGGTAACCATGCTGCTGACGGGTCTGGCCGGGGGTCTCTGGACAGCACTCATCATGCGGGCGCTGACTGGTGTCGGCAGCGCCGGGAGCTACATTCCCATGATGGGGATGATTTCCGCCTGGTTTGCACCGCACCGGCGGGGCCTGGCCTCAGGTGTTCTGGTGGCGGGGTCGGGCGTAGCCCTGCTGGTGACGGGGTTTTTGGTGCCGCGCCTGGTATCCGCGTTGCCTCTGTACGGCTGGCGGATTAGCTGGTTTATCCTGGGTTTGGCTGTTGTTTTGCTTGGCCTGGTCATCTATCTGTTTTTGCGCAACAGTCCTGCGGAGCTCGGCCTTAAGCCCGTGGGCTCGGAAAACGAAACAGCTTCCAGATCCAAAGCCGGGGCGGGAAAAAACCTTTCGGCCGGTACAGGGGAGGATGACTGCGGCGAGGATGTTGGCTGGAAAAATGTTTATGGTTCCAGGATGCTATGGCTCCTGGGTTTGGTTTATTTCGCCTTTGGTTTTTCTTACATCATTTACGCTACTTTCTTTTCCACCTCGCTTGTGGCTGATAAGGGCATAGGCCAGGAACAGGCCGGGTCCATGTGGGCGCTAATCGGTTTGATCAGCATCTTCAGCGGCGTCTTGTGGGGGGCTATCTCGGATTACCTGGGCAGGAAATACACCCTGTGTATAATTTTCGCCCTCATGGCGGTTTCCTACCTGCTGTTCGCTGTGGGCGACTCGAACCGTTTGCTTTACCTTTCCGCGGTTATCTTTGCCATTACCTCCTGGAGCATCCCCGGTGTGGTTGCGGCGGCCTGCGGCGACTATGTGGGGGCAAAACTGGCCCCTGCCGCCCTGGGCATGGTAACGCTTTTCTTTGGCGTAGGGCAGGCTATTGCCCCCGGTGTGGCAGGCTATGCCGCGGACCTTACAGGTTCCTTCAACCAGGTTTTTATTCTGGCGGCTATTATAGCAGGGCTGGGCTCGGTGGGTTCCCTGACCCTCCGACCACCTTCCCCCTGAGCCAGAAGGCTTGCAGGGTGTTAAGGGACAGTGCCGTTAAAACCGTTTTTTGAAAAATGAGCTGCCGGATATGTTGCTGACCATGTTCAGAAACACCGAAAAAAGGCAAAGGGCAATTAAAGCGACTAAAAAAAAGCCCAGCAACTTAAAACTCCCGGCAAAACCGGCAACCTGCCAATTGCCGGGGACTGCCAGAGCCGGCGTCACCAGATCTTCCAGGGGAAGCATCCAGCGGCAAAAGAGACAGGTAAAAATCCCGGCCAGGCAGGTATGGGCCAGCCTGGACACCACAAAGGGGAGCATCCGGATATCGGTTTCGGCGATCATGCTGGCTGCCTGGGCATGCACGGAAAGGCCGCTCCAGGCCAGGATCATGCCGATGGCTACAACCTGCTGGAGCAGGGGGGCTGCCGCCTCGCTGGCTAACTTGGAACCGATGGTCATCTCGAAAAGACCGCTACCCAGGGCTGGCAGTATTTCCGGGGAGAATCCCAGTGGCAGCAGAAAAACACCTAAAACTCCTGCCAGGGTATCAATGAAACCCACGTGGAACAGCAGCTGGATGATCACTGCAAATAGAATTATAAACCCCCCGATGTTTAAAAGATTGGTGACGGCATTTCGTACCGCGTCGCCCATAATTTTGCCCACGGGGCGGTTTTCCTCCCTTTGAACCTGCAGCATCCGGCGAATGGCAGCTCCCACCAATAACCTGCGGGTGACCCTGTTGGGGTGTTTCACTGTTTCGTTCCGGGCGTAATAACGGAGAAAGAAACCCAGGACCAGGTTGGACAGGTAGTGGGCGCCGGCAATGACCAGGCCAATACGGGGATTGTTAAACATACCGACGGCGACTGCAACGAGCATGAACAGAGGGCTGGAATTATTGGTAAAGGACATCAGCCTTTCGGCTTCCACCCGGGAGCACAAGCCCTCCGATCGCAGCCTGGCCGTGACCATGGAGCCGATGGGGTAGCCGCTGGTGTAGCCGATAGCCATGACAAAGGAGCCAGCGCCCGGGACATTGAAGAGGGGCCGCATCACCGGCTCTAATAGTACGCCCATGAAGTGGACAACGCCAAAATTCATAAGCAGTTCCGAGGCGATAAAAAAGGGCAGCAGCGCCGGGAAAACAATGTTCCACCAGGTTTTTAAACCGGTCTGGGCCCCCTGAAAAACAACCTGCGGATAGCGGATCATGCTGATTACGAAAATGATCACACAGGCAGTCCAGAAGATCCGGATCAGGTCCCTGCGCCTGGAACCGGCCCCGAGGCGGGTAATCTTACCCAGTTGCACCATTTATTCACCAGGCTCTCCCTGCGGATTTTTATTATAATTATATTGCCGGTCGAAACGGTTTTAGACCGATCCGGCCGGCAGGGGTTGACGGGCTTTATTATTTCCCGGCGAAAGCCGGGTCAGAGTTAATTTTTATCGGAGGTGTTAATGTTGAGCAAAGTCCAGAAGGTATTGCTTGCGCTGGTCCTGATTGCCGCGATTACCGGGGGGGTACTGGCGCTGCAGAATAATCAGCCGGCGGGCGAGAACGGCAGCGCGGGACAGGGTCAGGGCGCCGGGAGTGACGAACCAGGCGAAACCACCGGGGAGCTGGTCCTTTATTTTTCCGATGACCAGGCCATGTACTTGCTCCCGGAACGGCGGAAGGCTGCCGTCGGCAAGGGTGAAACCACAGGGGAAGCTATAGTCCGGGAACTGATCAAGGGTCCGTCGGGCGCCGGTCTGAAGCGGACTATTCCTCCGGAAACCGGCCTGTTGTCTCTTTCAGTTGAAAACGGAGTGGCATACGTTGATTTTTCCAAAGGCATCCAGGACAGCCACTATGGAGGCTCTGCCGGTGAAAGCATGCTCATTTATTCCATTGTGAACTCACTGACTGAATTACCCGAAATCAATCAAGTGCAAATCCTGGTGGAAGGCAAGAAGATCGAGTCTTTATACGGTCATATCGGCATCACCGAGCCCCTTGGGCCCAATCCCGGCCTGATTCAGGGAAGCGGGCAGGCCAAATAGCGTCTTCAGGCCCGTGTTCCAGGAAAAATCTTGACAAAGCATGGGCATTTTGAATATAATTTTGGTTGTTGAAGGCGAAGGTGGGTAATCTATGTTGCAGTTGGATGTTGCCAGATTGAAAAGGACCCCCGGGGAATCTGCCCGCTATGAAAGGCAAGCTGATTTAACGCCCCTGGAGGTACAGGGGGAAAAAGTGAGCTTTAGCGGACCGGTAAGGGTGTGTCTGGTTGTCAGTAATACCGGCGATGCCCTTTTGGCCCGGGGCGAGGTTGAGGGGGAGCTTAAACTGACCTGCAGCCGCTGCCTGGAGATGTTTGAATGCGCTTTTAACCTGCCCTTTGAAGAAACTTACAGGCCCGTTGCCTGGGGTGAGGAAGCAGCAACCACCGGAAGTGGTCAGGAAGGGGTCGAGAGTGTGCCTTTTTCCGGCGACTTTCTGGACGTTACCCCCGAGGTGTTAAACAATATCACCTTGAACCTGCCCATGAAAGCACTGTGCCGGGAGGACTGCCCCGGTCTGTGTCCCCACTGCGGCCGCAATCTTAAAGCCGGGCAGTGCGGCTGTGAAAGCGAAAAAGTAGACCCCCGCTTAAGCGTGTTGAAGGACTTTTTCGGCAAAAAGAGGGACTGAGCCTTCCGCAGACCGGTGGGTTGTATACAGATGCAATACTTTTTCAGGACGATTAACTTGCTACACTCCAACTTCCAATCCAAAAGGAGGTGTAATAATTATGGGAGTACCCAAAAGGAAGTCATCAAAACAACGCGGGAGACAGCGAAGAGCGGCCAACATGAGGCTGGAAGCGCCTGGTCTGGTTCATTGTGCCCAGTGCCGGGCCTTAATCAAACCACATCACATGTGTCCCCAGTGCGGATATTATAAGACCCGGGAAGTAATTGCGGTAAAATAAGTCGAATATTTTAGAATTTTTAAATAAGCTGCTGGATCCTGCGCCAGGGGCTTATTTTTTTCTATTTACTTGCAAATTTATATCATGTACATTATACTATTCTTGGTACCTGGTACTAATTAATTGCCAGATTTTTTATTTTTAAAGGGTGAGGGCTTGGCCAGGGAGAGTTTAAACAAAATTGAAAGACAGCGTCAGCTGGTGAAGTGTCTGGATACTGATCCCTTTTTGACGGATGTTGATCTTTCCCGGCTCTTTAAGGTAAGCATTCAGACCATCCGGCTGGACAGGTTGGAGATGAAGATCCCTGAACTGAGGGAAAGGCTTAAAACCGTTGCCAGGGGCAAAACGCCGCAACTGAAGTCAATGACAGGGAAAGAGCTGGTGGGAGAACTGGTGGATCTGAAAGTGGGGACCTCAGGAATATCGTTTCTCCCGGTGACCCAGGATATGACCTTGCGCCAGACAAAGATTGTCAGGGGGCATCATCTTTTTGCCCAGGCCAACTCACTGGCCGTTGCGATTATTGATGCCGAGGCAGTTGTTACCGGCCTGGCCAGGGTTAGTTTTAAGCGGCCAGTCTACTGCGGCGAAAAAATTTGGGCAAAAGCGGTTATAAAATTAAAAAAAGGTAATAAATACATGGTAAAAGTTACCTCGCAAGTTAAGGACGAAATTGTCTTCTTGGGCAGGTTTTTAGTTTTTACCTTATCAGAGGAGGTATTACCGCAGTGAAAATCGCTGTGGATGCCATGGGGGGCGATTTTGCCCCGGGGGAAATTGTTAGGGGCGCCCTTCAGGCCGTTAAGGAGTTCAATCAGGCTGTTATCCTGGTTGGTGACGAAGCACAAATACGTACGGAGATGGGTGATGTTCCTTCAGGCAAGTTGATTAGTATTGTCCATGCCCCCGAAGTGATCCAGATGAATGAACAGCCTGCTGTCAGTGTTCGGCGGAAAAAAAACTCCTCTATTGTGATGGCTACCCGGCTGGTCAAAGAGGGTGAGGCCGGCGCACTGGTTTCAGCAGGGAGCACCGGCGCCGCCATGGCTGCCGCGCTGCTGGGGTTGGGAAGGATTAAGGGAATCGACCGCCCGGCCATTGCCGGAATCATGCCCAATTTGAAGGGATTTACGGTACTCCTGGATATCGGGGCAAATACCGACTGCAAACCCCACAATCTTTTGCATTTCGGCATCATGGGTTATCTTTACGCTAAAAATATCCTGGATATCGAAGAACCCAGAGTGGGTTTGTTGAGCAACGGGGAAGAAAAAACAAAGGGTAACGAGACTACCCTGGCCGCCTTCCCGGTTTTAGCGGATGCAGGCATTAATTTTATCGGTAACGTGGAGGGCCGGGACATCTTTGGCGGAAGCGTTGATGTGGTGGTCTGCGATGGATTTGTGGGGAATATTGTTCTGAAAGCCGGGGAAGGGTTGGCAATGGCCCTTTATAAAATGATGAAGGAAGAAATCACCAAAAGCTGGTTGGCCAAAATAGGTACGCTAATGACTGAACCAGCGTTTAGAATGTTTCAACGGCGGGTTGATTATGCGGAATACGGCGGCGCGCCTTTGCTGGGGGTTGATGGTATCTCCATTATATGCCACGGCAGTTCATCGGCAAGGGCTTTGAAGAACGGCATTAAGGTTGCCAGACAGTCCGTGGAAAAGGGATTGGTAAAATCCATCCAGGAAAGTATTGCGGGAAGCGTGCAAAGGAAAGGAGCTGGTGCAAACCTTGCCCGGAGAATTGATTAAGGCTGGAATCACTGGTATTGGAGTCTATGTTCCGGAGCGGGTTCTCACCAACGCCCAGCTGGAAGAGATTGTTGATACAAATCACGAGTGGATATCAACCCGGTGCGGGATCCACGAACGACGCATTGCCGCGCCGGAGCAGGCAACCTCGGATCTGGCCGTCCTGTCCGCCAGCCGCGCCCTGGCCAATGCCGGTCTGGCGCCGGAGGAACTGGATTTAATCATTGTTGCCACCAATACTCCGGACACGTTATTTCCCTCCACCGCCTGCCTGGTGCAGGACCGGATTGGGGCCGTAAAGGCCGGGGCCTTTGACCTGGCCGCCGGCTGCGCTGGTTTTATTTGTGCCCTGGCGGTGGGCAGCCAGTTTATTGCTGCTGGTTCAAGCCGTTATGTTCTGGTGGTGGGCGCCGATAACCTGTCCAAGTTTGTGAACTGGGAGGATCGCAGTACCTGTGTTCTCTTCGGGGATGCGGCCGGGGCGGTTATTCTGGGCCCCGCCCGGAAAGACAGCGGCTTTTTAAACTTTAAGCTCCGGGCCGACGGGTCCGGTGGTAACCTGCTTATGCTTCCCGCGGGGGGGTCCAGGCTTCCGGCCAGCCGGGAGACCGTTGAAAACAAACTCCACTACATACAAATGAGGGGCCGGGAGGTATTCAAGTTTGCGGTCAGGGTAATGACTGAAGTTACCGGGGAAGTGCTGTCCGCCGGGGGACTGGACCGAAAAGACCTGGACTTTTTTATCCCCCACCAGGCCAACACCCGAATCATCGATGCGGCCGCCAGAAGGCTCGGACTGCCCCCGGAAAAAATCCTGGTCAATGTCGACCGTTATGGCAACACCTCCACTGCTTCCATTCCCCTGGCCCTGGAGGAAGCACTGCGCGGCGGCCGGATCAAGGCGGGCGACAACATTGTCCTGGCGGGGTTTGGCGCCGGACTGACCTGGGCGGGAGCACTGTTGAGATGGTGAACCCCCGGGGTTTACTAGTAGTTAAAAGGGGGGAAGGTATTGATTCATACCGTGTTATGTGATTTGCTGGGTATAGAATATCCCATAATTCAGGGGGGCATGGCCTGGGTTTCCTCTGCCGAATTGGCTGCAGCTGTTTCTGAAGCCGGCGGTCTTGGTATTATCGGATCCGGAACCGCCCATCCCGATTGGTTGAAGGAGCAGCTTTCCAGGGCCAGGAAGTTGACTGGGAAGCCCTTTGGTGTTAACGTCATGCTTCGTTCCCCTCACGCAGAGGAAATGATGGCTGTACTTCAGGCGGAACCTGTGGCTGTAGTAACAACCGGGGCGGGTAATCCCGGCAAATATGTGCCAGCCCTGCGCCGGGTGGGCACCAAGGTGATTCCGGTTGTTTCTTCCGTGGCTCTGGCCAGAAGGCTGGCCCGGGGTGGTGTAGACGCTTTGATTGCCGAAGGAATGGAGTCAGGCGGACATATCGGTGAGTTGACTACCATGGCTCTGGTGCCCCAGGTGGCGGATGCAGTTGATATACCGGTTATTGCCGCCGGCGGCATTTTTGACGGGCGGGGCCTGGTGGCTGCCCTTGCCCTGGGGGCGGTGGGTGTTCAAATGGGTACCCGTTTTATGTGTGCGGCCGAGTGCACCGTCCCCCAAAGGGTGAAAGAAACTGTAATTAAGGCCAAAGACCGGGACACTTCCATCACGGGCGCCGCAGCAGGTCACCCGGTCCGTGCTTTGCGCAATAAACTGACGAGAAAATATGAGGATATGGAAAAAAGCGGGGCGTCCTTTGAAGAAATTGAAAAATTAGGGGTGGGAAGCCTGAGGCTGGCCATGGTTGAAGGTGACGTGGAAAACGGCACCATTATGGCCGGCCAGATTTGCGCCATGGTTAAAGAAATCCAATCTGTCCGGGAAATCATCGGAGATATTGCCGGTGGCGCAGGTGAAGCAATCCGCCGTTTGGGGGGACAATTCAGTCAATCATGAGCATAGCATATGTTTTTCCAGGCCAGGGTTCCCAGTATGAGGGCATGGGTTTAGATTTTTTCTTGTCCTTTGCGGAAGCCGCCCAAATTTTTGCAAGGGCGGACGAAGCCCTTGGTTTCATGCTTTCAGACCTTTGTTTTGAAGGCCCGGAAGGCGAGTTAAACAAAACTGTCAATACCCAGCCGGCTATTTTGACCGCCAGCATTGCCTGCCTGGAGGTGTTCAGACGGGCCGGGGCCCCGGCCCCTGCCGCTCTGGCGGGCCACAGCCTGGGTGAATACACCGCCCTGGTGGCAGCCGGTTCCCTCGGCTTCGAGGATGCCGTCCGTCTGGTCCGGAAGAGGGGGCAGTACATGCAGGAGGCGGTGCCCCTGGGAACAGGCGGTATGGCTGCCGTGATGGGCCTTTCCGGCGCCGGGGTAATAGATTTATGCCTTCGGGCGTCGGAAAAGGGAGTGGTGGAAGCCGTTAACTTAAACTGTCCCGGTCAGGTGGTTGTGGCCGGGGATATGGACGGCCTTCAGGCCGCCCAGGTTCTGGCCAAAGAAGCAGGAGCAAAGCGGTTTATCCCGCTGTCCGTAAGCGCCCCCTTTCATTCCCGCCTGATGGCGCCAGCCGGGGAAAAGCTGGCCAGGGACCTGGCGGAGATCGAGATTTTGGAGCCAAAGGTGGGAGTGGTGGCCAATGTTTCGGCAGATTACGTCAGGAGTGCTTCCGAGGTCAGGGAATCTTTAAACAAGCAGGTATATAGTCCGGTCCGCTGGGAAGACAGCATCCGCCGCATGATTGCCGACGGCGTCGATACGTTCATTGAAATCGGTCCGGGCAAGGTCTTGAGCGGGTTAATTAAAAAAATCAGCCGGGAGGTCAAAATATACAATATCGAGGACCAGGCGTCCCTGGAAAAAATCCTTGCACTTCAGGGGGAGGTTAGCTAAAATGGTTCTTAGCGGCAGGGTTGCCATAATTACCGGGGGTTCCCGGGGGATTGGCCGGGCTATTGCCCTGACCCTGGCCCAAAAAGGCGCCGAGGTGGTTGTTAATTATGCTGCCAGCGCCGGTGCGGCCGCAGAAGTGGTAGACAAAATCCGGGGCGGGGGCGGTCAGGCCATTGCTTTTAAGGCTGATGTTTCAGATCCGGATGAAGCCGCCGGGCTGATTAAAGCAGCCCAGACCGGATTCGGCCGCGTGGATATCCTGGTCAACAATGCCGGCGTCATCCGTGATAGTTTAATTTTGCGGATGAAGGATCAGGACTGGGAAACCGTGCTGGGGATTAATCTAAAAGGGGCCTTTAATTGCGCCAGAGCAGCGGCGCGGGGTATGCTAAAAAACCAGTACGGCAGAATTATCAACATCAGTTCTGTTTCGGGCCTTACTGGAAATATTGGCCAGGTTAACTACTGCGCGTCCAAGGCCGGCTTGCTGGGGCTAACCAGAGCCCTGGCCAGGGAACTGGGTTCCAGAAACGTCACCGTTAACGCAGTGGCGCCCGGCTTCATTACCACTGAAATGACAGCGGGGCTGCCGGAAGAGCTCAAGGAAAAAATGCTGGCTCAGGTGCCCTTAAGGAGATTTGGCGGTCCCGAAGAGGTTGCGGAGCTGGTGGCGTTCCTGGCTTCTGATGCCGCGGCTTACATTACGGGACAGACCATAACGGTGGATGGCGGAATGACTTGTATTTGAAAAATTGACAGCATATCCGGAAGGGGGTGATTTGAAATTATGGCAATTATTGATAAGGTTAAATCGATTATTATTGAGCAGTTGGGTGTAGAGGAAGAAGACATCAAGATGGAAGCGTCCTTTGTGGATGATCTTGGGGCCGATTCTTTAGATATTGTGGAGCTGGTAATGGCTTTGGAAGAGGAATTTGACCTGGAAATTCCGGATGAAGACGCAGAAAAAATCCGCACGGTGGGTGAGGCTATAAAATATATCCAGGAACATCAATAAACGTTACATGAGCTAGGGTTCAAGTCCCGGGGGAAACCGCGGGACTTTTTTGAAGAGGGAGGAATAAGATTGCGTAAGCGGGTTGTCATTACCGGACTTGGTATTATATCCCCGGTTGGGACGGGACTGGAAAAGTTCTGGTCTTCCCTGACCGGTGGAATATCCGGAATTAGACCGGTAACAAGGTTTGACCCGACCAATTTCAAGACTAAAATTGCAGGGGAAGTCATTGATTTTGAGCCTGCCGGGTATATTGACAGAAAAGAGGCCCGCCGTATGGACCGCTTCACTCAGTTTGCAGTGGCTGCTAGCGGTATGGCCATAGAGGACGCGGCGCTGGACCTGGAGACTGCCGACAGGGACAGGATTGGTGTTATTCTCGGCTCGGGTATCGGCGGCATTGAAACCCTGGAAGAACAGGCCAGGGTTCTGGAGGATCGGGGCCCGGGACGGGTCAGCCCTTTTTTCGTACCGATGATGATAGCCAATATGGGAGCGGGACAGGTGGCCATCAATTATCGCCTGCGCGGACCCAATATAACCAGTGTGTCGGCTTGCGCCTCCAGCAGCAACGCCATTGGCGACGCGTTTAAAACGCTGCAGTGGGGACATGCTGATGTGATGATTACCGGGGGTACGGAAGCTCCAATAACCCCCCTGGCCATGGCCGGGTTCTGTTCCATGAAGGCCATGTCCACCCGCAATGAAGAGCCGGAAAGGGCCAGCAGGCCCTTTGACAACTACCGGGACGGTTTTGTTGTGGGGGAAGGAGCTGCTATCCTGGTGCTGGAAACCCTTGAACACGCCCAGACCAGGGGAGCCAGGATATACGCCGAATTGGCGGGCTACGGCAGTTCTTGTGACGCCTATCATATTACGGCCCCCGACCCGGAGGGCGGCGGAGCGGCCAACTCAATGCGGGCGGCAATTGCGGACGCTGGTATCGGGCTTGAAGCGGTGGATTATATCAACGCCCACGCAACCTCCACACCACCGGGAGACATCGCGGAGGTTAAAGCCATTAAAACTGTTTTCGGCAAACATGCCTTTAGACTTGCCGTCAGTTCAACTAAATCCATGACTGGTCACCTCCTGGGTGCGGCCGGTGGTCTGGAGGCAATGGCCTGTGTCCTGGCCATACAAAACGGAATTATTCCGCCGACGATTAATCTGGAACAACCCGATCCCCAGTGTGACCTGGACTTTGTGCCCAACACCGCCAGACAGGCCGCGATAAATGCAGCCCTGTCCAACTCCTTTGGTTTTGGCGGTCATAATGCCACCCTTGTTCTTAAAAAATTCTGAGGAACCCGGTATTCCGCGGGTGGTGGGGCGGGCAGTTCAGCTGTTCAACACAGGTGTTAGATTTAATACTTGAGTCAGGTGATGTTTTTGGTAAAGGGAAAGGAATACCTGGCCCTTTTACAGAAAAGGCTGGGATTAGACTGGGTGGACGGGGAACTTTTAGTTCAGGCCCTGACCCACAGTTCTTTTACTTACGAAAGCCGGCAAAACGGCATGGAGAACAACCAGCGTCTGGAATTCCTGGGTGACGCGGTTTTGGAACTGGTGGTCAGTGACCACTTGTACCGAGAACACCCCGATCTTGATGAGGGAAGTTTGACCAAATTCAGGGCTGCTGTAGTATGTGAAACTTCCCTGGCCAGGGTGGCCGGGGATCTGGGACTTGGTTTATGCCTTCAGATGGGGAAGGGTGAGGAACGTTCCGGAGGCAGGGAGCGTCCCTCCATTCTGGCCGATGCCTTTGAAGCCCTTCTGGGGGCCGTTTACCTTGACCAGGGTTTGGACCGGGCAGGCAAACTGGCTGTTCGATTGCTTTCCCCTGTGATCAGGGATGTTCTGGAAGGGCGTCAGGAGCGCGACTATAAGACCGAGCTCCAGGAGTTTGTCCAACAGCGTAATGGTGAACAGGTCCACTATGTGATCCTGAAGGAAGAGGGACCAGACCACCATAAGACCTTCACGGCAGGTGTTCTTTACCGGGGTGAGCTGGCGGGAAGCGGTACGGGACGCTCCAAAAAGGACGCGGAACAGCAGGCAGCCAAATCGGCTCTTGCCGGGCGAAGACGGCAGAACAAAAAAACATAAACGCTAATCGGTAAAATGATCGGACTTGTTTGGAGGTTACGCCAACCATGAGATTTTTTAATCGTTTAAAGGATAGCCTGGCCAAGACCCGCCAGGGTTTTGTGGAAAAAATTGATACTTTGATTCACCGGCGCCAGGAAATCGATGAAGATGTTTACGAGGAACTGGAAGAAATTATGGTTCAAGCCGATGTGGGAGTTGCCACGGCCATGGAACTGGTGGAAAAAGTCCGGCACGCCGTAAAGGAAAGGCGGATCGAGGATGCTTCTGAAATCAAACCCGTACTTAAAGAAAAGATCAGGGATCTGCTGGGCGCCGGTACAACGTCCCTTAATGTCTACTGGCAGTCTCCAACAGTAGTTCTGGTGGTGGGCGTAAATGGTGTTGGCAAAACCACCACCATCGGAAAGATAGCCCACCTTTACAAGTCTGATGGAAAAAAAGTGCTTCTGGGGGCTGCGGATACATTTCGAGCGGCGGCAATAGACCAGTTGGAAGTTTGGGCGGAGCAGGTGAATGCGGACCTGATCAAGCACCAGGAGGGTTCCGACCCGGCTGCGGTTGCCTATGATTCCCTGCAGGCGGCAAAGGCAAGGGAGGTAGATCTCCTGCTTATCGATACAGCCGGCAGGCTGCACACGAAAAGCAATCTAATGGAGGAACTGAAAAAGATTGGGCGGGTTCTGGACCGGGCTATGCCCGGGGCGCCCCACGAGGTTCTTCTGGTTCTTGACGCCACCACCGGTCAGAATGCGGTCAATCAGGCCAAACTGTTCAGCGAAGCTGTGGGCGTCACCGGCATAGTTCTAACAAAACTGGACGGCAGCGCCAGGGGGGGGGTTGTGCTGGCAATCAAGCAGGCCCTCAATATACCGGTCAAACTTATCGGCATCGGGGAGGGTATGGATGATTTAAGACCCTTCGATCCGGAAGAATTTGTGGAGGCTTTGTTTTCCTAATAAAATAAGAATTTAATAATCAGCAAAACAACTCAAAGGGCCGCAGGTCCTTTTTATTTTTACATAAAAACAAGGAATAAGCAAATAATAGTAATCCTGGAAGAGTTCTTGCCGCGGGGGAATCTTTGATGACTAAAAAAACGGCTATGCTCCCCCTGTTTCAGCTGGAACCGGGATATATCAGCATGTTTCAGGGGGCTATCCTGTATTTTACCTTTGTCATATCCACAGTTGATATTTTTGTTCCTTCCATTACGGCGGGCGTAGCCGGCCGGGACAGTTGGATTTCGGCTCTTTTCACCGTTGCGGCCAGTATGCCGGTGGCCTTAATAATTGTTTCCCTGGCCCTGCGTTTTCCCAAGCGCAGCTTCATCGAATACTCACAAATTATCCTGGGCGTCTGGCCCGGCCGGCTGGTGGGCCTTCTTTACCTCCTGTTAATCCTGATTATCGGGGTTACCACTACCCGGGAACTGGAAGAAATCATGAGTATGGCCTTTTTTGTGCACACACCGAAAATTATCTTTGGCATTACCGGCGTGAGCTTGTCTGCCTATCTTGTCCGGAGCGGCCTGGAAGTGCTTGGCCGGGTGAACGGCATCCTGCTTCCCGTGGGAGTTTTCTTATTAATCTTCGTGGCAGTGGCTGTTCTGCCTATGGCGGATATGTCCCAGTATTTGCCTATCCTGGAACACGGGTACGGTCCGCCCGCCAGGGGCACCATAATCCTCCTGGCTTATTTGATGGAAGGATTTATCTTGATCTACGCTTTGCCCCTAATCCGGCAGCCGGACAAAACTCCTCAAACTTATGCCGCTATTTTGCCCATTTTGGGCCTGGCGATGGTGGCCGGCACTGTTTCCATCCCTGTCTTTGGTTTAGGCACCACTTCCAGGCTTTTGATGCCGGCTATTGAACTGGCACGGGAGATCCAGATCCCCGGTCTGCCCCGTTCCGATATTTTAGTTATGCTGGGATGGTATGCCGGGATCCTGGTACGGATTGCCGTCGCCCACTACCTGCTGGCCTTGCTCGCGGCCCAATGGGCCGGTTTAAAGAGCTATAAACCACTGGTACTGCCCCTGGGCGTAATCCTGGTTGCCCTTTCAAATCTCATGTTTAAAGACACCATTGAGGTAGTACACTTTATCGGCAACGCCCTGGTCTATACTTTACTGGTCTTTGAATTGTTGATACCCCTGATTATCCTGGTTATTTCCTGGGTGAGGGGTGTTGAAGAAAGAGGCGCGTAATGGGGCTCAGCCGGGTTTGTCCAATAGGGAGCAAAGCATGCCGATGATATCAAGATTGGTGTTGTAGATAACCTGCCTGATTCCGGGCAGGGTAATACCGTGCACCAGGCGGTCGATTTCCTTGTTGCCCAGGGTATTGAAGATTCTTCTTAAGGCTATCAGGCGACTGGTCCGGTTGCTTAAGGGCGCTGTCAATTTTTCGTAATCCCAACCCTCCGCTATGGCCCGGGCGGCCAGGACACCGCTGGAAAGAGCGGCAAAAAGGCCCAGGCCCAGGAAACTGTCGGTGAACCCCCCGCTGGCGCCGGCAAGCAGGATGTTATCCACCTGCCGACGGGAGGTAAGGCCGGTGGAGTAATTCATTTCAAAGGTTTCTATAACTTCAAGATTGATTTTTTCCAGGGACGTAAAATAATTCCAGTGTTCATTGGCCTGGCTTCGGTCAGCCCCGGGTATAACCAGTTTCAATAATGCCCTGTCCCTGTTGAAGGGCTTCAGACTGCCGAAGCCGTGCCTGGCATATTCAGTATTGAAATAAATCGTTACGCTGCCAGGGGTAAACCGGCCAAGTACGATAGCCCCTTTGATCCAGGCGTTAAGCTTTGTTTCCCAAAGTCCCAGTTCACTTGCGGCCAGCTCGTTTCCTTCCGCCACCACCACAAAATTGTACTCGCCGGCCAGGGTTCGAAAATCCGCTTCCAGGTCAAATTTAATCCCGGAGCGCAATTTTCGGAATAGTTGGACCTCGATGGACTGCTCGCTTTGGCCCCGTTCCACCAGGAAGCCCAGGTTCCCCTTGACCGTGGCGGACCGCCGGTACGTACGCATGACCACCCTGCGGAGGGGCGACAGCGGCTGAAATTCCAGGGCATAGTTTTCCGCAAGGTAGCGAAGCTGATTTTTTGGGGGACGTCCAAAAAGCTGCAGCAGTGTCTCTACCCTGGGGATGAGATGGCCCACCCGGTTACTTCGCTCAAAGATGTCGGGATAAATCCCCCGCCGTTCCAGTTCCAGGGCGCAGGCCAGACCGCCGGGTCCCGCGCCCACAATTGCCACCCGCAAAAGGTATTCCCTCCTTTGTTGACCTATTCGCTTTAATATTTTTTACCCCCGGGGGAAACATTAATCCTTAAAGACGGATCTATTGCCAACCAGGATCCAGTTGGAAGAGATTGGGGGAAGGTTTTATGTATAAATACGCCTGGTTAATCAGTATGATTGTTGCCTGGATCGTATTTTTCCTCCTGGCGGACAGATCCAGGTTCAAATACACAATCTGGGGCGGTTTTATTGTTTGCGCCCTTCAATTGCTGGTTGACACCGGAGCGAAGCAGTTAAACTTGTACCGCATCCACGATTTTTTCTATATTTTCGGCTCATCATTTTTCTTTACTGTTGGTCTGGTTTTTACCATAGGCGTGCTAGTTGCCCAGTATTTACCCGGGACCTCTTTGCTGCAGGGGATTAACATCCTGGTCATTTCGGCGCTTTTTTTTTGGAGGAATTCCTGTTTCTAAAGGTGGGCGCCCTGGAATATCTCAATTGGAATCCCGTATCCAGTATAGTTATTGATATTTTTGTTTTTACCGGCTACACCTGGCTGGTTGATTCCTTCGGTCTCAACCGCAAGGCGGCATTTAAAAGGGAGGTTAAGGCGCCTTGAGCTTGTTTGCCTTTACAGTTTTTACATTGCTAATAGGGCTTTTGGTTTACGTCTGGTTTAAGATTTTGTCCAGATTTGGCTAAAAAGTCTATTCTTTTATTTGCTGCAAATTGCCTCTGCAAGCGCCGGCGGATTTTAGTCCGCCCAAGTATGCTGTTCTGAACCGTTGGTTTAAGCAATCAAAACCGTTGTGACGGGTTCAGATCTTAACTTAGAAAGGAGTTAAAATTTTGCGTGTTGCCATCATCGGGGCGGGAATTTCCGGTCTGGCCTGCGTCCATGAACTGGAGCGTTTTGGAATCAGACCGGATATTTACGAGCAGCGGCCCCGGGTGGGGGAATTATTTACCCATATGGCCGTGCTCCTGCAGATCTTACACAGGCCAGTCAAGGATCAGCTACAGGAACTTAACGAAAAATACCACATCCCTTTAGAGCCGGCCAATACTGTAAATAAAATAACCATGCACTCGCCCCGGGTTAGAGGCAGCGTATATGGTAACCTTGGCCATTTTATGCTCAAAGGCCAGTCGGAAAATTCGGTAACAGGCCAGTTGCTTAAACAGGTAAAATCCACCGTACATTATAATCTAAGGGGGGAATATGCAAAGCTGGCCCGGGAGTATGATTACGTGGTGGTGGCTACCGGCGAACGGGATATCACCTCAACCCTGGGCCTGTGGGAAGACGTAAGCTCAAATTGGGTTATGGGCGCCACGGTGCTGGGCTCATTCGACCCCAACGCGATGATGATGTGGCTTAATACGGAATACGCCAGGAGCGGCTATGCTTACTTAACGCCAATAAACCGGAAAAGCGCCTCTTTGGTTTTAATTGTGTCCGACGTTAAAAGGGAGGAAATAGGCTATTACTGGAAAAAATTCTGGGAGATTGAAGGTTTTACTTACAAGGTGGCTTCCCTCTGGGACTTGGAGCATAGTTCCGGTTATGTCTACCCCCATCAGGTGGGGAACATCCTGTTTGTCGGAAATTCGGGCGGGTTTTTAGGAGCCTTTTTAGGATTCGCCCTTTACAGCGGGCTCGTCAGCGGAGTTCTGGCCGCCCGCGCCCTGGTCCGGGGATACAACTACGAGGAAAGCATTGCCCAGCTGGTGGCCCACGGCAAGTTTTCTATAACTCTAAGAAGAACATTGGACAGTTTGACCAATAAAGGTTTCGATCACCTGGTGGCCCTTCTGACTACCCCGGGGATTAAACAGCTGGTTTATAACACCAATCTCGATTTCGTTAAGAGTACGGCGGTTCTTCTGGATATCGTTAACAAGGCCGGAGCCCTGGCGCATAAAAAAATCGAAACAGGCCGGGAGAGCCGGGAAAAGAAGCCCTGACATGGAGGTAAGGCCCGTTACATTCTTAGTTTGGGGAAAAGGACGTTTACCGGAAAGGGCCTGGCTTCTATGGCCGCAATTTCTTTTTGCAGCGCTGAGATATGAGCCATTTCCTCATCCCTCAGGCTGGTAAATAGTTTTCGGGCTGCCGGGTTGGTTAGTTTGACCAAGCATTCATTATAAAAACACTGGTTGGCGATTTTATCCTCAAGGACCTGGTAAAGGTAATTGAGGGCGTCCATAGTCCGCCTCCTTTGTTTTATTTGACGTTAAAGTTCTTCATTAAATTATCAAGTTGTTTTAAACGCTCCCCCGAGATACCGGCAAATCTTCCGAAAAGGGTATTAAGCCGCCTGTCTTTAATGGTTTTAGCCAGGTGGAGATACCGGATCCGGCGCTGTTCTTCCCGCTGCAGGGCTTCCTTCAGGGCATTGTTGAGCAGTTCTCCCTGGGACAGTTTGCTGGACATGAAACCACCCTCTTTAAGTTGTTTGTCATTATATCTTTCCCAACCGCAGAAGTATAATTATAAAATACAATTATGAAACAAACCCCGCTCTTTGGCGGCAGGGTTTTTTAACTGGTTTGCCGGCCGGTTTCCGGGGTTCCCGCAGGCATTATCCGATCCGGCGGCGCGCTCTTGGGGAGGGGGCGTTTCGTTTTGTATGATGGTGAGAGGGTTAACATGTTCCCGGCGGGAAAAACTAAAAAAATACTCATTGTGTTTATATTATCCACCGGGCAATAACAACAGCGCCGGGGGGATTATTGAACAGCAAAATATTTATAAAGATATATGACAGCAGATATAAAACTAAAATGTACGGTTCGAAACATATAGTTTGATTAAATAATGATTGGGTTGGGGGTGTGGGCTTTGCCCGTTTGTCCGGTTTGCAACGGATTGGCCCCGGTTCAAAAAAGTTGTCCCCGCTGCGGCAGGACAATGTTTGACGCGGGTTTGCTCCAGGATTTTTACGATAGTTACAGCGCCTACCTGGAACAGGATCTTTATGAAGACGGATACAGGTGTTATAACCACGCCACTTGCGTTCACCTTTTCGCCTGCCCCTGCTGCCATTATGATGTGGATGTTGCTTTCAAAAGGCAGGATGCCGTGTATTCACAGGAATAAATTGCTGCTCCCCTGTTGCCGGTATAAAGGAATGAATGCGGTAAAAGGCGAATATCAGGAATGATCCGAAGTTAGTAAAAAAGTGATAGAATCAGGAGGACAGCATGGTGGCTCTAGATGTTGGAATTGCCGTAATCGCCGGGACCGGGGTCTATGACCCGGGTATGATGACAGATGTTCGGGATGAAAAAGTAAGTACGCCCTATGGTGATGTTCAAATCAGTGTCGGCAGCTACCGGGGCAAAACCCTGGCCTTTATGAACCGCCACAGGGGGGACCATTCCGTACCGCCGCATCTGGTCAATTACCGCGCTAATATTGCGGCGTTAAAAAAACTTGGGGTTAAGAACGTGTTTGCCACGGCAGCCGTCGGTTCTTTGAATCCGTCCATGAAGCCCGGGGATTTTATTTTTGTTGATCAATTCCTGGATTTTACGAAAGCCCGCCGGCAGACCTTTTTTGACGGAGGTGCAAGCGGCGTGGTCCACCAGGATATGACCGCGCCCTACTGCCCGGAGCTGCGGGAAATACTGCTGCGGGCCGCGCAAAGCCTGGACTTAACCGCCCATTCCGGGGGAACGTATGTCTGCTGTGAGGGGCCGCGTTTTGAGACAGCCGCTGAAATTAAAATGTACCGCCTGCTGGGCGGCGATCTGGTGGGCATGACCGGCGTTCCGGAGGCCCCTCTGGCCCGGGAAGCCGGGATGTGTTACGCCACCGTTGCCATGGTCACCAACTACGCCGCGGGTATTTCGCCCACCAGGCTTTCCCACCAGGAAGTGGTGGACATGATGCGAAAAAACGGGGAAAACATCCGTCAGCTGCTCATGCAGGCGGTGGCCCGGCTTGATGTAGACCGTACCTGCCGGTGTCACCGGGTACCGGAGCAAACGGGTTAAAGAATAAAGCCCACAGGCTTTTCGGCAAACCGGCTATTGTGTGGAGGTGTTTTTTTGGATACCATGCGCTGGACGGATGACGGCATACTGGAACTGCTGGATCAGACCCGGCTCCCCGCCGAGGTTATTTATCTCAAGTGCACAACCCCCGGGGAAGTCGCTGCCGCGATCAGGTGCCTGGCTGTGCGGGGCGCTCCGGCTATAGGGGCGGCGGCAGCCTTTGGCCTGGTCCTGGCTTGCCGGCAACTGAAAGACCTGCCGGTTGAAGCATTTACGGCCGGAGTTGGCAAGGCGGCCAGGGATCTTGCCGCCACCCGGCCCACTGCGGTTAATTTGCACTGGGCACTGGAACGCCTGACCAGGCGGCTAAAGACCTCAGGGATCCGGGACCCGGAGGCGCTCTGCGCCGTTCTGCTGGCTGAAGCCCTGGATCTGCATAATGAAGACGTGGCCGGCAACCGCAAGATGGGGTTGTACGGGCAGGCATTGATTCCGGCGGAGGCGCGAATATTGACCCACTGCAACGCCGGGGCCCTGGCCACCGCCGGGTACGGTACCGCCCTGGGCGTAATCCGGGCGGCCCGGAAGGCAGGCAAAAAGATCAGCGTTTATGCCGGCGAGACCCGGCCCCTGTTGCAGGGAGCCAGGCTTACAGTCTGGGAAATGCTGCAGGAAAATATTCCTGTCACCCTGATTACAGATAACATGGCCGGTTATTTGATGGCCAGGGGCATGGTGGACCTGGTTCTGGTGGGCGCCGACCGCATTGCCGCCAATGGTGACGTGGCCAACAAAATTGGGACGTACAGCCTGGCCGTTCTGGCCGGGGAGCACAACCTTCCCTTTTACGTAGCGGCGCCTGTTTCCACCATAGATTTGAGTCTGGCTTCGGGTCAGGAAATCCCCATTGAGGAGCGCGATCCCGGGGAGGTAACCCACCTGGCCGGCTTGCCGGTGGCCCCCGGCGGAGTCACTGTCTGGAATCCCGCCTTTGATGTCACGCCTCATCGTCTAATAACAGCTGTCATAACGGATCGGGGAATAGTGCGAGCCCCCTGCGGGGAAGGGCTGCGGGAATTATTCAATGAACGGAAAAACTAAAATAACCGGGAGGCCTGAAGTTTTGAAGGATTACATCGTAAGGGATCTTGGCCTGGCCCCTGGGGGCAGGCAGAAAATAGACTGGGTCAAGGAACATATGCCGGTGCTCAAAGCCATCCGGGAGGATTTCGAACGGGACCGGCCCTTTGCCGGCGCCTGGGTGGCGCTGTCCATCCACCTGGAAGCTAAAACGGCCTATCTGGCTGAAGTAATCCGGGCGGGCGGAGCCCGGGTTGCCGTTACCGGCTCCAATCCCCTCTCCACCCAGGACGACGTGGCGGCGGCCCTGGCTGTTTCCGGCATCAACGTCTACGCCTGGTACAACGCTACGGACGAAGAGTACCGGGAGCACCTTCTCCATGTCCTGGATACAGGACCACAGGTGGTTATCGACGACGGCGGGGATTTGGTGGGGCTTCTGCATACGGTAAGAAGGGAGCAGGCAGCCAGGGTGGTTGGCGGCTGTGAAGAGACCACTACGGGGGTGCGGCGGCTGGAGGCCCTGGACCGGGAGAAGAAGCTGCTGTTCCCGATGCTGGCGGTGAACGATGCCCTTTGCAAATTCCTGTTTGACAACCGGTACGGGACCGGGGAATCGGTCTGGTCGGGGATCATGCGTACCACCAACCTGGTGGTGGCCGGGAAAACGGTGGTAGTTCTGGGGTACGGCTGGTGCGGCAAGGGCGTGGCCCTGCGCGCCAGGGGCCTGGGAGCAAGGGTCATGGTTTGCGAGGTGGATCCCGTCAAAGCCATCGAGGCCCACATGGATGGTTACCAGGTACTGGACAGCGGGCAGGCCGCTGCCCACGGCGACATTTTCATTACCGTCACAGGCTGCCGGGACGTTTTAGGCCGGAGCCATTTTGAAAAGATGAAGAACGGCGCCATCCTGGCCAACGCCGGCCACTTCGACGTGGAGATTAATCTAAAGGACCTGGGGGATTTGGCCCGGGAACGGCGCCCGGCGCGCCGCAACATTGAACAGTTTACCCTGGCAGACGGCCGGAATATTTACCTGCTGGGGGGGGGACGCCTGGTCAACCTGGCTGCCGGGGACGGCCACCCCACAGAAATAATGGATATGTCCTTCGCCATTCAGGCCCTTTCGGCCCGCTATATCCAGGAGAATGCGGGGACCCTGGACAAACGCCTGTACCGGGTACCGGAAGAAATCGACCGCCGGGTTGCCTGGCTGAAGCTGAATTCCCTGGGTATCGCCATCGACAGCCTGACCGGGGAGCAGGAGACTTACCTGAACAAGTGGCAGTAAAATATCCGGGAACCCGCAAACATTCCTGAAAAAAGGCGGAAGGCGCTTGAACAAGGGATGGCATATAACTTTTGGGAGGGAGCTACAGATGGCTAATTTATTGATTAAGGGGGCCACTATCCTCACCATGGAGGACCTGGGGGATCACGCAGGGATTTATCCCGGGGGTGAAATTGCCGTTGCCGGAGATGCCATTGTTGCGGCGGGCCCGCGGGGTTGTGTGCCGGAGGGTTTTCAGGCGGACCGGGTCATAGACGGTGCGGGGATGGTGGCCATGCCCGGTTTTGTCAACTGCCACACCCACACAGCCATGACCCTTATGCGCAGCTATGCCGACGACATGCCCCTCATGAAGTGGCTTTCGGAAAAAATCTGGCCCCTGGAGGAAAAACTTAAGAGGGAAGATATTTTCTGGGGCGCCATGCTGTGCTGTTTGGAAATGATTAAATCAGGCACAACTACTTTTGCCGATATGTATTTTGAAATGGATCAGGTTGCCCGGGCAGTTGAACAAAGCGGTATGCGGGCCTGCCTCTCCCGGGGCATGATCGGCGTGGCGCCTAACGCCCGGAAAGCCATTGAGGAAAGCGTGAATTTTGTCCGGGAATGGGACGGCCGGGCTGAAGGAAGGATAAAAACCATGTTCGGGCCCCACGCCCCTTACACCTGTCCCCCGGAGTACCTGGAAGAGGTCATCGGCCTGGCTGCCCAATACGGGACAGGGCTTCATATCCACGTTGCCGAAACTAAAGAAGAAATCCGGGAGATCAAGGAAAACTACGGAACTACCCCCGTCCGGCACCTGGACAGCATCGGCCTCTTTGAGCAGCCGGTGCTGGCAGCGCATTGCGTGCACCTGGAACGGGAGGAAATAGAAATCCTGTCGGCCAAAGAGGTGGGGGTCGCCCACTGTCCCCAAAGCAACATGAAGCTGGCCAGCGGGATTGCCCCGGTGGTTAGCCTGCTTGCCGCCGGAGTCAATGTGGGTCTGGGTACCGACGGGGCAGCCAGCAACAATAATCTCGATATGCTGGAAGAGATGCGCAGCGCTGCCCTGCTCCAGAAAGTCGCTACCGCAGATCCCGAAGCTCTGCCTTCCCTTGAGGCGTTGCAAATGGCTACCCGGGCCGGGGCCCGGGTCCTGGGCCTGCCCGATGTGGGAATCTTGAGAGCCGGCCTGAAGGCCGACCTGATCCTGGTTGATTTTCACCGCCCGCACCTCTACCCCCGGCATGACTTTGCGGCTCATCTGGTTTACGCTGCTCAATCCGCCGATGTGGACACGGTGCTCATTAACGGGAAAGTGGTTATGGAGGGCAGGAAGGTTCTGACCATGGATGAGGAAGAGGTTATGCGGCGAGCCCAGGAACAGGCATTCCGGCTGGTAGGTAAAGTTTAACAATGGCCAAACGGGGTTTTACGGTACAGGGGACCCGGCCATTGGGACCTGATGCTGCTGCCGGGAGCATACCCGGCAGGGGGTTTTCGGCCGGATCGGCGGAATTTAAAATTGAGCCGGCATAACGGATGGCGAAACCAGCGGAGGTGGTCGCCTTGGGCCGTCCGCTGCCGGTGAAGCCCGTTTTGTGCCCTGGGCGGTATTATACCGGCCGGCGGCCCGTGACCCGGACGGGGCTGGCAGGTATTGGCCCGGGCCCGACCAGGGTACCATCCCCTTTAGCTGAGGAATAACCGGTGATTTTAACCTGGCCGGGGTACGCCGTCCCGGGCCAGGTTCCCGGTCGTTATTTTTTAATCAGTGACTTAATTATTGTCCTGGCGCCCGAGGCAGCCACGCCCATAAAGCTTTTATGGGAGGCCAGGATTTTTTCCAGGGCATCCAGGAGGCTGTCCAACTGTTCCCGGCTAACACCCAGAGGGGGTTCCAGCCGGATTACATTAGGGTTGTTCAGGGTGTAGGCGGTAATAATCCGGTGTTTGTTCAGCAGTTCACCCGCCACCAGGCTGCCCAGGTACTCTTCGGAGAGCTTGGACGCCAGGCCGAAGGTAGCTTTGACGGCCAGGCCGCCGGGCTGATTAAACTCAATGCCCACCATCAGACCCCGCCCCCGCACGTCTTTTAAAAGGGGGTATTTTTCTTTCAATTTACCAAGTCCCGTCAGCAGGTAATCGCCGCTTTCCCGGGCCTGCTCCGGCAGGTTCTCTTCGCAAATTACATCCAGGGCCGCTACGGCTGCCGCCGCCGCCCAGGTATTGCCGCCGAAGGTGGTGGTGTGCAGAAGCGCTTTTTCCATGCTTCCATAGGCCCTTTTCCAAACTTCGTCGGTGCTGATGTAGGCCCCGATGGGCATGATCCCGCCGCCCAATGACTTGGCCAGGCAGAGGATGTCGGGCGTTATGCCGTCATGCTGGCAGGCAAACATCTTCCCGGTCCTTCCCAAACCGGTTTGAATTTCATCAAAGATCAACAACGTACCGTGCCGGGAGCAAATTTGTCTGGCGCCGGAAAGGTAGCCTTCGGGGGGCAGGATAATCCCGCCCTCACCCTGGATGGGCTCCACAATGAAAGCGGCGCAAGTTTTTTCCCTTAGTATTGCTTCCAGCGCTTCCAGGTCGCCAAAGGGGACCGGGCGGCATTCAGGAATGAGGGGCGCAAAGGCCTTCTGGTATTTCTCTCGCCCGGTAACGGAAAGGGCGCCCAAAGTCTTGCCGTGGAAGGAGCCGTGGCAGTAAACCAGGCCAGGGCGGCCGGTGGCGGCCCGGGCCAGTTTCAGGGCCCCCTCCACAGCTTCGGCCCCGCTGTTGCCGAAAAAGGAGCGGCGCAGTTCACCGGGGGTGAGCAGGGCGAGATTTCTGGCCAGCGCACCGGCAATAGTGCCCAGGGAGGCCTGGAGCAGGTTCGGTTGTTCCCTGACCTGGTCCAGGGCCGCCAGGACTTTCGGATGGTTGTGCCCCAGATTCAGAGCCCCGTAAGCGCCTAAAAAGTCCAGATACTGGTTGCCCTGACTGTCCCAGACGCAAACGCCCTCTGCTTTAATAAACTGCTTGTCGAAATTCAAAAGGCCAAGCATTGCGGCCAGGCTTGCATTCAGGTAGGTTTTGTGGTTTTCCACAACTTTTTCCCGGTCCTGCTTCAGGGCTGCCTGGAGGGTCAGCCAGCCGGCCGGCTTGCGGGCTGGCGAAAAAGGATTTTTCATTGTGTTCAATTATTGTTCATCTCCCGTGTGCTCAATGTGTGTACACCCTTTATCCGTATTATTTTCTCTAAAGGGCTGAAATAACCTTCGTGAAACCCTAAAATAATTCAGGCTTTTCTTGACATGGCAGGACCATTCAAGTAAAATCAATCTGTAAAGGGAAAGTCCTTTATAGGCAGGCGGTGAGTCCGGTGTTGGAAAAGGTAGCCTGGATAACAATGCTTTATGACTTTTACGGCCAGCTTTTGACTGAACGCCAGAAGGATTTTATTGAACTGTATTACGGCCAGAACTTGTCCCTGGGTGAAATTGCCGGTGAATTTAACGTTACCCGCCAGTCCGTGCATGATACCTTGAAAAGATCGGAGCAGCTTCTGACCTACTATGAGGATAAACTGGGGCTGGTGGCCAGATACCGGGTTGAAAGGGAAAAGCTGGCGATTGCCGCCGGCCTGCTGGATCAATGTATTTCCACCGGTGAAGATGACCGGATCAGGCGGGTAAAGGAGATTCTCTGCGAATTCATGGACCCGGAAAAACAGTAAAAGGTTGAGGTTCAAAGGGGGGAACCCGGGCATGTTTGCCAATCTCGCTGAAAGACTGCAGGAAACATTTAAAAAGATGAGGGGTAAAGGACGCCTGAACGAGGCCGATGTCAACGAGGCCCTGCGGGAAGTGCGCCTGGCCCTGCTGGAAGCGGATGTCAACTTTAAAGTTGTGAAGGACTTTGTGGCCCGGATAAAGGAGCGGGCGGTGGGGCAGGAACTGCTGGAAAGCTTAAATCCCGCCCAGCACGTTATAAAAATTGTTCATGATGAGCTGACCGGGCTAATGGGAGGTTCCAACAGCAAAATTAGTCTGGCTCCCAAACCCCCTACCATCATCATGATGGTGGGTCTTAACGGCGCAGGTAAAACCACCACCAGCGCCAAATTGGCCAATCTCCTGCGCAAACAGGGCCGGCGGCCCCTGCTGGTGGCCGCGGACGTGTACAGGCCGGCTGCGATTAAACAGCTGCAGGTGCTGGGAGGGCAGTTGAACATACAGGTATTTGCCCTGGAGAACCAGCAGGATCCGGTGGCCATAAGCCGGGCAGCCGTAGAAAAAGCCGCGGTGGGCGGATTTGACCTGGTTATCATTGATACCGCGGGACGCCAGGAAGTAAACGAAGAACTCATGGCCGAACTTGAATCTATGAACGAAGCCATAAAGCCCCATGAGATCCTCCTGGTGGTGGACGCCATGACCGGTCAGGCAGCGGTTAATGTTGCTGAAACATTTAACCGGCGCCTTGAATTGGACGGAGTGGTTCTAACCAAACTTGACGGTGATACCAGGGGCGGCGCAGCCCTGTCCGTTCGCTCGGTAACAGGCAAGCCCATTAAATTTGCCGGTGTCGGCGAAAAACTGGACGCCCTGGAGTCCTTTCACCCCGACCGGATGGCCGAGCGGATCCTGGGTATGGGCGATATGCTTACACTTATAGAAAAAGCCCAGGAAAACTTTGACGCCGGGCAGATGGCCAGGATGCAGAAGAAAATAAGGTCCATGGAGTTTACCCTGGATGACTTCATTGAGCAGATTTCCCATGTCAAGAAGATGGGACCCCTGGACCAGGTTTTGGGGATGATTCCGGGCCTGGGCGGGATGAAGAAGCTAAAGGATATCCAGGTGGATGAAAAGGAACTTGTTTACGTTGAGGCCATTATCCATTCCATGACACCGGATGAGCGGCGCGAGCCCGAGCGGCTCTTGAACGGCAGCCGCAAACGGCGGATTGCCAGGGGCAGCGGCACCTCCGTGCAGGAGGTAAACCGCCTCCTCAAGCAGTTTGAGCAGACCAAGAAAATGATGAAACAGTTGATGGATATGGAAAAAAGTATGAAGAAGGGCGGCAAAATACCAAAAATGCCCTTCTTAAGTTAAGCATAACACGAACCAAAGGAGGTGAAGACGATGGCTGTTAGAATTCGTCTGAAAAGGGTGGGCGCCAAAAAAGCCCCTTTTTACCGCATTGTTGTAGCTGATTCCCGTTCCCCCAGGGACGGCAGGTTTATCGAGGAAATCGGATACTACGACCCCCTGAAGGATCCCGCCATAATTAATATTGACCAGGATAAAGCACTGGACTGGTTGAAAAAGGGAGCCCAGCTTTCAGAAACTGCCAAAGCCCTGTTCAACAAGGCAGGGGTTTTTAAGAAAGAAACAGTTGCTGCTGCTGAAGAGGGTTAGTAATAGGGAGGCTATTTGATGAAAGAACTTGTGGAAGTTTTGGCCAAAGCCCTCGTTGATCAGCCGGAAAAAGTAGTTGTAGATCTGGTTGAAAAGGATAAATCGGTTGTTATTGAGCTCAAAGTAGCTCCCGAAGATATGGGAAAGGTCATCGGCAAGCAGGGGCGCATAGCCAAAGCCATGCGGATGGTTGTTAAAGCAGCCGCAACCAGACAGAATAAAAAGGTTATGGTTGAAATAGTCTAAGGATAAAGCGGAGGACTAGATTAAGTCCACAGGAGGAAGGACCCATGGAAAGCTTGAACTTGATCCGGCCTGTGCTGGTCAAGGCAATCGTTACCGAATCCTTTAAAACAAAAATGGCCGCGGAGCACCAGGAGTATATCCGCCGCCTGGAAAAGGAAATCGAGCACATTGACGACCAGGAAAAAAAACTGGTGCCTGTGCTGGAGCAAAAAAATCCCGAAGGGGTCGCCAGGGCCAGGCAGACACTGAACCAGGAACGGCTCCGGAGGACGGAGGAGCGGCAAAAGCTGCTTATGCGTCTGAAGGAAATCGGCATGTGGGGTCTGGGTACCGAGGTAGTCCTGGGAAAAATGGAAAGCCCTGTGACTTTGCAGGTTGGAGATGAATGGAGCCGGATTGTTAGTATGGAAATCGTTCTTAAAGACGGTGTTATTGCCGATATAAGAGAAGGCAGCGCCGGAGCGGCCCCCATAGATGGCTGAGGAATTTATCCGGGTAGGCAAAATCCTGAGCACCCAGGGCAACCGCGGCGCCGTCAGGGTACTGCCTTTGACCGATAATCCGGAGCGTTTTCAAAGGATGAGCCGGGTTAAGGTTGAGCTAAAAGGGGACAGGCGGGATTTCCAGATCGATGCCGTCAGCAAGCATAAAAGATTTTTAATCATCAAGTTCCGTGAAGTAGAAGATATGAATGCGGCCGAAGGACTCAGGGGGGGGTATCTGGAAATAACCAGGGGCCAACTTGCTCCCCTTCCTGCAGATAGCTTTTATATCTTCGAGATCATCGGATTAAAAGTTTACAATCCTGCCGGCGCATATTTAGGTCATGTTACTGATGTGCTTCAGACAGGGGCAAACGATGTCTACGTGGTCGAGACCGGGGGCAAGCCCCTGCTTATTCCGGCGCTCAAGCAGGTGATCAGGGAAATCGACCTGCCCGGACGCCGGATGCGGGTAGAACTGCCGGAAGGGTTGATGGAATAATGAGAGTGGATATCCTGACTCTTTTTCCGGAGATGTTAAACGGGCCCTTTTCCTCCAGTATTCTAAAACGGGCGCAGGAGCGCGGCCTGCTGGAGATAAACCTTGTTAATATCCGGGACTATTCCCCTAACAAGCACCACACCGTGGATGATACCCCCTACGGGGGCGGCGCCGGGATGGTCATGAGCCCGGAACCGCTGTTCGGCGCCGTGGAACAGGTTGCCCGGGAACTGGGGTTCATGCCCGGAGTCGTACTGATGAGTCCTCAGGGCAGGCCATTTGGTCAGGCTCTGGCTGCACAGCTCTCCCGCGAAAAAAACCTGATCATCATCTGCGGACATTACGAAGGGGTTGACGAGCGGGTTAGAGAGACCCTGGTAACGGATGAAATATCTATTGGCGATTATATCCTCACCGGCGGGGAACTCCCGGCGGCCGTACTAGTGGACGCAGTTGCCCGCCTGATTCCCGGGGTGCTGGGAGAGGCCGCCTCGGCGGAGGAAGAGTCTTTCACCACAGGTTTGCTGGAGTATCCCCACTATACCAGGCCCAGGGAATACCGCGGTCAGGAAGTCCCGGAAATACTGTTAAGCGGCCACCACGAGGAAATCAGGAAATGGCGGAGGCGTCAATCCCTGTTGCGCACCCTTGAGCGCAGGCCGGAACTTTTGGGCCAGTCTGAATTAACAGGCGGGGATAAAAAATTCTTGAGCGGGATAAGGGGTATTTTAACAGGTCTCGACCTCAGTTGAAAATAGTATCGAAAACCGGTACAATCTTACCCGGGGCGAAATAGTTGCAGGGGGAAAATAGCAAAGGAAGCCCGTTTCCTTATTGTTGATGAGCAAGATTGTTTGTGCTATAATTACTTTTGTTGAGTGCAAAAAAAGTAAATGTTTTTAAATGATTGGAAGGCCAGGAAAAGCCTATAGGGAAGGAGGGACTATTTTAATGAACCTCATTCGTTTGCTTGAGCAGGAACAGATCAAAAAGGACATTGTGAAGTTTAATTCTGGTGATACCGTCCGCATCCACGTCAGGATTGTGGAAGGGGGACGGGAAAGAATCCAGGTCTTTGAAGGTGTTGTAATCAGGCGCAAAGGTGGCGGCATTGGTGAAACCTTTACCGTCCGGAGGGTCTCTTACGGAGTCGGTGTGGAAAGAACCTTTCCCCTGCATTCTCCGAAAATCGATAAAATCGAAGTTATGAGAAGGGGCCGGGTTCGCAGGGCAAGATTGTATTACCTGCGGGGGCTTCGCGGTAAAGCTGCCCGGATTCAAGACAAAAGATAGATTTTAAGGGACTGGGCACGACAGTCCCTTTTTGCATTTTTACCGGGCCGGGTGATAGTTTCTCTGGCCCAATTTGCCGGTATGAAATAACCTTTTTAGTTTATACCGGCCAGGAGGAGGGGAGGCGGCACTATGGAGCAAGGCGGCAAAAATAAGGCGCTCCCAAAAACTGGGAAGCGCTCGTTTTTTGGTGAAATAATTGAATCGCTGGCAATCGCGGTGTTACTGGCAGTGGTGATCCGGCTGTTTATCCTGGAGCCGTTTTATATTCCGTCCGGTTCTATGGAGCCCAATCTTCAGGAAAACGACCGAATTATTGTTAGTAAACTGAATTATCATTTTCAGGAGCCGGAACGCGGGGATATCGTTGTTTTTAAATACCCCCGGGATCCAAAACGTAATTTTGTGAAAAGATTAATCGCGTCCGGCGGGGAGAAAGTAACTTTGAAGGACAGCCGTCTTTACATTAACGGTGAGGCAGTACCCGAAAACTACCTGCCCCGGGGTCTGAGATTTTCCGATTTCGGCCCCGTCGAGGTGCCGGAAGGGCACTATCTGATGCTGGGGGATAACCGTAATAACAGTGATGACAGCAGGGTGTGGGGGTTTTTATCCAGGGAACTGATTATTGGTAAAGCTGTTGTAATCTACTGGCCGCCCGGCAGGATGGGCGCCATGGCTAAAAAAACCCTATCCGGCACCTGAAACGGGTTTTTAGCCGGACTGCCCGCTTTGGTAACTGCAATGACTGTTGAGCGGCAGCACTTAATGACAATTATCTGACACCTGAAAACTTGACGGTTAAATTGCTTTAAACCTGCGTCTTTATAAAGCAATAATCAAGAAATAAATAGTTTTCCAGAGAACCCCGGCTTTGCGGAACCCACAGGAAGGATGACTTATGGACATACACTGGTACCCGGGGCATATGGCCAAGACCAGGCGCCTGGTTTTGGAGGACCTTAAGCTGGTGGACGTGGTGATTGAGGTTTTGGATGCCAGAATTCCCGCCGGCAGCCGTAACCCGGAAATTAATGAAATAGGGGGGCAAAAACCCCGCCTGGTGGTTTTAAACAAGTCCGGTCTGGCGGATCCTGAAAAAACCCGGCTTTGGCTTGCTCTTTACCAGTCGTCGGGTTTTTGCGCCGCCGCTGTGGACGCACTCCACAACAGGGGGATGCGGGAGATACCGGTTCTGGTCCGGGAGCTGGCGGCGCCGAAAATGGCCGCTCTGGCTTCCTCCGGGAGAAGGGGCAGGGCCCCGCGCTGCATGGTCCTGGGCATACCCAATGTGGGTAAATCCCTCTTAATCAACAAGCTGGCGGGCCGCGGCGCTGCCAGGACCGGCGACAAACCGGGTGTGACCCGCGGCCGGCAGTGGATCCGGGTAGCCGGCAGCATTGACCTGATGGATACGCCGGGTATACTCTGGCCCAAGCTGGAGGACAGGGAGGCGGCTTTTCGTCTGGCTGCGACCGGCGCCATCAAGGAAGAAGTCTATGATTTTTACGCTGTGGCCGGAAAACTTGTCCGGTGGCTGGCCGAAAACTATCCGGAGGCCCTCGGGGAGCGATACAGGCTTAACCAGTTGCCCGATGGGCCGGACGAACTGTTGGAAGCAATAGGGGCCGCCAGAGGCTATTACGTTTCGGGGGGAGTGGTGGATACCATCAAATCCGCCCGCCTGGTCCTGAAGGAATTCAGGGAGGGCAAGCTGGGGCGGTACACCCTGGACGACCCCGTTTCCCTAAGCTAACCATTCCCCGTTGGTGTTCGGCGAAGCCTTGAATATACCACCATAAACCAGATATGGTTACTTCCCCCGGGACGAATTGATTGCAAAGGATTAGATAATGCCGGCTGCGGCTAAAAAGATGTGCCGGAATGACGTTTTTGACAAATTGAACAACCGACACTTTCCACCCGGACCGGGATTTATTTTCCCATACTTAAACCGGGCTGTTTTATTTTTCGAGGCAACAATTTACCTATAATTTGCCTGGCATGGCAGGGGTTGGCCCTTGCTGCTTCGAATATACATAATATTAAAATTTTGGGGCGTGTTTTTTTTGGATTTGTCAAATCTTACGATAACGGAAATCAAAGAGCTTTTCAAGGGACCCCGGGAGGATTGGCAGGAACATCTCCGGGCTCTGGCGGATGATCCCCGGGCCGGGGCCCGGGATATTCACAGGCGGCTGAAACGGGCCGAGGCAGCTGTGGACACCGAAAATAAACGCCTGGCCAAAATGTTTCTCTACGAAGAAGACCTGTGGGCCGCGGGCTGCCATCTGGTTGCCGGCGTGGACGAGGCAGGCCGGGGTCCTCTGGCGGGGCCGGTGGTTGCGGCTGCCGTCATTTTACCCCGGCAGGCCTGCCTCCCGCATTTAAATGATTCTAAGAAGCTAACCGTAGCGAAACGCGAGGGACTGGCTGTTCTGATTAAAAAAATTGCCCTGTTTTGGGCCACCGGGATGTCGACGGTGGACGAGATCTTTCAGCAAAATATCCACCGGGCCAGCCTGACAGCCATGCGGAGGGCGGTCCTGGACCTTCCCGGGGAACCTTCGCACGTTCTGGTGGACGGCTTTAAAATTCCCGGATTGGATTTTCCCCAAACACCCCTTGTAGGCGGGGACGGGCTTTGCGCCTCCATAGCAGCGGCTTCGATCCTGGCCAAAGTGACCAGGGACCACTTTATGGACACCTATGACCAGCAGTACCCCGAATACGGATTCAAGCAACACAAAGGTTACGCAACGCCGGGACATCTCCAAGCCCTTAAACGTTTCGGGCCGTGCCCGGTTCACAGGGCGGGATTCCAGCCTGTGCGGGAAATGATTGAAATTGTTTGATTAATTTTACGGGCGGCGGGATTTTTAACAGGAGAAGAGGATTATGACCTTTTTGAGAAAGAAGTTGGGCAGACAGGGGGAAGACGCGGCGGCACGCTATCTTGAAAAAAACGGCTACTTACTGTTGCACAGGAATTACTGCAGCCGCCTGGGTGAGATCGATATAGTGGCTGCAGACCGGGACGTTCTGGTTTTTGTGGAGGTGCGCTCCCGCAGCAGCGAGGATTACGGCCTGGCCCAGGAAAGCATAACGGGACGTAAAAAGTTAAAACTCCGTCAGCTGGCCTGGCAATTTCTCAAGGCAGAGGGAAAGACGGACAGAAGCTGCCGTTTTGATGTGGTTGCTATCTTATTTGACAGGGAAGGCCGGTTAAAAAAGCTGGATCACATTGTAAACGCTTTTTAACTTTTTCTTGTTTTTAAAGGAAAAAATATTTGGGGGAGGGTGTGTATGACCTGCAGCAAGGGGAAGGAAAAGCAATTGCGGCAAACTGTCCAGGCCATCGACCGGATTTTCAAGGCCCGGTCGGTTGCTGTAGTCGGTGTTTCCAGCGATCCGGCCAAACTCGGCTACATGACCCTGGATTCAATCTTAAAAGGTGGTTACAAGGGCCGGGTTTACCCGGTCAACCCCAGGGGCGGGGAGTTGTTGGGCCTTAAAGTGTACAAAGAACTCTGCCAGTTGCCCGGTCCCCCCGATCTGGTTGTGATTTTGGTACCGGCGAAATTTGTGCCCGGTGTTCTGCGGGAGGCCGCGGGTCTGGGAGTTCCCGGGGCCGTTATTCTAAGCGCCGGCTTCCGGGAAGCCGGCCGGACCGATTTGGAAGAGGCGCTGGCCGTAATCGCCCGGGAAACAGGCCTGCGCTTTGCCGGGCCGAATATTCAGGGGATCAACTATTTGCCAAATAAACTGTGCGCCATGTTCTTTCCAGTGATCACAACCCGGGGACCCCTGGCCGTGGTTGCCCAGAGCGGCTCCGTTACGGCGGCGCTTGCCGAGTGGGCGGCCGGGGAAGGCCTGGGGATATCAGCGGCGGTTAACCTGGGAAACCAGGCTGACCTTTGTGAGTCGGACTATCTCGAATATTTTTCCTTAGATGAAAATACCAGAGCTGTCGCCCTTTACCTGGAGGGTATTAAAAACGGCCGGCACTTTTTGGCAACGGCTGCCGGGGCCGCACTGCGCAAGCCCGTGGCAGTTCTCAAAGCCGGCCGCACCGAAACCGGACGGGCAGCAGCCAGCTCCCATACCGGATCTCTGGCCGGTCGGCATGAGGTCTTCAGGGGCGCCTGCCGGCAGTTCGGTTTAATTAACGCCGGCAGTCTGGATACACTTTACGATTACGCCAAAGGGCTGGCAGCTTTGAAGGAACCCCGGGGCAACCGGGTGTTGTCCATTTCCACCTCCGGGGGAATGGGTGCCCTGGCCGCCGACGAAGCTGCCGCAGAAGGCCTGGTCCTGCCGCCCCTGCCGGCGGGGTTGGTCCGGGAAATCCAGGGCGTGGGGATTTCTCCCCTGGCTCATTTAGCCAACCCCGCGGACCTGGGGTATGTCCCCTCGCAGGACTTTAAACCCGTTGTTTTGCTGGCTGATAAGTATGAAGCCGCGGACGTAATTCTGCTGAATCTGGGCGACCCCATGCCCGGTATGCCTGAAGTTGCCGTAGAGTTGGCCGGAAGCATTAAGGCCGCCCTGGCCGTAAGTTATACGGGGGGCGGGGAGGAAGAGAGGAGCGGACGTCCGGCAATGATGGCTGCGGGAATTCCCGTCTTTCCCAGCCCGGAGCGTGCCGTGCGGGGAATTGGGGCGGCTGTCCGGGCGGCCCGGTTCCGACGTGCGCGGCAGGCGGCAGGGGAGGGAGATATAGCGCTGTCTTTTCCGGATCTGCCGGCGCGGGAGGGGGCGGCGAAGAGCAGGCTGCTAACCGAACCGGAAGCTGTTCAATACCTGAAGCAGTATCACATTCCTTACCCGGAGTACGGACTGGCCCGCAGTGCGGAAGATGCGGTGGGAATCGCCGCCGGCATGGGGTACCCGGTGGTGCTGAAAATCGTATCCCCGGATGTTTCCCATAAAAGTGATTCAGGTGGAGTGATGGTGGGGCTTGAAGGAGCGGGCCAGGTTCGGGATGCCTACGAACAGATCCTCTGCCGTGTGCTCAAAGCTGTGCCCGGCGCATTTATCGAGGGTGTCCTGGTTTGCAGGCAGGCGCCGGAGGGTCTGGAAGTCATCGTGGGGGCGCTGGAGGACGAAGTCTTTGGACCCGCAATTATGTTCGGCCTGGGCGGTGTCTTCGCCGAAGTGTTCCAGGATGTATCTTTCAGAATTGCCCCTTTAACGCCTTTTGATGCTGCAGAAATGATCCAGGAAACGAAGGGGTATTCCCTTTTAAAGGGAATCAGGGGACAGCCTTCCCGCGACCTAAAAGCCCTGAAGCAATTATTGCTGACTGTTTCCAGGTTGGTAATGGAAAACCGGGGCATCGGAGAATTGGACTTGAACCCGGTGCGAGTGTACCGGGAGGGCTTGATGGTATTGGACGCTAGAATGAGCGTGTTTGTTTGATAAAGAAAGCACAAGGTGATCATGCTTAGGGCTTGCCGGGTCATTCTTTGTTAATAGTATTCTACAGTGATCCTTTTTCCTAAATGTTCCATGGTATCCGCTATATCTCTAACTGTCTGGTGTTTCAGGGCAAAGGGTACAGGGAAATCCGAATCGTGTATCACCGGGTTAATAGCCAGGCCAACGATGAAATGGACTTCGTCGGCCATCAGCAGCGCCTTGGCTAAACGGCCTGAACCATCCTTGATATTTTCCAGTTCTTTGTGGTCCCCTCTCAGATGCTGCAGGGTGTGATAGAGTGTCACTGCTCCCTCTGTAACAAGGTTAATCCCCAAAATCTGCCCCGTGGGAGGAATAGTATCGGATACCAAATCCGTCAGATTCACCTGGACTTCCCTTTTCAGAACGCGACCGGCCAGCTGGCTTGTGGTGCCGCCGCAGATAACTTTAACCCCTTCAGCGTCAGTCAAGCTCTTTACAACTACCGCATCGTCATCAGGGTTGCGTGGCGGGCCGATTAAAGCAGTCAATTTTCTGACCTTTCTAATCCTTACAACAACTACGCTGGCATCGTCACCTGCTTCGCCGCAGTAAAACTTATTGCACATCCCGGTTACTTTTTCCGCCCACTCATCAGTGCTGTATCCGCCCCCGGCCAGGGTCTTCAAATAATTGCCCACATGTTTCTCTTCCCAACCCAGATTCCAGAACCCGCCAAGGCCGGCGTGCAGGACACCGTCGCTTAATAGGACCAGCCAGTGGCCAACCCCTATTTTAAAATGAGATTCTTTAATTGTTTTTTCACCGACCTGGCGTTCGTTCCTTACCAGGCTATACAATGAGTCGTCATATCCCCAGAAGGCCGGCGGGTTGTCAAATTCAACCAGGTAGGCGTGGCCGTCATCAAATATCTGCAGAATTGAAAAAGTACTGTAGGCAATGTTCCTTAACCTGCAGACAGGCAGGGTTTCAATCATGGTTTCAATAACATCATCTATTTGACCGCCCATTTTTAGCATTGTGGCGGCTGTTTTTGCGGTAATCCGGGACAGTATGTTGGCCTTCACCCCGCTGCCCAGCCCGTCGGCCAATACAATAATAGAAGAGCCGGCAGTGCGGACGATTTCAATAGAATCCCCACAGATCTCTTCACCTTTTTTATTCAGTTGAGAATATCCAATATCCATTTGAAACAGCATTTTAAGCCTGGTCCTTTCGCTATTCCTGCATTAGTTTTATTAACTGGTTAAGGAGGATCTTGGTCTCCGCGGTGGTTTCCCCCAGCAGACCCGCTATTTCCTGGGAAACAGTCATTAGTTTTTTAATTACTTCCCGGGTCCGTTCAATTGTCTGGGTTTTTACATGTAAAAGTTCTTCTTGCTGGTTTATTTCTTTGGTAATATCAGTAAATATGCCTGCCACCATATTTTCAAGCGGGAAAACAATCTGACGGGCGATAGTCCTGTTTCTCAGGATGCAGAAATCAGACACTACAGCTTTCTTTTCTTCAAGGGCAAGCTGAAACTCCCCCGGGTCAATAAACTTATCAAGCGGTTGGCCGATTATCCGCCCGCCCCGGGGACCAAACATTTTTAACGCTGCCGGATTGATTTCTGTTACAACCAGGTTTTTGTCAGCTATAATCACAGCATTGGGCATGGCGCCCAAAACCTGATTGGATATGGATTCAGCCCGCTTTCTCATGTAGGGAATGCACATCTGCGGTTCAGCGTGACCCATGTATACCGCCACGGCTTTTTCCCGGCAGGAATTAAAGCCACAGGCGCCGCAGTTTAACTCATCCTGCGGTGTAAATTTGCCTGTCTGCGCCAGGATGTCCTTGATTTGTTTTTCGCTGGGGTCCGGCAGCTTGACTTTCCTGTTTGCAAATTTTCGGATCAAATTTGCGGCGGGCAGGTGCAAACTTTGTTTTGTATCAGTTTTATTACCTAGTTTATTGCGGGCATAGAAATCAAGTAATTTTTGTTTTTTAGAATAAATATTATCTTCAGTGACTCCTGCCGGTCCTCCCAGGCAACCGCCGCTGCAGGCTAGCATCTCTACAAATCCCAGCATCTGGCTTTCATTAAGACTGCGAAAATTATTAAAAAGATCAATGCAGTTTTGCAAACCAGTTACCGTTTGCACAGCACCGTCCATGATATCGGTGCTGAGGGATGTTGTCAGGAGTTGACCTCCCTCAGTGGGAAACAGGTTGGCCTTGTCCGGTATATAGCCGTCAAAGGCTGCGTCTTCAATGCTGTTAGAATCAATTGCTTCCCCGGCAATCCAGTCCCATAATTCCTTGAATCCCAGGGCATAATCGACGGCGCCCTGCACTTTGTCAGAAAGGATTTCACCTTTCTTTGCAATGCAGGGTCCTACAAATACCACCACACAGCCGGGATATTGCTTTTTCAGCAGCCTGCCGTGGGCGATCACAGGGGAAACCAGGGGGGACAGATAAGGGAGGAGGTGTGGGTAATGCTGTTCAATAAGGTTGACCACTGCCGGACAGGCGCTGGAGATAACCGGCGCAGGATGGTCAATATGGTGATGCTCCTTAGAGATAAGCTCCGCCCCCACTGCAGTAAGCCCGACATAGGAGAAACCCAGTTTCTTCAGGAGGCCCGGCAGAACCAGTGGCCGGGCTAACGGCAGGTGGACCGGGAAAGAGGGAGCGACACTGGCGATTACCCTGACGGACTTGTTTGCCAGATGATCCCTTATCTCCGCCAGTTCATTTTTAACCACCTTTGCCTTTTGCGGGCAGACTAAAGTACAGTGGCCGCACTGTACACAAATTTCCTCTATAACCTTGGCGTGAGTCTGGATATTGTTAGGACTGGAGTTGATGCAGATTGCCTTCAAAGGGCATGAACGGACACATTTGTAACAGTCGCGGCATTTGGCGTCATTCGTTTTAATTAAAGGCATTTAGTACCCTCATTTACAGCTGGTAAAATTTCTTGTTTAAATATATTTACAACATTTTCAGGTTTAATCCCTGTATAGAGTTTTTCTCCAATCGTGACGGTCACCCCGCCAGTGCATTTCTCGTGGCAAAAACAGCCTTTTAATAGAATTTTGTCTTCCAGTTGGAATTCGGCTATCAAATCTTCAATTTCAGCAATAACTTTTTTAGAACCCTTCAAGAAACAGGAGCTTCCCACACAAACTTGTATAGTTAGCAAAAATAGCCCCCCTATATTATCCGCTTTTAAATTATTATAAAAATACCTGGTTTTTATATTATATATCCTTTTTTGTTATAGTCCCGGAAACCAATCTATTATAAGGTGTTTTCCGCTAAATGAAGCAGTCAATAGGGCTGTTTTCGCTAACCTAACAAGCCCGGATATTGATGGTATAGCCTGTTCAGAACATGCTGGATATAATGACCATATCACGGCAAGGGAAAAGGATGCCTTAAAATCGGTGAGCTGTTACAGCAGACCACCAAGACATCCACCAGTCAATGCATAATCATTGTAACAAATTATGAACTAGTTGAAAATCCCCGGACGCGTTTTTTCATGTACGATGTGCAGCGTGCAGCCCTTTTCCAGCAACTTCTCTATTACAATCGGCATCGGTCGGTAATTGATGGCATGTTCTTGATGATGGCGTTCTTCAACTGGCTGGCGAAGTTTTCAGGGTGTCCCCCCATTTGCCCGTTTACTCTTTAAAAGCCGGATTTAAAGCTTTTTTCCGGGGATCTATACTGCAGTGCCTCGGCCAGGTGTACTTCTTCAATTATTTCCTTGCCGGCCAGGTCGGCTATGGTTCTGGCTACCTTCAGGACACGGTCATGGGAGCGGGCACTGAGACCCAGGCGTCCGAAAGCTTCTTTTAAAAGGATCCGGGCTGTTTTGTTGAGTTTACAATATTCGCGAACTTCCCGGGGTCCCATACTGGCATTGGAGTGCATCCTTGCCAAATCCTCCGGCGTCCCCTTCCAATTATCCGCATTATCCGCCCGAAATCTTTGACGCTGAACTGCCCGGGCCTGCTCTACCCTTATCTTAATCTCAGCCGAACTTTCCCCCCTTGTTTGGTCTGAAAGGTCTTCGTAGGGAAGCCGGGGTACTTCAACATGAAGATCAATCCGGTCCAGGAGCGGACCGGAAAGCCGGGCCATGTAGCGCTGGATCTGGTAGGGTGTACAAGAGCACTCCCGGACCGGGTCCCCGTAATAACCGCAGGGGCAGGGGTTAAACGCGCCTATTAGCATAAACCTCCCCGGATAAGTAAGTGAGGCGTTAATTCTGGAGATGGTCACAACGCCGTCCTCCAGCGGCTGCCTGAGCGCCTCAAGAGTTTCTTTATTAAATTCCGGCATTTCATCAAGGAAGAGCACCCCGTTATGGGCCAGGGATACTTCTCCCGGTTTTGGAATCCTGCCGCCGCCGATGATGCTAACGGGCGAGGCCGTGTGGTGCGGGCAGCGGAATGGCCGTTTCGTTACCAGCGGTTGGTTGCCCGGCAGTTGCCCGGCCAGGCTGTGGATTTTGGTCACTTCAATGGATTCCTGAAAGGTCATTTCCGGCAGGATGCCCGGAAGGCTTCTGGCCAGCAATGTCTTGCCGGAGCCGGGGCTTCCCAGCATAATTAAATTGTGACCGCCGGATGCCGCCACTTCCATGGCCCGTTTTGCCGCCTGCTGTCCCTTAATATCTGAAAAATCGGATGCTGCAACCCCGGGCGACTCAAGTAATTCTTTGATGTCCAGTTTGTAGGGAGGTATTTCCAGTTTGCCGGACAAAAACTCCCCTAGCTGGGCCAGGCTGCCGGCGGCATAGGCGTTAATCCCTTCTACCAGGGCGGCTTCTTTAACGTTTTCTAGCGGTACGATCACTTCACCCAGGGAAAACTCCCTGGCAGTTAGGACATTGGGCAACACACCTGTTACAGATTTTAAAGAGCCATTCAGGGACAGCTCCCCCAGGTAAACAAAAAGGTTGCATCGTTCCTGGGGAAGCTGTCCGGTGGCAGCCAAAATTCCCACAGCCACTGGCAAATCATAGATGGGTCCTTCCTTTTTGAGATCAGCCGGAGCCAGGTTTACAGTAATCCTCTTAACCGGAAACTCAAACCCGGAGTTCTTAATTGCGGAGCGGACACGGTCCTTGGATTCCCGGACCGAGGTGTCAGGAAGTCCCACAATATCGAAGCAGGGCAGGCCCCTTGACACATCAACTTCCACTTCCACGATCTGCCCGTCCAGCCCGCGCAGAACGGTGCTTTTCACAATAGCCAGCATGGCGCCTCCAGGAATAAGGTTAATTTGATAAATTGAAACTTTTTTCTACCAACGGGCTGCTAAATCCTGCCGGGTTTAGGGAATTCAATGAAGCAGATAACGGGTAAAAATATTTATTGCAAGGGGGTTTGTGGGCAGGACATCTTCATCGCTTGTTATGACAAGCTTAAAGGACTTGATGAGGCCATAAATCGTGCGTTTTTTCAAGAGGAGAAAACAACATCTTTCATGATCTAGTCCCCAGCCGGCAATTTCGCCGCAGTTCATATTTGCCCTGGAATCCTTACGCTACCCGGTTATTTTATTTGACCGCCATCCGGTTTCCGCATAAAAGTATCCCGGTGCAAGCTACCAAGACAAGGCATGACACTATGCAGCCCTACTAACTCTATCGGCGTTATAAGCCTGATTCTTGAGGGCTTTGGCAGGGCTCTTGCAAAAAGCTTCCTTTCCAGCGGAGCGGGGCTTTTTGCAGGTAATTCCCGCTAAAAAAAAGGGGGGCTTAACCATGAATCCTGGTAAAGCCCTCCATACCTCAAATTTTAAATTTTTGGATGTGAAACAGTTCGCAAGGCTAATCTGAAGGTTTAAAAGTTACCCGTTTTAATTGCATTTAAGCCGGCCCCCGGTACTTGGTTCTGAATACCGGGTTTTAAAGCGGCTCTGTGCGGATATCCGGCGGCAGACTGGGCTGCTTGGCAGCGTCCACGGCCAGCTGGTCGCAGCGTTCGTTTTCCGGATTGCCGGCGTGCCCCCTGACCCAGATCATTTTTAAGTCGTGTAATTCGCATAGTTTTAGAAGCCTGGCCCAGAGATCCGCATTCAGGGCGGGATTCTTTTTATCGCGCATCCACCCGTTGGCCCGCCATTTTTTGGCCCAGTTTTTTTCTATGGAATTCACCAGATACTGGGAGTCCGTGTAGAGTGTCACCCTGCATTTTTCCTTTAAAATTTCCAGGCCTTTAATAGCGGCCAGGATTTCCATCCGGTTGTTCGTAGTGTCCATGAAGCCGGCGGATAGTTCCTTGCGATGCCCCCGGTACAGGAGCACCACCCCGTAGCCGCCGGGGCCCGGGTTTCCCGAGCAGGCCCCGTCGGTATAAATGGTAACTTCTTTTAGCGGTTTATGCGGCGAATTGCCGTTATTGGATGTCATTAATGCTCCCCCGTTTATTAATAACAGGCAGACTGCCATGCTTTTTATAAAAATTTTAAGATTCCTTTAAGGGAAAATTAAGCTTTTTATGTAACTATATTACCACAAATACGTTAACACAGGTTTTTGAATTGTTTAAAACAACGAGAACACTGCAAAGGAGGAACAAAAATGTTTGCGCCGCCGTTGGCAGCAGTGGGAAATGTTATTGTTACTTTTGGCTTACTTGGCTTCCTGGGTATCATTGTGCAGTCACTTTCAGATGTAAACCAGGGAGATAATGATTAGTTGTTGAAATTATACTATATGGGCAATGGAATATTCAAGCATGCTAACGTGGCGAAGAAAGCAGGGCCGTCAAATTAAGACGGGCAGGAACATGTTATCAGGCTGTATGTTTAAATTTAGGCTTAAAACAAAAACCGCAAACCCTTGGCCCGGGCAGCGGTTATTATCATTACAGGTTGCGGATTTCTTCTTTTTCCAGTTGAGGAACAAGGTCTATTTTTACTGATTCTGTCCTCTCAAAAAAGGCGTATAAAATGCTCTTTAATGTCTCCACAAGACGCATTTGTTAATTCACCTCCAGTTACTATTATAAAATATTGCCGGAAATGATTCATTGATTAATTAATGGGATCCCTTCCAGCATTATTTAATGTAAGGAGATACGCTTTTGCCGATCTATAGTTTAAATTGATGGAGTGATACTAAAGTTTGGCTGGATATTAAAAGGCAACAGCTAATCGGGTGCGGATAACAAAAGTATATTAAATGATAACGGGGAAAAGTTAACAAAAAGGGTGCAATACGTTGATTGCACCCTTTTTTGTGCGGATTTATTTGTATCGGTAATTCGAATTTCCAGTGGTAAAAATGAGATTTAACGGCAAATACTATGGAGAACAGTTTCAATATTATTTTTCAATGGTCCTTGACCTGAGTTTTCTGCGAATGCAGTAAAAGATGTAGACGCCAACAGCGATAACAGGTGCATAGGGAAGTATAATTACAAAGAGTATTGCCAGTTCTTCTAAAGTGTTTACCACGCCGTTTACACCCCGCAGCCAACCGGCTTTAAAGCGCATGTTAAAAGGTTCTCCCTGGGTCAAACCGGTGGAAAGGGTCTTGGAAGTGCTAAGTTCAAGGTTGATGGTGGCCAGGTTGGTCAGGTTATCCAGTATCTTTAGCCGGGCTTGTTGGGATTCAATCTCACCCCGGATGCGGGTAAGTTCATTCTCAATCTCCAGCATTTCCTTCACTGTGCCGGCCCTGGCGAGCAGTTCCAGGAGTCTTTTCTCTTGTCTTTCCAGGGTTGTTCTTCTGGCCTCCGCATCGTAATACTCTTCGGTAACATCCTTTCCGGTTATATTTTTCCGGTCCACCCGGCCCAGGGCTTCCAGGCGGGTTAAAACTTCGTCCAGTCTTTCAACAGGGACGCGCAGGGTGAACTGACCTTGCTTGCGTTCATCATGCTGCCATATGTCGGCGCTCTCCACATAACCTTCCACTTCTACAGCGAGTCCCTCAACCTGGGAGGAGGCTGCTTCAACATCCGCCACAATGATCGAAAGCCTTACTTCCCGGGTTACCTTTCTTACTGGACCGGACTGGGCAGCGCCTGCCGAATCGTAACTGATTACCCGGGCGTTTGTGGGGGATGCTTCCTTGGAGGCAGTACCGTTAAAGTTGTTTGAACTTCCGCAACCGCCCAGTACTGCAATGGAAAGGATAAAAACAATTATAATTTTTAAAATGGCTTTCTTCCTTATAGAATTCATAAGATTATTTAACCTTCCTTTATTTGTTATCTTCACCAATGTTGACGACGGAAACAGGGGAAAGGTTCCATGAAATATAAATCCCATGCCTCCGGGTTGAAGAAAAAGGTATTGCTTTAAAACTATCCGCACCTAAAAAACACAACGAAATTGTGTTGGTGTTGAACAACCCGGCTGTGGTAAAAAAAAGCACGGTCGCTTCATACGGCCATGCAAAAGAAGGAATTGTTAGCGTCACCGGGCAGTTCAGTTATGCCCGGCGGGTGTCAATTCATTTAATGGTTAACACAATAAATATCAATCAGCAAAAATTACATTTAGCGGCAATGTTTTTTGGTTTTACACGTGCATACAAAACCCGGGATTAAACCGGGCTGTGATCATACTTTAGGGGTAGTCCTTATACCATTGGAAATGGTTTGGAGAAAGGTATTGGTATGTTTTTTAACCTGCATCATGTCCGTTTTTTGCTCTGATGCATCTTGTTTCCTGGAGCAGGCGCTCTTAATCTTCAGGATCATGTCCGAGCGCTTGCAGTCGGTTATGTCCAGGACTATTCCAATTATTCCCGCCAGCACTCCGTCAGTATTTGTATAGGTAGCCTTGTTAAAAACAACATCATGGGTAGTTCCGTCCGCGTACAATACAGTACCTTCATAAACCTGGACACCTGGATTTTGTAGAAGCCTGGAATCCATCTCCTCGTAAGCGTCCGCCAGATTTTTAGGCGCTATATCGTGGGCTTTTTTCCCGATAATCTGATCCTTGGGGAGTCCGACGAAAACTTCATAGGCTGTATTGCATTCCTGGTAGACCCCCTGGGTGTCTTTGTAAAAGATCGGGTTGGGAATGCTTTCGATTAGCCTTTGCAGAAAATTATACTGCTCCTGCAGGGCTTCTTCCGCCTTCTTACGCACCAGGATTTCATGCTGCAGCTTCTGGTTGGCGGCTATTATTTCGTTGGTCCGTTCCACCACCATTTCTTCCAGATTGTCGCGGTGTTTTTGCAATTCATTTTTCAACCGTTCGCGTTCGGTAATGTCTGTAACAAATGCGTAATAATACATAGCAATGCCTTCACTATTGCAGACCTGGTGCTCCAATAATTCAACCGGAATTCTAGTGCCGTCCTTACGCTGGTATTCCTTTTGGAAGCGTACGGGTTCGCCCGTGCAGCGCATTTTGTCCAGCATTTTAGCCTGGTGTTCGCGCCACTCCCTTGGTGTCAAGTCCATATCCCAGGATATGGTTTGTAATTCTTCCTTGGTGTAGCCTGTTAAATCACAGTAAGCCTTGTTGCAAGTCATGATATAGCCGCCGGGGTAGACTGCCGCAAATGGTTGCGAAGAGCGTTCAATCACATCAGCCAGAAACATTACCCGCTCCTGCATTTTCCAGAATGCCTCATCCGCACGCTTTCGTCTTGTTTCCATAGCTTTAAGAAGGGCATTCTCCTGGCGCAGAACTTCCAGTTCCTGGACTAATTGTTCTTCCTTTGACGTATTCTTATCAGTCACTTTTGCCCCTCCAATTTTATACCGTTTACTTTTTTAGTAAATGAAAGGCACCTTTTAACGTGTTATAAATTTTGGAGAACCGGTATTATGTTTATTTTAATAAAATTTAAAGAAACTTACAACCAAAACAGGCATTACCCAGTCAAACATATTGAAGATATTAATGAATAATAATCAGGCACATTTATACTGTTTGGGATAGTATGGGATTAAATGTTGTGTTTGCAGGGATATTCACAAATTGTGTCGAATTTTGTAAAATATTATATTTAATGTTCCCCTCAAATGGTGGTTCACTTTACCGTATAAAGAAGTAAGGGAAAAACCCTCCCACTTTTTAACGGGAAAGAGGTGAACACCCGCAAGAGAAGGGGTGTATAAAACTTGTTTCCTGTACGGGAGCCGGATGATACCGTGAAAATAATCAAGCAGGGGGATCTGCAGGCGCGGGAGGATTTCCTGGAAAGTTGCAAACCTTTTATCCATAGGGCGGCCTGCAAATTTTGCAGGCGTGTTTTGGATTGGGGCAGGGATGATGAATTGGCGGTTGCCCTGATTGCCTTTAATGAGGCCATCGATCGTTTTCGGGAGGACAGTCACGTCCCCTTTCTGGCCTTTGCCAGGCTGGTCATGTTAAGCCGGCTTAAAGATTACTACCGGCGGGAGAATAGGGTCGCCGCCGCCGGTCTTTCCCTGGAAGCGGACGTTCAGAACAACCTGGAGTACGCCAGGGCCCGGGAAGCTTATCTGGAAGAAGAAGCTTCCCGGGAAAGGGAAGAAGAAATAAAGGAATATGAGCAGTTATTAAGCAGCTATGGGGTAACCTTTGGGGATCTGGTCAAGTGTTCGCCACGGCGCCGGGATACCCGCCGCTCCCTTCTCCTTGCAGCCCATGAACTTGCGGGAAGCAGCCAACTATTTACCGAACTAAGAACGAAAAAAAAGCTTCCATTAATGGGACTGGAAAAGGTAACGGGGTTGAGCCGCAAAACCCTGGAGAGGGGAAGAAAATATATCATTGCCATGGCTTTATTGATTTGTAACCGGGAGGAGTATTTATACCTTGGTTCCTATCTTAAATTGCCTTCCCCGGCTGAAAAGGGGGTGCCGGAAAAATAATGAAAACTCACGGGATGGTTGTTAAGGTAAAAAGCAGCTCATATATTGTGCTCACGCCCGAAGGGGAATACCTGGAAGTGCCATTGGGCAAAGGCTCGCGGGCCGGACTGGGCCGGAAGATTGAAATTATCCAAAAGGAAAAGCTGCCCTATTTTAAATTTCTAATGGTCGCGGCTTCCTTGCTGGCGATGGTTCTAGTCAGTCAGCTCTTTCCTTTGGCGCCGCCGACCGCTGCAGCTTACCTGACCATTGACATTAACCCCAGCGTTGAGCTGGCGGTTGATTCCAATGAAAAAGTGGTTTCCGCCAGGGGACTGGATCCTGCCGGTGAAGAGATTTTAACTAGAGTTATGGTCAAGGGGCAAAAATTGCAAAATGCGGTTGCCCGGATTGTAAGCCAAGCCATGACCGATCAGTTCCTCTGTGCAGAGGATGAAAATATAATTCTGGCGACACTTACTGTGGAAGAAGATCGGGAACCTCTGGTTGATCTGGATGTTATCTACGAAGCTATTGAGAACCCGGTAAGATCGGGCGGCGTCCGGGCGGAAATAATAATCGAGCCGGTGGCGCCCCAGATGCGTGAGGATGCAGTAAAAACCGGCCTTTCCACCGGCAAGTTCCTGGTGCTTCAAAAATCGGGGGTAAAAGGAGTACCGGTGAGCGCGGCGAAACTGGGCGAATCAAGTCTGGGAAATCTTGAAAAGACAAACAAAATAAGCATTATTGAACTGATCCGGGAAGAAGGGGTTAACGGAAATGAAAGAAGTGCGGGGACCGGGAAGAGCATAAACGATGGAAACGACCGGGCGGGTATTTATCACGAAGGCCGTGACAGGGATCCGGATTATGTTAAGTTGTTGAAAGGAAAGACAACTAAAACAGGGGCGGATCATGGGCAGGGCGGGGACCAAAAAGCCCAGCCGGGCAAAAGTGACGCAAAATATAAAGATAAATCAAAAAATCAGCAGGCAAGCTCTGTAAACAGCGGTAAAAAAGATAACAATTACAATGACAATAACAATAAAAATAGCGACAACTTCTATGAAGATGAAAATAATAACAAAAGCCACCCCGGGGATGCAAATAAAAACAAATGGAATAATAGCGGCAGCAACAATAATAATGATAGGGCAAAAAGCAATAATAATTACGGCGGAAACAACGATGACAGAAAAAATGGGGATAACAAAGATAATAATAAAAATGTAAAGAAAAATCATAATTAATTCCGGAGAGAACGGTGCCACGGCGCTTTGCTTTTGTTTAATTTTGCCAGGTCAGGAGAAAAGGCTGAAGATTTGCAGGAAAACAGCCGTCACGGCGGCGGCCATTACCGGTCCGCAAGGAGTTCCCCGCAGCAACAGGATGCCCAGTACGCTCCCTACCGTCATCCCAAAAATAATTTCCGGGCTCAGGTTCATCAAGTTAAGTCCGTCGCTGTTGAGCTTTGTGGCCAGCGCTCCTGCCGCCAGGGCATAAATGCCTTTTATTGAGGCCAGGGAGTGCAGGTCCTTTGTTGTTAGTTGCTCGGTGGCAACCGGGGTCAAGATGTGCAGCATCAGAAGAACAAGACCAATTTCCAGACCACGCTCTCCCAGAACCGGCAGGATGATGTGTTCAAGCCTGAAATAACGGATACACAGCAGGATGCAGGCAGAAGTTACCACCAGATTGGATCGCCCGAAAAGGCCAAGAAATAATAAAATTATCAGGATCAATTCTGTTGAAGTTAGATTCCAGATGTTGCTGCTCAAGGCAAAATCAGCTCCATAAGAAACAAACTGTTGGCAGTCTTGTTTTGCAAAATCCCCGGCTGTAAATCTGTTCAAGCAGATTCTGAATATTAATCTTACTGTCCCTCAAGTTGTTATTCTTACTTGGCGTTGATCAATAACAGGACGGTTTTGTATATGATAGATTATGCTTCAAGTACCACAATATTACATTGGTTACAGCTCTTTTTCCCGAGGTGGGCATAGGCATTCACGAGAGATACATTGTTAAAGCGGATAGATTATACGCCGGATTCAGGATAAATTGCCGAAAATTTAAGTCTAAAACCCCCTGATTCTGTTATAATTATATTTACAGGGAGGAAAGATTTCAGACCGGAGATTACTCTATTTTTAAGCAGATTTTCATTTTAAAAAACCATTCAATTAATTAATATGGGCGGATGGGGGGATTGACTCGTGCGCCTGCTCTATTTTACAGACACGCATATTTGTTCCGTGAAGCCGGATAACCGCAGGGATAATTTCTTGCAAGCCATGGAGGCGAAGCTTTCGGAGATCGTGGAATTGTGCCGCTTGCTGAGTATTGATTATGTTATTCACGGGGGGGACCTCTTTGATCAACCCAATCCGGATCAGAGGTCTCTGGATTTATTGGGCGGGTTTTTAGACAGGCTGGAACTTCCTGTTTACTGTGTCGCGGGAAACCATGATCTGATCGACCAGCGGTTGGACAGCCTGGAAGGCACCGCCCTGGGCAGCCTGGCCCGTCTGGAGTGTGTACACCTGCTTCAGCCGAGCGAAATGGTTTACCTCTCCAACAACAATCTCGTTCTCCAGTTGAGCGGCCAGCATTACTACCGCGGTATTGACGGGCGGGACGGCGGTAAGGTTTATATGGTCAATAAAAAGAGCTGCGATCTGGCCGTCCATGTGGTCCACAGCATGCTTTTGCCCAGGGCCTTTTCCGAAAAAGTACCCTGCACACTTATTTCCAGCGTTACTGCCACCGAGGCCGATTTTACCCTGGGCGCCCACGCCCACCTTGGCTACCACGTGACCAGGGACGGCAAGCATTTCCTTAATCCCGGAGCCCTGGCACGGGTAACAAATCTATCCCGGGAGCGGATCAGGACACCACAGGTGCTTTATCTGGATTTCACCTCGGCCAATTATAATTACAGGTTTATCCCGTTGGGGGCCGCACGTCCCGGTAACGAGGTTATGGAAGAAAACGCCGGAATAGGCAAGGGCTAAGAGGGATCGGGGGCAGCTCTGCACCAATTTATCTCTCAATCTTTTAAACACGTGGAGATCGCCTATACTTTTGCACGGTGAAAATTATCATTGACACAAGGGATTTTCCTGAATATAATCATACTAAATCCATTGTAATTATACTAGTATAATCTATCTTATTTTTATTCATACTGGAGACTCGAAAACACAACAAAATGCGCTGATACGGGAGTGTACCAAAAAAAAAGCCCCGGCAGGGCACGCCTGAAGGGTTTACTGCGGCGGCTAAACCTGGTGATATTGTACTGAAGCTGTATCATTTGCTGTTCTTTTTCCACGACCGTTTTAAATTGTTTGGTTTTATTGACCGGGGGATTTTGAAAAATTTTGGAGGTGCTTCTGTGGGGGAAAAATTATTTGAGGTGGATGTTTATCCACCGGAAAGTAAGATCAATTCACATGTGTTCCCTGAAAGGGTTCAACAATTCAAAAACAATCTGGAGCGTAATCTGGCGAAAATTAAAGAATGGGAATATTGTTATTGCTCTGATTGCAAAAAGATAAAATTCGTCAGGGACCTTCGGGCAACTGAAGAAGGAATTTGCTGCACTGAGTGCGGCAATACCAACCTGGAGCCCCCCGACTGGGTTAATTGTCCCCACCATAAGGATTCATTTGTTAAATGTCCCCGGGGGGGTAAAGGGATAAGGAAGCTCCAACACGGGTCTGCATGTCTGGACAATTGTTATTTCCGGACCTAGAAAGGGCTGGTGAAATATTGCCCTATTGGAACCGGCCGCACTGAAACTTTGGGGAATTAGACAGCAATGGGAAGGGCCTGCGCACACAGCAAATAAATTGCGCGGGCCTTTTTTTTGTTTAAAAGCCGACTGTTCACACTAAAAGGTTTTTTTTCTTTTAAAGGGAATTTAATTACTTATACAGATCTTCAATCCAACGAAATTAATTAGAATCAGAACAATGACAGAGCAAAGTGCAGGTGAAAGCCTTGACCATACGTTTTATCACCGGCCGGGCCGGCTCTGGCAAAACCCGGGCCTGCCTGGACGAGATGCGGGAAGAACTCCGGCAAAGCCCGGAAGGACACCCGCTGATTCTGCTGGTCCCCGAGCAGGCCACCTTTCAGACGGAATATGTTCTGGCAGCCACGCCGGTCCTGTCCGGCTTCATCAGGGCCCAGGTCTTGAGTTTTAAGCGCCTGGCCTACCGGGTGTTGCAAGAGGTGGGGGGCGCCGCCCGGGCTCATATCGGCGATCTGGGCAAGCGTATGCTGCTGCGCCGCCTGTTGGAGCAGCGCCGCGCTAAACTAAAAGTCTTTCGCCGCTCAGCCGGACTGCCGGGTTTTGCCGACACCCTGGCCCAGGCCCTGGGCGAGTTAAAGACTTATTGCGCCAGTCCGGAGGACCTGGACCGCGCTTCCTTCGCCCTCCGGAATGCCGGGGCTGGTCAGCTGGCCGATAAGCTGGATGACCTGAGCCTTCTGTTTGACAGCCTGGAGGAAAACCTGGCCGGCCGTTTCACCGACCCCGACGACTACCTCAACCTGCTGGCTGACTGCCTCAAGGATTCACCGTCGGTTTGCGGGGCGGAGATCTGGGTGGACGGCTTTACCGGATTTACACCCCAGGAGTTCCGGGTGCTGGCGGAATTGACCCGGGCAGCCCGCCGGGTAAATATTACCCTTTGCGCGGATTTGGCCGCCCTGGCCGGCTTTCGTGATGAAACTGCCCTTTTTTACCCGGTCCGGGAAACCTATGATTCATTGTGCGCCATGGCTGCCCGGGAGCATGTTGCGCCGGAGAGCCCCCTGGTTTTAGAAGACAGGCCCCCGCGCCGCTTCCGCAGCCCTGCCATCGCCCGCCTGGAACAGCATTTCTTTACCTACCCGGCCCCCCTGTCAACCTGTACCGGGGCAGGGGTTACCCTGGCCGCTGCGGCCAACCCCGGGGCCGAGGTGGAGGGCGTGGCCCGGGAAATTACAGCCCTTTGCCGGGATGAGGGTTTCCGCTACAGGGACATCGTGATCCTTTTGCGGGATTTGGATGCCTACGCCGGTCTCCTGAGGGTGGTCTTTACCGACCACAACATCCCGGTTTTTCTCGACCACAAAAGGACGGCCCTGCACCACCCCCTGGTGGAACTGATCCGTTCGGCGCTGGAAACACTGAGCAGGGAATGGGCCTTTGATCCCGTCTTCCGCTACCTTAAGACCGACCTTACCCCGCTGTCCAGGGAGGAGGTGGATCTCCTGGAGAATTATGTCCTGGCCCACGGGATCCGGGGGAGTCGCTGGACTGACGGCAGGCTCTGGGCTTACCGCAGGCGTCTGACCCTGGAGGAGGACCGGGAAGCCACCGAAACGGAGCTGGGGGAACTGGACCGGATCAACAGTCTGCGCCGGCAGGCTTCCGCGGCCCTGGCCGGTTTTTGTGGGGAGGCCGGCCGGGCTGTTAACGTGCGGGAACTGACAGCGGCTTTGTTTAGCCTGCTGGACGGCTTGCAGGCAGCTGAACGCCTGGAGAGCTGGCGCAGCAGGGCGGAGGAGGAGGGGCGCCTGGAGGCCGCCCGGGAACATGCCCAGGTCTGGAACGGGGTCATCAAATTGCTGGACCAGGTGGTGGAGGCCCTGGGTGATGAGGCGCTGCCGCCGGAAGAGTACGCGGCCGTACTGGACGCTGGATTCGAAAGCATGAAGCTGGGCCTGATTCCCCCCGGCCTGGATCAGGTGGTGGCGGGTACCCTGGAGCGATCCCGGGTGCCGGAAGCGAAGGCCGCCTTTGTCCTGGGTGTCAATGATGGTGTGCTGCCCGCGAGGGTTGCGGCCAAGGGCATCCTTTCCGAGGGTGAAAGGGAAAGGCTGGAGGCGGTGGGCCTGAAGCTGGCCCCGGGACCCCGGCGCAGGACTTTTGAGGAACAGTACCTGGTTTACCTGGCCTTAACCCGGGCCGCGGAAAAGCTATACGTGAGCTATCCCCTGGCTGACAGTGAGGGCAAGGCTGTCATGCCCTCCGGGGTGGTGGCCAGGCTGAGGGAACTGCTGCCGGATGCGGAGGAGCGGGTCTGGCCGGTGGAGCCAAACGCGGCCCTGGCCGACGACTTAACCTTCGTGAGCAACCCTGGCCGTTCATTATCCTATCTGGCGGCCCAGCTGCGGGAGGCCCTGGCCGGCCGCCCGATAGACCCCCTGTGGTACGATGTTTACGACTGGTTTGCCCGGGGAGGGCGCCGGAAGGACTGTGCCCGGATTTTATCCGGCCTTTTCTTCAGCAACCGGGAAAGCCGCCTGCCTGCCGGTGTAGGCCGGGCCTTGTACGGCCGCACCCTGAAAACAAGCGTATCTGGTTTGGAAAGGTTCCGCTCCTGCCCCTTTGCCTTTTTTCTGGCCCATGGCCTGCGTTTGCAGCAGAGGTCTGTTTACAGGCTGGGCGCGCCTGACCTGGGCCGGTTTTTTCATGCCGCCCTTAAGCTTTTTGGCGACCGTGTCCGCCTGCAGGGGCTGGACTGGGGCGATTTGAGCCGGGAGCAATGCCGTGAAATTACTGTTGAGGTAGTAGAACTTCTGGCCCCGCGCCTGCAAAGTGAAATTCTGCTAAATACCGCCCGGCGCCGCTATCTTACCGGCAAGCTCAGACGGATTGTGCAACGGGCGGCCCTGGTCCTGGCCGAGCATTCCCGGCGGGGCCGCTTCCGGCCGGTGGGTTTGGAGCTGGCCTTCGGACCGGGTGGTGACCTGCCCGCGGCGACCTTTGTTCTGCAGGACGGCAGCGAGATGACCCTGGCCGGCCGCATTGACCGGATCGACGCGGCGGAAGGGGAAGGCGGAGTCTACCTCAGGGTGATTGATTATAAATCTGCACGGATGACCATAGGGCTGGGAGATATTTACCACGGACTCAAGCTGCAGCTGCTGGTCTACCTGGATGTTGCCCTGAAGCACGCCCTGGCCCTGGCGGGTGCGGAGGGACTGCCCGGTGCTGTCCTCTATTTCCGCCTGGACGATCCCTTCATTAAAACGGACGGGCGGGAACCCGGCGAAAAGGAGCTGGAAAAGAGGATCCTGCGGGAGCTGCGCATGACGGGTCTGATCCTGGCCGACCCGGAGGTGGTCAGGCTGATGGACGGGGAAGTGCAGGGCGACTCCGACCTGGTGCCGGTACATATTAAAAAAGACGGGGAGCTCGGCGCCCGTTCGGCTGTCCTCACCCTGGAGCAGTTTGAGCTACTGCGGTACTACCTGCGCCGTCAGCTGGCGTCGGCGGGCAGCGAGATTATGGACGGCGTGGTTGAGATCTCCCCTTACCGCCTGGGCGCCTTCCGCTCCTGTCAGCATTGTTCTTTTAAACCGGTCTGTCAATTCGATCTTTTAGTAGAAGGAAATAAGTACCGCCTGCTCCGCCAGGAAAAGGACAGTGTTATCTGGGATAGGCTGGCCGGTGGTGGAGAGGTGGCAATAAATGAGTAACCAGTGGACGAAGGAACAACAGGAAGCTATTGAAAGCAGAGGCCGGAACCTATTAGTGGCCGCCGCCGCCGGGGCGGGGAAAACTTCCGTCCTGGTGGAGCGGATTGTGCGGATGATAACGGATTCCGTTCATCCCGTGGATGTAGATCGCCTACTGGTGGTCACCTTCACCAACGCCGCGGCGGCCGAGATGAGGGAGCGCATCGGCCGGTCCCTGGGCGACGCCCTTGCCCGGCACCCGGACGACAAACACTTGCACAGGCAGTTGGCCCTGCTGGGGCGGGCCGGCATCAGTACCCTGCACGCCTTTTGCCTGGACTTGCTGCGGCAGCATTATTACCGGGTGGACCTGGATCCTTCCTTCCGGGTGGCGGATGAGACCGAAACTGTCATGCTCCAGGCCGAGGCGCTGGAAGAACTCTTCGAGCGCCGTTACGCCGGGGAAAAAAACGCCCTTTTTACCGCCCTGGTGGACAGCTACGGGGGGCAGCGGGATGACGCCGTCCTGCAGGAGCTGGTCCTGGAGCTCTACCTTTTTTCCCGCAGCACACCCCGACCGGAGGAATGGCTGAAAAGGCTGCCCGGGGGCTTTGATCTGTCAGAAGGCGTTTCTCTGGACCAGCTGGCCTGGAGCGGCGCCTTGAAGAAATCACTGGAAATCGAGCTGGGCGCAGCGCTGTCCGCCCTGGAACAGGCCCTGGGGCAAGCCCGCAGTCCCGGCGGTCCCGGGATTTACCTGGCCAATCTGGAGGCGGAGCGGGAAATGGTGCAGGGCCTGTTCCAGGCCTGCGCCGCGGGCGCCCCCTGGGATTCCCTCTACCTGGCCTTCAACGGGGTTGCCTTCGGCAGGCTAAAGGCGTGTAAGAGGGGAGACGGCGGGGCGGAGCAGGCGGAGCAGGTCCGAAAAATAAGGGACGGGGTGAAAAAAAGAATTGCGGCGCTTCAGGTGAATTACTTCGGGAGGCCGCCGGAAGAGCTGTGTAAGGACCTGCGGGCTGTGGCGCCCCTGGTTCAGGAGTTGTCCGGCCTGGTCCTCGATTTCGGGGAAACATACCGCCGGGTTAAGCTGGCCCGGGGTGTGCTGGACTTCAACGACCTGGAACATTACTGCCTGCAAATCCTGGAAGAGCGGAATTCTGACGTCAGGGTGAGTTTGCCGGCGCGGCCCGGACAGGATTCACAGCAGGAACCGGGGCAGGCGCGAGCGCAGGAACTGCGGGAAAAGCCGGAGTCGCGGGAATCGCCTCCTGGACGGACCACAGCATTTTCAGGAGAGTCCTGGGGAACTGGCCGGCAGGACGGCGATCCCGCTTCCCCTGCGTCGTCAAGAAAGGGGTTTCCCTCGCCGGTGGCTCTGGAGCTGCAGGATCGCTTCGAAGAAGTGCTGGTGGATGAATACCAGGACATCAACGCTGTGCAGGAGGCCATTCTCCAGCTGGTATCCCGCCAGGGGGAAAAGGGTTCAAATTTGTTTCTGGTGGGGGACGTAAAACAGAGTATTTACCGGTTCCGCCTGGCCGATCCCGGCCTGTTCCTGCAAAAATATATGGAATATCCCACCCGGGGGGATTTCGGGCAATCACGCCGCATCGACCTGGCCAAAAACTTTCGAAGCCGCCGGGGCATAATTGAAGCGGTCAACTTTCTTTTCCGCCAACTAATGACCCCAGGCGTAGGTGAAATGGAATACGGCCCCGGTGAGGAACTGGTTTATGCCGCCGGCTACCCGGAGAATCCGAAAGCAGGGGCAGGTCCGGAAGAAAGTGTGGAAATCCACCTGATTGAACGGGAAAACCCGGTTGGTGGCCCGGCAGGCAGCCTGGAAGCAGCCGGAAGTCCGGAGTCAGACGTCATTCCTGGAGCAGCTGGAAATCCGGCAACCGCCGGCAGCCGGGAATCTTCCGACAGACCCGGCGCCGCCGCCCAGGAGGACGGCGAGGGCGAAGAGGACCTGGATGCCGTTCAAAAGGAAGCAAGACTGGTGGCCGGGCGGATCAAGGAACTGGTGGAGGGCGCCCCCGGTGTCCCTCCCTTTGCGGTGTACAACAGGGGGCAAAAAGCCTGCCGCCCGGTTACTTACCGGGATGTGGTGGTGCTGCTGCGGGCTGTGACTGGTTACGCCAATATTTTTATGGAGGAATTCCGGCAGGCGGGGGTCCCGGCATATGCCGAGCTGGCCACAGGGTATTTTGAAGCCACCGAGGTGGAAACCGTTCTTTCCCTGCTAAAGATCATTGATAACCCCCGCCAGGATCTGCCCCTGGCCGGCGTTTTGCGCTCTCCCATCGTTGGCCTTAACGCCGGGGAAATGGCGAAGGTAAGGCTGTGCGCCCGCCGGGGGGACTACCTTGATGCTGTGGTGGCGGCCTCGTTATCGGATAAGGGCGTTTTAGCGGAACGTTTAACGGATTTCCTCGGCAAGCTGGAGAACTGGCGGACTGCCGCCAGGCAGGGCAACCTGGCGGATTTGATCTGGACCCTTTACCGGGAAACCGGCTATTACGATTTCGTGGGAGGGCTGCCCGGGGGCGGCCAGCGGCAGGCAAATCTTAGGGCGCTCCTCCACCGGGCGGAACAGTACGAAGCTACCACTTTCCGGGGTCTATTCCTTTTTCTTCGCTTTATCGAACGGATCCGGGAAGGTGGACGCGATCTGGGCGCCGCCCGCTTCCTGAGCGAAAACGAAAACGTGGTACGGCTGATGAGCATCCACAAAAGCAAAGGCCTGGAATTTCCGGTGGTGATTGTGGCGGGGCTGGGCAAGCGGTTTAATTTTAAGGATCTGGCTAAAAATGTTCTTTTTCATAAGGATCTGGGTCTTGGCCCCCAGCTGGCGGACCCGGAAACAAGGGTAACCTACCCCACCGTGGCCAAGCTGGCTATAAGGCAAAAGTTGAAAATGGAGGCGCTGTCCGAAGAAATGCGCATCCTTTACGTAGCCCTGACCAGGGCCAGGGAAAAGCTGATTCTGGTGGGTTCCGCCAGAAACCTGGAGAATTGTGCCCGCCGCTGGTGCGGGCCGGTGGCTGCGGAAAGCTGGGCCCTGCCGGAGGGGGAGCTGGGCGGCGCCATGAGCTACCTGGACTGGCTGATGCCGGCAGCAGCCCGCCACAGGGACGGCGCCGGACTCCGCCAGTTCGGACATTGCGGGGACTTGCCGCCGGAGTTTGTGGTTTCCAACAGTTCACGCTGGCAGGTGATCCTCGACGCCGCGGCGTCCCGGGATAAAGCCGGGGAAAAGATAACCCCTGATATATTTGAAAGGATTCGCCGGATGGAACCGCCTGGTCCTGCCGGTCCCAGGGCGGAGATTGTCCGGTCCCGGCTAGAGTGGACCTATCCTGCGGCTCATGCGCCGGGCAGGGCTGCCAAGGTTTCCGTCACGGAGTTGAAACGCCGGTTCGATCCCCTGATGGGGGAGGAGGAACCTTCCCTGGCGGACTTCCGGTTGCCCATCGGGGGCAGGCCCCTTTTCCTCCAGGAAAAGCGCGGCCTCTCCGCTGCGGAAGCGGGGACAGCCCTGCACCTGGCGTTGCAGAACCTGGATCTGACCGGGGACACCGGCGCCGTTTCCATTGCGGAGCAGGTGGACAGGATGGTAGAGCGTGAGCTTCTAACCCGGGAACAGGCCGGTTCCTTACCGGTGGAGCGGATTGCCGCTTTTTTTACCGGTGAACTGGGAAAAAGGGTGCTGTCCGGCCACAGGGTGCTGCGGGAACTGCCCTTTACGCTGGTCCTGCCGGCAGCCCTGATCTATGCTGAACCAGGGGGTCACTCCGAAAGCCGGGTCCCGGCCGGTATCAATTGTTGGGATTTTTCCCGGGCGTCCTCCGGCGGGGGAGAACAAGCCGGTAAAATAGTTCAGGGCGGCAGGGGTTTTAACGATAAGCAGGACGGGGAAAGGGACGGGGGCCTTGCTTATCGCCAGGGCCATTCCCCGGGGATGGCGCCGTCGCCCCGGGTTCCCGGAAGTTATCCCCGGGGGGGGGAGCGCGCCGCCGGCGCGAGTTCAACCACGGATTCCCGGGAAGACAGCCAGGGTATGCGGCGGGAAGAACCCGCAGTACCGGACCTTTCAGTTGCCTGGCTCAACACCTGGCCCGGGGAAAACAAGGGCGAAACCGTCCTGGTTCAGGGTGTAGTGGACTTACTGGTGGACGAGGGAGACGGTTTTCTGCTGGTGGATTACAAGTCCGACCGGATTCCGGCCGATCAAATAGGACTTGCGGCCGCCCGCTACCGGGGCCAGCTGAACCTTTACGCCATGGCAGTGGAAAGCATACTGCACAGGAAAGTGAAGGAAAAGTATGTTTACCTTTTCCACCTCAACCGTGCCGTACCCCTGTAAAATGTTATTTTGCATTTTCAATAAAAACTGTATATTATGCTGGTTGCCGGGGTTAACCCCCCGGTTACTTTAGTATGGCCCGAACAGAAAAGAAAGGTGTCAACTATCACGTTCGTCAAGGCTCGATCCAGAACTCCCAGGCACAGTAGTATTCCGGGGGATGGTCATCCGGGGGGCAGGCGATGCAGCGGGTTTTAATCCGGGGATCGATGGTCCTGGCAAAGGTCTCGTATTCTACCAAACCTACGGATTTGCAGGGGAAATCGGGCAGGTTTTTTCTTTTTCTGGCAGACTGGACCCGGCAGTCGTTCATTCTGAAAACAATCCTGTTTTGATCCAGGTCAATGATCTCCTGTTTGTTAACAAAGGCGTAAAGCCTTAAGCCCAGCGCCTTCTTTAGGGCCGGGATGCCGCCGTTCGGGGGAATCTTTAGCAGCTTCATGATCCTGGCGGCTTCAACCGGGGAAAATTTTTCCCAGGCGGCGGCGTCGATCCGGATAGCCTCTTCCATGCCGTAAGTCCTTTCCGCGGCTTGAAACCAGAGGCCGTCGTGAGCCAGCCATCTTTTGGCCATGTCTTTTAAAAGAGTTAATAAAAACTCCCTGTCCATGAAATCGATGGGCGGCTTATTGTCTTTATTCATGTCACCCTCCTGACCGGATCCGGTGCCCGTTGTTATTTATTCTGAGCACACTGGTCCTGGTATTTTAGCTTTCCGGTAGTTTGCAGAATCTAATGAGTATATTCTTTTCCAGGTTTTAAGATACCTCCCGGTGAAAAAAAAAGGAGCTTAAATTGAGGGACTACATGCAAAACCCTGGCCCTTTTTCTATTCAAGGGTAGAAGCTTGATGCGGGAATTAGAAGCCCGGGTTGTGCTAACCGGGGGAATGGGGATGGTTTTTGGCATGGCCCGGAAGTTTGATATTTCATTAAATTTTGAACAATTATTTGTATCAGCAGGAAGAATTAAACCTGGAGAGAATAAATTGAGACAAGGTCCCGATACCTGTTAAGTAAGATCCAGTTGGTGTTAGAAAACCAGTCTAACCAGATATTTTTGGAATAGTGCTGGAAGGTTTCCCACGGGAGCAGAATACCGAAAAAAGGAGTGCGTGTTATGGATAAATTTACCTTAACCAGCCCGGAAGCTGTTTTAATGATTATCGATATTCAGGAGCGCCTGGTACCGCCCATGAAATACGGTGGGCAGGTTATTAAAAAGACGAATATCCTCCTTTCCATTGCCGGGGATCTGGGAATTCCTGTAATGGTCACTGAACAGTACCCCAGGGGCCTTGGTAAAACAGTTCCCGAGCTAGCTGCGGGTCCAGAGGCGGCAACTTTTGAAAAAGTAACTTTTTCGGGCTGTACCGGGGATGTAACCTCCAAACTTAGCGGACTGGGCAGAAAGAAGATAATTGTTACCGGGATGGAAACCCATGTATGTGTTTTTCAAACGGTGCGGGATTTGCTGGCCCTGGGTTACCAGGTTTTTGTGGTTGGGGATGCGGTATGTTCCCGGACCAAGGAAAACTACCGGAATGCCATATCCCTGATGTCTCAAATGGGGGCGGTGATCACAAATACAGAAACAGTATTTTTTGACCTGATGAAAAAGGCGGCAACTCCTCAATTCAGGAAGTTGTCGGAATTAATAAAATAAAAACAAGGGTGGTCAAAACCGCTGTTTTCAGGATTCCCGTTTAAACTTAACAAAAAAAGTTGTACCCTGGTCGCCAGTCTCGAAGCTTATTTTGGCATTATGTCTGGAGGCAATACTGAAGCAAATTGCCAGGCCCAAACCAGTTCCGTTGTCCTTCGTTGTAAAGAAAGGGGTACCAAGCTTTTCAAAATTCCCGGGGTCAATCCCTTCTCCTTGATCCCCAACGGAAAAGACAATATCTTTTTTTTCCATGTATGTCTTAAGCGTTAATACTCCGCCCGGTTGCATCGCTTCCAGACCGTTGCGCACCAGGTTTAAAATGAGTTGACGAATTTCTTTCTCGTCCAGGCACAGGCTGAGAACTGTTTCGGGACGAAAAATCACAGTAATATCATTATTTGTGGCATCTGACTGGATTAAGGGCAAAATAGCATCAATAATACTGTTTATGTTATTTTGCTTTTTTTCCAGATTCTTGTTTTGGGCTAAAGAAAGGAATTCGGTAATTATTGAATTGATCCTGTCCAGTTCTTCAATCATCAATGTATAGTAATCGTAATATTTGACGCATTCGGGTTTTGTCCTCAAGATTTGCAGAAAACCCCGCACGGTTGTCATGGGATTTCTAATCTCGTGACCTATACCCGCAGCTATCTCTCCCACCAGTTTAAGCCGTTCCAGGCGGGCCATTTCGATCAAAAATTGCTTATGCTCGGTTACGTCGTTCATCATGCCGAAGACGCATTCTATGCCATTCATGTTGATTATGTCGGCGGAGTATAAAGCTGTACGCAATTCGCCGGATTTTTTTCTGAAGGTAACTTCTTGATTGTAAACGGCGCCCTTTTCCTTGATCAATTCCAGTATACTTTCCCGCTCTTCATGATCCACCCATACGTATAGATCATGCATTTTCCTCCCAATAATCTCTTCTCGCTGGAACTCGTGGAGCATGACAAAGGCATTGTTGACATCAATAATAGTGCCGTCTTTCAGCGAGGTTATGGCCATGGGATTGGGTGTGGCATGAAATACCCTGGAGAACCATTCTTCGGACAGGCGCAGGGCTTTCTCCGCTTTTTTGCGCTCCAATATTTCGCGCCGGAGGCGCAAGTTTGTTTTCAGCAACTTGTCCGTGCGTTTTTGAACCATCTCTTCCAGGCCGCGGCGGTATTGTTTTAATTCCTCTTCTACCTGCTTGCGCCGGGTTATGTCGATAACCATGCCTTCGTAGTAAAGAACCCTGCCTTCATCATTCCGGACCAGGCGGACGTTGTTGTAAACCCATATTTTACTTCCGTCTTTGCGGCGGGCCGGGATTTCAAAGGCACAGGAACCGCTGTCCAGGAGCCTGTTTATGCAACGGATACGGTCATCGCTACTGGCATAAATTTGTTTTCCCACATCCTGGACGGTGTTAATCAATTCTTCCGGTGAACCATAACCGAAGATTTTGGCAAAGGCATTGTTCACCGTCAGGCAGCGGCCGTCGGGCGAGCTCTGGAAAATGCCGACAATGGATTTTTCAAAAATATCGCGGTATCTTTCTGCCGTGGTTACAGTTTGTTTCCTTTGCTTGTTGTTTTTTGGGGAAGAATCAGGCCCATCCCGGTGCGGTTTTCCCACAGCCCTTAACTCTGCAACTTGCTTGCGTAATTCGATGATTTCGCTAATCAACTGTTCCTTTGTTTTATACTCGTCCCCCAAACAAACCGCCCCTTATTTTGGTTTTAGTGAATAGCTTATTTCCCTGCGGGTCTCTAACTTAAGTTAAGGATTTTAGATTCCCTGCAATAATCTAAATTTATTCCCGAAAGGGGGAAAACAACCCTCGCAGTATACTGGTTGAGGTAGGTTTGTTTCTATGCTAACAAATAAAGTGAAGCTATAGGGATAAGCTGCCATCTTTTTTTTGGTCCTTTGCCCTTATTATATCAATTAAATGAACAGTAATACCAGATAAGTTCTAACTGTGTCAATCAGCAGAGCAGGAATATTTGATTGATCTTCCCTGCCCGGGGGTATCGTAATTCCCCTTTTTTCACATAATAGATGACTCCTGCAAGTCCAGGAGTCTTTGTCATTTTAAAATGATAGCATTCCGACTAATTTAACTGTATTAACTCTGCTAACATTCCCTGTAGTCGAAGACCCTCTTGCTTTTTTTCTCGCTCCGGGGCAGGGAACCGTTCGGCACAGCCTCAACGTCCACCAGAATGCCGATGCGGGTTTTAATGTTCTTGCGCAGCCGGTTGGCCACATCCTCCATCTGTTGGTCCTTCGCGGCCTCAACTTTAACCAGGATATTGTCCTTGCCCTGGTCCCTGGTTACAATAATCTGGTACTCGCTGCCGGCGCCCCTGGTTATTTGCAGAACGTGGTCCACCTGGCCGGGGTAGATATTTACTCCTTTGATCTTGATCATGTCGTCGGTGCGGCCGAGGACGCGTTCGTGCCTGGGATGGGGACTGCCGCAGCGACACTGGCCGGTGATGATCCGTGTGATATCCCGGGTACGGTAACGCAAAAGGGGCATACCCTCCTTGGTTAAAGTGGTGACAACCAGCTCACCTTCCTCACCCGGGGGAAGCTGCCGGCCGCTGAAGGGGTCCACAACCTCAAAGAGAAGGTGATCGTGCCAGAAGTGCAGACCGCAGTGCTGGGGGCAATCTATGGAAATGCCCGGTCCGTATATTTCCGTCAGGCCGTAAATGTCAAAGGTCTGGATGCCCAGCAGCTCCTCAATTCTGGCACGCATTTTCTCCCCCCAGCGTTCCGAGCCGAAAATCCCCAGGCGGAGTTTAATCTGGTCGCGCAGCCCCTGCCTGGATATTTCCTCGGCCAGAAGCAGGGCGTAGGAAGAGGTAGCAGTTAAAACAGTGGTTTGAAGATCGATCATCATCTCGATTTGCTTTCGGGTATTGCCGGGTCCGGTGGGGATAGCCATGGCGCCCAGGCGCTCCGCCCCGGCTTGAAAGCCGATACCGGCGGTCCACAGGCCGTAGCCCGGCGTTACCTGAATGCGGTCCCCGCTGGTAACGCCCGTCATGGCCATGCAGCGGGCCATCATTTCCGCCCAGGTGGACACGTCCTGGGCAGTATAGGGCACGATAACCGGCTTGCCCGTGGTTCCGGATGAGGAGTGAATCCGGACCACCCGCTCCTCGGGGACGGCCATCAGCCCCAGGGGATAGCCTGTACGCAATTCTTCCTTGGTGGTAAAGGGAAGGCGCCCCAGGTCGTCCAGGGACTTTACACCTTCCGGGTCGACTCCCGCATCATCCAGTTTTTGCTTGTAAAAGGGGGAGTTTTTATAAAGGTGCGGGATCATTTTCCGCAGTTTATTTTCCTGGTAATAAAAGATTTGATCCAGGTTGAAGGATTCATTTTCGCCAAGTTTCAGAGCCATTTCCTAGGCCACCTCCATTGCCGCGCGCCCGGCCGCAAAGGCACGTTGGTTTAATTCCAGAAACTTTTCAGGCACGAAGCGCAGGACTGCCCGGAGCATTTGTTCCGGCCCAAAGGGCAGCCCGGGAAGGGTGGAAAGGGCTCCCAGGATTATCACGTTGCCGGTTTTGGCATGACCGGCCTGGCGGGATAGTTCTTCCAGGTCGAGAAAAAAAACTTTACGGGCCCGCTCCTTGATATATTTGGTGATATTTTCCCGGTCATAGGTGGACAGGCCCAGCTGGACTGTGGCCGGGACAATGGCAGCGGTGGAGGCAATAACAGTGCCGCCCGGCTTTAATTTGTCCAGGGCCCGGGCTGTTTCAGCCAGCTCCAGCCCCAGCAGGAAGTCGGCCCTATGGTCCGGAATGGTGGCGCCGTAGAGCTCTTCCCCCATGCGGACATGGCTTACAACCGAGCCTTCCCGCTGGGCCATGCCGATAACTTCCGAGGTGCGCACGGCCAGGCCGCGTTCCATAGCCGCCAGGGCCAGGGCCCGGGAGGCCAGTACCGAACCCTGCCCCCCGACGCCGCTGATTACAATGTCCAGATTCATCTTGATTCCTCCCTGATAGCGTTTGACGGGCAAATCTGTGCACAGATACCGCACCCGTAACAGCTTTTTGATATTTCAGGCTTTCCTTCCTTCCTGCCGATGGCTGGGCAACCCAGATCTTCAAGGCATAGACCGCATTCCGTACAGCTCAGTTGGTCGATTGTATAAGCCCTTTTTTTCTTCACCAGGGCAACGCACTCCCGCTTCATGATTACCACGGCGGGACCTGGATAAGCCAGGGCAGCCCTGGCTGCTTCAGTGGATGCGGGCAGGTCGTAGGGGTCAACTTCACGGACGAATTTTACTCCGCAAGCCCTGGCCAGCCCGGCAATGTCCACGGGGATTCCCTGTTCACCGGCAGCGGTGCGGCCAACACCCGGGTGGGGCTGGTGCCCGGTCATGGCAGTGGTACTATTATCCAGAACCACCAGGGTAACCTCAGCCTTGTTGTAAACCGTATTAATCAGGCCGGGGATGCCGCTATGAAAAAAGGTCGAGTCGCCCAAAAAGGCCACCTGTTTGCGATGGGGTTCCACCCTGTGCAGCCCCGCAGCGATGGTGATGCCGGCGCCCATACAAAGGCAGGTGTCCACCGCGTTTAAAGGCGCCATGGCGCCCAGGGTATAGCAGCCGATATCCCCGGAAAAGATCGCGTCCGTTCCCCGGGCCGCCTCTTTAAAGGCATAAAAGGAGGCGCGGTGCGGACAGCCGGCACAAAGGACAGGGGGGCGCAGGGGCAGCTCCGGGGCAGGTTCCGCCGTTTCCAGCCCGGCTGAGGGAATTTCCAGGAAGTTTTCCAGAATGGTTTTTACTTTATCAGTGTTTAACTCGCCCTCCCTTGGAACCAGGCGGTCGTTTTTACCGGATATACCGGTCAAAAGCTTGCTGCGCCAGGCCATGGCAATGACCTGATCCTCCACGGCGGGTTCCTGTTCTTCTACCACAAGAACCCTTTTAACCCTGGTTAAAAAGTCCAGGACCGGCCTGACAGGAAGGGGAAAGGGGGCGCCGATTTTCAAAACAGGGAGGTTAAGCCAGGACATTCCCAGGGCTTCCCTCACGTAATTATAACTGACACCGCAGGCGATAATCCCGGCTGGAACCTGCTCACCGATACCCTGGATGTTAACCAGCCGGTTGAATCCCGACTCTTCCAGCAGCTCCCGGGCCACTTCTTGCTGCTGGTTCAGCCAGATATGCCTGCGGGCGGCCAGGCCGGGCAAAATAACCCAATCTGGACTTTTTTCAAAACCGGAAGCAGGGCGGGATTTTTCCCCGGCATCCGCCACTTCGATGTCCTGGCAAGCGTGGCAGGTCCGGGTAGTGGGCCGCAGGATTACCGGCAGGTTTAATTTTTCCGAAAGCTCAAAGGCGTATTTAACCATCTCTTTGGCCTCGGCCGGGGTTGCCGGGTCCAGGACGGGGAGTTTGGCCAAACGCGCAAAGAGCCGGGTGTCCTGTTCGTTCTGGGAACTATGGGGTCCCGGGTCATCCGCCACGACCAGTACCAGCCCGCCTTTGACGCCGATGTAGGCCAGGGTCATCAGCGGGTCGGCTGCAACATTGAGTCCCACCTGCTTCATGGTGACGATGGCCCGGGCGCCGGCGTAAGAAGCCCCGGCGGCTGTTTCCAGGGCAGCTTTCTCATTGATTGACCACTCCACGTAAAAGCCCTTTTCCCCCGCCAGACGGGCCAGGGTTGAGATGACTTCGGATGAAGGTGTGCCGGGGTAACCGGCTGCCACCTGGACTCCGGCTTCTGCGGCGCCGTAGGCAATTGCTTCATTGCCCATCAACAATTTTAAACTCAATTCTGCTCCTCCTATAGAATAAAAAATAAAAACGGGCAAAGAGCCCGTTATTAATAAGACCATCTCCACTGGTTTATCCCTGGCTAAGCTCCTCTGAACAATTCTCAGCTTTTTAAGTTGTCGAGTTTATACGACAAATCTCCACAAACTACGCTTTCCTGGTAACATTTTAGCACAAGAGGCACTGCTTGTCACGGTTCTTTTCCATCCATTGTATTTGTCTGTGGCTCGCCTAAAACCGCCCTCCGGCAGCCCTTGCCGCCGCCGCACGGGGTATAGGGCGGAGGCGCCGCCGCGCCGTCAATTTTCCAAAAGCAGGGATGGGACTGCGATCGGCCCGATTGTAATTTTGCAAGCTAACAGCACTGCGAAATCAGCCTCCCAAAGCAGGCCCGGTTGCAACCGGGCCTGCCCAATTCTTTCGGTGATATTGCTAAAGACTATTAAAAACAATTTTTGTTACAGTGGCCTTACCTGATTATAGCTGCTTCCGTAATTAAAAGGAGGCAGTTACCCGCATCCATTTCTGCCTTAACCCCCAGAGGAAGGGTAGCCTTGCGGGCCATGTGCCCCACCGCCAGGCCGTAAAAACAGGGGACTTTAAGCCCCCCCAGGGTTTCCCGGAGTACTTCCGGGAGGGTGAAGGATTCCATTCCCTTTGCCGGATCACATCTGATAAATTCCCCCAAAACGATGCCAGCCGCGACCTGGAGTTTTCCAGCCAGCCACAGCTGGCAGAGCATGCGGTCCACCCGGTAGGGCGCTTCGTCAACTTCTTCCAGGAAGAGGATATAGCCCCGGGTGTCGATCTCATAGGGTGTACCCAGGGTTGCCGTTATCAGCGTAAGATTGCCACCTACCAGGCGCCCCCGGGCCCGCCCGGGATTAATCACCCCTGCCTTGCCCTCCGCCAGGGGGATCACACCCAGGGGGCGGGGATTGGTCAAAGCCCTGTAAAACTGCCTGAGCAGGGGGCCGTTACCGGTATTGCCGAAATCGGGGGCCAGCATGGGACCCGAGAAGGTAACCAGCCCGGTATTTTTCCAGATAGCCAGCTGCAGGGCGGTAATGTCGCTGTACCCCACCAGCACTTTAGGGTTTTTTTGGATCGCCCGGTAATCTATCCGGTGCAGGAGCCGCATGCTGCCGTAGCCGCCGCGCAGACAGAGTATCCCGTCTATACCCGGGTCCAGAAACATGGCCCTGATATCGGCGGCCCGATCCGGATCGGTTCCGGCCAGGTACTTGTTTTTGTCCAGGGCGTGCCGCCCCAGAACAACCCTGAAACCAAGCCCCTCCAGGACCCGAATTCCTTCTTCAATACACGCGGGGCAGGCGGCAGGGCTTGCCGGAGCGATGATCCCCAGTGTTGAACCGGGAACAAGGGCAAATGGTTTTTTATAAATACCAATCCCCGCCCTCCATTATTTTTGTGTTTTTGTTTTTACCTATATGTATGTTAAGGTTTTTCGGAATGACTTGGTATATAATAGCTTAACGGGACAGCCGAATTCATTTTAGATAGGGGAGTTGCGGACATGTCTGCTGTCAGGGTTTCTGTAATCATAAATGGGAGGGTCCAGGGGGTTTACTTCCGCTCGGAAACGCGGGAACAAGCCCTTGGGCTGGGCGTAAAGGGCTGGGTGAGAAACAGGCGGGACGGGGCGGTTGAAGGTGTCTTTGAGGGGGAGAGGAAAAGCGTGGAAAAACTTTTGGAGTGGTGCCGCCAGGGGCCTCCCGCCGCGGAAGTGACGGAAGTGCAGGCGCAGTGGGAAGAGCTGTCGGACAACAGCAGTGATTTTTCCGGATTCAGGATCAGGTTTTAAACCATGCTGAACATACATAAAATTGCTGTCCCCACGCCTTACCCGGTTGGTCCCGTCAACTGTTATTTAATCAAAAACCGCCCCTATACGCTGGTCGATCCCGGACCGGCATACCCAGCGGCCCAAAATGCCCTTCTGGAAGGCCTGGGGACCCTGGGTATCACCCCGGCGGATCTGGCCAGAGTGGTGCTCACCCACAGCCACTCCGACCACAGCGGTTTGGCCCGGTGGCTCAGCGCGAAGGCGGATGTGCCTGTATACGTGCACCGGCTGGAGCGCCGGAAGCTCAGGCCGGATTATAAATATTACGGGGAAAGGCTTCTTTTTTTAAGGCAGTCCGGCTTGCCTGGAGAGGTCCTGAAGGAAATCTTCGAGGATGCCGATCCCCTGGAGATGCCGGTATTAAACGGCCGGGTGGAAGAGGTGGAAGGCGGGGAAGTGCTGGACTTTGACGGAGGCGCCCTGGGTATCCTGCACCTGCCGGGTCATGCCGGCGGCCATATCTGTCTTCATGATGCGGAACAAGGTAATCTTTTTTCAGGTGACTTCCTTCTCCAACACATTACCCCCAACCCTGTTATGGAGGCCGATCCGGCTGACCCAAACCGGAGGCTGCCTGTTTTAGCCCAGTACCTGGACGGCTTGGATCTGCTAAAAACCCTTGACCTGCGGCTAATTTGGCCCGGGCATGGGCAAAATATAGTAAATATAAAGGAAGCTATTACCAGGGGAATCAAGCATCACGAACGCCGTCTGGAAGCAATCACCGGGTTATTGGAAGATGACAGCCGAAACGCCTATCAGGTCATGCGGCTATTTTACCCTAAAATCAAGGGTTTTCAGGTTTTTCTGGGCATCTCGGAAATTTTTGCGCACCTCGATTACCTCGTCGCCGGAGGGCGGGTCAACCGGGAGGATCACAAAGGCGTATCCTTTTACCGGAAAGCTGGTTCCCTGCGGCTTTAACACAACAAGTACACTGTGGTAGAATACAGGCAGTTGTTGAGCCAAGCCATTTATTTGATCTGCTGCTATGATCTGAGGAGGTTGCCCTGTTGAATTTGAGGCTATCCCTGGCCATTCTGGCCGGGAAGTTCACGGCAATGGTCAGCAGGATCCACGGGCATAAGGGGTCCTCGCTGCCCGGTATGGTTGCCCGCAAAATCTATCCCGGCGCCCTGCGGGACCTTGCTGCCCAGGTTAGCAGGGGCGTCCTCGTCGTAAGCGGGACGAACGGTAAAACCACCACCACAAATATGCTGACCGGAATCTTGAGTGAAGCCGGCTACAGGGTATCTTCCAACCTGGAGGGGGCCAACCTGATCACTGGTGTTACCACGAGCCTGGTCAGGGATGCGGGCATTAGGGGAAAACTCCCATGTGATTACGCGGTTCTGGAAGTGGATGAAGCTTCAATGCCCCGGGTACTAAGGGAAGTAAAGGCGGATGTGGTGATTATAACTAATATCTTCCGGGACCAGCTGGACCGCTACTGGGAATTGGATAAAACAACAGGTGCTATCCGCGAGGGACTGGGGCAACAAAAACAAGTAACCCTGATCCTCAATGCGGACGATCCCCTGGCAGCCCAGTTTCAAAGGATAACTGGCTTTCCGGCGGTTTTTTACGGCCTGGGCGCCGGCGCCCGGGCCACAGGGGACAACGCTGGCAGCCAGGCCAGGGAAGGCAGATTCTGTCCCTTCTGCGGTGATGCCCTGATTTACGATTATTTCCACTACAGCCAGTTGGGGCAGTACCACTGCCCGGGATGTGATTTTGACAGACCCGGCCCGCAAGTGGAGGCCTTCGAACCGCAGGTTGAGGAGGGGCGGGTCCGCTGCCGTCTTGTTTTTAACGGGCGGGAGGCTGAACTTATCCTTCAGGTCCGGGGCCTCTATAACCTTTACAACGCTGTGGCGGCCTTTTCCGCCGGACTCCACCTGGGCCTTGACGTTCCCGGGATGCTGGAAAGCCTTGGCCGCTACCGGCCTATTACCGGCCGGATGGAGGAATTTAATTACAAGGGGAAGCCGGCCTACCTTAATTTGGTTAAAAACCCCGCCGGGTTTAACGAGGGTCTGGCGGCGCTGTGCGCCGGCAAGGGCAGTAAGGATGTCTTTATCGCCATCAACGATAATGATGCCGATGGCAGGGATATCTCCTGGCTCTGGGATGTGGATTTCGAAATGCTGGGCAGGGACCACCGGCCCTATAACTGTTTTATCTGCTGCGGACTGCGGGGCGAGGAAATGGCTGTTCGTTTAAAATACGCCGGTGTGCCCATTGAAAAAATAATTGTGGATGCCGATGTGACCAGGGCCATAAAAAGCACTCTTGCCGGCGGCGCCGGATCGGCCTACCTTTTTTCCACCTATACAGCCCTGTGGCCTATTCAAAGGATTATTAAAACACTTGCCCTGGAAGGGGGCGCCGCCAGGTGATTCGTGTCTGCCACCTTTACCCGGATCTGCTGAATCTCTATGGGGACCGGGGTAACGTCATAGCCTTCCGGCAGCGCTGCCAGTGGAGGGATCTTCCTGTTTACATCCATTCCTCAAACCTGGGGGAAAGGGTTGATTTTTCAAAATACGATTTCGTTTTCCTGGGCGGCGGATCGGACAGGGAGCAAACCCTTATTTCCGCCGATTTGATGCAGCACAGGGATGAGTTTGCGGCTGCCATTGAGGGCGGGCTGGTTGTCCTGGCCATATGCGGCGGTTACCAATTACTTGGTTCCCACTATTTAAGTCCCGGTGGTGAAAACATCCCGGGCCTGGGTATCCTGGACTTTTATACAAAGGCCGGCGATCAACGCCTGGTAGGCAACGTGGTTGTGGAGATGGAATTAAACAGCAGCCTTTGTAAAGTGGTGGGCTTTGAGAATCATTCCGGCGCTACCTTCCTGGGGGACGTCAGGCCCCTGGGGAAAGTTCTCGCCGGTAACGGTAACAACGGCCGGGATGGTTTGGAGGGCGTCCGGTACAAGAATGTCTTTGGTTCCTACCTGCACGGGCCCCTCCTGCCAAAAAACGTGAGGCTGACCGACCACCTGATTGGTCTTTGTCTGGAAAGGCGCGGCCTCAAAAATGAATTAAAGCCCCTTGACGACAGTTTGGAAAACCGCGCCTGCGAGGTTATGCTTTCCCGCCTGGGATTGTTTAAGAGATGAATTATCAGCCGGATAAATTCACAGTTATTTGTTTTGCTTATATAAATCTTCTTTAGGTCTTATATTTCCATTTCAATTTCAGACGTTTCCGGCTACAATATAGGCATGAATAAAGAATCCTGTATACAAGAAGCAGGAGGTGCTGATTCATGCAGTATATAATAACCTGGTCTGAGGGCGAAGAAGTTTGCTATCGTTTTGTATCGGAGGAAGAACTAAAAGATCTGGTTGAAGACGATAAAGAATACATCATTGCGGGATTGCCCAACTAGCCCTGGGCTGCCGGATTATGGAACAGGATAGGTCGTTAGTTAGACCAATGTCTGTTTAATCTGCCTAGATTTAATGCCCGTCATCATTCGGGCAAACTATCTTAATATATTTTGTTAACGGTCACTGGAAACAGTGGCCTTTTTTCTTTGTCCTCAATAACCTGGTATTAACCCCGCCAGGCGGCGGAAAAAGATGGGGGGCGCATCCCCAAAAGCTTCCGAAGTTGCCCGGGCAGGCCGGGAATTAGACAAATAGCGCCAATGATGACTTATTAAGACTGGAGCTGCCATTCTTATTTTTGCGGCGCCGCATATAATGTAATATTCATTTTTACCATAAGCAAGACAAAGCATACAGGCTTAAGCCAATAAAAGGGGTGATGCGCATATGGACTTCCTGAGACGCTTGGAAGAATACCGTTCCCTGGAAAAACAGATAGCCTGGGAGGGCACTTTCCAGGACTATCTTGGAATTATTAAGACTAAACCCTGTATTTCCCAGTTAGCCCATTCCAGGATCTACCACATGATCAGGACAGCCGGATGGGAAGAAAAAGAAGAGGTGAAACGCTATAAGTTTTTTTCCAGTGAACTTTTCGGCCTGGACAAAACACTGGAAAATCTTGTGGAGGAATACTTTCACCCGGCTGCCCGCAGGCTGGATGTGCGGAAAAGGATCCTGCTGTTAATGGGACCGGTAAGCGGGGGGAAGTCCACCCTGGTAGCCATGCTGAAAAGGGGTCTGGAAAGATACAGCCGGACGGAGGAAGGGGCCGTTTACGGGATTCGGGGGTGCCCCATGCATGAGGAACCCCTGCACCTGATTCCCAAAGAATTGAGGCAGGAATTTGAAAAGGAATACAACGTCTATATTGAGGGGGAATTGTGCCCTTCCTGCCGGATGACAGTGGAAAAAGAATACGGGGGGAAGATAGAAAAAATACCGGTGGAGCGGGTCTTCTTGTCGGAAGATAACCGGGTGGGGATTGGAACCTTTACGCCCTCCGACCCAAAATCCCAGGATATTGCGGACTTAACCGGCAGTATCGATTTTTCCACCATTGCCGAATACGGATCCGAATCGGACCCCCGGGCTTACCGTTTTGACGGGGAGCTAAATATCGCCAACAGGGGTCTGATGGAGTTTCAGGAAATGCTGAAGTGTGATGAAAAATTTTTGTGGAATTTGCTCAGTCTGTCCCAGGAAGGGAATTTCAAAGCCGGCCGCTTCGCCCTGATTTACGCTGACGAAATGATCGTGGCCCACACCAACGAAAATGAATACAAGGCCTTTATCAGCAACAAGAAAAACGAAGCATTGCAATCACGGATTATAGTTTTGAAAATCCCCTATAATTTGAAGGTTACCGACGAGGTGAAGATTTACGAAAAACTAATCCGCCAGAGCGACCTCCGGGATATTCACATTGCGCCCCACGCCCTGCGGGTGGCCAGCATTTTTTCCGTCCTTTCGCGCCTGAGGGAATCAAAAAAGCAGGGCATGGACCTGGTGAAAAAAATGAAGCTTTACGATGGGGAGGACGTGGAGGGATTTAAACAAAAGGACCTTTATGAGCTGCAGCAGGAGGCGGTGGACGAAGGTATGAGCGGTGTGGACCCGCGTTATGTCATTAACCGGCTTTCCTCGGCGCTGATCCGCACCTCAACCCGGTGTATCAACCCCCTGGATGTCCTGCGGGCGTTGAAGGAAGGCCTGGATCAACATCCCTCCATTAGCAAGGAGGAGCGGGACCGCCTGCTCAATTTTATCTCGGTAGCCCGCAAGGAATACGATGAAATGGCCAAAAAGGAAATCCAGAAGGCCTTTGTCTATTCCTATGAAGAGTCCGCCAAGATATTGTTCGATAATTACCTGGATAACGTAGAAGCCTATTGCAACGGTGTCAAGTTAAAGGACCCTATTACGGACGAAGAACTGGATCCCGATGAAAAGCTGATGCGCTCCATTGAAGAACAAATCGGCGTTTCCGAAAGCGCCAAAAAGGCCTTCCGGGAAGAAATCCTGATCAGGCTGTCCACTTACGCCCGTAAAAATAAAAGATTTAGTTACTACTCCCACGAGCGCCTGCGGGAAGCCATTGAGAAAAAACTTTTTGCCGACCTGAAAGATGTAGTTAAGATCACGACTTCCACCAAAACCCCCGACGCCGGGCAGCTGAAGCGGATTAACGAGGTCAGCGCCAGGCTTATTGAGGAGCACGGGTACTGCCCCACCTGCGCCAATGAACTCCTTAAATACGTCGGCAGCCTGCTGAACCGCTAGGAGGGTGAGTCATGTCCGGGATGAATTTTATTATTTCCAGGGAAGACTGGTCGCTGCACCGTAAAGGGGAGATTGACCGGCAGCGGCATCAGGAAAAGGTGCGGGAGGCCATCAAGAAGAACCTGGCCGACATCGTAAGCGAGGAAAGCATTATTATGCACGACGGGCGGAAGGTGGTTAAGGTCCCCATCCGGACCCTCGATGAGTTTCGCTTCCGTTTTGATTTTGGCAAGCAGAAACACGAAGGACAGGGCGACGGGAAAAGTAAGAAGGGGGACGTCATTTACTCGGAACCACAGAAGGGGCAAAGTAAAGGAAAGGGCGCCGGGGATGAACCGGGAATTGATTACTACGAGACCGATATCACCGTGGATGAGTTGGCCGGCATGATCTTTGAAGACCTGGGGCTGCCGAACCTGGAGCAGAAAAAGAAGCCGGAACTGGCTTCCGAATCCGTGGATTTCAAGGATATCAGGAAAAAAGGAATTGCCGGCAATATCGACCGGAAGCGTACGATAATGGAAGCCATCAAGCGCAGCGCCCTGCAAGGAAAGCCCGGCCTGAAGGAGATTACGCCCGAAGATCTGCGCTACAAAACCTGGGATTTGACTTTCAAATATGAATCCAACGCCGTGGTCCTGGCCATGATGGATACCTCCGGTTCCATGGGTCCCTTTGAAAAATACATTGCCCGGAGCTTTTTTTTCTGGATGGTCCGTTTCTTGCGCACAAAATACAATAACGTGCAAATTGTCTTTCTGGCCCACCACACCGAGGCCAAAGAAACCACCGAAGAGGAGTTTTTTACCAAAGGAGCCAGCGGGGGTACGCGCTGTTCCTCCGTCTATAAACTGGCCCGGGAAATTATAGAAAAGCGATACAGCCCCCAGGACTACAACATCTATGCCTTTCACTTCTCGGACGGGGATAACCTGTCCTCGGACAACGAAAACTGCCTAAAACAGATCAACAAACTGCTGCAAGTCTGCAACATGGTGGGGTACGGCGAGATTGAAGGACCCTACTATTATACCAGCACCCTGCGCACGGCTTTCAGGCGGGTCCAGAACAATAAATTTACCTGTGTAACAATTAGGGATAAAAGTGGTGTTTACCCCGCCCTGAAAAAATTCTTCGCCCAGGCGCCGGGCCGGAAAAGCGCAAATTAGACGGGCCATTACTTTAAACCCGGCTGCCCCGGGCGGGCAGGGTTTGGCTTAAATATTACCCGTTAAATTAAGAAATATAAAGGATTTCCGGGATAATAAAGTTCCAAGGAGGAATGCCCGATGAACACCCGGGATGAAATCAAACAGCTGGAGCAGGCCCTGGAAAAGATTGTTGCCAGGGCCCATGAGTTCGGACTGGATTTTTACGATACATACTTTGAAATCTGCCCGGCCGATATCCTTTATACTTTCGGGGCCTACGGCATGCCTACCCGTTTTACCCACTGGACCTTCGGCAAAGCCTACCACAAAATGAAAACCCAGTATGATTATAATCTGGGACGCATATATGAAATGGTAATCAACTCCAACCCATGCTACGCCTTCCTTTTGGAAGGAAACAGCTTAATTCAAAATAAACTGATCATGGCCCATGTTCTGGCCCACTGTGACTTTTTTAAAAATAATGCTTATTTCCAAAACACGGCGCGGGATATGGTGGAATCCATGGCCGCCGCCGCCGAAAGATTTCGCGCTTACGAGTTTAAGTACGGACGGGACCGGGTGGAAAAGTTTATTGATGCGGCCATCTCAATTCAGGAACATATTGAACCGCGGTTAATGGTAAAGGAAGAACGGACAGAAGAACGAAAAAAAAAGCAGGACTGCCGGTGCAAGAGGCCTGAGACCCCTTACGACGACCTCTGGTCCCTGGATGAAGTAAAAATAGAATGCACGTGCCCGTCAGTAAAACAATTTCCTCCCAAACCCGAAAAGGACATCATGTTTTTCGTGCTTCAGCACAGCAGGGAACTGGAGGACTGGCAGCAAGACATCATGTCCGTTATCAGACAGGAAATGCTTTATTTCTGGCCCCAGATGGAAACTAAAATCATGAACGAGGGCTGGGCCACATACTGGCATTTAAGAATTATCCGGGAAATTGACTTGAATGAGGCGGAAACAGTGGAATTTGCCAAAATGCATTCCAGCATTATTCAAACCTCGCGCTTCCGGCTCAATCCATACACCCTGGGACTGAAGGTTTTTGAAGACATAGAGAAACGGTGGGAAAATCCCAACCAGGAGGAAAAAAGAAAATACCGGCGCTCAGGCGGAGAAGGAAAGGAAAAAATATTCGAGGTCAGGACATCCGAAAACGATGTTTCCTTCCTGCGCAATTATCTGACCAGGGAGCTTATAGAGGAATTGGATCTCTATCTCTATAAAAAGATCGGCTATGACTGGAAAATCACCGATAAGGAGTGGGAAAAGGTGCGGGACGGGCTGGTGGGCAGCCTGACCAACTGTGGCTACCCCCACATAGAGGTTCAGGACGGTGATTATAACCGGCGGTCCGAGCTGTATTTGAAGCACTGCTACGAGGGTAAGGAACTGGATGTCTTTTATCTGGAAAAGACCCTCCCCCACGTGTACACCCTTTGGGGCAAGCCTGTTTATCTGGAGACCATGCTGGACGATAAGAAGATCCTTTTTTCCTATAACGGTGAAAAATGCAGTAAAAAGTTTATCTAGCGCAAGCCCGCGTTTATTGCTCTCTTATCGATGCCCCCGCTGCTGCTCTCCTTAAATTAGGTACACAGGGTAGCATAGCTTCCGGTTTCTCTATCTCTGTGTAAGTTAGATGCGATGGGTGGCGGGGTGGGGGGGGGGCCAATAACCTTTTCCCTGACACCCCCCGGCCCAATCATGGCGCTCCTTAATTAATCCTCCAAACGACGCTGCTTACAAAAAGTGTCACCGAACTTCTCCCTGTCCCCCCGCCACCGCCTGGATGTGGGCCAATTCCGTTGCGGCCTCGGCTCGGGTCGCGCAGGCGGACGGAGCAAAGTCACCTGATTCTTGCCCTAAGATGATGCCGGCTTTTACCGCTGCGGCGACTAGATTTTTTGCCCAGCCGGAAATGGTCCCGTCGTTAAACTCAGCGATAGCCGCGTCCGCGTCAAAAACCTCCGGATTAAAGCCCCCGGCTGCGGCAGCTCTGACTGCCATAGCGGCCATTTCCTCGTGGCTGATGAAGTTGTCCGGACGAAACGTGCCGTCTTCTACTCTTTTACTAGAGCGGCGATACCGCCCTGGTAATAAGGTTCCGTGAACAGCACTTTTTTGGCCCGCTCATCGGTAATTGTCATACAGGCGCCGATCATATCCACCTTACCGGCTGTTAAAGCAGGGATCATCGCCCCGAAGTCCATATTCACGACTTCCAGCTTAACACCCAGTTTTTGGGCCACATAGGCGGCCAGTTCAACGTCAAACCCCACGACTTTCTGGCTGCCGTCGACAAATGAAAAGGGTTCTGTCACAGCCGCCGTACCCAGCCTCAATACCCCTCCGCCGCCGTCCAATTTGATTTCCGGCATAGGTTCCGGGCTGCCGTTTTCAGGAAACCAACGGGCCATCATCCGGTCATAGGTCCCGTTGGCCTTGAGTTCCTTGACCACATCGTCTATTGCCGTTTTTAGTTCCTTGTTATCAAGAGCCACCGCAAAACCATAATTATCAACAGTGATCAACTCGGGCAAAACCACCAGGCCCGGGTTTTTAGCGGCAATGTTTTTTAATATGGGTTCGTCGTAAGCGGCCACGTCCGCCTTGCCGGCCTTTACCGCCATACAGCAGTCCAGCACCGTATTAAAATATTGAAATGTGGCCTGGGGATATTTTGACAGCACCAGCTGATCCGCCGCTGTGCCGGTAGGGACCGCAAACTGCCTGCCATTTAACTGGCTTGACGAAGCGATCTTATCCTTCGCGCCGCAACCGCAAATAATTGCGGAAAAGAGCAGTAAAACCACTATTATAACGCTGCGTGTTTTCTTAAACATCGTGCATGCCGCCCCCCTAACTATGTATTATCGAAATTCCCTGACGATAACCGCTTGTTGATATCCTGCCTGTTACCCCCTTTAACTTAATGTATTATTGAGATTATTGCGATCCCGGCTATTGCGCCGGTGCTTCGTTTTAGCCGGCGCAGACTGAAAAAATTGTCAACAACCCCGTCCCCGTGACAACTTTTGGCCGGCGTAGTCCAGAGCCAGGACCAGCAGCCATGATATGGCGAAGTAGAGCAGCGCCACCATCACCAGCGGGAAGAAGGCGTCAAAGGTGCGGCTGCGGATAATGTCGCCGGCTTTGGTCAAATCCTGTACGGCGATGTAGCCGACTACCGAGGTCATTTTGACCAGGGAAATAAATTCGCCTTTATAGACAGGCAGCACCCGGCGCGCCGCCTGGGGCATGATAATATAGAAAAAGGTCTGCCAGGCAGTAAAACCGGCGGCGATGCCGGCCTCCTTCTGTCCTTTGTCAATGCTTTCAATGGCGGTGCGAAATATTTCCGAAACATAGGCGGCAAAATTCATGCCGAAGGCGATCACCGCTACCGCCACCGGGTTGATGTTTACCGAGGCGAATATCACGTAAAAGACCAGCATCAGCAGCACCAGCACCGGAATCCCCCGCAGGATGGAAATGTAAACCCGGGCGGCGCCTTTTAAGATGCGCTTTTTGGACATGCGCAGCAGACAAATAAACGCGCCCAGCAGGGTACCCGCTAATACGGAGCATACCGATATTACCGCCGTTGTTTTAAGACCGCCCGCTATAAGCAAATAGCGCTGTTCGGCAATGATATTGCTGTGGAAACTGGTTGTAAAATTATTGAAGGCGCCGCCCAGCAGCGAGGCGCCGCCGGGGTTTCTGACCATCGCGGCGATATCGCCGGCATGGTAGGGCCTGGAAAAGTCCACCTTTTGCCGGCGTTCTTCGGTGACATTGAAGCAGGAAACGGCCAGGTCGATTTTGCCCGACTGCAGGGAAGGGATCAGGGCGGGAAAATTCATATTGGAGACAACCGCCTTTTTACCGAGGGCCCGGCAGATGCGTTCCACCAGCTCAATATCAAAACCACTGATTTGGTTGCCTTGATCAACAAATTCAAAGGGGGGCATCAGGGCCTCAGTACCCACCTGCAGGGTTTCCCGGGAGGAAGGAGGGTCGAATTTGGGCATGGCCGGCAAGCTGCCGCCGACAAACCAGCGTTTTTTCATGTCGTCCAGGGTACCGTCGTTTTCCAGATCGGTTATCGCCTGGTTCACTGCGTTTAATAAACGGGGATTGCCTTTTTTTATAGCGACAGCCACATCGACAAGCTGTACAGATTCCTCCAGCACGGCCAGGTCAGGGTTTTTTCCGGCGATTTCCCGCAGAGTCGTGCGCTCATAGACAATTGCGTCGATCTTATTGCTCCGCAGGGCGGACGTGGCGTTTACAATATTGTCCATGTCGAATATTTGCGCCCCGGGAAACCTCTGCCGGGCGGCGTTGTCGCCTGCGGAACCGGTCAAAATCCCAATCCGCTTATCTTCCAGAGAATTAAGTGTCATTGCCCCATGAGCCGGGCTGCCGTCACGTTTTCCAACGCATCCGGCCAGCGCCAGGATAAAAACAACAATTGTTCCTAAGAGTATCAGCCTGCCGCGCAAACCATCTCTCCTCCCGGAGGACATGCCCGTCCCGCATTAATCATCAAGGTACAATTTTCCCTAAAAACAATGGATATCCTCTTTTACCACCGTTATTTTATAGAAATAGATTGGATTCAAATATTGTAACTACTCAGCCAGAAAAAATTTATTCATTAAACAGCACCAGCCATTACAGGGGTTCGCTCCACCCATTTTTTTTGATAGGGAACAGAGTTTACACGAAGTCGCTGTGGCAACATAGCCGTCCTCAGTTTTTTCCACTGACCAGTTTGCGCATCCATAGATCTCTGAAAGGGTACAGAAGACATCTTCAACGCTTTGAATGCCCAATTGTTGGTTTAAATAGGGCGCTGTCTGCGCCTGTCTCTCTTTCCGTCTTTCCACAATTTTCTCTAACGCCCTCAGTTTCTCATAGGTGTTAACAGTTTCGGCGACGGATGCCGCATAAGTGTTTTGCAACATGGTGAGTCTTTTTTTAATTTCCATTTTTAGCCCTCCTCATTAATATTATTGTTTTAACGTTCGTTAGCTCTTGCGAAATATAAAACGGCAACTTGTGTGCCGACTTATACTTGTCTATGGTTTTCGCAAATTATCCGCAGCTTTGCAGAACAATTGATATCTCTTCCCTGATTTCATCCTCAGGTAGATACCGGTTTTTTACGATAATTTTCTCGATCATCGTCTCAAGCAAATGCACCAATGTTCTCACTATCGCTTTTTCGTTATTAACATTTTTCGTATAGGGTTTGAGAATCTCGCGGTGCCTTGGAAGTATACTTTTTTCCCACTCATCCATATGGTTCATCAATTCCTCGTCGCCATCAAACGATAGGTAAACCTTGATGCCAAGCCGATAAACTTGTTTATCGTAGTTGCTTAGGGTATTTAAGTCATAAATGAACTTAGTATAATAATCAATAATATTGTCGGTTTTCAATAGCGCTGCCTGCTTTTCTAAAAGATTAAAATATTCCTTTTTAATAATTTCATCGAACAACTCTTTTTTATTCTTATAATAATAATAGATCATAGGTAAAGAGCAATTTACGTCTTTAGCGATATTACGAATCGTTGTTCCATGATAACCGTTTGTGTTGAAATGCTCAACCGCCACTTCCTTTATACGCTCCCGTAAATCTTTTTCCGGCATAAGGCACATCCTTTATCTAACGCTCGTTAGAATCATATCATGCTAAATTTGCCCTGTCAATGGTTCTGATTAAAAATTTCTGAGGCAACGATGAATGAGTAGAAAGCAAATTTTCTGTGCAGGGAAATTGTCATAGAGTTAATATCCAGTATCACGTGATGGATCACTAAAATATGAAATTGCCTTTATTTCAAGCCCCAATATAGACGATCGGGCAGAGGGGCCATAATTTTAAAATGCAGCCGGCCCCGGCAGGCCCCTGAGAAACACGGGTGCCAGGGGCCCCATGTAAGGGCGGCTGCTTGGAATCCAAGGAAAAATGCAAATTATTTACGCCTGCTTGTATTATTAAAGGATATTCTCCAATAATGGGGGCCAGCTCGCCTCCCTGAAAGCAGATTATTTAATCTATAGCGTCTCCATCACCGCTAGCAGACTCGAATAACTGTCCACATCGTGGTACTTCACGCCGGTTGTGCTAATCTCGTTAAACAGCTTCTTAAAACAAGAAATCTTTGCCTGTTCAATCGGGCGGAGTTCGAGGCTGTCCATCGTACCTTTTGTTTCAGCAATGAAGAAGATATGTTTCACTGCGCCTTTCTTGAACGAAATTGCCCAGTCTGGAGAATAGTTGCCCACGGGCGTAGGGATATAGAATCCGCGTGGTCCCCTCGGTAACTTAGCGTATACAATTACCTCATCGGCAACATCCAAGTCTTCGGCAAATCGACGCTCCACGCTGTTAGCTGCAGATCCATCCGTAAAGATATAGTCCTGTGTGGCATGCTTCGCCATGAATGCTTTAGAATACTCTTCTGAGGAGCGGCTCATATTAAAAATATCTTGCGTATAAGTAACGCAGAAAGCAACCGACCAATCTTGTCATAATATATTCAATAAGTTGATAAGTTGGTGTCAGGCACAGCCATCGCCGCCGGCGCCCACTATCGAATGGTCTTGCATGTCTCCCTAATCTTGACGATTCCGCAAGCTGAATATATTATTTGCTTAAAGAATTATTACCTTTTTCTAGTGGGAAGAACACCCTTTTCTAGTGGGGATACTGAAACTAAGAACGACGATGGGAGTTGATTATATTGACCGATTATCGTTTTTTAGTAATCATTGAACAAGACGAGGATGGCAAGTATATTGCCTCCGTACCATCTCTTCCAGGTTGTCACACCCAGGCAGACAATCTTAACGAGTTGGAAAAGCGGATTCAAGAAGCTATTAAACTGTATCTTGATGAAAAGAGCGATTTTATACCGGATCCAGGTAAATTTATAGGCATCCATCAGATTGAGTTTCAATCATGACAAAGCTTGCTATTATCTCTCCCGTAGATATGGAGTGGATACTACTTCGCCTCGGTTTCATCCGCCCAAGACAGGTTGGCAGTCATGCCCTCTTTGCTCACCCAAATGGGCGCCGCACTGTCGTTCCCTTTCATAAGGGGGAAGATCTCAGTAGGGGTTTAATCAGAAAAATTCTTCGCGATATAGATATATCACCGGATGAATATGAATATATAAGGCAAAAACTCTGATATACTCCCGACCTTTCGTATTTCTCAACTGTTATTCCTAAAACCCTTTGCTAGCCAATCCATCGTAGGCGCTTTTCAACACGTTCCCAAGCCACCTTGGCAATGGTGAACTATATTGTCTTCTGGTACAACCCTAAACGGATCATAGTACTTTAGGAGATCTAAGTCCTATGGAGTTTGAACAAAAATACTATGCTAGATTATCAACGGCAGCATAGAGTAATTGAGATATCAAGCAAAGATAAGAATGAGGGAGCTAGTTAATCGTGTCCGGCAGACCCATGGCCTTCCATATAGCGCCGGCATCAATTATATGGACACGGTCGGCATTAGGGGTAGCGCTTAAATGATTGGTGGTTTTTTGCATTACAATTCTTGGCCACCTGGGTAAAAACGGTTCCCCAGAAGTCACTGCTCTTTAAGACGCCTGGATAACTGTGATGCACTGATTGAATAAAGATTAAGATTGTCTTGAAGTTCAGTATCATTTTTTACCCTGTCGGTCAGTGCCCTTATGGATTCAACTTGGGCAATCTGGGCAACAAACATGATGTAGAGCAACTAGGTTGTAAACAATTCCTTAACATACCTGTCAGTACCAGTTTCTTTAATAAAGGAACAAAAATTTCAAAGGACAATTGATTTAGTACTTCATTAAATGTGGATTTAGTGGTATCCTTATCCATGTCGGATCTCCTTATCTCAGAGACTATGGACAGGATTACCTGCTATGCCTCTATTATAAGAAGTTTTTTAATGAAATAACATGATATTTATGGATAATGGCCTTATTTGGTTAAATATAATTATATTTAACCAAATCCGAGGATTGCATTTCTAACGATTTTTTTGCAACGCTACTGCAATTAATCACAAGATTCCTAAATCCAGTAACAGAATTAAATATTTCAAACTATTTCTGAGAATCAAGAATAAACATAGACGCATCATGTCCCATGAATATTTTACTTCCAGAATAAAAAGTTTTGGATTGAATATATCTGAATCCTATTTTAGTCATAATGACGGTTAGCTTAACTTGATCAAATCCGTTATGAACCATATCAGAAACTATTTCTTTATTTTTATTAAAATCTACGATTAATAAATGCCCTCCTGCATTTAGAACATCATATAATTTTGATAAAACCAACTCAACATCATTAATATGGAGTAAAACCTGAGCCATAAAAATATAATCGGCATGTAAATCCCAAAGACTATCTTTTTCAAAGTCAAAGCATAATGCAGCTGCATTCTGTATATTAGAATTAGAAATTTTTTGCTTTATTTGATTAATCATGTTTTGTGATGTATCGAGAAATAGCATAGAATTGAAATTATTTAACAAGTCCATTCCAATAAGACCAGTTCCACACCCGAAATCAATTGCATTCTTGTTATAAACGTCAACTAAATATTCACGGATGGCATCTGATGCCACCTTTGCAATTTGGATTCTTTCAGGAGTGTCATATATATTAGCTATCATTTCAAACTTATCCGTATTCCCCATTATTACCTCTCCAATCTACCTCAATAAAAAATCTAATGTCATCTGTTTGATCTTCTAAAGGATTACTTTGTCACCGGAGCTTTAAGATCAATTATATCACTTATTTATCAAGGTTTATGATCGTTCCAACAGGCAAACCGTTTCTGTATGCCTGTTGCTGCAATTCTGATGACCATTGAACCCGGCACCCCCTTGGCGGTGAGTTATAAGTCAAACTTAATGAGTCAATTGCATGCCATCAGGTGGATCTTCGACCAGAACTGCGCAGGCACCGGCATGACCGACAGGCGGGGCTGACGCACCAGTTCCCAGTTTGAAAATACGGGGTCCTGCTTGATTTGGGCCAGGGTTACCGGCTGGTTCAGGCGATAGTCCGCAACCAGATCAATAAGGTACAGGCCCTTTTGCTGCTGGTCGGGATAAGGCTCGGAAGCAACAGAAGCAACCCCGGCAATCGTTTTTTCTTTACCGGTGTGATAGATAAACGCAAGATCACCCGGCTTCATGCTCCTTATGTTTTTAAGGGCGGCAAAATTCTTAACTCCGTCCCAGACATCCCGTCCCGCTTGTTCCAGGTCGAAATAACTGTACTCCTCCGGTTCGGTTTTCATCAGCCAGTAAGCCATGCCGGACACCTCACTTTTCCCTTTATACATCATCTTTCCTATGCGCGATGTGAAATATTCACTAACAATGACATCCTTTGCCTCTTCCAAATTTATGCGCTGAGTAATCCGAGCTATGTCATCGTCACCCGCGGCAACCTTCTCCCTGTGGCGGTTGTGTCAATAAACCCGTTCCCTTGAAGCCCAGCTTCCCCCGGCGCCCATTATTCTGGTATAATTATGATGTAGATGTCGCAAGGCGGTACATGGCTGGCCATTGAAGCCGGGGAGATCCCGTCTCAGCGGGAAAAGGAGTATTTTTATGGCGACAACATCTGATTATGTTGAGTTTGTCTATGGACAGATTGTCGGCACGGGAGCAGTACGTTATAAAAAGATGTTCGGCGAGTACATGGTATATGTAGACGACAAGCCGATACTCCTTGTTTGCGACAATACTGTGTTTGTAAAAATTCTTCCCTGCCTCAAGGAACTAATGGCTGATGCTGACAGGGGCTATCCTTACAACGGCGCCAGGGAGCATTATATCCTGGATATTGAAGACCGCAATTTGACAACGGCGGTTATTGCGACGCTTTTGCCTGTGACACCTGTGCCAAAGCCTAAAAAAACAAGAACCGGTAAACCTGCGAAAAAAAATAATTGAAAAAAACAAAGAATTTGTCAAAGAGGTGGGTTTCTCCCCCGGGTGCAATAACAGGTGAAATTCTCGTAATTCTACCTTCCGGGTGCGGCCCACGATTCCGATTCACTACTTTTTGGTAAATATTCTGACAAACATGCTGTAAACCAAATGGGCGATAAAAGCTCCCACCAGCCCGATAAAAGCAAATATCGCCGCATAAAACAACACACCTGGCAATTCCCCCCGCGCCCCGCTCCAGACCAGCCAGAGCATCAGAAAGGCATACAGGAATGATATTGCGGACGCCGCAAAAAATGCCAGGTTATCCCGGTAAAATCCGTAGACCAGCGCTCCTAAAAATAAAACCAGCGGGGGGTTAACGGTGAAACCCTTAATCTCACTGGTAATAATACTGTGGCCCCAACTGCAGGTAACAGTTCCTGTGATCGGTTTAAACCCGATGGCAATAGCTATCGCCACCGGTACAAGCAGTATGACTATTGCAATAATATTCCTGACCTTCATCCGATTACCAGCCCATTATGCAATTTATAAATCAAAGACAATTCCCCGTCATAAACAACCTGGCCGAGGCCTGTTATTTGGTTGTTGATAACTTTTTCGGCATCCTAAGACGTATCAATACTCCGGTATGCGCCACGCAAAGAACATAAGGCGTTTAGCGCCCCTTGCGCTTTTCTTTGCGCTTTCCCAGCCGCAATTTAAACAGGTGTTCCTTTTCAGCTTTTTTTTGTTCCCGCATAAGTTTTTTGCGTTTCAGTTTCCCCTGCTCCTGCTGCAGTTTCAAAGCCTGCTGTGCTTTTGTCCCCATGCCAGTTTCCCGCAGTTGCTTTTTAGCAGTTCGCTGCGCCCGTTTTGGGTTCAGTCGTTTTTCTGAAATTGAATCAGTATTGATGGGGGGGCTAAACTGCAGTTTGCTCCAGTTTTTCAGAAGGTAATCATAGACCTCATAATCCTTTGGTTCAGGGCCAAATGTTATTTTACAGACCTCGTACCGGTCACCGTCCTGACGCTCGTAAATGCCGACCCAGAACGGTTCCTCAAATAAAACGGTAAATTTCGATTTAGCACAGCCCACAAGAGTTCCTCCTTTTATGTGCTTCTGGCAAAGAATGGACAACCAAGGAGGCAGGTTACTGACGTCTCGCGACGCGTCCGGACTACCAACCGGAACTGTGTTTTTATCTTTGCATTTGCTTATAGGGTCAGAATATGCTATTTGTAGGACCTTTCATAGATAGCCACGCAGTCCTTTACGCTTAAAGCGGCCCTGTCGCATTTAAACAACCGGTCAGCACTGCGCGGAAGGTACTAAACCGTCCCTCCTCCCGGAGGAGATGCCCGTTCCGCATTAATCATCAAGGTACAATTTTCTCTGAAAATAATGGATATCCTCTTTTACCACCGGATGGGAAAAATTTTTATGTATAACGACGCGGACCTTACCCGGAACCGGCGGTTTTCCCCGCGCAAGCAAGGTGTTTTCATGAAAACAGCGCGTGGGCCTGCTTTCCCGTTATTAGCAACATGCAGGATCAGGCCTTTGTTTGTAGAAATAAATTAAACCATATTTGTGATACTTTGGCCGGTTAATCGTATATAGATATAGCCGAAATATTTAGGGACAATGGCAGGCAACGGCGGTTTCCCTGCAGGAGGCCGGGGCCGACGCCCTGGAACTTAACTTCTCCTGCCCGCACGGCTTGCCGGAAAAGGGCCTTGGCTCGGCCATAGGCCAGGATGAGGAACTGACCCAACTGATTACCTCCTGGGTGAAAACAGTGGTATCCATACCGGTGATTGTCAAACTCACACCCAATGTGACCGATATCGTGAAGCTGGCTGTGGCCGCCGAAAAAGGGGGAGCGGACGGCCTGGCCGCGATTAATACCGTACAGTGCCTCAGTGCAATAGATCTGGACACTTTTGCGCCCCTGCCGGCGGTAAACGGTTTTTCCACCTTCGGTGGCCTGTCCGGCCCGGCGGTAAAACCTATCGGTCTGCGCTGCGTGGCGCAAATATCCCAGGCGTCTAAATTGCCTGTCTCCGGTTTGGGCGGCGTCAGCAGTTGGAAGGAAGCGGTCGAGTATATGCTGGCAGACGCCGGCAATGTGCAGATCTGTACCGAAGTGATGTTGAAAGGTTACGGAATTATCAAAGGACTGACCGCAGGATTGGCCCGCTACCTTAAAGATAAGGGATTTCCCCGGGTAAGCGGCCTGCGGGGGCTTGCCCTGCCGAAACTAACCAGCCATGAGTCCCTGGACAGAAACTGCCGGGTACGGCCCAGCGTTGACCCAAAGACTTGTAACGCCTGCGGGCGTTGTGTGACCGCCTGCCGCGACGGCGGCAGAAATGCCCTGCTGATCCGTGACTCCAGGCTGGTTATAAATGAAATAACTGTATAGATGATCAGGCGCCGGCGGGGATGGAAAGGTGTCAACAATGTCTTGTTTACCTTTATTGGGTTTTAAATGCTTCTGCCTACCCTTCCCGTATACGCCAATCAGTTAGGCGGCAGTGATACCGCCGCCGGTTTGGTGGTTGGGGTTTTTATATTTACACTAAGGTATGTGATTTTATCTAGCGATATCAAGGCTTTGGGACTGCTTTTATCTCAGGAGGTTAGTTAATTATTTGCAGTATCTATCCCTTGGGCGTGATTACCTCCATTTTGGGAGTTAACTTTTAACCGTTCACCGGAAGTCTATTAATTGCTTAATAACTGTATGATGTGAAAAACACGTCGATTGTGGTAAAAATGTTTTTGGAAATATTGTTTAACTATATTTTACAGTGGTTAAAAAAGGGCTATTCAAACCTGGAATTTTAGATTGTATCAAAAGCCCAGTTATAGTACGTCTTCTTGACATACCATTGTCGTTAAATGCCCTAAAAAGCCCAACAGTCTGCAGCGGTGTGCCGCAAATACCTGGTATTTTTTTCTCCGATGCTTAATTCGAACTTTGCCAAAAAGGCCAAACTGAGAAACGCAGCTAGTTTAGATTATGATTAATAATGGAGGAAAAATTTCGTCAGAAGAAACTGTGAAAAATAACGGCGGAAAGAACGGGCAGGGAAAAGCGTTGCCAGATGAAAATCTAGCGCGGGTAACAGGTGGGGCTTATCAACTAGCCTGTAAGTTTTATCCCCAAAATATTGTCGAGATGCATATTTAATGAAGGCAGACAAAATACATGCATAAGCAGGGAACCAAAATCAAATCTGCCAGATCCTGATTATGCAAATATTTGCTCCTGCTGCAAACATTCATTTGTCGATTTTAAATTTTAAGGAGTAATAAAAAAATTTAGAATTGCGCGTGACGGTTTGGCTTTCGTGTCGTATATACCTATAACAAATATATTTACGGGGTTCAAATTAATTTACAGGGGTGGTGCTATAGTGAAAAAGGATCCGAGGAACGAAAAATTACTGGAAGAACAATTGGACGGCGTACAGGGCGGCAGGGGTAACCCCCGGGGTAGGGCAGTTTGCCAGATGTGCCCCTGGAGATTCGAAGGGCCTTATAGTGAAGTAATAGCCGCCTATGATGAGCATGTAACATAACACAGGGGTGTCACGGGAGCGGGGAGGCAATCCCGAATTGCTTTGAATAATCCCTTGTAAAAATGCTGCTGGCCACAATCTATTTTCAGCTAACCGGTTGGAATAATGCAAGCACATAAATAATCCTCTTATTTGGGGAGGTAACGGAAATGACGAAAAAGGATTTAAAAGAAGTAAAATTACACCCTGATTTACCAGGTCACAACCCATTCATAAATATACAGGAGTGATGGCATCATGAAAAAGGACCCGAAAGATAAAAAGCTGCCGGAAGATCAATTGGAAAATGTGCAAGGAGGATTTGGCTCCCCCGTTCCAAGCATCCCGGGGGACACGTTTTTGATGGGTAGATGGGGGTGGAATTGATCCTGGCATGAGCAAGAAAGCATACATACTGGTCCTGGTTTCTCTGGCGCTGCTGTTTGGCGCGGGATGCGGCGGCATGGGGGAAAATGCCGCCGGGACGCTAAAGACCATTGACGACATAGCAGATAAGCGTGTCGGCGTTTTTACCGGCACTGTCTTTGACGCCTTTGTCGCGGAACATTACCCCAGGGCGGAAATCGTGCACTGCAACGGTACAGCCGATATGATCCTGGCCCTGAAAAGCGGTAAAATTGATGTGGCCACGTACGATTATACCAGCGCAAAAGTAATTATCAATAATAATGACGACATTGGCCTATTGACGGATAACGCTATATCCCTGCCACTGGGGGTAGGTTTTAACAAAAACAACCCGGACCTGCGCGTCAGGTTCAATGATTTTCTTAAGGAAATCAGGGGCAACGGGACCTATGACGAAATGTACAATCGCTGGTTTGAAAACGATCCGGAACAGGCGGTAATTCCAGATGGCCCCAACCCCGGCGCCGGCCAAAAATTAACGCTGGCGGTGGCGGTGGCCGACCTGCCCTATGTCGCCTACATCAATGGCCGGTACACCGGTTTTGATATCGAACTGGTTAATAGATTTGCGGCGCGCGAGGGGCGGCCCCTGGAAATACAGACGATGGAATTTTCCTCCCTTGTGGCCGCCCTGGCCTCCGGCAAGGCGGACATGATCGCCGATGGTATAGCCATTACTGAAGAAAGAAGCAAACAAGTAGACTTTTCGGACAGCTACGTCGACTTCAAGACAGCCGTCATTGCCCTGAAAAAAAACCTTGCCGGCTATGCCCTGGAACAACAGGGCGACACGGTGACAGTCCCATTCCTGCAAAGGGTTGCCGATAGTTTTTATAATAACGTTGTCCATGAAAGCCGTTATTTACTGATAGTGAGCGGGCTTAAGGTGACCGGCGTTATCTCGCTGCTGGCCACTGTTTTCGGCACCCTGCTGGGCGCTCTGATTTGTTTTATGCGCATGAGCAAAAGCAAATTCCTGGTTGACAGCGCCAGGTTCTACATTTCCATTATGCGGGGTACCCCGGTGCTGGTGCTGCTGATGATTGTCTTTTATGTGGTTTTCGCCTCGGTCAACATTAACCCCGTCATGGTAGCCATCCTCACCTTTGGCGCCAACTTTGCCGCTTATGTGTCCGAAATGTTCCGGACATCGATAGAAAGCGTGGACAAGGGGCAAAAGGAAGCGGGCATTGCCGGCGGTTTTACCGGTGCGCAAACCTTTGTTTATATCATCTTGCCCCAGGCGCTGCGGCAGGTGCTGCCTGTTTATAAAGGCGAATTTATTTCCCTGGTGAAGATGACCTCGGTTGTCGGCTACATCGCCGTGCAGGATCTGACCAAGGCCGGCGACATTATCAGGAGCCGCACCTTTAACGCCTTCTTCCCCCTGGTGATGGTGGCCGTCCTATATTTCATAGTATCGTGGTCTCTGGCCCTGGCCCTGGACTGCGCCGGATACAGGCTTGAACCCAAAAGAAACCTTAAAGCGGGGAGGCGGCAGGCGTGATCAGGACGTAACACCTTAGTAAAAGCTTCGGCGAACTGCAGGTGCTTAAAGACATCACCACCAACATCAAAAAAGGGGAGTTTTTCCATCATCGGCCCCTCGGGCACTGGCAAAAGCACCTTGCTGCGCTGCCTCAACCTGCTGGAAACGCCCAGCGGCGGCAGGATATTTTTCAAGGATACCGACCTGCCGGCGAAGGGCACAGACGTACCCGCCATACGCCAAAAGATGGGCATGGTGTTCCAGTCCTTCAATCTGTATGCGCACCTTTCCGTGCTGAAAAATCTGACCACCAGCCGGTCAATCTTTTACGCGCCCAAAGCCACATTAATCCACCCCCGGGGGCGCACAAAATGAGGCAAAGGGAAATTACCCTTATTGCACCTGCTTGGGGAAACGGAAATGGTAGGCCAAAGGGGAAGACCAGGTCAAGAGGCCGTTATCTTCCCTGGTGCAGGGTCCGGCGTTATGGATCAGCAGGGGGATCCCGTCCGCCCGTCTCCTGTCCGATACCACCCCAACGTGATCATGGGGCGCGCCAAATACAACAATGTCACCTCCCTGCCACTGCTTCAGGTTTTCGTGATCCCACGGTTTGAGCTCGGTCGTAAGACTGTCGGCGTATTTTTTAAAAAACGCCTCCTGGTTCGGCGTCCGCCTAAAATCAATATTGGGCTCGGGGTTTCCGCCCACCCGCGGGTAATCCTGCGGGTGGGCCCGGATATCCTGGTCCATCATTCCTTTCAAGTCGTATCCGGCGTTTTGCAGCGCCCGCCAGATTACGTCAGTGCAGACACCCTCGTTTTCCGGCGGATACCCGCCCGCATAGTAGGCGTCCTTATACGCCGGCTTCGCTTCCAGGTCCTTGCGCGCGCCCTGGACAATATCGTCCAGATCATAGATCCCGTCTCCGTCCTTGTCACTGTCCAATACAATTTTTTCAACAACGAGCGTTTTTTCAAGTAATCCGCGCCAATCTGCAAGGGACCTGTCGGAACTGTTGTCCTGCCATCTATCCCAAACAAATAATAACAGCACGGCGGCAATAAAAATCAGAATCTTAATCAAACTATGTTTCTTTTGCTTATTTTTTGTCATACCTGTCCAAAAACAACAAATTTTTTCCCAGCCCAAAATGTCAAAGACAAATTCTGAATAGCCGTCGCTTGTTAGCCGGGCTGTTTACAAGTTTTCTTTAACAACCATGGCGTATTCATATGACAGCCTGTCTGTATAAGCAGGTACTACGATCTTGCTTTTTTCCAGCGCTTCAATGGAGATGCCATATACATTCAGATAATCAGACAGACCTTCTTTTAACGCCAACCTGCCCTTTAAGGCGGAGGCGTCGCCGATGGCGCTGATATGAAAAGGAGGTGCGAGGGGGACGCCGTTAACGTTAATGTGTCCGCCGGCCAGGCGTATCTCGCTGACGGCTGTGAACCGCTGTCCGTTTATGGCAACTGCTTCCGCACCCGCGCAATATAATTCGTTGACTATTTTTAAAAGGTGCTGATCGGTAATATTTTGCAGGGCCCGGCCTGAAACTGGTTCGGTCTGGCCCTGGCGGCATTGGACAACGAACTCCACGCCCGGTCCGGAAACCCCGGATAAACCGGCAAATTGTTTTATTTTAGCCAGTTCCAACTTTAACGCTTCTTCAGCCTCCTTTTGCCCTATCCCCGCTTGTTCCAGTTTGGTTGAAAGATCGTTAATCTCCAGCTGCATTTCATACAGGTCCTCTACTAAATTCTTTTTCTCCATGGCTAATTTCTGTTCTCTGTCACCGGGGACGGCAGTTTTACCGGCATTGGTAACCCGCAGGTGGAAACCCAGCAACACCCCCAGTATAAAGACCGCCACGGTAAAAGAAAAGAAAAAAGACCTGTTCAAATTAACCCTCTCTTGCAGCATTAGTATTTCACCCTGAAAGCAATGTTGAATTGAAACCGCGCCTGCATTGATCAGCCGTTCTCATCTTCAGACACGGGCAAAACCCCAATGTCCGTTGCAGCTATGTAATTCATTTTAATGCCGCCTTTATAGGCCGGGACTGCAATGTTTTCCAGCTTTTTAATGGAAACCTGGATGCCGCAAAACTGCAAAAATTCAACCACTCCGCCCCTCATTTTCAATGCGCCTTCCAGTGTCTCGGGGCTGCCGATGGCGGTTATGACAAGGGGAGGGACAAGCGCTTTTTTGTTTACCCTGATGGACGGCCCGCTGCAGCTGATTCCGGTAATGGCCGTAAGACGTTGATCATTTACAGCGACAGCCTCCGCTCCGGCTGCTTTTAGTTCGTTTACCACTTTTAATATGTCTTCATCATGGACAAGGTAGAAATTGGGGTTATCCCCTGGTTTTTGTACTGCGCTGCCGTCTTGCAGGGTCACTTTCACGCCGCTGCCGGTCAGTTCGGTTACCCCCGCAAAAATCATTGCCGGTTCGATATCCTCCTTACCTGGAGACGCATGGGGTCCGATCGTCAGCATGTTTTCAAGCTGCCCGCGCATCCTGGTCAATTGCGCCTGGAGGACATCGCGCTCCTTTTTCATCTGCTCGACCTGGACTGTTAATTCTTGCGTCTTGCGTATTGATTCGTTCTGCTGTACGCTTCTGGCGGCTCGCAAATGTACAGAAAAAACAATTCCTAAAATGATGCAGGCCAGGGCAATCAACAGGTACAGATTTTTCGTCTTACTGGGTTTATTCATGTGAACCCCTTCAATTACAAGAGGCATTCCTTATATTATATGACGGCAGGTGAAACAGAAAGGTTCGCAAAGAACGACATAATTAAAATATTAATGCAAAAGACATCCCCCAAAATATAGCAAGTAACGGTCCCGGCCCCCTTGTACCTTGGTTTAATTTGAAAAATTTGTTTTTAGGGTGACTGATAACCAGGGTAAATAAATTTAATTGACTAACTTCCAGCCTTATCCTGGCAATTTGAAGCTATTGGCAACCCTCCTTCATATAATGGTTAGAAGGAGGGCTGTTTATGTCTATAGTGGTGGTGGGCGGTGGGTGGGCTGGATGCGCCGCCGCCAGTGCGGCTGCTTCCGCAGGGGCGGATGTGGTGGTTCTGGAAAAAACGGATATGCTTTTGGGCACTGGCCTGGTGGGCGGGATTATGCGCAATAACGGCCGGCTTACCGCCATGGAGGAGGCCCGGGCCATGGGTGGGGAAGAATTCTTTGGGTTAGTTGAAAAAGCAGCGGCCCACCGCCGGGTGGATTTTCCAGGGCATAACCATGCCATGTTATATGATGTTACCCGGATTGAGCCTGCCGTCAGGGCCGCCCTCCGCAACCAGGGTGTTCAGCTGAAACTTCAGGCGAGAATGACCGGGATAATAAAAGCTTCAGACCGCCTTACCGGGGTTGTAACTGCCGGGGAGGAAATCATTCCCGGCGAGGTGTTTATAGATTGTACCGGAACGGCGGGTCCGGCCCAGAACTGCTCCCGGTACGGCGCCGGTTGTGTCATGTGCATCCTGCGTTGTCCCACTTTCGGTTCCCGGGTCAGTTTAACCGAGCGGGCGGGTATCAAGGAAATCAGGGCGGGGGAAGGTTTTCCCCAGTTTGAAGCAATGAGCGGCTCCTGCAAATTGGGGAAAAAATCCCTTTCCCCCAAACTGGTTGCTGCGCTGGAAAGGGATGGCGTTCTGATCATTCCTTTGCCCGGGCACTTGCAAAAGGAAGATCAACTGAAGATTAAAGCCTGCCAGCAGTACGCCAGCAGCGATTTTGCCAGGAACCTGGTGGTTCTCGATACCGGCCACGCTAAATTGATGACCTCTTACTTTCCGCTGGAGGTCCTGCGTACCCTGGAAGGATTTCAAGATGCGCAATATGCCGATCCCTATTCCGGGGGAAAGGGTAATTCCGTCCGTTTTATGGCCATGGCGCCCTGTGATGACAGTTTGAAGGTTTCCGGCGCAGCCAATCTGTTCTGTGCCGGGGAAAAAACCGGTCTTATGGTGGGGCACACCGAAGCTATTGTTACCGGTTTCCTGGCGGGGCACAACGCCGTAAGGCTCCTGAAGGGGCGGGAACCCCTGGTCCTGCCGCCCGAACTGGCCTGCGGGGATATCATCTCATTTATGCACAGGGAAATGAAGAAACCCGAAGGGATGGGCAAAAAATATACATTTTCCGGTTCCGTTTATTTTGAGCGGATGTTGGAGAGGGGGCTGTATTCCACGGACGGGGCGGCGATCAGGGCCAGGGTGGCAGCCGCCAATCTTACGGGGGTGTTTAGTAAAAGAATTGTTAAAAAGACAAAAATATAATTTTGGCGATAAGCGCCGGGCGGGCAGGGGGAAAATGGCTCGTTGGTAAAAATGTACAGGGAGAAAAGTTGTTTAAAAATAAATAATAGAACTCTCCCTGACGCGGCGTTTATTTAAACAAGAACATAAGCCGCGCCGGCTGATCTATTCAAGGCTGCCCCCATTCCCGGTTGCCCCTGTTTTCGAACCGATCAGCGAAGGAATAACTGGTTGAGCAGGTACCCGGAATTACCATTATTTGTACTATTTGCCCGCGTCTTTTCATAAAGTAGCATAAGACAAGCTATTTTTGCGGGGGAATGGGTATGGTTAATTTCGTCTGGTTGGTAATGATTGTTTTCGGTATTCTGGTGGCCGGGGCGAAGGGCAATGTGGATGTGGTGACCAAAGCAGCCCTGGATGGGGCAAACGATGCGGTTAAGATATCCATAAGCCTTATTGCCATTATTTCCTTCTGGCTGGGGATCATGAAGCTGGCCGAAGAGGCGGGGCTGGTGCGGGCTCTGGCCTGGCTGGTGCGCCCGGCAATGCGTTTTCTCTTCCCCAGTGTTCCCAAAGATCACCCGGCCATGGGGTCCATCGTGATGAATTTGAGCGCCAACATCCTGGGCCTGGGAAATGCCGCAACACCCATGGGTCTCATCGCCATGCGGGAACTTCAGAAACTCAACCGGGGCCGGGACTCCGCTTCAGACGCCATGTGTACTTTTTTGGCCCTCAACACTTCCTGTGTGACCCTGATCCCCACCACCATTATCGGTATCCGCCTGCTCTACGGCTCAACGGACCCCACAAGTATAGTGGGTCCCACAATCATGGCTACAGCTTTCAGCATGGCTGTGGCCATAATTGTGGATCGGATCCTGCGTCTGATTTATTCCGAAAAAGGGAGGTAAGGGGATGTTCGAAGTTATCGCCGAATTGTCCCGCTGGGCCATCCCCCTGGTCCTGCTGATGGTACCCCTTGTTGCCATGTTGCGTGGGGTTAAAGTTTACGAAACCTTCGTGGACGGAGCTGAGGCGGGTTTTTCCACGGCGGTGAAAACCATCCCCTACCTGGTGGCAATGCTTGTGGCCATCAGCATTTTCCGGGCCTCCGGCGCTATGGAAGTACTGGTGGCGGTTTTGTCTCCCGTGCTGAATTTTATCGGACTGCCCGCGGAGGTATTACCCCATGCCATTATGCGCCCGCTTTCCGGTGGCGCAGCCCTGGGGATTGCCTCGGATATCATTAAAACTTACGGCCCGGATAGCTTCTTGGGAAGGTTGGTGTCAACAATGCAGGGGAGCTGCGATACGACATTTTACGTGCTTACTTTGTATTTCGGCTCCATCGGAATAAAAAAATACCGCTACTCCGTTATCCTGGGTTTAACCGCCGACCTTTCAACGCTGGCAGCCTCCATTTTCATCGTCAGAGTAATTTTCGGAATGGGTGGTTAAATACCATTTCCAACGTAACTACTCAGCCTGAAAAAACTTATTCATTAAACAGCCCCTTAATTGGAAAATAGTACTGAACTCAGCGCTGCAAAACATGTAATATAAAAACATGAAAACAGAAGCTGAATTCCGGGTAACCGAAATAAACGAATATCACGTCCAGACAGTCAGGCAGTTGATCTGTGACAACCCTTCCTGGAGCCGCAGCAGGCTGTCGAGGGAACTGTGCCAACTATGGAATTGGCGTTCTCCCCTCGGGCAGCTGAAAGATATGGCCTGCCGGGATCTCCTGCTCAAGCTGGAACAGCGGGGGCAAGTCGTATTGCCCCGCCGCAAGTCTGAGGCTTTTGTCCGGGGCTCGAACATATCGGTCATCGAGGTTCCCCATGACACAGTCGTCATCGCCGGCAAATTAAAGGACTTGCTCCCTCTAAAGATAGAAGCAATCGAGCCCGGCCACCCGTCCTGGCGCCTGTTCAAATATCTGCTCTACCGGTACCACTATCTTAGCTTCAATGGCGCCGTAGGCGAGAATATGAAGTACCTGATCCTTGACAACCAAAGTCGCCCGCTGGCCTGCCTGCTTTTTGGCTCCGCCGCCTGGAGCTGCGCCGCCCGGGATGATTTTATCGGCTGGGACAGGGACACCAGGATCAATCACCTGCGCTTTTTAACCAACAACACCCGCTTTCTAATCCTGCCCTGGGTGAGAATCCCCCACCTGGCCAGCCACATCCTCTCTATTGTTATCAAGCGTATCCAGGGTGACTGGCAAAGCAAGTACGGCCACAGCCTAATTCTTTTAGAAACCTTCGTGGAGACCGGTTCGGGATATTCCTACGATGATAATGGGAACATGACCAGCGATGGAACAT
>CAZCGU010000003.1:0-305701 GCA_964498525.1 uncultured Pelotomaculum sp.
GTGTGCCGGCCAGGGAAATTGTCTCCTGGTCGCCCACGTCCATTATTGCCAGGGTCCCCGGCGGCGCCACCAACGGCAACGTGGCTGTAACTGTGGAAGGCAAGGAGAGCAACGGTCTCCCCTTTGAAGTAAAGCCCACGGATCTGGTCTACCCGGTCCGGATTAGTTTCGTTTCGGGGGAGAATCACAATATGGAGGAGTTTAATAACAGAGAAGGCCTGATTAGTTTGGGAACCGGCGCCGCCGGCCTCGGGCTCACGGTTTTTGTTCGAAACCAGTACGGCGGATATGAATGTTTTTATTCCCTTAGCAACTATACTCAGCAGGAGGTAATAGAGGATACCAGTTACAGGCTGCATACCCGGGACAAGGTCGTGACTGTAGATCTGACCGGCGCCGGCTTCCTGGCCAAACTGTTTTCAGATTCTAAAACCGTGCACAAGGTTACCTCAAGCAACCCGCGGGAATGCTACGACCAGACCATAGAAAATTTACAGGTCGAGGGTATGGTCAGTAACGGCAGGGCCAGCGGGACCATCCACTGGGACAGTCGTCATGTAAATACCTGTAATTCCCAGGATGATTCGATGTATTATAATTACAGTTTCGTTCCGGATAATTAGTTATAAGTTATTATTTGCCGGTAACCCCCGCAAGCGAAGGTTACCGGCAAGCCCCTCCCGGCAGGCGACAAAATAACAAATATTTAACTTGACAGGCATTGATATAATATACATAATATGTCAAGTGTTTTTTGGGAGGGAACTTGCTTGAAAAAAGAATGGCGACTTTTTTGGATGTTGGCCATCACCCTTTCCCTGACCCTTGCAGCGGGCTCACTTCTAAATAATACTTATTGCTACCTTCAGGTGCTCCTGAACCGGCTTTAAAAACGGTACCGTTTATTTTAAGGGGACATACTTATTGGCGGCGGCCCCCCCGGGAAGCCGCTATTTTTATTATGGGACAGCCCGGGATTCCCGGGATTCTCTTGTTTTTACAGACATCTTGTTGTAAAATGATTTGATAGCTAATAGCTTTTGATTGGAGGCTGTAATTCTCATGGTTGAAAAAGATATTTTTACGGTAAAGAAAGGCCTGGCGGAAAGGTTGAAGGGCGGCGTCATCATGGATGTCACAACCCCCGAGCAGGCAAAGATAGCGGAAGAGGCCGGCGCCTGCGCGGTTATGGCCCTGGAAAGAGTCCCGGCGGATATCCGGGCGGCCGGCGGCGTGGCCAGAATGGCCGAACCAACTGTTATTCTCCGGATCAGGGACGCTGTAACCATTCCGGTTATGGCGAAGGCGAGAATCGGCCATTTTGTCGAGGCTCAAATCCTGGAATCCCTGGGAATCGATTTTATAGACGAGAGCGAAGTGCTGACCCCGGCGGATGAATCCTTCCATATCAATAAACGTGCTTTTAAAGTCCCCTTTGTGTGCGGGGCCAGAAATCTGGGTGAGGCGCTGAGAAGAATAGGTGAAGGGGCGGCGATGATCCGGACCAAGGGGGAACCCGGCACCGGCAATGTTGTGGAGGCCGTCCGGCACATGAGAATGGTAATGGGGGATATCCGCAGGGTGCGGCATCTGCCTGAAGAAGAACTGATGTCAGCCGCCAAGGAAATGGGGGCGCCCTACGAATTGCTCCTTCAAGTTGCTGAACAGGGCCGCCTGCCCGTGGTTAACTTTGCCGCCGGCGGCATCGCCACCCCGGCGGACGCCGCCCTGATGATGCAGCTGGGCTGCGACGGCATATTTGTGGGCTCCGGCATCTTTAAATCCAGCCGGCCGGCCGTGCGGGCGAGAGCTGTCGTAACCGCCACCGCCCATTACAACGACCCCAAGATCCTGGCGGAGGTGTCCAGGGATCTGGGCGAGGCCATGCCCGGAATTGAAATTCCCACCATTGCGCCCGAACAAAGGATGCAGGAACGCGGCTGGTAGGGTGGAAGCTGTACCATAGCCGGGGTGGTTTAAAAGGGAACCCAACCGGTGTATACTTGCCATTTGCCCCGGGGAGATTAAGCCGGGGAATAAAACGCCCCTGGCGCCGGGGGTGGAGGGGAACCGGCCCCTTTGGATAACACAGTTGTATCGACCTGGGCAGGGGGAATATCCGGCGGCAATTAATTCATCCGGGCAGACGATATCTTAACGCCGCCGGCCGCCGTATACCGTCCCCCGGACAAGGGCTTTTTGCCCCGTATTGAGCTTGCGGGCCGAATTTGTTAAATCTTAAGAATATAACATCTATAATTTAACCTATTGCAAATATAAAACACATGTAGTAAGATGTAAAACAAGTTTATATAAAACCCAGTGAAAGGGTAGAGTAACCCGTCGTAAGCCTTGCAGAGAGCCGGTGGCAGCTGTGAACCGGTAGGGCCGACAGGTGAAATTGGCTCCCCGGAGGGTGTTTGCTGAAAACAAGAGTAGGCAAATACGGGCAGATCCCGTTATCACAGGCTCAAGAGGACCGGACCTTTTGGTTTCCGGTCAATAAGGGTGGCACCGCGGGAGATAACCTCTCGTCCCTGCTTTAAGCCGGGATGGGGGGTTTATTATTTTTAGCTGCCATATTTTAGAACACACTGATTATTTGAGATTGAAGGGAGAGTCTTATTTTGCAGGATAAACAATATTTGATGGTTCCCGGCCCCACACCCGTTCCCCCCACTGTCATGGCAGCCATGTCCAGACCCATAGGCGGACACAGGGCGGAGGAATTTGCCCAGCTGAACAAGCGGGTTGTGGAGAAACTGCAAAGGGTTTTTCAAACCAAAAACGATGTTTTTGTCGTCACCCATTCCGGTACCGGCGCCCTGGAAACAGCCATTGCCAATACCGTCAGCCCCGGGGACAAAGTGCTGTCCCTGATTACGGGGAACTTTGGGGAGCGTTTCGCCAATATCGCCAGGGCTTACGGCGCCGAATTAATCGCTGTGGAGTTCGGTTGGGGCAAAGATGTGGACCTGGGGGTTGTGGAAGAAAAGCTGAAAGAGCACCCAGATGTCAAAGTTGTTCTGGCTACCCAGAATGAAACCTCCACCGGCGTTGTCAATGACATTGCCGGCATCGGCGCCCTGGTTGCCGGGACCCCGGCCCTGCTGCTGGTGGATGGTGTCAGCGGGGTGGGCGCCATTGAGATCAAGGTGGACGAATGGAATGTGGATATGCTCTGCGTTGCCTCCCAGAAGGCTTTGATGCTCCCTCCGGGACTGGCTTTTGTTACCGCCAGCGGAAAAGCCTGGGAAGTTATCCGGGAGAACCAGTCACCCCGCTTTTACTTTAGCATGCCGGCCCATAGGAAGTCCTACGAAAAATTCAATACCGCCTATACCCCCGCCGTATCGTTGTTCTATGGCTTGGAAGCGGCGCTGGATATGATGCTGGCGGAAGGAATGTCCAATGTCTATGCCCGGCATGCGCTGCTGACCAGGGCCACCAGGGCCGCTGTCAGGGAAATAGGGTTAAAATTGCTTACAGAGGATCGCTGCGCTTCGAACGCCCTTACCGCTATTTGGAGTCCGGAAGGAATCGGGGCGGACGAAATCCGCAAAGTTGCCAAGAACCATTATGGTGTTGCCTTCGCCGGGGGCCAGGGAATCCTGAAGGGCAAAGCCATGCGTATTGCCCATATGGGGTTTTGCGATAAAACGGATATATTAATTGCAGTGGGCGTCCTGGAAATGGCCCTGGCCCAGGTGGGTTATCCAGTGCAGCTAGGCGCCGGGCTCCGGGCGGCCCAGGAAGTATTTTTAGGGAGGCGAAAATGATGAAGGTACTGGTACTTGACGGCGTTGAGGAAGAGGGTCTGGGGGCCCTGAGACAGGAACCGGATATTGAGCTGGACATCCGGGGTAAAATGACGGAAGATGAACTGGTGGGCATTATCGGGGATTACGAAGGCATGATTGTGCGGAGCGCCACTAAAGTAACCTCGCGGGTACTGGAAAACGCCCCGAAGTTAAAGGTTGTGGGCCGCGCCGGCGTGGGCGTCGATAATATAGATGTTGCCGCGGCTACCACCAGGGGAGTCCTGGTGGTGAACGCCCCCGGGGGCAACACCATCGCGGCCGCCGAGCATACCATTGCCATGATGATGTCCCTGGCCCGGAAAATACCCCAGGCCAACGCCTGTCTGCGTTCCGGCAAGTGGGATAAGAAGTCTTACATGGGCGTTGAGGTCAGGGATAAGGTCCTGGGTGTCATCGGGCTGGGCCGGATTGGTTCCGCCGTGGCCAAGCGCGCCCAGGGTCTGGAAATGAAAGTGGTTGCCTACGATCCTTACATTACCGAAGAGAACGCGGCCTTGCTGGGCATCAAGCTTCTGCCCCTGGACGATTTACTAAAACTTGCCGACTTTATAACGGTTCACCTGCCCATGACCAAAGAGTCCAGGTATATTCTGGGGGAAAGGGCCTTCTCCCTGATGAAAGACGGCGTGCGGATAATCAACTGCGCCCGGGGGGGCGTGCTGGATGAAAAGGCTTTAGCGGGGGCCATGGAGTCCGGCAAGGTGGCCGGCGCCGCCCTGGATGTCTTTGAACAGGAGCCGAATACCGCCAGTCCGCTCTTTGAGTTTAATAATTTTATCGCCACGCCCCACCTGGGCGCATCCACCTCGGAAGCTCAACTCTGTGTGGCCTGTGACGTGGCGGAGGAAATTGTGGCCGCTTTGAAGGACAGATTCGTTAAAAACACGGTGAATATCCCCTCCCTTAGCCCGCAGGCCCTGGCCGTGGTTAAACCCTATCTTCATCTGGCTGAAAAGATGGGCAGGTTTACTGCCCAGGTCATCAGCGGGAGGGTAAGTCAGCTGGAGATCACTTACAGCGGGGACCTGGCCAAACAGGAGGTCTCACCCATCACCAATTCCATTTTGAAGGGTTTTTTGGATAGCATCCTGCAGGAAATGGTTAATTACATCAACGCCTCCTTTCTGGCTAAAAACCGGGGCATTCAGGTCATACAAAGGCAGACGGAAAGGAACGGGGATTACGCCAACCTGATTACTGTAAAGGCGGTTTCCAACAAGGACGAAATCTCGGTGGCCGGGACTATTTTTGGGGGCGTTGACGCCCGCATCGTCAGTATCGACGGCTACCATGTAGACGCGGTGCCGGAGGGCCACATGCTTTACATCCCCCATATCGACAAGCCCAGGATCATCGGTCCGGTGGGCAATCTTATCGGCGAGCACGACATCAATATTTCCGGCATGCAGGTCGGCCGCAAGGTGATTGGCGGGAAGGCGGTTATGCTGCTTAACGTGGATGCCCTGGTGCCCCAGGAAACCCTTGACGGGATAAATAAGATCGACGGGGTGCTGGGAGTTAAAAATGTAAGTATCTAAGGAACTTGCTGGAATTGGAATTAAGAATATTGGCAGGGGCGCCGCATCGGCAGGGCGCCCTTTTTATATAGAAAAAAGACCTCAAGCGGTCCCCGATAAAGGAAGCCCTCCCGTTTCGGTTTTACAAACCACCGGGCTTGTAGTATAATATTACAATTAAACTCGTTAAGCAGCGGTAAAAACTGTTAAATTTCCAGTGGGGGTAGATTCTTTTGCTTGACCTTAAATTTGTCCGCAATAATCCTCAGATTGTTCAGGATGCCCTTCTTAAGCGGGGTTCGGCGGTTATCCTGGATGAATTCCTTAAATTGGACCAGGAGCGCCGGGAGAAGCTTTTTGTAGTGGAGCAGATGAAAAACAGGCGCAACCTGGTTTCCGAGGAAATTGGGCGCTTGAAGAAAGCCGGTAAAGATGCGCCGGAGATGGTGCTGGAAATGCGCGACCTCTCCCAGCAGATCAAGGAAATTGATGAAGCGAACAAGAAGCTGGAGGAAAAACTGCAGGAGATCCTTCTTGACATCCCCAACATACCCCACGAGACTGTGCCGGTGGGACAAAGCGAAGCTGACAACAAAGTGGTGCGGACCTGGGGAAAACCGCGGGAATTTAAGTTTGACCCGAAGCCCCACTGGGATCTGGGCGAGGATCTGGACATCCTGGACTTCGAGCGGGGCGGCAAGGTTACGGGAGCACGCTTTACCTTCTATAAGGGTCACGGGGCCAGGCTGGAGCGTGCGGTGATCAATTTCATGCTGGACCTGCACACCAGTCAGCACAATTATGTGGAAGTTTTTCCGCCCTTTATGGTTAACCGGGAGAGTATGATAGGAACCGGGCAGTTGCCCAAATTCGCGGAGGACATGTTTAAGATAGAAGGCCTGGAGTACTATCTAATCCCGACTGCGGAGGTGCCGGTAACCAACCTGTACCGGAATGAAATCCTGGACGGGGAGCGGCTGCCCATCCTGCATTGCGCCTACAGCGCCTGCTTCAGGGCGGAGGCCGGGGCCGCCGGAAGGGACACCCGGGGACTGATCCGGCTGCACCAGTTTAACAAAGTGGAGCTGGTTAAGTTTTGCCGGCCGGAAGATTCCTATGAGGAGCTGGAAAAACTGACCTGGAACGCCGAGAGGGTGCTCCAGATTTTAGGACTGCCTTACCGGGTTGTTAATTTGTGCACCGGCGATCTGGGCTTTTCCGCTGCCAAGACCTACGACCTTGAGGTATGGCTGCCCAGCTACCAGGGCTATAAAGAAATTTCCTCCTGCAGCAATTTTGTTGATTTCCAGGCCCGCCGGGCCGGCATTCGCTTCCGGAACGCCAGGGGCAAAGCCGAACTGGCGCATACTTTGAACGGGTCCGGGCTGGCTGTGGGCCGCACCGTGGCCGCCATTCTGGAAAACTACCAGGAGTCCGACGGCTCAGTGACCGTACCGGAAGCCCTGCGCCCCTATCTGGGGGGTCTGGTCAAAATCGGCTGAGATGTTAAATTGCGCAGGGTTATTGTCAGGCGGACCCTTAACAAATTCCGGGTTTACTGCCCGGCAAATCCTTCGGACAGCCCTGGTTATCCGCCTGGCAAATTCCTTAAAAAGCGCCGGGATAATCACCTGACTGATGGACCGGTCAAATACGGCTTAAAACCAGCCCCGGCGGGTATGAAGGATGGGCGTAATATTTAAGCGGGAAAAAAGGGGTCCTTAACAGAAAAAAGATCTCAAGCGTCTCCCGCTTAAGGGAACCCCCCCTCCAGGCGAGTATGATCAGATCAATGTTTTATGAAAATGTATCCGGGTAAGTATGCGTATGTCAGTGTTCTGTGAAAATGTCCCCGGGTGAGTATGCTTATTGACACGGGGTTGTTTCTATGCTAAACTGTACCTTGCATTATTTATTTCCCTTACCCTTATTGGGGGATGACCCGGCACGGAGGGGTGTCCGAGCGGTTTAAGGAGGCGGTCTTGAAAACCGTTGAATCTTCACGGGTTCCGTGGGTTCGAATCCCACCCCCTCCGCCAGCAGACAGCCCAATTTAATTTATCTTTGGAGAGTTGGCCGAGTTGGCTGAAGGCGCTCGCCTGCTAAGCGAGTATACGGGCAAAACCTGTATCGAGGGTTCGAATCCCTCACTCTCCGCCAGGGAGTTTAAAGCGCACATCCGTTGGGTGTGCGCTTTTGTGATGCTTGTAAAAAAGGTTGCAGGAAGGGGTTTTAAGAAAGTAAAATATTTTTGCTGTGAAAGGAAGCTGCATATTATTAGAACACCCGTAATGGGGTTGCCGTTTGTTCAGGTTCAAATCTAATGTTGTTAGGAATTATCCGGGCGCCGCGGAATCGCAGTAAGCGTAAAGTGTTTTTTAAACCGGCGGTAAAAGCCGGTTAAAAAGGAATGCCAAAACGGTTCATAAACCAGTCATCGTCATATTTTCTCTGATTAAAATAACGTTCCCGCTGTTCGAGGACCCCTCCATCCAGGACCCTTTTCACTAGACTTCCGGAGGGGACCTGACGCCGGACCCTGGCGATGCGTTCTTCCTTGAAATGAGAATAAGCCATCCTCAGCAAGTTATAGTGGACGTGGTCCATGGACACGTGGTAGGGATGCCTTTGGCGAAAGAGATGGAGAATTTTGACGGCGGGATTCAGATACAGGTTGAACCCGAAGAGCCACAGTTTGAGGGAAAGCTCAACATCTTCGTAGCCCCAGACAAGAAAACCCCCTTCAAACCCACCGACCCGGCGGAAGGCTCCGGCCCGGACCGCCAGGCATCCTCCGGGAAGCAGGGGGACAGGGGTAAGACCCATGTTCCGGGGCGGAGGGAGCCAGACGGTTTCCAGCTCTTCGTTCCAGGTTTGCCCGTAACCGGCTGCCGCGGGATTGCCCAGGGAACCTATGGCAGGAGATACTGCGTCCACACCTGGGCGCTGGAAGGCTGCCAGTAGTTTTTCCAGCCAGCCTTCCGGAACCGTGATATGGGCGTCACAAAAAATCAGGATTTCGCCCCGGGCGGTTGAAGCACCCATATTCCTGGCCCGGGCCGCGCCCAGTCCGGGGCAGGTCAGATGTTTAACCCCGGCGTAAGCAGCGTTGCCATTCAGGAAATGGCAGCAGCCGTCGGCGGATTCGTCGTCAACAATAATTATTTCAACCCGCTCAAGGGGTGTGACGGCCAGGATGGAGTCTGTGGTCATTTTAACGTTAGTCCCTTCATTTTTACAGGGAATAACAATGGAGGCCAGCGGTCCCTTGTTTTTACCGGATATCTGCATCATTACACCTGCCAGTTGTTTTCTAACAGTCTATTAACTGGGCAAGGGAAAAGAGCGGATTTCCGGTTAATTAATACGCATTATTTTCACCGGGGCATGGTGTTTCCAGGCTTGGCGGGTAAAGGATGCGTCCCTGTAGCCTTCGGTGGGGTGCGAGGCAAACACCGGTGTTGGGGAAAAATAAGTATTGTAGAATGAAGCCGCCGGCTTTTTACCCAAATGGCAGATCATAACGCCTTGACGGGTAGCCATGAATTTGATACAATGTAACCTGCCACCTAAAAGGCAACTAATGCGCGCCTGTAGCTCAGCTGGATAGAGCGTCTGACTACGGATCAGAAGGCCGGGGGTTCGAATCTTCCCAGGCGCGCCAGTAAAATCAAGCCCTCCGGGGATCGCCAAACGGCGCCGAAGGGCTTTTTGGTGCCCGGTGTTAATTTTCGCCCAAAGTGAAAGAACTATCAATTTTATCGACTGCCCGGCGCTTCAGTTTTTCCGTAACATGGATGTAAATATCGTTGGTGGTGCTCTCTTTGCTGTGGCCCAGGAGCTCCTGGATGGTCTTGGTTTCTTCGCCGGCCTCCAAAAGCCTGGTGGCAAAGGTGTGCCGCAGCGCATGGGGGCTTATGTGTTGCAGGCCCAATTTCTTCCGGAAGGCCCCAAAGCTGCGGTTAAAATTGTCGGGCCAGATGCCTGGGCGGGTATAATATATGTCCGATCTCTTCGGCCAGAATGCACTTGAGCAAGTGAGGGCTGGCCTTTATGGAATCATCCAGGGTTATTGTTTTTTTATTTGCGTCGGCCCTGCCGAGATGTCCGGGGTTTTTCCCGCGCAGGTTTCAAAAGTCTATTTCAATGCCGAGTATTCTAGCGATTTCAAATAAATCTTCTGTTGTCAGCATGGGACTTTATCACAGTCCGCTTTGATGCTACTTATATATGTCCCCCCGGGGTCCGATTACAAGCACAATTACTATTAACTCCCCTTCGTTGACTATGTAAGTAGCCCTGCAGTTGCCGATGCGCAGTCTATGTAGACCTGCGAACTGCCCTGTAAGAGGTTTTGCCCCCGGCAGGTGATAGGGACCGGCTTTAAGTAATTCCAATTTGTTCAGTATGCGCGTGGCTTTTGTCTTGTCCAGGCTGGAAAGGTACTTGGCGGCTTTTGATGAGAGCCTGATTTTATAGGTTTTCCCTTTTTCGGAACTCATCGAAATCCACCCACTCCCCGCGGGCAGCTTCCTCAAGCGCCAGTTTTATATCGGCAATTTCGTCTTCGCTGAAATGGTCATCGCTGATTATAATTTCATCCAGTATGGCGCGCAATAGTTCAATTTTTTCTGATGTGGAAAAGTCTTTTATCTGCCGGACGATACCGTCCAAGCGGGAGGCGGACATTTTCATCACTCCTCTTCGCCACCATCATTAAATATTCCCGAAACGGGGTAATCGGGACCGTGCGCCGCAATGCCGCCTTCCCAGACGCTGCCGGCGCCGCCGCCGGCGCTGTTGCCCCCGGGCGGACCGAATTTTTCAACGGCTTTTCCAATCATTTTAAACATTATGTCTTTGGGCAGGCCGAACTCGGCGCATATGTTTACTATGCGTATTATGGCGTCGCCGAGGTTCTTCTCCTGGAAAGACGGGGCAAAGTCCGGGCTGGGATTCTTTTCGGTTTCCCGGGGAGGGGTAGGGTCGTCGGTGCGGCCCAGGAGGTAGTCGGTTGATACCATGTAAAAGTCAGCCAAAAGTTTAACTGACTCTAGATCTGGTTCTGTTCTTCCAGTTTCCCAATTCGCTAGTGTGGCACGAACAAGGCCAGTTAACAAAGCGACATCCTTTTGTTTTAGGTCTTTTCCTTCTCGCAATATTTTTAACCGCTCTGCTATTGTGCTCATTTACCACACCTCATCTATAGGATAACTAAAATAGATGCTAATATTCAACAAATGTGCTAAAAACGCAAAATAATTTTAAAAATATAGTTGACGGTGCTAAGACAGCACAAGCCAACAGGCACTGACGGCCAGTAGGGAGGGGGTGTAAGTATGGTCACCTATTACGAAAGCTGGACAGAAGAAGAGCTGCGCAACGCCATTTGGCAAGTAAAAAAACGGATTAATCGAAGCCCGGATTGGGGAGATGCTGTTGTCTTGGCGTTTGCGCCGGCAGTAGGGATATTTGACCCCGTGTCAACCGGGTTACTGAGAGAAGCACAAAAATTAAGCCCTCCGGGTTTTCACTCCGGGGGCAATTTTGTTTTTTGGGGATAATTTGGGGATAGTCCGGCAATGTAAGATTTAAGTAGGAGAAACGGGGCCCTAAACAGAAAAGAGACTACTGTGCGTTTGTCACAGATTTACAATAATGTTATTATAGCTTAAAATAAGATTCCAGGGGATAGAATAGTTAAGAGAGTTGGTGTTGTGGGGGTTTTTGAACCTAAATTGTAATCGGTTCGATAGGAGATTGTAGAGGGAGGTGGTAACGTGACCGATAAGGAGCAAACGGGGTTTGATACAAAGGCTCTGGCCAAACGATTCAGGGATGCCCTTAACGAGGCCATACAGGAGGACCCCGTCCAGCATATCCGGGAAGCTTTTCAAGAGCGGTTGGGTGAGCCGGCGGATAGGCGGCAGGATATGCAATCGCCCGGTGGGACTGTTGGGAATGACCTGCAACAGCATGGGGCCCAGCGCGAACCCTGGTGGAAAAGGGTGTTTAGATGGTAGGTGCAATTTGGGTGCAAGCAAGTGTATATTAGACTTGAAAGAGTATTATAATTCTTTGGCGCCGTGAATTGTAATTTGTTATCTATGGATCAGCGCTTGGCTTAAGGTTTTATTCAGCCCCTAATTCCCTTTTCATTTTCGCTGAATTATTAATTTCGCCTGCTTGTTCCCGCTAAAAAGACTCATCGTTATGATTTCACAAGTGGAATTGAAATTCCCCCGGTTTACCCCTCAGACAAAGCCCGGGGCGTAACACACCTGAAAAATGAGGTGTTACCCGGTTCTCACACCTTGACAAACTGCTAAAAAAAATGTAATATTTTTATTGCTATTGTTTATGCGCCCGTAGCTCAGGTGGATAGAGCAGCGGTTTCCTAAACCGCGTGTCGGGAGTTCGAGTCTCTCCGGGCGCGCCAGGCAAAATTGAGGCTTCCGGGGTTTTCCCGGAAGCCATTTACGTACCTGAAGATCGTGACCAGGGTTCCCAATTCTGTTTTTTCAGTATTGGCTCCGAGGGAGCGCCAAGTTCTGCAACTGACGGTGGAAGGTAAAACTCGGAATCAAATTTCCCGGGCTTTATTTATCAGTGAACAGACAGTGGAATCACATCATTGCAACATTCATCTGCTTGACTATTTCCGCCTGACCGGACATTTTCTTGTTGGCGGCGGCCAGTTCCTGGGAACTGGCTGAATTCTGCTGGGTTACCATATCGATTTGGTTTAAGATATCATTGATTTGTTCAATCCCATGGGCCTGTTTTTTTGCTTAAAGATTCCGCATGGATTCCGCTAAGGGGCCGGTTAGAGGTGTCAGCGTACCGGCAATGCCGGCGGCTTCCTTAATTGACCCCCTCTCCATGGCCGGAAATACTTTTTCCATAACGATGTTGTGGTATGTTGTTGTTGTTTCACCAGATGTCGAATGATAAAGCGCAGGGCGTGCCGGGCAAGCACAAGGTGTTTCCCGGTCGCGGGTTCGGGCGGAGATATTGTTATTGGGGAAATGTTATTGCCAGGAAAGAGGATGTTGCGGTGAAATTAGAATCGGATGAACGGTTTGCGGGGGTTTTATCCGGCGCCGGCGCCTACGTTTTATGGGGAATACTCCCGATCTACTGGAAACTGGTGGACCGGGTGCCGGCCCTGCAAATTATGTCGCACCGGGTTATCTGGTGTTTTTTATTTATGGCCCTGGTTTTGCTGGTTACTAAAAAACTGAGGTTTTTTTTAAGCGAGCTGCGTGGGATATTTTCCAGCGCAAAAATGTTTTTTAGTATTTTCCTGGCCTCGGTGTTAATCAGCGTAAACTGGTTGACCTATATCTGGGCCGTGAACAACAATCATATTATTGAAACAAGCCTGGGATATTATATTAATCCCCTGGTCAGCGTTTTACTGGGGGTGATTATATTAAAGGAAAAACTTTCGTTATGGCAAATGGTTTCCTTTTTCCTGGCCGCTATCGGGGTATTGAATATGACCTTGCACTTTGGGGGTGTTCCCTGGATTGCTTTAATCCTGGCTTTAAGCTTTGCTCTTTATGGGTTGAGCAAAAAAATCATTCACCTCGGCGCTGTTTCGGGAATTGCCGTGGAAACCCTGTTTATTTTCCCTTTCGCCTTGATTTATCTCAATTATGCCCATAACAGCGGAGTTGGTGCCTTCACCTGGCACAACCCGGTTGTTTCCCTTATTTTGGCCGGGGCGGGTATTGTTACGGCCGTACCATTAATATTATTTGCCGGCGGGGCCAAACGCCTGCCTTTGTCCATTATTGGGTTCCTGCAGTATATCACCCCGACCATGACGCTGATATTAGGGGTTTTCCTCTACCACGAGACCTTTAGCAGTGTTCACCTGGTTTCCTTTGCATTCATCTGGGCAGCCTTGACGATCTTTACCCTGGCCAGATCCAGATTATTAATCCTGGCGGAAAACATGCTTTTAAGAAGCTGCTTGTTTTTAAAGAACTCTGCGGATAAATAAAGGTTAACAGGCGCATCTAATAAAAAAACAACAGGCAAGATCAAACTCCCGGACAGGGGCGTTCAGGGGTCTTGTCATTTCCGGATTTTTTTTGGCCTTGCAAGCAATTGCGGGGCTATTTTATTTCTTTGCTTGCGCCTGCAGGTGTTCTTTGCCGTATTGCAGGTTTGTTTTTTTCGAACGAATGATAATTCGAACTTGAGCTGAGAAGCTGGTGAATTTGGTGAAGGATTGAGGGGGATGGATAATGTGGAACACAGTTTTGAATCCTGAAGGTTGCTAAAGATATCAAAAACGCCCACTAAACACCTGTAAGCGTTTTTACGTGGTTATTGAGTTGCCGCATTCATTAAAAAGCGGATAAGCGCCTTGCTTGGTGAGTACAAGAAACGAACAGTTCCGGCGCTAATCTACGCCAACGCAATCGATATGCCCTCTTGTTCATCGGTGCTGGTGATGTTTTCATCACCGGTGGTGAAGGTAATAACCTTGTCGGTCCCCAAGCGTTTTTGATTACTGCCCTGAAGTTTTTCGGAGATGGTCAGGACATAAGCAGTATTGCGATGTAAGCCGTGCTTGGGATGGATGATGATTTCCTTTTTCTTCTCGGAACTACCATGCGGTTCGACCATGATCACATCTATATCGACGGGTTGCTTTTTGCTGCTTTCCAAAGAGAAGCACCGCAGATTGTGCTCCCGCACAGCATTTGTAACGACGTTATTGGAAAAAGTCAGCTTGATATCCGTGTTGACCGGAACATTTTCGTCGCCGGATGCGACATTGCTGCCGTCCAGGGTCAATGAAAGATATGGACCGCATAATTTCTTGTTAAAGGGTGTGATGCCTATGATTTCGTGCGTTGAAAACAGGATCGTGTGATTCTTTTTTAAATACTTGTAATTATTGGCCTGTAAAAGTTTGGATATGTTCAGCTTATAGGCCCTGCCTTCAGTAAGCCGGGTCTGGGGCCTGACAATAAAGGTCCTTTCAGCTCTTCGCCCAAGTATTCTTTCATTTCCTGGTATGACATTGACAGGCACTTCTTTCATCCCATCGTCAAACAGGTGGAAACCCGCCATATTCCTCTTCGTTCCTTCCGGAATCCTGTGATCCATGATGGCGGAAACATTGGCGGAGAAGACCAGCTCAATTTCAAAACCATCCTGATCGGGGTGGTTAAGATTAATCTTCTGTAGGGTTAATGGATTTTCACCAGCCGCGTGTCCATTTGAGAGCGAGGTGATAAATAAATCAAATGCATCCACCTGTTCGACCGGAAGTTTTCGTATATTGCTGATGATTCGCTTGATCTTTGGAGATTCAGGCTCACTCAATAACTCTTCACCGAGCAACTCGCCTAAACTCATCCCTAACCCAAGTGATAGTTTCCTCAGTGTTTCAAGCGTCGGCTGTTTTTCTCCGGATTCAATTCTCCAGATAAACGACTGGCTTAAACCCGACTGTTTGGCCAACTTGGATGTTGTAATCATCCGGCTTTCTTTGATCTGTTTCAAGCGACTGCTAAAGTTCATGGATGCAGGACACACCCCCCAGTAAAGATTATGCCATATTTTCTGGCAATAAACAATATTTGGTTGTCTGTTCAGGTTGTTGCATGACAATAACTCCATCAGAGTATTTAGCTGCCCACTTCATTGCTTGACATAACTAAACATGAAATAATAAAAATAAGTATATTTATTGCTTTATGTTGTGTTGCATTATGCTGTACTATGTTATAATAAAAATGCCTATAGGCATATGGTATCCATGCCCAATTACATAACAAGGCATGAAGTATCTAAAAGGATTTTGACTGGAGGTAAATTCCAGCCAACTGTTTCCGGCGGGCAATTATAATCCTCCGGGTAGATTAATTTAAAGAAGCATGGAAAGGTGGGGTTGATAAAAATGCTATTAATCTATCAGAGGGGATGCCATTGCATAAAACTGTGGTTATTAGTCAATCCAATCAATCAATCGTAGATTGACAAAATTATCCCTGCCTCAGAATTAGAAAAGGAAACGAAAAGGCAAATTTTTAAAGAAAGGAAGGTCAAGAAATGTTAAATAATCTAAGAAAAAGAGAAACCTGGCTGGCGCTTCTTCTGATGGTTGTTATGCTGCTGTCGGGAATTCCGTGTGGTGCCCCGGTAGCCCTGGCCGAAGACGCGGCAGGCGGTCCGGGACAGGTTATGTCAGCAGTAGATTCCAGCCCGCCAGCTTGGCCGGATGCCCAACTGGATGTATCCAATCTGACGGCGGAGAGCCTGACCCTCACCTGGTCTGCGGCAACAGACGACACCGGGGTGACAGGCTACACGGTTTATCAGAACGGTTCCCCATTAGCCTCGGTAACCGATGGGACAAGTTATGGCGTTGCCAACCTGGGGGCTGGAACTACATACACCTTCAGTATACAAGCTTTTGACGCTGCCGGCAATCAAAGCAGCGATGGTCCCAGCAGGGTAGAAACGACTTTGACGGCCGAAAACCTGGAAGAGGAGAATCCGGGCAAAGAGGGAGGCGAGGAGATTCCTGGCGGTTCGGGAGAAGGAACTCCTGCCGGTACGGGGGGCTTACAGGTACCCGGCTTTTTGGCCGGCCGGCAGCAAGCTGAATCCGCAACCCTGGTTTCGGCGGTCTCCGATCACCTGGGCAAAAAGATTACGCTGACTTTCAGCAAGGTCATGGCTGACCCGGCAGGGAAGCAGGCCCAGTTCACCGTTGCTCCCAATGAGACGGCGGGAACGGTCAGAAAAGCGCAGTTAGGCAGCGACCCAACGCAGATTGTGCTCAGCCTGAGCGGCTATCTGGGTGTAGGGGCGGCCCAAGTCAGCTATACCGCAGGAGACGTCCAAGCGGCGGACGGTACGGCCCTGATCAGTTTCAACGACCAGGCGGTCGTTAACAACACCCTGACGGTCAGCCCCAGGATGGTCAACTTTGACGGGGCGGCCACCGAAATCGCTTATAATACTTCCGATCCCTCCAACCCGGTACTCCAATACCGGTATGACGATCCGGCGGACTACGACAATGTCAACCTGGCCTGGTATCTCAGCAGCGGATTTTTTACCCCGATGGTTGACGATATTGTCAATTATGTCAGCTTTTACGAAAAGGACACCGGAGCCGTTATTAATCTTCCCAATTTGCTGTCCCGGCCCAATGCGCCGGCAACCTATATCGACGGCCGAACGATCAATCAGCAGATTGTGACGGACTGGACGTTCTGGCAGATATCGGGCGCGGCTCCTTTAGGGCTGAACCTTGTCAGCCAGGCCTTGAAGCCTTCCACCACCTATGTGGTGGAACTCAAGCAGGGTTTTACTTTTAATAACAATGCCACCCTGCCCCTCACCTATCAATTTGAATTCACGACTACGGCTACGTCTGCGGGCAATCCTTATTGGGAAACAGGAAGCGAGCTTTCCGCATCCGACGTGGGGGACAACGGCCTGACCCTGAACTGGCCGCCGGCATCAGACAACCACGGAGCGGCCTATGAGAACGCTTACAGCGGCCAGTACATCCCCAACCTGCGCTACAGCATCTATCAGGACGGCATCTTGCTGACCACGGTGAGCGGCAGCGCCACATCCTATGATGTGACTGGCCTGGCAGCGGGAACCACTTACCAGTTTAAGGTGGAAGCGGTGGACTTCGCCAATAACCGGAGCGCCACTGACTTGGAAGCCTGGGTTACCACCGCCGGCGCCGCGCTGTTTATCCCACCGGCCTTCAGCGCCGACAGCACGGACAATACGGCGGGTAAAGCCATTGATCTCACCTTCAGCGCCGACGCGGCCTGGCAGGCTGCGATTACCGGTATTACCGTAAACGGAGCCTCCATTGCCGGACAATATAGCGTCAGTGACGGTGTGATTACGATTAGCGGCGATGTCTTTGCCACCGGCGGGGACTATATCATTGTGGTCAAGGCCACGGCGTACAGTGACGCTTCGGTAACCCAGACCATCGCTTCGGATACAGCAGCCCCGGTCTGGACGTCGGGAGAACTGACGGCTTCATACATAACAAGCCACAGCCTGACCCTGACCTGGGCGGGGGCCGGCGACAATACAGCCGTAACCGGCTACAAGGTCTATCAGGGGGACACCCTCTTAGACACTCTGGGGGATGTTAGCGCCTATAGCGTGACCGGTCTGGCCGCCGACACTCAGTACACCTTCACGGTGCAGGCGGGGGATGCCGCCGGCAACTGGAGCACGGACGGGCCCAGCACCACTGTGACGACCAGTCATAGCGGCGGCGGTGGCAGTAACGACACGCAGGCGCCCACCTGGCCGGACAACGCCGCGGTTACAGTCGGCAGGACTCAAACCGAGGCAACCCTGACCTGGCCGGCAGCCATGGATAATAAGGGTGTGGCCGGCTACAGGATCAAACGTGACGGGACAGTAATCAGCAGCGTAGGCGGCAGTATAACCACATACACCGACACTGGGTTGGAGCGGGGCAATAACACGTATGTCTGGTCAGTTGAGGCTTTTGATGAGTCAGGCAACTATAGTAAGGCCATAACCGGGCAAAGTGTGCCGGGACAGAATCCGCTGTCTTTCATTGCGGCAAAATCATCACTGACAACAGTCAACGGCAGCAATTCCACCAATGACGGTCCCATCGAGGGGAGTACCACTGTGCCGGTCAGGCCCACGATCAGGCTTTACTTTGACCGGGGTGTGACGACCGATGCTGTCTGGAGCTGCAACAGTCAATGTTTTACCATGCAGACCGGTACAGGAACAAACGTGCCCATAGATGTTTTCAGGTTGGGATCCACTGACACAATTAACGACAACTTGCGCTACATCTTCATCAGCCCGAAGAGTGCTCTGACTTCCGGGGAAAGTTACAAAATCATCATCAGCAAAAATTTGACGGCTAATAACGGACATACACTCGGCGAAAACAACGGCAACAAAGACGAAGAAGTTACCTTTACCGTAGCGGTAAGCTCCGGCTCCTCTGGCGGGGGCGGGGTTTCTGTTACCACCAGCGGTCCCACCTCCACAACCGGGAGCGCCTCGGTTGAACCGGCAGTGGGGGCCACAGTCGGCCTGGGCGACATGGTCAGGTTGGTCATACCCGCCCATGCGCTGCAGGAAACCGGTCCTGTTACGGTTGAAATCAAGAAGGTAGCCTCACCGCCGGCAATTCCTACAGGTTTTAAAGTGGCGGGCGAAGTGTATGAGTTCAGCGTTGGGGGCCAGACCGTCTATAGTTTTGCGCAGAGCGTCGCTTTGACGTTTCAATTCGACGCTTCCCAAATTGGAGCTGACGAGGTCCCGGCCGTATACTACTATGACGAGTCCCAGTCCAGGTGGGTCAATATCGGGGGTACGGTATCCGGTTCGACCATCACCGTGCAGGTGGATCATTTCACCAAATATGCCGTGTTTTCCGTAAAGAAACCGGCGACCCCGGTTGTCACACCCACGCCCGGAACCTTGAACGACATCAGTGAGCACTGGGCTCTGAACAACATTGAGAAACTAGTGGCCTTGGGGGTTGTCAGCGGCTATCCCGACGGCAGCTTCAGGCTGGACAACACCATCACCAGAGCCGAATTTGCCACTGTGCTGGTGAAAGCGTTCGGGCTGTCCCCCCAGAGCGGCGAAGTCTTTGCGGACACCAAAGGACACTGGGCCGAAGACTTCATTGCCACGGCGGCAGCCAACGGGCTGGTCAGCGGTTATGACGCCGACACCTTTGGGCCGGACGACCTGATTACCCGTGAGCAGATAGCCGTGATGATGGTAAAAGCTGCGGGATTAACCATGATCTCCGAAGAAACCACTTTTGCGGACAGCTCCGCAATATCAGAGTGGGCTAAAGACTCTGTCGCCACGGTGTTTAAGAGCGGGCTGATGAAAGGGTACCCGGACAACAGCTTCCAGCCCCTGGGCAACGCCACCAGGGCGGAAGCGTTAACGGTGCTCGCCAACTCTCTTTAACCGCCGTCAATAACAAGTTGTAAAGCGCAAGGGAGAGAGGAAATTTATAGGGTTTCCTCACTTCCTTGTACGACTTAAAAAGGAAGGTAAACGATATGTTAAAAAGGATCATTACGTGTTTTTCCAGGCTGCTGATAACGCTGCTGCTCAGCACGGTCCTGCTGGGAGCTGTGCCTTTGTTCGCCTTTGGAGAAACCGGCGCCGGCCAGGCGCCAGGTTCCGGAAGTGCCGCCCGCCTGGCCAAACTGCTTGATTGTGAACCGCCTGCTACTTTAATCAGTGAACAGGGTTCTAAGGTGGAGTATCAATTTAACGATTTGGTTGATTGCGATCACGTTGAAATGGTCTGGTATTTTCCCTTCGGCTTTTTCAGGACCTTCGAAGACAACCTGAAAAACAACGTGAAATTTTACGATAAACATACCGGCGAGCCTGTGGCGCTGCCCAATATAGTAACTGTGCCGATTACAGTTGATAATTACTACATGGAAGTTACCGACTGGTGGTTTAAAAGGATCACCGCGCACGCTCCGCTGGGGTTAACGCTAAAAAGCGCCAGGCTGCAGCCGTCCACAACCTATGTCATTGAAATCGGGCCTGATTTTGAATTCAACAACGGGTTGAAGCTGGGGAGCGCCTATATCTTTGAGTTTACCACCAAAGGGATAGACCCGGACGGAACAATTACCGCCGTGCCCTCCCATGAGCAAATCCCAGAGCAAGGGATACCAGATAAAACTACAGACCTCAGAGATATAAGCGGCCACTGGGCTGAGGCTGGTATTAACCGGCTGGTTGCGGCGGGAGTCATGAGCGGCTACCCGGATCATACATTCAAACCGGATGATACAATAACACGGGCGGAATTCTGCACTGTACTGGTAAAGGCGCTCAGGTTGACGGGTGGTTCCGAAGCGGCTTTTGTCGACCTCGGTGAACACTGGGCTAAAGACTATATCGCCGCCGCCGCCGCCAACGGTATCGTGCACGGCACGGAAGGAAATAAATTTGCGCCCGACCTGCCGGTCACCCGTGAACAAATGGCGCTGATGATCTGCCTGGCGAAAAAGCTGGCCGCTTTTTCCGGTTGGCAGGAATACAGCGACGCGGACCAGATTTCCTACTGGGCCAGGGACGCTGTGAAAACAGTCAGTGCGGAAAAGCTCATGTCGGGCTACCCGGATAACAGCTTCAAGCCGCAAAATTTTGCCGGCCGGGCGGAAGCAGCCGCCGTTATCGTTAAATTAATGCAGGAGCAAAAAAAATAAAAAGGGATGGTGCGCTATCAGCTTGCAGGGTATTCAACTGTCCAACGTTACCAAAGAATACGCCGGCGTCCAGAACAAAACCCGCGCTTTAAAGGAAATCAGTCTGCACGTAAAGCCGGGTGAGTTCGTGGGGCTGGCCGGGAAAAACGGATCCGGCAAAACAACTTTGGCCCGTCTGTTGAACGGCCTGCTCCTTCCTTCCGCCGGCAGGGTGGCGGTTAACGGCATGGATACCCGGGAGCGGCGGCACATCAAGGAGATACGCCGGCTGGTAGCCATGGTTTTTCAAAACCCGGACAACCAGCTGGTTAGTCCGGTCATCGAGGAAGAAGTTTCCTTTGGGCCGGAAAACCTTAACCTGCCTGAGGATGAGATCGAGCGCCGTGTTGAAAAGGTCTTGCAGATTGTAGGGCTGAGCGAGCTGCGGCATATGTCGCCGCACATGTTGTCCGGGGGGCAAAAACAGCGGGTAGCCATAGCGGCGGCCCTGGCCATGCAGCCTGCTTACCTGGTGTTGGACGAACCGACCTCTATGCTGGATCAGACCGGAAGGCAGGGAATTCTTGATTATCTGCAGGAATTGAACAAGCGGCAAGGGATTACCATCATCCTGATTTCGCATAACATGGAAGACCTGGCCGGGGCCGACCGGATCATCCTGCTGCAGGACGGAAGTATTGCCTGTGACGCCCCTCCTTGGGAAGCTTTCCACCTGGAGGCAAAGGCCCTTGACTTAAAGCCGCCGAATATCGTTCTCCTGGCTCAAATGCTGAGAAAACGCGGTTACCTGCTGGATATGCAAATCACTACTTTGGAACAAATGGAGAGCAGTATATGCCGGTTATTGAAATCAACAACTTGAGCTATGTATACAATAGCGGGGCGTCAGATGAAAAAAAGGCTCTTGATCACATCACCTTGTCGGTGGAAAAAGGCGAATTTCTGGGCATTGTCGGCGCCAACGGCTCCGGCAAGTCGACTTTAATTCAACATTTCAACGGTCTTTTATACCCGCAGTCCGGAAGCATATCCGTATTGGGCATTGATCCGCGGGACAAGCACAAAGGAGCGCAGCTATGGAAATCCGTGGGGCTGGTGTTTCAATTTCCCGAGCAGCAGATTTTTGAAGCCACAGTATTTGAGGAACTGGCCTACGGGCTGAATAACATGGAGTTGGAAAAGTCGGAAATCTCGGTCCGGGTCGATGAAGCCCTGGCAAGTGTGGGGCTTGTCCCTGAAGAAGTGCGGGATCTGTCGCCGCTGTGCCTGAGCGGGGGGATGCGGCGCCGCGTCGCGGTGGCCAGTATCCTGGCCATGAAGCCGGAGATTCTGATCCTGGACGAACCTACGGCAGGACTGGATCCGGAGGGCTGCGCCCATATCCTGGCCACTGTTAAAAGGTATCAGCAGGGACAGAAAGTGACTGTAATTATGGTTTCGCATTATATTAACGAACTGATTATTCTGGCCGATCGTATGGCTCTGCTTGATCAGGGGCGCCTCAAGGCCTGGGGTCCGACCAGGAAGGTCCTGGAGCGTGAGGATTTGCCCTGCGGGGACCTGTTGCTGCCTGATTATATGAAATTACTGCATAATTTAAAAACGAAGGGACTGTCGATAAACACTGGTGTGCTGACCGTAGAAGAAGTGGCCGGTGAAATCGACAGGTTGTTGAAAGCATGAGAATGATGAAAAGGATGAAGTTGGGAAGGTACATGCCAGGCACCTCAATAATTCATCAACTGGACCCGCGGACCAAGCTCCTGGGTTGGCTGGCTATGGTAATCGCCATATTGGTTAGTTATAGCTGGCCGGTGCTTATGCTAAACACAGGGTTGATATTTTTGGTGATTTATCTTGCGCGAACAAGCCTGTCTTCAGTCATGCGTGGGGTTAAGTGGCTATGGATAATTTTTATCTTTAGTTTTGCAGCCCAGTGCATCTGTACCCAGGGCGTCCAGTTGTTCAGCCTAGGGCCGCTGACTGTTACTATAGAAGGCGTATACCGGGGCCTGGCAACTTTTTTGCGCCTGCTCATTCTATTCTTGAGTTCCACCATCCTGACCATGACCACTTCTCCCATGATGCTGGCGGGAGGGCTGGAGGCCCTGTTCGCGCCTCTGGCCCGCCTGGGGGCGCCGGTAAACCAGTTTGCCATGTTAATAACTATTTCTTTGAGGTTTATCCCCACTCTGCTGGAGGAAGCGGAAACTATTACCAGGGCCCAGAAATCCCGCGGGGCGCCATTTACATCACCAAAGAAGCTGGTGCGTTTGAAAACTTCTCTGGCGGTGCTCATACCTCTGGTAGTGGGTTCGCTGCAGCGGGCCACCGACCTGGCTGCGGCGATGGAAAGCAGGTGCTACACCGGCGGCCCGCACCACAGCCGGACCAAAAAACTGCGCTTTTGCCGCTGTGATTTTACGGCGCTGTTCGTAAGCCTGACGATAAGTATTTTGCCGTTAATATATATCTATGGCCTGCGCCTGCCGGTCCAGTCGCTGCAAAATTTGCGTTAGACCGGCCAGGCGCCGGATGCAGTCGCCTGACGCCAGACCACAGGAAAGGAAGGAACAATATGATGTTCAGGGATACAGGGCCAAAAGCCGGGGTGTTTATGCTGCTGCTCAGCATCTTTTTAACCGTGCTGCCTTTAGCCGCTTACGGCGAGGGCGGTGACGGCACGGGCAATTCCCAGGGGTTTTTTAAACCCCTGGGTTTGGTGTCAGCCACCCTTGAGGATGGAACCGGTATTATGGATGCGGAAAATGTGCCGCTGCAGCCAAAAATCACCATGCATTTTGATAAGAACGTTGTATATTTGATTTATTGGGAAAGAAACAAGCGTTGTTTTCACCTTTATGATGAAAACGGCCAGGATCTGGCGCTTAACTTAAGCAAGATTGATGATACCGTTGATTTTTCCAAAAGGCAATATATCTGGGTGGAACCGGCGGAGCCCCTTGCTCCGGGGACCAGCTACCAGTTATATGTCGCCCCTGATCTGCTGGCCAAAAATGGCGGCTCCACCCTTTCCATGACCACCAACAACCAGGGGGTTACGATCAATTTCAGAACAGCCGGTGAAAAAACAGTTCAAATTGACTCATCAGCTTTGTCAGAGGGAAACACCCCAGCTGTCGCTGTTACCGGCAGTGAAAGTACTGCCCCTGACGCAGATCCGGTCACGGAAAATGTTTCACTGAGCGATAACACCCTGGCAACAAGCAAACCTGATGCCGGAACCATCCTAAATCAGAATGAAAAAGTTCCAACCGTGCTTGCGGCGCCGGGCGAGGCGGATGAGGCCAAGTTTGCAGCGTTGCAGCGGGGCCGGATGATGCAAAAGTACGTGGCTGCTACAGCTGTGATTCTGTTGGTGGGATGGGTGGCTGTGGAAGTTACAAGGAGAAAAAGGCAAATAGCGAGGGGAGCAAAAGATGATTAACAGGCGCATTGTAATCGGAATACTGCTGCTTACCCTTGTGGTCGGAGGGGCTTTCCTTTTTGAAAGGGTAACCAAAATTCAAGGAAGTCAAAATGGCAAACTTGTACCCGTTGTTCAAAACGATAAAACCATAGCCTATTTGGACGCTGGTGTGATCAGGCAATTGAGCTGTCAGGAATGTGAGTTGAAACAAGGCCAGGGCGCTTCCGGCAGCGATAATGAAGTATCACTCAGTTTCGCGCTTGGTTCAGCGGGCATTGTTGATTATGAATACATCCAGGTAACAGGCTTAGGCGACAGCGAGGAATTCAAGCTTAAGCAAGAGGAAATGGAAGATATCTCCCTGTCATCAAATAGCAACGGTACCTTTGCGATGGTCAATAAATCAGGTGGAAATCGCGTCATGATCAAAGAGGTGGCCAGGTTTTATGCAGCTGATTAATATTAAGGAGGGGGCATGGGTATAAATGGAAGGGGCGAAGAAACAGGAAATACCAACAAGCATGGAAAATCCAGCGGATAGATTTATCTTCAACATAGGTCTGGCTGACGTGATCAGGCTGACTATGTTTGGGACTTTAATCAGCGTCAGCAGGTTTGTGTTCCAGATGCCCATTGGAGTGCCGGGCCATACCAGCGTGTATTGGATGGGACTGCTGATGCTGGGGAAGGGTTTGATTCCCAAGTTCGGGGCTGGAACTATCATGGGTATTGTGTCGGGAATCCTGGCAATTGTCTTCGGTTTGGGTAAAGAAGGACCGTTGATGGCTTTCAAGTGCATCATACCCGGGATGTTGCTGGATATCCTGGCGTTATTGTTTTTTAACAAGCTGGAGTCGATATGGGTGGGAGTTATCATCGGGGCCTTAATCAGTTGGTCAAAGCTGCTGACCAGCATAGCTCTGGGTATTATCCTTGATATTCCAATGGTTTTCCTGGCGATGGGATTTGGTTATGCTACCTTGCTGCACGTAGTTTTCGGCGCTGCCGGGGGAGTGCTGGCGGCGGTATTAATCAAACGTTTGAAACCGCGTCTGAGCGCCTCCTGGCAAAACTGACCCTAATTGCGTCCGTAAAGATTCTGACATAAGAAAGGAGCGTAATGCAAGTTGAAAATATTTGTAGGCATTGATGACACTGACAGTATCGACCAGGGAGCGACCGGGGAATCAGCCAATCAGTTAATCAAGTTGATTGAAGAGCGGCGCTGGGGGATCTGCCAGGGACTTACCCGACACCAACTGCTTTTACATCCCGCCATACCATATACTTCTCACAACAGCTCCATGTGTTTTACCGCCGATCTTGAAGACGCTAATTTGCATTCTCTGATCGAAGAAGCAGGCAAATTTCTGGAGCAGAATAGCGCACCGGGTTCAGATCCCGGACTTTGCGTGGCGATAGAAGAACACCTGAAGAGGGCGGAGGAGCTGATTGCTTATGGCTATGAAACTAAGTGCAGGGTTATGACCAAAGCAGAAGCCTACGGATTGGCAAGAAAGCTGGGCGTGCACCTGTCTGAACATGGGGGCGCCGGCATCGGCGTGATCGGGGCCCTGGCAGGGGTTGGTTTAAGAATGACCAAGAACGACGGACGTTTCCAGGGCAAGCTGAAGCTCAAAAGGCCAGGTGCTGCCATGAGTGTGGCTGAGATTAAAAACAGCAGCCCGGTTGAAACGGTGCAGAGCCTGGCCGGCCGGATTCTGCGCGATGATGAAGAGCTGCGCCTGGGAAAAAAATTAAAGACAGTGCTGTTGAACGGCAAACGTACCCTGCTGGTTTACAGACCCGAAGGAGAGCTGGGCTGGAAAACCTGCACCAATGCACATCTGGAGGATTATTGAGATGGAAAACACCGGCTTCTGGATTAAGAACGAGGCAGGCCGGGTTCAGTTCAAGGGCGGTAAAAATGATTGGTCCGATGCGGCGGATATAGCCGGCGGCTGCCCCTATTTTCTCTTGGATTATGAAGATGAAATAGTGGCTGAAGAGGCGAGGTCGTGTTACAATTGCCGGTTCCGGCGCTGGACCGCCGCTTCCTTTGTCTGCCTTAAAAGCAAAAAAAGTAGTGTCACAAGGGACTAACCTTACGACTGCCTGTTAATGAAACGGTTGCCCGGACGGCGTTGTGCCGCTGGATGCTGAAAATTCCGGCGGGGCAGGCCAAGATTTGCCCGGCTTCGGAGTACATGGCTTTTAATTTTGTGTTCTTATCTAATTGAACGTCAAGTAAGGAATGGTTGAATTATGGAAAAATTATTGTTTCTTTTCCTTTTAACTGGATCATGCTATTATTTTTTCCATAAATTATGCCGGCGTATTCTTTATATCAGCCTGGGCAGGCCGGCGCGGCATACTGACCGTCCCCTTGAACGCTGGAAATATTTTGCGTCCAATGTGCTGGGTCAAAAAAAGGTCCGCCGTTATCCGATTTATGGCTTGGGCCACGCTTGCATCATGTATGGTTTTGTGATCCTGTTGCCGGCAATTCCCAACATGGCCGCCGTAAGGCTCTATAACACCGCTATCCCTTTTGTGGGAAACAATGCGCTGTATCTCTTTGTAAAAGATCTGTTTATCGTCCTGGTCATGGCAGGTGTGACCGTCTGTCTCTGGCGACGGGCGGTTAAAAAACCGGAATGGCTGAAAAACAATACGGAAGCAATCGGACTTCTCCTGCTCATTTTTATTATCGTTCTAACTGAAGCGTTGTATAACGGGACCAGCCTGGCCTTGCAGACGGGCGGCGGTACGATTTGGCCCGCTCCCCTGGCCGGCGCTCTTTCCGGTTTGTTTTATAATAAACCGGCAGAGCACATCAGGACGGCAGAAGCCGTTTTCTGGTGGACGCATTTCCTGGCCTTTTTTTCTATGCTCTGGATTATTCCTAACTCCAAGCACCTGCACATGCTTTTCGCTCCTTTCAATCTTTACTGGCACTCGCTAGATCACAGGGGGGCGTTGGAAACGGTCGATCCGGGCAGTGCAGCCGACGGGAAGGCTGGAGTCGACAAGATGGAGGATTTTACCTGGAAACAGCTTTTTGAGGCCTATACCTGCACGAAGTGCGGTCGCTGCAACGACCAGTGCCCGGCTCACCAGAGCGGCGAACCGGTAAAGCCAAAGCCGTTGCAGGGCCGTTTCCGCAAACACATCGAAGAAAGGGCGCCGCTGCTTCTCAAGCAGAAGTCCGAACAGGCCGTCAAGCAAGTCACCTCCGGGCAGGAGCAGGAGATCTTAAAGAAAAAAATTACCGGGGACATTTATAAAAAAGACTTCATCTGGGGTTGTGCTATGTGCGGTAGCTGCGAGGATGCCTGTCCTGTTTCCATCGAGCACACCCCTAAGATTATCGCTATGCGGCGTCACCTGGTCCTGGTTGAAAAAGATTATCCTGAAAAAATACAGCAATTTTTTAACAATGTTGAGTTATATGGCACCCCCTGGGGAGCAGCCCTTAACGATAACAAGGCGGGGCGGGCGGGTTCCGGAAGCAGGGCGGTAACTGGAAGTAGTCTCGGGGAGTATATATATTTCCCGGGTTGCGCCGCCTCTTCTGACCCAGGCGCCGGCCGGACGGCTGTAGCCTTAAGCAATATATTGCAGAATGCAGGCCTATCTTTTACGACGCTTGGCGCAGACGAGTGGTGTTGTGGCGAAACAGCCCGCAGGTTGGGCAACGAAGCACTGTTTCAGCAAATAGTAAAAAACAACATCAAAAGATGGGATAAGCCGGGCGTCAGAAAAATCATCACCTCCTGTCCCCACTGCTACAATACTTTGAAAAATGAATATCCCCGGTTTGGCGGCTATTGGGAGATCATCCACCATTCCGTCCTACTGGCCGCTTTGCTCAGGGACGGTAGGTTAAAGCCCGTCAAGCAGATCAAGATGATCCTAACCTACCATGATCCGTGTTATCTTGGGCGTTACAACGATGTCTACAGTGAGCCGCGTGAAATATTAAGAAAATTGCCGGGCGTCCGGCTTGTAGAAACGCAGCGTTCGGCGAACTGGTCGTTTTGCTGCGGGGCAGGGGGCGGCAGGTTCTGGACCATGGATGAGGCAGAAAACCTGATCGCCTCCAGTCGGGTGCAGCAGGTTGCTGCTACCGGGGCATCCGTGTTAGGTACAGCCTGTCCGTACTGCAAGCTGCTGCTGGAGGAGACTATTGCCCGCCGGGGGACGCAGGCGCCGGTTCAGGTGCTGGACATAGCTGAACTGCTGGAAAGAGCATTGTGAAAATATAATTAATCAATGGCAGTTTAAACTTAAAACCCCCTCTTCCTGCTCTAACCTTGCAAGAAAGTGTGGGGCCTTTTCTTGCCTGCCTGCTCCTTCCCTTGCATATTTTTACCTTACAGGGACTTTTTTTCGGGAATATTCCCGCAGGAATGGTTTATAATGTATGTAGATCGACGACGCGGTAATAATTTGCCGGGCTTTTTAGGCGGTTCCCGCAGCTTTTTATCCGGCGCGCTGTTTAAGGGGATTTTAGGATTATATTGACTTCCGGGAGTTGACCTCCATTGAAACTTAACCCGATAAGGTTTTTATTTCCGCTGGTTTTCTTGCAGTGCCTGGCGCTGTTCTTTTTGGCGCCTTCCTTTGGTGAGGATAAGCAGCCCCTTGTCTACACCATCCAGGTGGACGACATGGTAACCTCCGGAACGGCCAAAAACATCCAGAGGGGGCTGGGCGTGGCGGAAAAAGAGCAGGCAGACGCGGTTGTAATCCTGTTGAATACGCCCGGGGGGCTGGTTACGGCAACCCTTAAAATTATTCAGGATATGTCCGCCTCAAACCTGCCTGTGATCACCTATGTCAATCCCCAGGGCGCCATCGCCGCCTCAGCCGGGACGTTCATTTTACTCAACGGTGATATTGCGGCTATGTCCCCCGGAACTACGTGCGGGGCGGCCATGCCGGTAACAATGTCCGGACCCGGGGATGCTCCTGCGGCGGCTGACCAGAAGACCATTAATTTTCTGGCCGGTCATATGAAAAGCATTGCCGCGGAACGGGGGCGGCCCGCCGATCTGGCGGAACGTTTTGTTACCGAGAACCTGGTTTTAAGCAACAGCGAGGCACTGGAAAAAAAAGTGGTTGATTTAAACGCGGCGGACTTAACTGAACTATTGCGGGAGGTACACGGCAAAACTGTACGGACCGGCGCCGGCGACAGGGAGCTGAACACGCTGGGCGCCAGGGTGGAAGCCCTGCCCCTCAATGCCCATGAGCGGCTCATTCACCATGTAAGCAATCCCACCCTGGCCATGATTCTCCTTATGATTGGCATTTACGGGCTAATCATCGGGTTTTATTCGCCTGGTTTCTTCCTGCCCGAGGTGCTGGGTTCCATCGGGCTGATTTTAGGGCTATACGGCCTGGGCCTGTTTCAGGGCAACCTGGCGGCGGGCCTATTAATTCTGCTGGGGGTGGGGCTTTTGGTTGCTGAATTATTTACCCCGACTTACGGCATCCTGGGGGTGGGCGGGCTCACCAGCATCATTTTGGGTATTCTCTTTTTCCCCACGGAGCCGCTGATGCCGCCGGCCTGGTTTTCCGCCTTCAAGGCTGCAGCCATTGGAGTGGGGATTGCCGGCGCCCTCTTCGTGGCCGTGGTGGTTCTGGGTCTGGCCAGGCTCCGCAGGTTTAAGCCTGTCCACGGTGCAGTGGAGTTTACCCAGGCCAGGGCCGTGGTCATGCAGAAGCTGGATCCCGAAGGATTGGTAAAGTTAAAGGGAGAAATCTGGCAAGCCGTTTCCAAAGATGGGCATACTATTGAGGCGGGGGAAAAGGTCCGGGTATATGAACGGCAGGGAATAACCCTTGTGGTGGGATATCCGGAAGGGGATGAACACGGGAAAACAAAACAGTGAGGAGGGTAAAAATTGGAGCTTTACAACTTCTTTTCCTCGGTTGTTGTAGTCATTCTGCTGTTGATGCTTTTGACTTCAGCAATCAAAATCATTCCGGAGTACGAAAGGGCGGTGCTCTTCAGGCTGGGCAGGCTGATGAACGCCAGGGGGCCCGGCCTGATCTTCATAATCCCGGTGATTGACCGGATTATCCGCATTTCCCTCCGGGTTATCGTCTTTGACGTGCCCCCCCAGGAAGTGATCACCAGGGACAACGTTACCTGCAAGGTAAATGCGGTTCTCTTCTACAGGGTGGTGGAAACGGAGAAAGCCGTGGTTAATGTCGAGAATTTTCACGAGGCCACCAACCAGCTGGCCCAAACCACGCTCCGCAGCGTGGCGGGGATGGCCGAACTGGATGAAATTCTGTCCCAGCGGGAAAAGCTGAACATCAAGATTCAACAAATTGTTGATGAAGCCACCGACCCCTGGGGAATTAAGATTGTCGCCGTGGAGATCAAGGACGTAGTACTGCCCTCGGAAATGACCCGGGCTATCGCCCGGCAGGCGGAAGCGGAAAGGGGCAGGCGGGCGGCCATCATCCAGGCCGAGGGAGAACGGCAGGCTGCCGAACAGCTGGCCCAGGCTTCGGAAATCCTAACCGGGACAAAGGGCGGGCTGACTCTAAGGATGCTCCGCTCCCTGTCGGAAGTCTCCGGTTCCCCCAACACAACCGTGCTTTTCCCGCTGCCCATGGAACTCCGGGATCTGCTGCCCGGTAAGGATTAGAACTTGCAGGTTGTCAAAATGACAGGATAATGGAGATAAATTAAAAAGATGGTTTAAACCACTTCAGGTGACCAAACATTTATGCTTTAGGGGCAACCGGGAGATATGGGCCAATTGTGCGGCAGGTTTGCTGCTTTGCCGGTTCTATGTTTTACTGCAAACTTAAAGAAGGCGTCCAGGGGGCAAACTGCCCGGCGGATGCCTTCTTTAAGTGAAGCGGAAAACGCCTGACTGGAAGCCAGGCGGGGATCAGGTTTTTTCCCTGTTGGGTTCAGCCCCTTCGGTGTACCAGGGATAGATCCATTCCGGGGGGTAGTAGGCGGCTTCAAATCCCGGGAGAATCTTGTTTTCCTCCGGGAATTTTCCCGGTGGCCCGAATAATGATGTTAATAGCTTTGATTTGTCCACAGACACTTCACCTCTCTGATAGTATCCGTAGACTCAAGTGTATTTAAACATCGCGAAAAAAATTGCCCTGTATGAGGCAAAAACGGGCCAGGTCAGCAGGCCGGCCAAATCAGCAAGCCGGCAAGACCAGCAAACAAGCCTTTATTTTTTGTAAATTACATGCTCCAAAAGCAGGACCAGCACTATGCCCACCACAAAACCATTGCCCAGCACCGGTTGCAGGGCGGGGGGAAAGGATGCCGCGGCCGATTGGGGCAAAAAGGCAACTATTATTGCGGCCAGCATGGGCAGGCTTATTACCAGTGTATTGTCAAAGCGGGGTTCGCCCAGCTCGTCCAGGGCGTCAAAGGCAGCGGTGAGGCCGGCGGCAACCTGAGTGCACATGATATATAACAGCAGGGTTCCGATTACCACCGACGGTATATTGGAGAGATAGAAGATCACCCTGGGCGTAAATGCCAATACAAGCAAGGCCGCGGCCGCGGGGGCAAGGCTTTGGCGGGCGGCGCAGCCCGTAGAGGCAATAATACCGGGACTAAAGGAAAAGTTTACCGGACCAATTACCCCCAAAAAGCCCGCCAGGGTGTTGCTCACTCCGGTGGCTGTAAGGCCGCGGGTGATCCGCCGGGGCATATTGCCGGCTTTCAAGGTTAAGCCTACAGCCTGGATTGACCCCAGATCGTTAATTGACAGCCCGATAAAGCAGAACAGAAAGGTGATTAAAACCCCCGGCTCAAACACCAGCTCCGGGCTGTAGTTTTGGGTAAATGAGGCCACCATCCCCAGTTTTACGGCATTAGCTCCCGAAATCCAGGCCGGATTAACCAAAAAATAGCCCAGACTTCCGGCAACAATTGCTAAAAGGATTAGCAGGGACTTTAACAGGCCTTTCAGGTAGCGCTGACCGGTAAAGATTAAAAGAGTAAAGACAAAGGCAAAGGCAAGGTGGCGGGCCGGAGATGCACCTTCGTTGGCGCTGATCAATTTTACTATGGTGGGAGTTATGGTAAAGGCCACTAAAAGCAAAATAACCGCTACCACCCGGGGGGTAAAAAGGGATTGCAGGCGGGCAAAAAGACCCGTTGCGGCAAGTAAGGCCAGAATTATCCCGCCAATGGCTATACTGGTGTAGCCGGCAGCGGGAGCGCTGCCCTGGGAGGCCATAATCCCGATTAATAAAACTGTTGCCGGTCCGATAACCAGCGGCAGGCGGTGCCCCCAGTATAGTTGGCCAAGCATGGCTATTCCGGTTGCAGCACAGACCCTTTGCAAGTAATTGACTTCCAGGATTGGGCTGCCGGTCATGGCCCCCAGGATCTTGCCGATGATAATAATAATGGGCAAAATTACAGCCAGCCACTGCAGGCCGTAAAGCAAGTTTTCTTTCCAGCCGGGGGTGTCTTCCAGATTATATTTTAGTTCCATAACTGTTTCTTTCCCCTTCCTGATATATAGTATAAATTACTGTAATCTCAATTACAAACCACAGAATGAACACACTGCTGTCCGGCTGTTCTTGACACCGGTGGGGTTGTCGCGTATAATGCTTTAGGAAAGTTTTTAGGACGCCGCTAGTAAAGGGGCAGGTAAAGACCCGGCCGGTCTTTACGTAACCCTGGGAAAACATACACCAACTTTGTTTTAAAGGAGCCGGTACGTGGACCACGCCGGATATATGCGCCAGGCCCTGGCGGAAGCCGAGAAAGCCTATGCCCTGGGTGAGGTTCCCATCGGCGCCGTTGTGGTGCTTGAGGGGGAAATTATCGGGAGGGGACACAACCTGCGCGAAGTCCTGAAGGACAGCACCGCCCACGCTGAAATCCTGGCCCTCAGGGAGGCCGCCGGGAAAATAGGCGACTGGCGGCTGAATGGGGCGACGCTGTACTCCACCATCGAGCCCTGCCCCATGTGCGCCGGGGCTCTGGTGCAATTCAGGGTGAAGACTCTGGTTTACGGGGCCGCTGACCCCAAGGCGGGGGCTGTGGATTCAGTCCTGGATGTAGTAAGGCAGCCGCGCTTCAACCACCAGGTGGAAGTGGTGGCCGGGGTGCTGGAAGAGGAGTGCCGGCAGATTATAAAGCGCTTCTTTCAGGCCCTGAGAGAGAAAAAAACAAATGGAGAGATGGCCGAGCTGGTCGAAGGCGCTCGACTCGAAATCGAGTAGGCCGTGATGAGCGGTCTCGTGGGTTCGAATCCCACTCTCTCCGCCACTTTTAAGCCGCTTTGCTTGTTAAAAACAGGGCGGTTTTTTGTATTATTTCACAATAATAGTCATCCCCCAATTCCTTTATGGCTATCCTTGCCAGAAACAGAGGCGCCGGATATGCCCCATAGCGAAGGCTTGAACTTCATTTTACAGTTCTATACAATTAAAAAAAATAAAATGGAGAACAATAAACTATATTACCTTCGTAAGGTTGATGTTTGCCACTTCGGTTAAAGATGTATTTGCCCGCTTCATATTCGTTTGACTGCAATATCAATATTTTGATAGAATATGACTAGATAACCTTGGAGGTGTTGCTATGGCCACTATCAGACCGAGTTCGGACTTACGCAATAAATATAATGAAATCTCAGAATTATGCAATAAGTACAATGAGCCGGTGTTTATCACCAAGAACGGCAGAGGGGATTTGGTCGTCTTATCCAATGCCGAGTATGAACGTTTAAGCGGAAAACATGAACTATACCGCCTGCTGGATGAAGGAATGAGATCAGTTAAAGAAGAGACAGGGCGGCCGGCGGAGGATGTATTCACTGAAATAGAGAAGGAATTTGGCTTTGACAAAGTATAAGGTTATTATTGAATTGCCCGCCCAGAAGGATTTGCGGGCAATTCTCAGTTACATAACGGATACATTAAAAGAGCCTGTGACTGCCGGAAGGATTTATATATCCATCAAAGAGCAGATTTTGACATTGGAGCGGATGCCTTTGCGGCACAACATTGTTCAGGATAAACCGTTTGCCGAAATGGGCATCCGCAAAATCCCGGTTGAAAACTATATCGCGTTCTATGTTGCAAATGAAAAAGAACGGACAGTCCATGTTTTGCGAATCCTCTTTAACCGTAGAGAATGGCAGAGTATATTGTAATTGCCAGGAAGCAAGGGAAGCAAAAGAACGTTCCTTTGCTTCCCAAATAAAAAGCACATTTTGGTGGAAATTCACAGCACCCCCCGATACTAACCAAGGAGGTTTTAAAACGGCCATGACAATAAACTGGGAAGACAAGAAGGCGTCCTTTGAAGTAATTGACGTTAGAAAACTGACTGGCAACTTCTTGCCTATGATTTTACACAAGGCGCGACAGGTAAACTTGCAGGAGGGGATTAGTGTTGTTCAAAGCTTTGAGCCGAAGCCGCTGTATTCAGCGCTGAAAGACCTGGGATTTGAGCATGTAACTGAAAAAGTATCGGATCATGAATACAGGGTGTATTTTTACAGGACGGAAATGAAAACAATTACTCACGAGAGCGGCGCGGACATGCCCTTTAAACCCACCGCGATTGTGAACTATAAAATAATCGATGACCTGCTTGCGGGTACAATTGTTGATTTTTGGGAGCTAATCTGGGGAAATGAAGACCCGGCAATAGATCTGAAAACCAAACTGCTGTTGTCCATGAGTAATGCCATCGGCGCCTCCAGGTTCAGGCAGGCCATAAGGGAACTGATTAAAGCATACTCTTTGGGTGTAACGGTTAGGGAGTTGGACGAGCTATTTTCGCTGTTTGCCTGGAACCAGGGCATCGGCCATTTTTCCTCGGAGATAGGACCTTCCATTGTCTTCGGGGTCTACAAGCAGATCAAGAAAAGAGAGCAGGAAGGCTGGGACAGAAGAAAAGTGCTGGATGAGATTATGGAGTTATTTGGTGAAAAGAATCCCGGTGTTAATACACTGTTTAAAAAGCAAAAACCCCAGCAGTAAATGTACGGTCTCCAAGTATGCGTCCTATATGGCATGGTATCTTCCCGTTGCATCAATAAAATCTTTTTGTAACGATAAGGCTATTTTGATAGTAAAAAGATGCAGTTGGGGAGAAGGTTTTCGGCGAGGGCTTTCTTTCGCGGATATTTTTTGTACATCCTGGTAAATCCTATATGCACTTTATACTTTAGACTTCACTAAAAACCCCGGACTTCCCGGGGTTTAATTTATTTACCGATTTGGCCTTATATTGTTTTTTTAGCAATCAAAACTAAAGCAGGAAAATAATTAAAAAAGGTAGAAGCATACAACTGAGTCATCATTATCCATGTAATAAGCCCGGGAAACGTTGTCATCTGCAAAAAATACCAGGAGAGAGTTGCCTGCAAAACATTTACAATGTTTCGCAACCCTCCAAACCAATCAAGCTTGTTAATGGAAGCCTAATGCAGATGTTAGAAAAACCGAAAGAAAATGCTTCTATATAACGATATTTACACCGATATTTTAAGGAAGTATTTTCTATACCAAATAATCCGGATTATTTGGGTGCGACAGGGGCCGCAACTACGTCGTACCGGTCAGGATTAACCGGGGGTTCAAGGAAGAGATGGAACAGGCAGAAAAATAAGCAAAAAATATTTACCTGCCGACAAGGACTTGCCGTGCGCCGGTGATATATTACCATTAGAAGTGGCAGCACGACGAATGATTTCCAGGGAGGGAAAAAATGAGAATCCTGCATACCTCGGACTGGCACCTGGGGCGGATCCTTTACGGCGTCCACCTTATCAACGATCAGGCTCACGTCCTGGAACAGTTTATCCAGTTAGTTGCTTACAGCAAGCCGGACGTGATTTTAATCACCGGAGATATTTACGACCGGTCCGTCCCGCCCACCGGGGCCGTTACACTTCTGGATGATGTACTCGGTAAGATCCTTTTAGATTATGAAGTACCTGTAATACTAATTGCCGGCAACCACGACAGCCCGGACAGGCTTGGTTTTGGCGCCGGTTTGCTGGCCAGGCAGGACTTGCATCTTATTTGTCAGTTGAACAGCGATCTTGGTCCGGTGGTTATCCACGACTCTGCCGGACCAGTCTACTTTTGCCCGGCGCCCTATGCGGAGCCCCCGTTGGTCAGAGAGCGGCTTCGTGCGCCGGACGCGGCCAGCCATGAGCAGGCTATGCTAGCAGTGATTCAACATTTAACCGTATCCACCATTCCCGCCGGCGCCCGCCGGGTGATCCTGGCCCACGCCTTTGTGGCCGGAGGAGAGGAAAGCGAGTCGGAACGGCCCCTGAGCGTTGGCGGCAGCGGGGCGGTAAGCGCTTCTTTGTTTCAGCCCTTCCATTACGCGGCCCTGGGACACCTGCACCAGCCCCAGAGGGTGGGGGACGAACATGTCCGCTATGCCGGTTCTTTGCTCAAATATTCGTTTTCCGAAGCATTGCACCAGAAATCAGTGACCCTGGTGGAAATGGACGGCGCCGGCAAAACAAAGATTGAGACCATTCCCCTTATTCCCCGCCGGGACGTGCGCTGTCTGGAGGGCTATTTCGCGGATATCCGGGATAACCCGCAGAAAGAAGGCCGGGACGACTACATTATGGTCACCTTGCTGGATAAAGGCCCGGTTATGGACGCCATCGGCAGGTTGCGGGAGGTGTACCCCAATGTGCTTCATATAGAACGACCCGCCTTAACCACGGGCGGCGAACTGCGCGGGCCTGGCGGCGACCACCGCCGGATGGACGAGGCAGCGCTTTTCACCTCCTTTTTCGAACAGGTTACCGGCGAGCCCCTATCGGAGGAGCAGAACAAAGTATTTGCCGAATTGCTGGGAAAATTCTTCCGGCAGGCTAGGGAGGTGCAGGCATGAAACCGCTTAAGCTTATCATCAGCGCCTTCGGTCCCTATGCCGGGACGCAGGTAGTAGATTTTACGGAGCTGGGGGACAGGTCTTTTTTCCTGATCCACGGCCCCACCGGCTCGGGTAAAACCACTATCCTGGACGCCATCTGCTTCGCCCTCTACGGGGACACCAGCGGCGCGGAGCGTAAGGGGGAGCAGATGCGCAGCGACCATGCGGACATAGCTCAACCCACCGAGATTACCTTTGATTTTGCCCTGGGGGCGGACACTTTTCGCCTGCTGCGCAGCCCCAGGCAAGAGCGCCCCAAAAAGCTGGGTGAAGGATTAGCGATAATGGAACCGAACGCCACCCTCTGGCAGCGGACCGGTCTCGCCGGCGATGTTAACGAAGGGACCGTCCTGGCCAGCGGCTGGTCCAGGGTTACCAAAGAAGTGGAAAACCTGTTGGGCTTTAAAAGCAGCCAGTTCCGGCAGGTGGTTATGCTTCCCCAGGGAGATTTTCGCAAGCTGTTGACAGCTGACTCCAACGAGCGCCAGGCGATAATGGAGATCCTTTTCCGGACGGAATTATACCGGCGCATTGAAGAATTCCTTAAAGGGGCGGCAAAAGAGCTGGAGAAAGAAATGAAGCAGCTGGCTAATGAAAAAACCTGGGTGCTGCAAAGAACCGGGGCCGCAACCCGGGAGGAACTGGAACAGCAGTATGCGGAAAAACAGATTTGGCAGAAAGAAATTGAAGAAAGCATAAAGGAATATAGCGCGGCCTGGAAAGCGGCGCAGGACAGTCTGGTGGACGGCAGACGGGTCCGGGAAAAGCTGGAGGAGAAGGTCAGGGCGGAAAAAGTCCTTGCGGAGCTGGTCCAAAAAGTCGGGGCTATTGATATAAAACGCACTGAATTAAGCCGGGCCAAACTTGCGGCCAGTCTTTTGGATGCGGCCAATTTGCTGCACTCCAGGGGGCGGGAGGCCGATAAGGCAGCAACTAATTTAGAGGGCAAGCGGCAAGCCAAAAATAAGGCAGGGGAGGTAAGGGAAAATGCGGCAAAAGCGTTGGCAGAGGAAATAACAAAAGAACCGATACGGGCGGCGGCAGGGCGTGAATTGACCGGGCTGGATGCCCTGGTTGAAAAAGTCGCCGCCCTGGTCATAGCGGGACAGGAGGCAGGCGAGGCGGAGAAAAGCGAGCAGGCAGCGAAAAAAGCCCGGGAACAGGTACAGGATACCCTTGCAGCCATCCGCAAATCCATCGAGGAAAAAACAGCGGCACACATTGAGGCGAAAACAACAGCAGATAGGGAGCCGGCGTTAGAAGCCGCCTGCAGGACAGCGGAGGAAACCAGCCGTAAAAGGCAGACCCTGGAAAACTTCCGCCGGGAACTCTCCGCTGCCCTGAAATCTTACACTCAGGCCGAAAAAAAGCTACAACAGGACGAAGACCGGTATACCGCGGCCAGAAAAGAACTTGACGCCTTGCAGGAACACTGGGACAAGGGTCAAGCCGCTATTTTGGCCGGGGGGTTAACCGGGGGCGAACCCTGTCCTGTATGCGGTTCGCTGGAACACCCCAACCCTGCCGTGGCGGCAGGGGTCCTGCCGTCGGAGGCGGAACTGAAAGTCTGCCGGCAAAAGGCGGCCGATCTGGAGGCTGCCCTTAACCGGAGCAGGGATGAATACGGGAACAAAAGGACAGAAAAATCAACAATCCAAAGCCGGGTGGAGGATCTGGCAAAGGAAATGGGGGAAAATGCAAACGCGGATCCCTCCGTCCTGCTGGCCGGCGCCGGCAAAGCCAAAAAACTTTGGACCCATGCCCGCCAGGCCCGGGATACCGTTGCCGGCCTGGAGACTGCACTAGAAAAACTTAAGGAGCAGGAGAAACAAGCCGGGCAGCTGTGGGAAAAACATGAGGGCGAGTATCAGGAAGCCAGGGCCGGGTTGGAAGCTGCCCGGGCTGTTTTGCGGGAACGCGAGTCAACCGTTCCGGAAAACCTGCGGGACCCCAAAGCATTAGACGCAGCCCGGAAGGAAGCCGCTAAAAGGCAGAAAGAACTCCTGGAAAACTACGAATCGGCTAAAAAAACAGACGGGGAAGCAAAGGAGGCGCTAGCCAGGGCGACCGCAGCGGAAGAAGAGGCCCTGGCTAACTGGCGGACTGCGGTTGACCTGAGGGAAGAAGGGGAGCGCTCATTCCAAAGGCGCCTGGAGACGGCGGGTTTCGGCAGCCAGAAAGACTACGAGGAAGCCAGGCGAACACCGGGGGAAATTGAAAAGACAGAAAAGGCTATCAAGGATTACGACGAAGCCCTCTACGCTGCCAGGGACCACCGGACGAGGGCAGCCGGGGCGGCGGCGGGCCTGGAAGAACCGGACATGGAAAAATTAGTCCGGGAGGAAGCCGCGGCAAAGGAAGGCCACGAGCAGCTGCTGATAAGGGAAGGGCAGCTAAAATCCCAGGTTGAGGAAGGAAGCAAAAACTTAAAGATTCTTCAGGAATTGGAAGATAAATTAAAGGTTTTGGATGACCGCTACCAGGTGCTGGGGCGCCTTTCCCAGGTGGCCAACGGCAACAACGAATACGGCCTGACCTTTCAGCGCTTTGTGCTGGGGGCGCTCCTGGACGATGTTACCATTGCCGCCACCCAGCGCCTTAAGCTAATGAGCCGCAGCCGCTACCAGCTGCAGCGCACCATGGAGCTGACCCGGAAAAACGCAGCCGGCGGCCTGAACCTGGAGGTTTTGGACAACTATACCGGCGCCGCCAGGAATGTGGCCACGCTTTCCGGCGGGGAAACCTTCCTGGCCTCCCTTTCGCTGGCCCTGGGCCTGGCCGACGTGGTCCAATCATACTCCGGCGGCATCCACCTGGATACCATCTTTGTGGACGAAGGCTTTGGCGCCCTGGATCCGGAATCACTGGACTTCACCATGCGGGCCCTGATTGACTTACAAAAGGGCGGCCGCCTGGTGGGGATTATCTCCCACGTGCCGGAGTTGAAAGAACTGGTGGACGCCAGGCTGGAAATCCAGGCTACCGGGCGGGGCAGCGTGGCCGGGTTTAAGGTGGGTTGATCCGCCTCGTTGGGCTGCCCGCGGCCCGGACTACGGGCAGCCTGCTTCCGGGTTTGGAGAAGGTAAGACTTAAAACGGCTGGCTGTAGGGGATCGCAAAGCCGAAGGCATCGCTAGCCGGGTCGAACCGTTAATTGCTTAGCCCGCTAGGATATCCCAGGGTCCTTGGTTAGGGGGCTTGCCGTCGGGTTTTTAGAGTTAGGTTCTTTACAATAGCCGGCCTTTCAATGAATTGCTTGCTGCCCAGCAGGAATATCGCTTAAACCGCCTGGAAAAACAGTGGTTAATCCAACACGTGTTAATTCTCAACGCAATAGCGAGAGTTTTAGATTTAAACAAACAATTGCCAAACAAGCAGATAGTGGCTAATTTTTTATTCCTTGGTGGCCTAATTTTTAACAAGCGAACGCCCAAATCATTATTGACATTAACTCAATATATTGGATAATGTGGGTATATACGTCTATGGACGTGTCCAATGTTTTTTTTGACAAGCCTTTGGGATATAATGATTTTTTTGATCAATGTAACTGCCTAGTGATTATGCTTGGCGCAACATATTATTGACTGTTTGTTAGTTATTGGCTGTTTGGGGGGCGTGAATTTGATTGAACCGATATCAACTGCGACTATAGCTGAAACAGCCGTTGCCGTTGCTGAGGTTAATGCTTCAGTTGCTGAGGCAACTATGATTGAGGCCAAAGAAATTGCCAAAGAATCAGCAAAAATAAGCATACAAAAAGTAAAAGAGAATATATTAAGTGAAAATTTCTTAAATGATTTAAAACAAAAAATTGCTGAAAAAAAATACCTGACAGATATGAAAGATTCAATGCCCGTTTCACCGGAAGGTAGACTAGCAAGATTGCAGGAATTAAAAGCAAACTCAAATTTTAAAGGTGAATTAGGTGAATGCATATCTGCCTGCCGGGATGGACTTCATGGCGAAGTAAGTGAACAAGTAGTAGTTGGGGATAATAGGGTGGATCATGTTACTGAGTTGCGTAATCCTGTCAAGTACATGGAGCTAGAAGTGAATAATGGTGAAATTAAAGCAAAAGATCTATACATTAATGAAGGACAAAAAGTGGTTGTAGAGGTCAAGAACGGTGGATTCAGTCATCTAGAAAGCGAACTGAAAGGAAGACTGCCATCACAGATTACAGCAGGTCTTGAGATTGCTCCCCATTCACATGTTGAAATTAATCTGGATTGTTATAATGAGGCCCTTGCTAATGATGTCAGATCTATAAATATAATAAAACAAATTCAAGAATGCGGTGGTCGTGTCATAGTTGGTTTGCCATCATTTAATGACCAATTAGAAACATTTATAAAAGTTTTGGGGTGATAGATTTGGTAATTTTAACAGGTATTACTGCTGATAAAAAAATATTAGAGATTATGGACCAGACAAGGCTATTAGCGGATGGTGTTTTTAGTTTAAAAGAGAAAGATACCTTGGATATTTCTATGCTCCTGAAGAAATATGATGTATGTGTATTTGAATTAGAAAAACACTTAATTAAGGGACTTAAGAGGCCGCTACTTGCTGACTCTACTGTATACGATGGTCTAAAATCCCGAGTAGGTGATGAGATTAAGCTTGGGGAATTGCTGGCAGGAGTACACGATTATAAAAAATCTTTAGCTATTGTAAAATTATTGGAAGGGGCGTTAGGCAGTGACGACACATATGTAAAAAGAATAAAAAGCCTTGTGCAAAGTATGCAAAAAGGTCAATGGTTAGTTTTGTGGAGCTTAGGGGAGGAAAGAGCCGATGAAATTCTCGCGACTATGTGAGGTCTCCGTGTCCACTGAGCCACAACTGACAGCTGTTTTTCGTGGCGTGGAGCAGGATAAAGCAAGAATACAGAGTGGATACCATCAAGTACGTCAATTGCTGTTAAGCCTTATCGGTTGGTCCAAAGGTAAAGAAAGTGAATTTAAACTGGAATATATCTACGAAAAGCATAGGCTTTCCGTTTTGTTTGGTGTGCCTAACGAAGAAGCCCAATTAATGCTGCAGAATAGTATAGCGGGGGCTCACTGGGAAGAAGCCGAAATTCCTGTTGAACATAAAAATATGGTAAAGCTTGTCGGTTCAGCCGACCCTCATATTCTGGATGAACGGGAAATTGGATTGATTGATGAATTAATTGAGTCCTTTGCCAATGAAGACTTTATCGTACAGTTTGTTGTGAAAACAGTAAAACCATTGGATTATCGAAAAAACATAAATATTTTAGAAGGAAAGATTAAAAAATTTTCAGAGGAAATGGAAATCCAATTAGCAAAGGAAGGGCATATTGGTAAAAAGCTAGAAAAGGTTATTAAGGGTGGTGATAACGAAAGCCGTCAGGAACAAAATATAAAGGCTTATAACCTGTTGCAAACTTACAAACATCATTATCTTTCTATCAAATCGGCAGAAAACTATGCCTGCCGTTTATTTATTTATGTGCAAACGCATGATATGAAACTTAGCCGACATATTTCCGAACGTATCAAGGCTTTTAGCTCCACAGGTGGTATACCGACCGGTCATATCATCAGAAAAGAATTCATTTTTGGAGATGAGGCTAAGGGAGATTTCAGCATAATTACACCTAATGAAGTTGCCACACTGGCGGCTTTTCCATTTAAGCCACGATCTGGGTTTATATATCGGGATTTTGTTAGGTTTGGCACGGAAGTTGCACATGACATAATAGGAGAACAAAAAATTCCCATAGGCTTTTTGGATACGGGATTTAAGACATCAATAGACATTGAAATTCCAACTAGGGACGTGATTCGCCATATTCTTGTAACTGGTGTTACTGGCAGTGGAAAAACTACTACAATAAAACATATTTTATCAGGATGTCATCAAAAGAAATTGCCATTTCTGGTTATTGAACCAGCAAAATCTGAATATCGCTCGCTGGGTAGTGTTGATATAACTGTTTATAGACTTGGGACATATGAAGAAAAACCTTTAAAAATGAATCCTCTGGCCTTTCCAGATGGAATTCATGTGCAAACACATTTAGACTTGATAAAGGCAGTATTTAATGCGGCATTCCCCATGTACGGACCAATGCCATATCTTCTTGAGACAGCTTTATTGTTGACTTACCAGAGGTGTGGATGGGATTTAGTAACAGGTCTTAATATCTATTATGATTCCCTTCCCAGGGAGAATTGTTTCCCCACCTTAGAGGATTTAAATGAATGTATTGATTATGTAACTGGTACTGCCGGGTATTCAAAAGATCTGAGCAGTGATGTTAAAGCTGCCTTAAAGGTAAGAATTGGCAGTCTCCTGGTTGGTGCTAAAGGTAAAATACTAAATACATCCACAACACTTGATATGGAACAACTTTTAACAAAACCAGCAGTAATTGAATTAGAGGCCATCGGGGATGGTCAGGAGAAGGCCTTTTTGATGGGCCTTTTATTAATTCTGGTGTATGAGCATTATGTTGCCCGTGGCGCTGATTGTTATGCTGAGGATCTAAAACACATACTAGTTTTTGAAGAAGCCCACAGATTATGGGAAAACCGCCAAGAGGCAGCCTCACAGGAAGTTGCTGATGTTAAAGGATATGCTGTGCAGACCTTAAATCAAATTCTATCCGAAATTAGAGCCTATGGTCAGGGGATATTAATAGCAGACCAGATACCGAGTAAACTGGCGCCTGACGTAGTTAAGAACACAAACATAAAGATTCTCCACAGGCTCTTTGCACAGGACGACAGGGAATGGGTTGGCAAGGCTATCGGGTTAAACGATAAGCAGATTAATCATTTAGTGCATCTTGGGAAGGGAGAAGCAGTTGTTTTCTGGGATCGCTTATTAGAGGCAGTTTATGCCCGTATTGAGGTTAATGAAGAGATTCTGACAATTAAGAGCAGTTTAGAAGAAAACCAAAATATAGATAGAAGGTATGCTGCACTTAATTATTTAATGGCAAATAACCAGTTTCTTATTGACGCTGAGCGTGTTTTAAGGACTATATTGCTTTTTCCGTCAAAAAGGGAGCAATCAAAAACCCAAATGACTCAAATAGTTGAACGATTCTTAAATATATCACCAGAAGACGAATTTTATTGTAACGAGGTTATAGTAAAAATAGCGACCAAATTCGTACGATATTGGAAAACCAGTCATTTTATTTCACTGGTCGAGGAGTACGATATGCAGAGACACCTGGAGCAAAATATTAAACACCCATATAGAGCAATAGCCGACGCTTGGGATGAGGTTATTGAAAAACTGCCTATGTATCCTGTATACAGCATGATTCCTCTTGCAAGAGGAATTTGCATTCTTTTGCCAAAGGATTGGGATAACAACAAGCGTAAAGAAAAACTTTATCTATTTCTAACAAAATACTGGGCTGACAACAACAATCCTATAATAAGAAAAAATACCAATAGATATAAAGAATTTAGCTCTTTATTTGACCTAGGTAAATACTTCAATACGGAAATACTCTCTATTAATGAGCTGAATTATTTGGCAGATGGGGTAGTAGTGAGCCTAATCCAGGAATCTACTAATATCCTAGACTATTACCTGGGTGTACATGAACACAATCTAAGTGGAGATTTATTGAAGGTTCTATTAAAAAAACAGGTAGATAAACAACAGGAATTTGGGCACCAGGAAGATAAAGAGGGGGAAGGTCAGCAACAGAAGGATAAAATGATCCAACAAGATGATAATCAGATAAGGGGGAATAATGATGCTATTTTAACCGAATTTAGGCTATTATCAAATGAATGTGCTGCATTGGTTAAAAGTATTTTGCATATAGACTACACGCAAAAGCAAATATTCAATAGATTTATGATTTTGTTTATTGTAATGATGGCTTTAGTAGTATTATTTTTACTGTTTCGACAATAGGGATTCAATAGACAATGCCAAAAGGTACCCAAAAATGAAGTCCACATTTGCCGGCAAATATGTTTTACGCCAATTCCATGCTGGATACCGTTTATTGTTTCCTGAAGGATATTGCATTTTATTGTAGAATTTTCATAATGATAAAGCCTCCTATATCACCGCAGACGAACGTGAGGTCATAGCCTATTGCCCCGAATCCCGAAAAGTCCAGGCAACCCAACACCCTGTCCGCAAAGGACTTGGCCAAACCACCGGGTCTGATTCCGCGCCGCAGGAAAAAACGTCTGAGGAGAAAAAAAGCTTGTTTGGGCCTTGTAAAACAGCCGAGAGCAAGCAATCCGCAGTTAAAAAGTTGAGCCAGGATTTGCCCGAAAGCCCCGCCGGGGACGAGCTCAGGGAGCAGCACTTCACAATTTTATACGGGGATACGGGTTACAGTTACGAGTCCATCGTTGGACCATATTTGAAAGGGGCCAAAGAAGTCACCGTTGAAGACCCGTATATCCGCCTGTCTCACCAGATCCAGAACTTTCTCCGGTTCTGTGAGGTTATAGTAAAACTCTCATCGGTTCGAAAGATTAATTTGATTACAGTTTATGATGAGGATACCAAGATTTCAGAAATGCACGATAGGCTTGATAAGGTAAAGCAAAGCTTGCTTGAACTAGACATTGTCCTGGATATTAAACTAAATCCCAACTTACATGACCGTGAAATACGCTTGGATAACGGGTGGGTAATTAAGATCGGACGTGGTCTTGATTTCTTCTAGAAACCAGGTAGTTGGTACGAAATCGGTACCATTGACCTGTCCCTGCGAAAATGCCTGGAAACGAAGGTAGATATTTTTAAAGAGACATACCCCAAATGAAAGGGGATTCTTAATTATTGAATTGTTGTATGGAATAATTTTAATTTGATGGCAGGGTTATGCCCTGGGACCAAACAGTGAATTTGGACCCAGAATTATCGGCAAATATGAAAAGACCTCCAACCAATCGGACAGTAGATTATTGTCATGTACGCCAAGGGAATGCCCACCCGGGATATCGAAAATCATATGCAGGATATTTATGGAATTGATGTTTCCCCTACTATGGTCAGTAAAATTTCAGATAAAATTTTACCTTCAATGTCAGTCCGTATTGCCTCGCCAGGTTCATATGAAAGGGGAATAAGTACTTTTTTCTGTTTGTCTTTTAGGGTAGCTACAATTCCACTCACTGTTGGTTTCCCGCCGGTAAAGCCTTTTTCCTCCACAAGCCCAAGGTATATCCGCCTGGTCGTGTAAAGTTTTTAGGGTGTCACGTGACAGATTTTGGCCAATATTTGTTATAATGTTTGTTAAAGGAGTATATTTTTCACCAAAACCTTAAAACCGGCATGTAAACAACAGCACCGGGGGAGGGAATTTAATATGGAAGAAAAGAAGGCTTGGTATAAAAACTGCCCGCCATGAATTCTGATTTACCTTCTGCTGGGAGCAGTATTCGGATTATATGCCTTGATAAAGTATTTGTTTTCATAATACACCTGAATCATATAGGCAACAGCATGGAAAACGGCATGTTTTTAAGTTCTATAGGGGGGCCGGAAATGAACGTTTTTGAACCGAACCACCGTCCTGTTGCCGATTAATCATCATATATCCATAGTTTTATCCAGAAGGAACCTGGAATTGGATAGGGTTGAAGCCGTTGGAAATACATCTGAAAAACTATGTCCCGATTGTTGGCGGCTCGAGGGCGGGGGCGGGGCGAATTAAAACCTTAACTTGGGCCTTTTGATTTGCCGTTACTTCCGTATTCATTATTAAATCATCAAAAAACCAACGAGAAGCAACCAACAAGAAGCACGTTGGGCAAAATGAGGGGACAGTGGAAAAGGTAACTGCCGCCCGTCCCATATCTAAGGGGTTGTATAAATTTGTTAACCTTACTTACCATCGCCATTTTAAGTGGGATATATGCTTACCTGCGGGACTGGCGGGCCAAAAGGATAAGGCGGGAACTGGAACGGCCTCTGGTTATGACAGACAGCGAAAAAACCCGGTTCAGCGGCTTCATGGAAAAATGGGGACTTGTAGCAGGTGTTGCCGGGATAACAGTTTGCGATGCTGTTTACAGTGTGAGTCTTATCGACGAAAATGTGCTGGCGGCCCTGGATTTTTCATCTGTCGCCGATTTATCCACCTTTAGTGACATATCCCAGTACATGGACGCGCACTTTGCCGCCGGCGCCGGTTTGGTGGGTTCCCTGGCGCGCTTGCAGGGTTACACCGCGGAACAGGTGGCTGCCGCGCACCTGGCGTCCCAGGGGCATGTGGTTGAATTCCCGGATGCCGCAAACCAGCCCGGTTACGACCTTTTGGTGGATGGACATCCTTTCCAGGTCAAGGATACCCTTAGCCCCGGGCTAATCAACGAACACCTGGCGAATTACCCGGATATACCGGTGATTGTCAATACGGAAATGGGCGTCCGCTTTGCCGATAACCCCAATGTCATCGTCGACCCGGACCTGTCCCATGAACAGATCGCCGTGGCAGTCGATCAGACCATTGAGGGGGTAAGCCTCCTCGATACCGCGCACGTTCACATTCCCCTGATCACCCTGGCTCTTTCCTGCCTGAAGGAAGGTAGCCTCTTGCTGGCAGGTAAGACGGACGTTAAAACCGCCGGTAGCCACGTCCTTTACGACACTGCTTCAGTGGGCCTGGGCGGCGCCGCCGGAGCAAAAATCGGCGTCCTGGCAGGCAGTCCCCTGGGGCCGGCAGGCGCAGGTATCGGGCTGGTTTTGGGGGGTGTGATAGGGGCCATAACCGGCAGGGTACTGGCCGGGAAAATAAAGCATTCCAGGCTGAAGGAAAAGCAGGCGGCCTATAACAGCGCAGTAATTGACGTGGGCCAGGTTATGCCAGCGGTAATAGACAACAAAAAACAACTTGTAGCTGAAAAAATGGAAAGGGCAGTAAAAGCGGTCAAGGTACCCTGGTGGCGCCATATTTGGCCCAGTCGGGAAGAGTACCTGGCAGAAGGACTGAAGGGCAGATACAGGCAAACCCTGGACAGGCTCAATGAATTAAAAAACCGTATGCAATCCCTTTCGCCCTGCCAGGCCGGTGAAGAAGCCTGTAAAATTGTTGCCGAGGGCGGTTTTTACGACCCCGCTCTGACAGAAGCCTTAGCCAGGGTCAGGGAGGCCCAGGAGGAACTGCTCAAGGAGATGCGCAGACTGGGTCTGGCATGAGGTAATAAACGCAATTCTATGGGTTCGGTCGGTCTTACCCGGTATAGGTTACATAAGCAGCAAGATGCTTAAAGCCATGACCACCATTCCGGCAATCAACCCATAAATAGCCAAATGGTGTTCACCATACTCTTTGGCTGCGGGCAGCAGTTCATCAAGGCTGATATAAACCATAATACCCGCAACAATGGCGAAGACAAGTCCAAACACAGTATCATTTAGGAACCTGTATAAAATTAAAAATCCTGCCATGGCGCCAAGCGGCTCCGCCAAACCTGACAAAAAGGATAATGTAAATGCCTTCTTTCTGCTCCCGGTAGCATAAAACACCGGTACTGCTACCGCAATTCCCTCCGGTATGTTATGAATAGCAATGGCAATGGCGATGGAAATACCTGTTACGGGATCACTCAAGGCTGCCATAAAGGTTGCCAGCCCTTCAGGGAAGTTATGGATTGCTAAAGCCAATGCGGTAAATAACCCCATACGCATAAGTTTTGACTTATGTTCTTCGCTTTTACCGTCCATTTCTTCCACTGTGTGTATCTCATGGGGATTTTCCGTTTCGGGTATCACTTTATCAATTACCGCTATAAATAATATACCAAAAAAGAATGCTCCTGCTGCTGCCCATGCTCCGACGATGGGGCCAAGGGCTGCTGTCAGGGATTCGTTGGCCTTAACGAGTATGTCAGTGAAAGAAACGTAAATCATTACACCTGCTGAGAAGCCCAGGGATATTGAAAGGAATCTGGGGCTTGTCTTTTTAGTCAGTAAGGTGAGTGCGCTGCCAATTCCGGTAGACAGGCCGGCAAATAATGTTAATAAAAAAGCAAATATTATATTGGATAATTCCATATTCATAAGAATAACTCCCTGTTACAGTGGATTTTGTCAGCGTCACAACCGCTAGCCCACATTTCCCCGGCAGGTGCTTATGGCGGCGTTTCGAGAATAGATTAAATTACGTATTAATGATTAATACTGCCAATAAAAAGACATAGACCCCCTGGCGGAAGCTATGTCTTTCCCGGAGCAGTAATGGTTACTCTTAAGAATTTTTGCTGCCAGTTCAAATATTAAAGCGGCCAGTCTGTCACAAGAGCGTAGATTTTGAACAGGGTTTATTTTAGCGCGTAATGAAGTTCCACGGAAATAAACATGGTTTTTTCACGTGACCAGGTATTGAAGGCGCCACCGGCGATATAAGAATCGGTAGCTGAATTTTGCGCGGTAATCTGAAAAGTACCCAAAGTAGCGCTGAGCAGCTTATTCACCTTGCCGCGCGCTTGTTTCGCCATAATGTCTATGCGCTCCTTGGCATCCGAGGTAGCCGCGTCAATCAGTTCCAGTTTTAGTTCGCCGAGCTTGGTATAATAGTACTCGGGAGCTCCCGAAGAAAAATTAACGCCCGAACCGATTAGCTCTGTAATATCGCGCGAGATGACTTCAATATTATCCACGTCAGTTGATTGAATGGTCAGTCCCTGGCTGAGATTATAGCCAACAAGCTCCGAACCTACGTTGTTGCCATGATCATCATAAATCTGCCTGTAATTCGGGCTGATGCCCACCGAGGAAAAAACAATGCTTTCTTTGGGCACATTATGCGCTATTAAATATTCTTCAATAATGCCGGCGTCTTTTTTAATAATTTCATATGCTGCTGTGGAAGATTGCCCATAAGCGGAAAAACTGCCCCGCCACACGATTAAATCAGAGCTGAAATCGCAAGTTGCCGAGCCTGTGGCGCTAATGCCGCCGCCGGCATTTTGCTTGTACCCCACAAAACCGTTAATAGCGAGTGCAACGGCAATAATTAAGCTGACGCCTGCGATGAGCGTGGCAATGACACGGCTTCGCATCCACACCATAAATCACCTTATTCCTGCTTATTTTTTCTAAACATTATCTGTAATTAGTATATCCATGTGTTCAGGACCAGTCAAGGAAGGATAAACCCTGACACAATGATTTATTTTAAAAACCATGCATCGAATATTATGGTAACAACATTGGCCTACTTGACACAGGAGAATGGATGCAAGTATCCATTTATTCCCGTACTTTCACATTAACCGTCCCCCTGCTCCAAAAGGTGGTCTTGACTAATCATTATCCTCGTGCTAGAATTATTAATAATTTCATCTTTATAACGACGATGAAGGAGCAAAGTAGGTTAACACAGCTTTTCAGGAAGAAAGCGTCATCGACTGGAAGCGCTTTTAGAGCATGATTAACTGAAGTTCTCTCCGGAGTTGCAGGCTGAATTCCCCCTGGGGATGTGTAGGCTGAGCCGTAATCTTCCGACGTTACAGGGAAGAAGGTATCGGAACAACAGTTCCCGCACCTTTGCAAAGAGCGGATCTGTCCTGGCGGCAGGTCAACTTGGGTGGTAACGCGATAAGCACGAGCTTTTCGTCCCTTGGGATGAAAGGTTTTTTTGTTTATCTGGGGTTGATGATTTCCCGTACCTTATATGAGAGGGTCCTTAACGGACCAATGAGGGTGGTACCACGGAAGCCCATAGCTTACGTCCCTTTGGGGCATGGCTATGGGCATAATTCATTTTTAGGAGGAATTACAATGGTAGTGGTGATGGAGATAAATTCAAACACACAGCAGATCGAAGCAGTCAATTCAAAACTGGCCCAATTAGGTTATAAAACCCAGGTCATCCACGGCGTAAAACGTATAGTCATCGGCGCTGTAGGCGATCGCCGCAGTAACGACCTTATGGAGCTGCAGCTGATGCCGGGGGTGGAGAAGATCGTACCGATCATGAAACCATATAAACTGGTAAGCCGGGAGGCCAAAGAGGACAATACGGTCATAAATGTGGGCAGCGCTACCATCGGCGGAGAGAACCTGACCATCATCGCCGGCCCCTGCGCGGTAGAGAACCGTCAGCAGTTCCTCGCCGCGGCTGATCAGGTTAAGCATGCCGGCGGGCAGATTATCAGAGGCGGCGCTTTCAAACCCCGTACCTCCCCTTACAGTTTCCAGGGGCTTGAACTAGAAGGCCTGGAGATTCTGAGGGAGGCTTCCCAGGCGACCGGGCTGCCTGTGGTTACCGAAGTCATCGATGAGGTCAGCCTGCAGATGGCTTTGGACTATGTAGACATGGTCCAGGTAGGGGCCCGGAATATGCAGAACTTCCGCTTGCTTAAAGCAGTGGGCCAGACCGACAAGCCGGTGCTGCTGAAAAGAGGCATGTCAGCCACCATAGAAGAATGGCTAATGGCTGCCGAATATATCATCTCCGAGGGTAATGGGCGGGTGATCCTGTGCGAGAGAGGAATCCGCACCTTCGAGACCGCCACCCGCAACACCCTGGATCTGAGCGCGGTACCTCTGGTCAAGAGGCTCAGCCACCTTCCGGTCATTGTCGACCCCAGTCACGGCACCGGAGACCGGGGCCTGGTACGGCCTATGTCTATGGCGGCTGTAGCGGCCGGCGCGGATGGCCTGATCCTGGAGATGCATCCTGAGCCCGCCAAAGCCCTATCCGATGGGCCTCAGTCCCTTACCCCCGGGGAACTGGAGCAGGTGATGATGCAGCTATCCATGCTTATACCGGCCGTGGGCCGGCAGCTGCCTCCAGCCTATGTTTCCTGAGCAACCCCTTGGAAAGGAGTCCGGATATGAACAAGAAACTGGCATACCTGGGACCGGCGGGTACATTTTGCGAGGAGGCGGCCCGGATGATCATTGACGGGGAAAGCGGCTGGGAACTGCTGCCCTGTTCCTCCATTGACGGAGTTTTTACCGCGGTAGATTCCGGAACAGCCGCCCGGGGGGTGGCTCCCATAGAAAACTCCTGCGAGGGTTCGGTAAACGTAACTCTGGATCTGCTGGCCTATGAATACAAATTGGAAATCACCGGGGAAATCATCCTGCCGGTAAGGCACAACCTGCTGGCCCGGCCCGGATTAAGACTCGAAGATATCTCCACTGTCCTGTCACATGCCCAGGCCCTGGCCCAGTGCCGTAAATACCTGGCCAAATACCTGGGTGGCGCCGGTGTCCTGGACATACCCAGCACCGCTGAAGCAGCTTACCGGGTGTCGGCGTCGCCAGAGCCGTGGGCAGCCATTGGCACTCAAGCTGCCGCCCGGGCCTATGGATTGGACATATTGGAGCAGGAGATCCAGGACCGCCGCGACAATGAAACCCGCTTCGTCAGCCTGGGCCAGGCTGGTCCGGAGGGGGCGCCAGGGGTCGCAGCACGCAACGGCAGCCAATTTTCAGATATCTGCAGCATGGAGCCGAAGGCCTCCTCAGCGGCCACAGCATCAATAGAGCCTGGTTCTTACAAAACATCGCTGATACTGGCAGTAGACCACCGCACCGGCGCCCTGTTTAAAGCCCTGGAGCAATTCTACCTCCATAATGTCAATTTGAGCAAAATAGAATCCCGCCCGGCCAAAACCAGGCTGGGCAACTATCTTTTCTTCATCGACATCGAAGGGCACCGGTCGGAACCGCGCATTATCAAGGCCCTCAATGGTTTGCAGGGTTTAGTGCATGACCTGCGCTTACTGGGATCATTTCACGCTGACCCCAATCACACTGCTTCACCCAGGTGAAGCAGTGTATTCTCCTGTGTCAAGTATTGTCATGGATGTTCGTGCGCCACTGACAAAGTGACTTTTTTACAATGCGCGGAACAATGAACGAGGCTTGGGAGAAATGCAGGTGAGGCTTCAGCCTTACAGCTAAAAACAGATTCCACTAAATTACTATCAAATGACAGTATGTTGTCACGAACCTGGCTTAATCTTAGAGGTAAGCCAGGTTTTTTCTTTCGCAGGAGAAGGTATTAATTGTGCCGCAATGCCGTAACCAGGAAGGACTCCCTTGATTAGCCATAGAAATATCTTGCAAATGAGTTGATTTTAGATAACTACAGTAACTTATAGAATTTAGTGGAGGATAATTAAACAATGGTTGACAACAAAAAGGAACAGGAACGCGCGGAACTGCACCGCGCGATCTGGAATATCGCCAATGACCTGCGGGGCAGTGTGGACGGTTGGGACTTTAAGCAGTATGTCCTCGGGATGCTGTTTTACCGCTACATATCGGAGAATATCACTACCTATATCAACGCCGGAGAACATGAAGCCGGAGACAGCACATTCGATTACGCCAGGCTATCCGACATTGACGCTGAACAAGCCCGCGCGGATTTGGTAAAGACCAAAGGCTTCTTTATCCTGCCCGGCGAGCTTTTTGCCAATGTGAGGAAAAAGGCGCCTGGTGATGAAAACCTCAACGAGACACTGGGCAGGGTATTCCGCAACATTGAAAGCTCCGCCCAGGGCTCCGCCAGCGAGGACGATTTCAAGGGTTTATTCGACGACATGGATGTCAACAGCAACAAGCTGGGTCCCACGGTGGCCGGGCGCAACGAGAAGCTGGTCAAACTCTTAAACGGCGTGGGCGAGATGAAGCTGGGTAATTATCAGGACAATACCATTGACGCTTTCGGTGACGCCTATGAATTTCTCATGGGCATGTACGCCTCCAAAGCAGGCAAAAGCGGCGGCGAATATTACACGCCCCAGGAAGTGAGCGAGCTTTTAACGCGCCTTACCCTGGTAGGCAAAACGGAAGTCAACAAAGTGTATGACCCTGCCTGCGGCTCCGGTTCCCTGCTATTGAAGTTCGCCAAAATCCTGGGCAAGGAGAACGTGCGGCAGGGATTCTTCGGGCAGGAAATCAATATCACCACCTACAACCTCTGCCGCATCAATATGTTCCTGCACGACATAGATTATGACAAGTTCGACATCGGACACGGCGATACGCTGACAGACCCGCTCCACTGGGATGACGAGCCCTTTGAAGCCATTGTTTCCAATCCCCCCTACTCGATTAAGTGGGCGGGCAAAGACAACCCGCTGCTGATCAACGACCCGCGTTTTTCCCCCGCCGGGGTGCTGGCGCCGAAGTCCAAAGCCGACCTGGCGTTTATTATGCACTCGCTGTCATGGCTGGCCACCAGCGGCGCGGCGGCCATTGTCTGCTTTCCGGGCGTGATGTACCGCGGCGGCGCAGAGCGGAAAATACGCCAGTACCTGATTGACAATAACTATATCGACTGCGTGATCCAGCTGCCCGACAAACTGTTTTACGGCACCAGCATTGCCACTTGCATCATGGTCCTAAAAAAGTCCAAAACGGAAAACAGCACTTTGTTCATCGACGCTTCCCGGGAGTGTGTAAAAGTTACCAACAGCAACAAACTGACGCCGGATAACATCAATAAAATTGTCGCGGCGTTTACTGCCAGGACGGATCGGGAGTATTTTTCAAAAGTCGTGCCCAATGCTGCTATCGCTGCCCAGGACTACAACATTTCCGTCAGTACCTATGTAGAGCAGGAAGATACACGGGAGAAAGTGGACATTACTGCCCTCAATAAAGAGATTGAGGAGATCGTGGCCCGGGAACAGGTGTTGCGGGAGGAAATTGCCAAAATTATCGCGGAGATTGAGGTGGGGGAATGAGCAGGCTGGAAGAATTGATTGCGGAATTGTGCCCGGATGGGGTGGAGTATAAAGCGTTGGGTGATTTTGGCACAATGATTCGCGGGAACGGTTTGCAAAAGAAGGACTTTACCGAAGCTGGTGTTGGCTGTATTCATTATGGACAGATTTACACCTACTACGGTACATTTGCATACAAGACAAAGACTTTTGTGTCACCGGAACTTGCTGAGCAATTAAAGAAAGTCAACACCGGAGACTTGGTAATTGCTATAACCAGTGAGAACGTAGAAGATGTTTGCAAATGTGTTGCTTGGCTTGGTGATGAAGAAATCGTCACTGGCGGACACTCTGCTATTTTTAAACATAATCAAAATCCCAAGTATCTTTCCTATTATTTTCAGACCGCAGCATTTTTTACCCAGAAGCGAAAAATCGCAAACGGCACAAAGGTTATTGAGGTTGCACCACAAAAGCTGGAACGGGTTGTCATCCCCCTCCCACCGCTGCCGGTGCAGCGTGAAATTGTCCGGATCCTGGACAATTTCACGGAACTTACTGCGGAACTTACAGCGGAGCTTACAGCGCGAAAAAAACAATATGAATATTATCGTGATTTGCTCTTGACATTTGAAGATGCCGACGATCACAATCTAACAGACAGACAGACAGACAGACAGACAGACAGACAGACAGACAGACAGACAGACAGCGGAGGATTGCGGTTCAATGGCTGACGCTTGGAGAAATAGCCACTGAGATATATAGGGGCTCAGGGATTAGACGTGACCAGGTAACCGAAAAAGGAACTCCATGCGTCCGTTATGGTGAGATATATACTACCTATAACATATGGTTTGATAAGTGCGTTTCTCATACAGATGAAGCAATAATTAGTGGGAAAAAGTACTTTGAACACGGCGATGTCCTCTTTGCCATTACTGGAGAAAGCGTTGAGGATATTGCAAGGTCGTGTGTATATGTTGGAAACGAAAGATGCTTGGCCGGCGGCGATATCGTTGTTATGAAGCATAACCAGAATCCGAAATATGTCTCATATGCCCTCTCCACAACAAATGCAAAGATGCAAAAAAGCAAGGGCAAGGTAAAAAGCAAGGTTGTTCATTCCAGCGTCCCATCTATATGCAGCATCACTATTCCCGTCCCTCCCCTCGCCGAGCAAGCACGCATTGTTGCCATTCTGGACCGCTTTGACGCCCTGTGCCACGACCTCACCAGCGGCTTGCCCGCGGAAATTGAGGCCCGGCGCAAGCAATATGAATACTACCGGGACAAGCTATTAACCTTTAAGGAGTTGAGCGCGTGAGTACCTATAACATCGTTGCTTCGACCAGCGAAAGCACGGTGGTGGCGGAATATGTGGCGGAGTATTCCTGCGCGGGCGCCTACCAGCGCGAGGCTGAATTGGAGCTGGAATTTATCCGACTGCTCAAAACCCAGGGGTATGTTTATCTGGCGGCGCGCGATGAATCCGCACTGGTGGCCAACTTGCGCCGGCAGTTGGAGTTGCTCAACAGCTACACTTTTTCCGACTCCGAATGGGACAGGTTTTTTAGCCAGTGCATCGCCAGCAGTAACGAAGGCATTGTAGAAAAGACCCGCAAAATCCAGACCGACCATGTGCAAATTTTACGCTGTGACGATGGTTCCTTCAAGAATATCTACCTGATCGACAAGAAGAATATCCACAACAACCGCCTGCAGGTGATCAATCAATACGAGGAATCCGGGGGTTCCCGCGACACCCGTTATGACGTGACTATCCTGGTCAACGGCCTGCCTCTTGTCCATATTGAACTGAAGCGGCGGGGCGTGGCCATCCGGGAAGCGTTCAATCAAATCAACCGTTACCAGCGGGACAGCTTTTGGGCGAACAGCGGCCTGTACGAGTATGTACAGGTTTTCGTAATATCCAACGGGACCCATACCAAGTATTACAGCAATACCACCCGCAGCGCTCATGTCAGGGAGCAAAGCGGCGGCGCGCGCCGTAAAAGCAAGAAAACCAGCAACAGCTTCGAGTTTACCAGCTTTTGGGCGGACGGCAACAACAAAGTAATTGCCGACCTGGTGGATTTCGCCAGGACCTTTTTGGCCAGGCACACCATCCTGAATATCCTGACCAGGTATTGCGTATTCACCTCGGAGGATTTGCTGCTGGTCATGCGCCCGTACCAAATTGCCGCCACGGAGCGCATATTGTCCCGCATTAACATCTCAACTAACTACAAACAAACAGGGACGATAGGCGCGGGCGGGTACATCTGGCATACCACCGGCAGCGGCAAGACTCTAACCTCTTTTAAAACGGCGCAGCTGGCTACCGCTCTGCCGGGTGTAGATAAGGTGCTGTTCGTCGTCGACCGCAAAGACCTGGACTATCAGACGATGAAAGAATATGACCGCTTCGAAAAAGGAGCGGCCAACAGCAACACATCAACCAGGATCTTGCAAAGACAACTGGAAGATGCCGACGCGCGGATCATCATCACCACCATTCAAAAACTGGCGGTTTTTATCCGTAAAAACAGGACTCATCCAATATACAAAAAGCATGTGGTGATTATCTTTGACGAATGCCACCGCTCCCAGTTCGGCGAGATGCACCTGGCCATTACCAGGTCCTTTAAGAATTATCACCTCTTCGGTTTTACCGGCACGCCTATATTCGCCGCCAACGCGGGGGCAAGCGGCAATCCGCTGCTTAAGACAACCGCCCAGGCCTTCGGCGATAAACTGCATACTTACACCATTGTGGACGCCATTAACGATGGCAATGTGCTGCCCTTTCGGATTGATTTTATCAATACCATCAAGACGCCTGATCATATCAATGACAAACAGGTATACGGGATTGACAGCGAAAAAGCCCTGTCGGATCCCAAACGTATCAGCGACATTGTCGCCTATATTCTGGAGCGCTTCGACCAAAAAACAAAACGCAGCAACTTCTATACAATGACCGCAAAATGGGAAGAGGCAGACCAGGAAAACCCAAAATGTATGATTGAAAAGCGGGAGAAAAGGCGTGTGGCGGGTTTTAACTCCATTCTTGCCGTAGCTTCGATTCCCCTGGCAATGCAATATTACACGGAGTTCAAGGAACAGCTGGCTGTCACCCGGCGAAAATTAGCCATAGCGACCATTTTCAGCTTCAGCGCCAATGAGGAAGAAGCGGACGGCGTGTTGCCGGAGGAGGATTTTGAGATAGCGGGTCTGGATAAAAACTCCCGTGATTTTCTTGACGCGGCGATTGAAGATTACAATAAGGCGTTTGGTACCAACTACGACACGTCCGCGGACAAATTCCAGAATTACTATAAAGACCTCTCTCTGCGGGTGAAGAACCGCGAGGTGGACCTGCTGATTGTGGTCAATATGTTCCTGACCGGTTTTGACGCCACCACGCTAAACACCCTTTGGGTAGACAAGAACCTGCGGCAGCACGGACTGATCCAGGCGTTTTCGCGCACCAACCGCATTTTGAACAGTGTCAAGACATTCGGCAATATCGTCTGCTTCCGTGACTTGAAAGAGGCTACCGACAAGGCCATTGCGCTCTTTGGGGACAAAGACGCGGGCGGTATCGTATTGCTGAAAACATTCGACGAATACTACAATGGCTATGATGAACAAGGCGAGCGCAAGCCGGGTTACATCGAGCTGATTGCGGAACTTACAGCGCAATTCCCGCTTGGGCAGGCTATCACCGGCGAAGAAGCGCAAAAGCGCTTTATCCGGCTGTACGGCGCGATCTTAAGGTTGCGCAATATCCTTTCCGCCTTCGATGACTTTGCCGGCCAGGAAATTCTAGCGGACAGGGATTTTCAGGACTACCAGAGCGTCTATATCGACCTGTACCAGGACTTTAAAAAAGGCGCCGAGGGGGACAGGGAGCGCATCAACGACGACATCGAGTTCGAGATTGAGCTGATCCGTCAGATTGAGGTGAACATAGACTATATCCTGATGCTGGTGGCAAAATATCATGAATCTAACTGCACGGACAAAAATATCCTGACCACCATTGACAAAGCGATCAATTCCAGCATTGAACTGCGCAGCAAAAAAGAGCTTATCGAACGTTTCATTGCCCGGGTGAACACGTCTGCCGGGGTGGATGATGACTGGCGCAAATTTGTCATGGAGCAGAAAGAAGCTGACTTGTCCGCGATTATCGAGGAGGAAAGGCTTAAGCCTGAGGAAGCGAGAAAACTAATGGACAATTCGTTACATGACGGCACACTGAAAACTACCGGCACTGGTATCGATAAAATCATGCCGCCAGTATCGCGCTTCGGCGGCGACCGGACGGCTAAAAAGCAAGGTATAATAAGTAAGCTGCGCAAATTCTTCGAGAAGTATTGCGGGCTGGTGCGCTGAGGAAATGGGGAGCAATGGCAATAAGTTGTACGGGTCGCTTACAAAGAATCCGCTGAATAAGGCAGGCGAGCTGTTGACATGGCTGGAAAATAAATCGGAGTAAGTTAATAGATCATTTGAAACAATTTGCGGATCAGACAAAACAAAGGAACGATAATTTCGATTATGAAATTGATGTAGTGACAAACAAGAAATCCATAATCAGATATTACATTAATGAAATGGAAAAAGAAGCTGTAAAGATATGGTTAGGCAGTAATCTCTCGAGGGGTGAACATATTAAGGATTTATTGAAATTTCTTATAAAGAATTATTGATTAACAAGGTGTGAAGACGAGTGATAACCAGACTTCGGAAATTCACAGGACGTTATGTGAAATGGGTGGCTTTAAATGGTTAAGGGCAGCTATCTCAAACTACCTCCCGGCGGACTGGCCGGGCGGGCGCAAAAGGCTGTGGCTATGCTTGAAGATTGTACTGTCTGCGCCCAGGAGTGCCGGGTCAATCGCCTGAAAGGGGAATTGGGCCAGTGCCGGGGCGGGCGGTTGGCGGCGGTGAGCAGCCACGGGCCTCATTTCGGTGAAGAGGATGTGCTGGTGGGGACAGGGGGGTCGGGAACGATCTTCTTGACCTTCTGTAATTTGAGCTGTGAGTTCTGCCAGAACTGCGAAATCAGCCAGCATGGCGCCGGAGTCGAGGTGTCCGCCGCGGCCGGGTACTTCAGTGTGGCAAAAAAGGCGGTGAAGAAAATGCACGGGCAGGTGGGCGACCTGATCCTGGACGGGCGGGGACTTGCCTGCCGCGGCCTGTTGGTCCGGCACCTGGTCCTGCCGGGCAACCTGGCCCGTTCAGAAAAAGTCTTTGAGTTTCTGGCCGATGAGATTTCCCAAGAAACCTACATAAATATTATGGACCAGTATTACCCCGCCTTTAAGGCTTTTAACTACCCGGAACTGAGCCGGCGGATCACCCGCCGGGAATACCGGGAAGCAGTTGCTGCGGCAGTGCGGGCGGGACTGCAAAGAATCGTTTAGGGGGCAACCAATTTTAGAGTTCGGACTGGAGCATGAGGTTTTTGGTTTATTCGATCCGATTATTTTGTTTAAAGCCGCATTAATACGGTCGCCAGCTGCGCCCTGGTCACGCTGCCAGGCGGATTGAAAGGAATGATTCTATGCGATTCGCTAATGTCAATGATATTAATTTGCATTATGAAATTCGGGGAACCGGGCCCAGACTATTGTTCATTCATGGCATTGGAGCGGACCTAAACAATCCAATGGGGATTTTTAATACTCCTGTCCCCAGCCATTTTACCGTTCTTGCTTTCGATCCCCGGGGACTGGGGCAATCTGACAGCCCCAATGAACCCTGCACAATAGGAGATATGGCAGATGATGCGGCCGGATTGGCATCAGCTGTTGGCTGGGATAAATATTTTGTATTTGGCGCATCTATGGGCGGGATGGTGGCCCAGGAGCTAGCACTAAGACATCCTTTGGCAGTAGAAAAGCTGATTTTGGGAGTTACCAACGCCGGCGGAGAAAACCCAGGAAATATGGTAATAGATAAACTGGACAAGCTGTCAAGCCTTGAAAAGCTCAAATTATCAGATACCAGACAGGATCAAACCTGGGCCGCCGCCCATCCGGAACTGGTCAGTCAGATGGAAGAACAAGGCCGAGCAGCTCAAGAAATTATGAAATCCAATCCGGCTCTGATGAGGGGTTACAACCATCAGGTAAATGCAGTATTAAAGCATAACACCTTTGACCGGTTGAATGAGATAAAAATCCCCACCCTTGTTTTCGGAGGGAGATTTGACGGCAGCAATCCGCCTGATGTCACCAAAGCGTTGGCGGGACTTATCCCCGGAGCACGCTATGAGCTGCTGGAGTCGGGGCATGGCGACTGGTATTTTGACTCTCGATCCTGGGAGATGATCATGGATTTTCTTCTCGGCAGAGCATAAAAAATGTGTATATCTGCCCTGTGATAAAGCCCTTGACATGCCTGGCATATGAACAAGGAGCAACTGGAACACTGTGGTCACCGGCGCGGACGTGCCGGAAAAGGGAATTAAGCGGCAGATTGGGAACAGCTACGACCTGATTAAGCCTGAAAGTGAGGAAACAAGTGACTTTTTTACAATGAACGAGACCTGGTAGAATTGCAGGTGAGGCTTCAGCCTTACAACTAAAAACAGATCTCACCACAGTAGGATCAAATGATAGTATCAAATGACAGTATGTTGTCACGAACCTGGCTTAGTCTTAGAGGTAAGCCAGGTTTTTGTTCATAGAATTAGTAGGGGTAATTTTATTAGAAATATTTGTAGATTTGCAGGAGGATTTGTCATAATTTACAAGAAGTATAATCTAATTGGTTTGTAAAAAGTTATGTAAGATACATAGAGAAGCAAGGGATCCATTTAACTAGTATATGTAGTTATAGGGTGCTTATTAACATATGATCTGTTGCTCTGTTCTTCTTGATTCTGGTATGCAGCTATTGAAACAGGGGGCTAAAAATGAACGTTTTTGAGCTAAACCAATACCTCATTTCTGACTACTCCTCATATATACGCAGTTTCATCCAGATCCGCGACAAGCGGATAGACGAATATGTGCAAAAGAGTTTAGATGAGGGGCTGCTCTGGCCGGAGCCGTTAATTCAGCTTAACCCTTCGTTTGAGCCGGGCCAGTGGATTGAAGAACTGGTTGCAGGTGAAATATTGCATCCCGAATGCAGACGGATTTTCCGGATCAATAAAAACCAGCAGGAAGAAGGCCAGCCATTGCGGCTGCACAAGCACCAGGCCGACGCAATAAAAGCAGCCAAAGCCGGGGATAGTTATGTTCTAACTACCGGTACCGGTTCCGGAAAGAGCTTAGCCTATATCGTGCCGATTGTGGATTATGTGCTCAGGCGCGGCAGCGGCCGGGGCATCCAGGCTATTGTTATATACCCCATGAACGCCCTGGCCAACAGTCAGTTTAACGAACTGGAGAAGTTTCTCCGGCATGGCTATCCGGAAGGTGGCAGCCCGGTTACATTCGAAAAATATACGGGACAGGAAAGCGAAGAACAAAAAAGGAAAATCATCGAAACTCCCCCGGATATATTACTCACCAACTATGTCATGATGGAATTAATTCTGACCAGGGTGAGAGACCGGAATTTAATTAGTGCGGCTAAGGACATTCGTTTTTTGGTGCTGGACGAACTGCACACCTACCGCGGCCGCCAGGGCGCGGATGTGGCTATGCTGGTGCGCCGGCTGAGAAGTTACTGCGGCGGGGAGAACCTCCAGTGTGTCGGCACCTCTGCCACCCTGGCCGGCAGCGGCGTCTACGACCAGCAGAGGGCTGAAGTGGCCGGGGTTGCTTCCCTGCTGTTCGGCGCGCAGGTAAAGCCGGAGCGTGTGGTCATGGAAACCATCAGGCGGGCCACACCCGATAAAGATTTTGTGGATCCAGATTTTAAGCGGGACTTGATCGACTGCATCAAAAACCCGGTTAGTTATGCACAGGATGACTACCTGGCGCTGGTCAACGACCCTCTTTCCATCTGGATTGAGACTACTTTTGGCACGGCCAAAGAACCGGACAGCGGCAGATTAATCCGGACAATGCCACGCAGTATTTCCGGAGAGGATGGAGCAGCCAAAGAACTAAGCAGTTTGACCGGGCTTTCAGAAAAAATCTGCATCCAGGCGATACAGGAAAGATTGTTGACGGGTTATAGAGCAAAACACCCGGAGACGGGATTTCCTGTTTTTGCTTTCCGGCTGCACCAGTTCATCAGCCGGGGGGACACAGTCTACGCTTCCCTGCAGGAAGAGCAGTCCCGCTACATTACTACCAGCGGCCAGCAGTATGTGCCCAACGACCGCCAGAGGATTTTGTTCCCGCTGACCTTTTGCCGCGAGTGCGGGCAGGAATATTACAGTGTCCAGGTGATCAAAAATAAGGAAACAGGCCATAGGGTTTTCACCCCTGGCAATCCTACAGACAATAACCCGGCAGAATATGAAGGGGTCAAAGCCGGATACCTTTATCGGAATGCAGATCACCCCTGGCCGGAGGACGAGATGGAGGTAATCAACAGGATCCCGGATGACTGGGTGGAAAACCGGCATGGTGTGTCACATATCCGCAGCAACCGGGTTAAATATTTGCCGCAGAACGTTGTGATCGACCCGGCCGGTGAAGAAAACAGGGCCGGGCTTGGATTCCAATATATTCCCGCGCCCTTTCGCTTCTGCCTGCACTGCGGCGTGTCCTACGGCATACGCCAGACAAGCGATTTTGCCAAATTAACCACGCTTGGCTCTGAGGGGCGCAGTACTGCCACTACTATCCTGACCCTTTCCACTATTCGTCACCTGCAGCGCAGCGAGGGCCTGATGCGCGAAGCAAAAAAACTACTGAGCTTTACGGACAACCGCCAGGACGCTTCGCTGCAGGCTGGCCATTTCAATGACTTTATCGAGATCGGCCTGCTGCGCTCGGCCCTTTACCAGGCGGTCAGCGTGGCAGGCCCAGACGGGCTCTGCCATGATGAATTGACACAACGAGTGTTCAAAGCCCTGGATTTGCCGCTGGAAATGTATGCGGTTGATCCTGACGTGCGTTTTCAGGCGCTGGCCGATACCCAGAAGGCTTTGCGCAATATCCTCGGTTACCGTCTCTATCAGGACTTAAAGCGGGGCTGGCGTATTACTTCACCCAACTTGGAGCAGTGCGGCCTTTTGGAAATACAGTATAGTTCCCTGGACGAAGTTTGCGCGACTGAAGATCTGTGGTACGAATGCCACCCGGCTCTTGTCACGGCCACACCTGAAACAAGAAAAAAAATTGCCAAAGTCTTGCTGGACTATATGCGGCGTGAGCTGGTAATCAAGGTTGATTACCTGAATAAAGAATTTCAGGAAAAAATACAGCTGCAGAGCAACCAGCGTTTGAAACTACCCTGGGCCATTGATGAAAACGAGCGTATGCAGTACGCCGCTGTCCTTTACCCCCGATCAAGGTCAAAAGCAGACTTCCGGGATAACGTTTATTTGTCGGAGCGTGGGGGCTTCGGCCAGTACTTGAGGCGGACCTCGACTTTTGCGGGCTATATTGAAAAAATCACCCTGGAGCATACTGCAGCCATTATCAGCCAGCTTTTAAGCGCTCTTAAGATCGGCGGCCTGGTGGAAATAGTTGACGAGCCAAAAGACGACGTGCCCGGCTATCAGCTTAATGCTTCAGCGCTGGTGTGGGTAGCCGGGGACGGCAGCAGGGCGGTTACCGACCCCATCCGTGTGCCCAATGAATCGGTTCTGGGCAGCCGTACCAACCCGTTTTTTGTTGACTTTTACAACTCCGTAGCCCTGGAGGTAAAGGGCATTGAGGCGAAAGAGCACACCGCCCAGGTGCCCTATGAGTTCAGGATCGATAGGGAAGGAAAATTCCGTGACGGTGAACTGCCGGTATTGTATTGTTCGCCGACGATGGAGCTGGGTGTAGACATAGCCCAGCTGAATGTGGTGAACATGCGCAACATCCCCCCTACACCCGCCAACTATGCCCAGCGCAGCGGCCGGGCGGGCCGCAGCGGCCAGCCGGCTTTGGTATTCAGCTATTGTTCGACAGGCAGCCCCCATGACCAGTACTTTTTCAAACGCCCGCAGCTGATGGTGGCCGGCGCTGTTTTTCCGCCCAGGCTGGATCTGGCCAACGAAGACCTAATTCAATCCCATGTTCAGGCTGTCTGGCTGACGGAATCAGGCTTGAGTCTGGGCTCATCCTTAAAGGATATACTCGACCTGTCTGTTGATTACAATACTATTGATTTGCAGCCCTCTGTAAAAGACGCCATCAATGCCTTCCAACCCCGGCAAAAGGCGTTAGTCCGCTCACGAGGAATTCTGGCCGGCGTTGTCGCCGAACTGACTGCCGCTGGCTGGTACACCGAAAGATGGCTGGAAGACGTCTTGAACAGGATTCCCCGTACCTTTGAGCAGGCCTGTGAACGCTGGCGGGATCTATACAGAGCCGCGTCGCGGCAGAGGGATATTCAGAACAAAATTATCGGCGACGCTTCCATCAGCGCTAAAGATAAGCAGACGGCTCGCCGGCTGCGCCAGGAAGCCGAGTCGCAAATTGATCTCCTGCTGGAGTCCAGTGACATTATCCATTCAGACTTTTACAGCTACCGCTATTTTGCCAGTGAAGGCTTTCTGCCGGGTTATAACTTCCCGCGCCTGCCCCTGTCCGCCTTTATCCCGGGCCGGCGCCGGATCAACAATCGCGACGAATTTCTTACACGGGCCCGCTTCCTGGCTATTTCTGAGTTCGGGCCCCGGAATATCATCTACCATGAAGGATCCCGTTACGAAATAAACAAAGTCATCTTACCTGTAAGCCCTTCCCCTGAAGAAGCCTTGCCAACCAGCGCGGCCAAGCTTTGCCCGGCCTGCGGGTATCTGCATCCAATGACGGGCACCGCCGGTCCGGACCTCTGCCAGCGCTGCGGTGAGGCCCTGGAACCACCGCTCAGCCCCCTGTTCAGGCTGCAGAACGTAGCCACCAAAAGGCGTGACCGGATTAGCTCCGATGAAGAGGAGCGTCTGCGGAAAGGCTATGAACTGCGCACCTCGCTGCGCTTTGAAGAACGTGAGGGCAGGCCAACCTACCGGACCGCGGAGGTGCAGGCGGAGGGAGAAGATCTGGCGTATCTAACCTACGGCCACACCGCCAACATCTGGCGCATTAACCTGGGCTGGCGCCGGCGCAAAAATAGGGAACAGTACGGTTTTGTATTGGATACGGAGCGGGGTTACTGGGCCAAAAACGAGCAGGAGCAAACTGACGACAGTGCCGATGAGACTATGAGCAGCCGGACCACCAGGGTGATACCTTATGTGGAGGACCGCCGCAACGCTCTTATTTTCCAGCCTGCGTCTCCCTTAAGTGAGAAGCAGATAGCCTCGCTGCAGGCGGCCCTGAAAAATGCCATTCAGATTTACTACCAGCTGGAAGAAAATGAGCTTGCCGCTGAGCCTCTGCCGGACTATACCCTGCGGCGGCAAATCCTGTTTTATGAAGCGGCCGAGGGCGGCGCTGGTGTGCTTCGCCACCTGGTCGACCAACCCCAGGATCTGGCCAGAGTTGCCAGAAAGGCTCTCGAATTATGCCACTTTGACCCGGATACCGGAGCTGACTTGCGGCGGGCGCCGGGCGCTAGGGAGGATTGTGAAGCGGCCTGCTACAACTGCCTGATGAGCTATGCTAACCAGCGTGAGCACAGTCTGCTTGACCGAAGCGAAATAATGAACATGTTGCAAAGGCTGGCGGGCTCTCAGGTGAAAAGCGCGCCGTCGCCAGAGTCACGGTCGGTGCACCTGGAAAAACTCTTACGGCTGGCAGGTTCCGATTTGGAGCGTGAATGGCTGCAGTTTCTGGAGGATAATAACTACCGGCTGCCCTCAAGCTCCCAAAAACTATTCGTCGCGTGCAGCACCAGGCCGGATTTTATATATGATGAAGAGCAAACTGTCATTTATATCGATGGTTCGCCCCACGATTACCCTGAACGCCGGCAAAGAGATATGGAGCAAACTGAGTGCATGGAAGACAAGGGTTTTCTGGTCCTTCGCTTCAGCTACCGGGATGACTGGGGTGAATTGATTAAGAAGTATCCACATATTTTTGGGAGGAAATCATGAGTTACGCTGTCGGATCGCTTGTAAAAGCCCGGGGCCGGGAGTGGGTTGTTTTGCCTGAGTCAGAGGAGGACCTGCTCATCCTGCGCCCCCTGGGAGGGACTGCGGACGAGGTCACGGGTATCTGTCTTTACTTAGAAAACGTTGAGCCGGCGCAGTTTGACCTGCCGGACCCGGAACTGGTTGGAGACTACCGGTCATGCCGTCTGCTGCGAGATGCCCTGAGGCTTGGCTTTCGCTCCAGCGCAGGTCCGTTCCGATCTTTTGCGCAAATTGCCGTTGAGCCGCGTCCTTACCAGTTGGTGCCCCTGCTTATGGCTCTCAAGATGGACCCGGTGCGCATCCTGATTGCTGATGATGTCGGCGTCGGCAAAACAGTAGAAGCCTGTCTTATTGCCCGTGAACTTATAGACCGGGGTGAAATCCACAGGCTCGCGGTCCTTTGTCCGCCACACCTGGCCGAACAATGGCAGGCGGAACTATTAAATAAATTTCATATTGAGGCCGAGCTTGTCCTTTCCAGTACAGCCACGCGGCTGGAAAGAAACTGCGGTTTTGGGCAATCGCTCTTTGAACTATACCCTTACGTTGTGGTGTCAACAGACTTCATTAAAACCGACCGCCGGCGAGACGAGTTTTTGCGTGCCTGCCCGGAGTTGGTCATCGTTGACGAGGTACATACTTTCGCTTTTGCCGGGCGGGGGCGCGGGGCAAGGCACCAGCGTTACCAGCTTTTAAGGGGGCTGGCCGACGATCCGGACCGGCACCTGATCCTTGTCACAGCCACGCCCCATAGTGGAAAAGAGGAGGCTTTCCGCTCTGTATTAACATTTTTGGATATAGATTTTAGGAATCTTCCCGAGAATTTGATGGGTAAGGAAAACGAGCAATACCGGCGCAGGCTCGCCGCGCACTTTGTCCAGCGCCGCAGGGCGGATATCCGGCATTACCTGCAAGCTGAAACGCCTTTTCCAGAGCGGGAGGAAGCGGAAGAAAGCTACCAACTGGACAGTCAGTACAAGAAATTGTTTGACCGCGTTTTGCGTTATGCCCGCGAAACCGTCAAAGAGGCTGGGGCAAGTCAGCACCGCCAGCGAGTGCGGTGGTGGTCAGTGCTTGCTTTGCTGCGCGCCCTGGCCAGCAGCCCGGCGGCCGCGTCAGCCACTTTAAGGAGCCGGGCTGCCGTTGCTGATACTGAAACTACAGAGGACGCCGATGAAATTGGTCGCCGTACCGTCCTTGACCTTGACCTGGATGAGACGGCTGACGTGATTGATGTGATCCCTGGCAGCGATACTGGGGAAGAATCTGATGAAGATAAGAAAAACCGCCGTGTTCTTCTGGAGATGGCTCGTATGGCAGAAAGCCTTTACGGCGAAAAGGACGCCAAGCTCTTAAAAGCCGTTCAGCTAATTAAACAAATGATTAAAGAAGGTTATAAGCCTATTATCTTCTGCCGCTTCATCCCTACCGCCGAATATCTGGTTGAGCAACTACGGGAGAGGCTTCCCAGGCATGTGGAAGTAGTTGCCGTTACTGGTACTCTACCACATGGTGACCGTGAGGAGCGTATACATCAGTTGGTTAAGGCACCACATAAACAGTGGGTGCTGGTTTCTACGGACTGCCTGAGTGAGGGTGTCAATCTCCAGGAGCATTTTGATGCGGTTATACATTATGATTTGAGTTGGAACCCTACCCGGCATGAGCAGCGGGAGGGGCGGGTTGACCGCTACGGTCAGCCCAGCAAAAAAGTGCGGGTATTGACTTACTATGGGACGGACAATCAGATTGACGGCATTGTGTTGGACGTGCTGCTGAGAAAGCATAAGACAATACGGAGTTCCCTGGGCATTTCGGTACCAGTCCCAGTGGAAACCAATGTTGTGGTAGAAGCTGTATTTGAAGGATTGTTGTTGCGGGAGGACCAGGGCGGAGGCCATGAGCAGTTATCTTTATTTGAAGAATTGCTGAAACCTACCAGGGAAGAACTCTTTACCAAATGGGATGACGCTGCCAGTCGTGAAAGACGTTCCCGTACCGTCTTCGCTCAAGAGTCTATCAAGGTTGACGAAGTAGCCCGGGAGATAAGGTCGTTACGGCAAGCCATAGGGTCCGGAGAAGAAGTTGAGTGGTTTACACGTGAAGGATTCAAGGCATGTGGCGCAACGGTCACTGGAGGCGCCCCGGCTCGTTTCGATTTAAGTGAGGTGCCGTCTCCGCTTTTTGAAGCGGTGGGGGGGGAGAAAGAGTTTGCCGCCCGCTTTCAACTGCCTGTGGAGGAAGGTGTCCTTTGCCTTAGCCGAACCCACCCGGTGGTTGAAGGGCTGTGCTCTTATATTATGACAACGGCTCTTGACCCGCTTGTCCCGGCGCCGGCCCGCCGCTGCGGAGTAATACGGACCGGCCGGGTGGAGCACCGCACCACACTACTTTTGGTTCGCTACCGCTACCACATAGTGGCCCGGCGGGGGGATGTAGAAAATCCTTTGTTGGCGGAAGACTGTCAGGTGCTGGTCTTTGCAGGGTCTCCCCGGAACGCCAGGTGGTTGGACGATTCAGTTGTGGAAGACCTCATGGGGGCGGAGCCGGAAGCGAATGTTAACCCGGACCAGGCCAGAGAATTCGTCCGCAGGGTTACTGAAGAATACGATATACTCCTGCCTTACTTGAACGAGGCGGCCAGGCGTAAAGGCGATGAACTGCTCCAGGCCCACCGCCGGGTGCGGACCGCTTCCCGTCATACCGGCGTACGCTATCGTGTCGAGCCACAGCTGCCGCCTGATCTGCTGGGTATCTACATCTACTTGCCGAAGAACTGAGGAGGGCGCCATGCAAACGCGAAGAAAAGACATATTCACCACCATCCGGACAGAGGGCTCGATCCTGCCTCCCGATCTACTTCAGCGTATTGCCGGAGGTGACCGGGACCTGGGCGGCCTTGCCCCCGCAGACTATCACTTAGGCAAGGGCGAGCGGTTGAATGAGGCCATCAACCGCTCCTGGAACCGCCTGCTGGGCGTGTGGGCCTCTTTTAAGAACGGGTTGGAAAAGCTGCCGTCTGGTGATCCCGCCACTACCATCACCCGCGAGCGCTGGCTTTTGATTCTTTTTCAGGAACTGGGATATGGGCGCCTGCTGACAGCCCGGGCCGTTGAAATAGATGGCAAAAGCTACCCCGTTTCGCACACCTGGCAGCACACGCCCATTCACCTGGTGGGAAGCCGGGTTGACCTGGACCGTCGTTCCGCCGGCGTTGCCGGGGCGGCCCGCACCAGCCCGCACAGCCTGGTACAGGAGTTCTTAAACCGTTCCGGCGACCACCTTTGGGCTTTTGTTTCCAATGGTTTTATTCTAAGGATCTTACGCGATAATGTCAGCCTGACCAGACAGGCCTACGTGGAATTTGACCTGCAGGCAATGATGGAAGGTGAGGTTTACGCCGATTTTGCGTTGCTTTGGCTGCTATGCCACCAGTCGCGGGTTGAGGCTGAGCGACCGGCTGAGTGCTGGCTGGAGAAATGGTCCCGGGCGGCCCAGGAACAGGGGACGCGGGCTTTAGACCAACTCCGCAAAGGGGTAGAGGATACCATCAACATCCTGGGACGCGGCTTTTTGACCCACCCCGACAACCATCAACTGCGAGAGAAGCTTTATTCAGGCGAGTTAGAGACTCAGGACTACTACCGGCAAATCCTGCGCCTGGTCTACCGGCTTATCTTTTTGTTTGTGGCTGAGGACAGGGATCTCTTACTGGATCCCGAGGCAACGGTTACAGCCCGGGAACGTTATATGAGATTCTATTCCACGGCGAGAATACGCCGCCTAGCCGAGCGCCGGCGCGGCACAAAGCATGCAGACCTCTTCCAGGGTTTAAAGGTGGTCATGGAAAAACTGGACAGCAGCGGCTGTCCCGAGCTGGGCCTGCCCGCGCTGGGGAGCTTTCTCTGGTCTAAAAAAGCTGTGCCAGAACTCACTAATTGTGAAATTGCCAACCGTGATTTACTTGACGCCGTCCGGGCGCTGGCCTTTACCACCGACGGCCATGCCCGCCGGCTTGTGGACTATAAGAACATGGGCTCAGAAGAGCTGGGTAGTGTTTACGAGTCTCTCCTGGAACTGCACCCGGTTCTCGACGCAGGTGCGGGGAAATTCGAGCTGACCTTCTCAAGCGGCAGCGAGCGTAAAACCACCGGCAGTTACTACACACCAAGCAGCCTGATTAATTGCCTGCTTGATTCCGCCCTGGATCCGGTGTTGGAGGAGGCTGCCAGGCAGAAGGATCCGGAAACCGCCATACTTAATCTTAAAGTATGCGATCCCGCAAGCGGCAGCGGCCACTTCCTGATTGCCGCAGCTCACCGCATAGCCAAGCGGTTGGCAGCCATCAGGACAGGCGATGAGGAGCCGGCGCCGGAGGCCTACCGTACCGCCCTGCGTGACGTTATCGGCCGGTGCATCTACGGTGTGGATGTAAACGAAATGGCAGTTGAGCTCTGCAAGGTCAGCCTGTGGATGGAAGCCCTGGAGCCAGGAAAACCTTTAAGCTTTCTCGACCACCGTATCCTTTGCGGCAACAGCCTGCTGGGGGCAACTCCCGCACTTCTCGCAAAAGGGATCCCGGACGAGGCTTTTAAGCCCATAGAAGGTGATTTAAAAGAAATATGCAAAGAATTTAAAAGAAAAAACAAAGAGGAACGGGAAGGGCAAGTCACCTTGTTATTTGACGACACGGGGACGGCCTGGCCTGAAGTGGCAGATTTGTCCAAGTGCCTGGTCGAATTGGGTGGTATGAAGGACGACACTATCGATGACATAAGCCGCAAGGAAGAACGGTACTCGAAGTGCATCAACTCGAGTGCTTACCGCTATGGACGACTTCTGGCCGATGCCTGGTGCTCTGCTTTTGTTTGGAAGAAAACGAAAGAGTTCCCTTATCCAATAACCGAAGGAGTCTTTAGAAAGATAGAAGATAACCCAAATAGTGTTCCTTCCTGGATGTTGGAAGAAATCAATCGATTGGCTGATCAGTACCAGTTTTTTCACTGGAATTTAGCCTTTCCTGACGTGTTCCATTTACCTGCATCGGGCGAGCAGCCTGAAAACGTGCGAGCCGGCTGGTCCGGGGGATTTGACGTGGTGCTGGGAAACCCGCCGTGGGATAAAATGCAAACCGAAGAATTACAATTCTTTGCTAGCCGTGAACCGGGTATAGTTATATTAAAGGGAGCCAAAAGAAAGAAAGCTATATTGAAATTAATTCAGACTGACCAGTCTTTATATCAAGAATGGCAGAAACTTAGGCGATCAAACAATGCTAGTATTGCTTTTGTTAGAAATTCAAATTCTTTTCCTCTAACTGGGGTAGGTAAGTTCAATGCTTTTGCATTATTTGCTGAATTAAATACTCGAATAGTATCCAATAAAGGTAGGGTTGGATGTATCATTCCATCTGGTATTGCTACTGACGATACTACTAAATACTACTTTCAAGAGTTAATGAAATTAAGAAAACTAATCAGTCTATATGACTTTGAAAATTCTGCGCCGATCTTCGCGGGTGTACACCGAAGCTATAAGTTTTGTTTAATAACTATTTCAGGAGTCAATGGGGCAGCGAAAAATGGGGCAGACTTTGTCTTTTTCGCAAATAATACTGAACAATTACGTGAAATTAAAAGGCATTTCAAATTGACATTAGAAGATCTGGTATTACTAAATCCAAATACATTAACTTGTCCTATATTTAGATCAAAACGAGATTATATGATTACAAGATCAGTTTATCAGCGTATTCCAATATTTAATAAAGAAAATAATACTATTGATAATTACTATTCACCAAGGGTTTGGAGGTTGTTAAATACAACAGATGATAGTTCGAAATTTGTTGAATTTAGTAATGGAAATAAAAATCTAATCAGTGTTATTGAGGCTAAAACTATTCACCAATTTGACCATAGATTCGCTACTTTTACCCAATTAAAAAGTTTATTGCAAATCATAGAAGTTTCTGAATCTAATAAACAAGATCCTTTCTTTGAGGCTTTTGCTAGATATTATATTACTGAGAAATATTTCTGTGAAAGATTGCCCAAAGAACTTACAAATAAACAATGGTATCTAACATTTCGCAATATAACAAACGTTACAAATGAACGAACTATTATAAGCACAGTGATCCCTAGAGCAGCTGGTTGTGAGGTAACTCCTTATATAGAAATTGGGGGTGATGCTAAATTATCATCATTTTTACTTGGCACTTTAAATAGTTTTGCACTAAATTTTATTGCTCGACAAAAAGTAGGTGGGATGCATTTAAGTTATTTCATTTTATATCAACTTCCAGTGGTTACGCCAGATATGATGAAAAGTTCTTTAATAGGGTTTGCATATATTGTTAGTTGTATTCTGGAGCTTGTTTATACATCATGGTCATTAGAAGGTTTCGCTAAAGATTGTGGTTACAATGGACCTCCATTTTGTTGGAATGAGGAGCGCCGTTTTATTATCCGCTGTGAATTAGACGCAATATATTTCCATCTTTACGAAATTGAGCGGGATAATGTTGATTACATCATGGAAACCTTCCCCATAGTCAAGCGCAAAGACGAGGCCAGCTACGGTTATTATCGTACGAAGGAGGAGATCCTGGAAATCTACGATGAGATAACGCGAGTATTGGCTGAGAATGCCGCTGCCTTGGCTGCCGGTCGGGAGGCTACTGCCAGCTTTCAGACGAACCTGAATCCTCCGCCCGGTCCACCTATGGACGCCGATGGCAATTTTAAATCTATGTACCACTTGGACCGCGATAAATTGCCGGACCATATTCACTTGCCGCATCCGGCATGGGAAGAGTCACTTCTATCGACTTGGTTTACTGTCTGTCAAAAGCGCTGGAGCCATTTGGGAGGCGACCAGTTCTTCCCCTGGGACGGGCGCGAGGCCTTTGTATATGCGTTTATTCCGTATCTGGTTCAGGAAAAGCCCGGCAAGACGTTTGAGTTCTATCGTGACGCGGCGTTGCTAACCTCACGATCGAATCATTGTGAAACATTATTGCTCAAGCAGGAACTGCGTGACGAATATCGCCAAATTATGAACGATATCGATTGGCTCGATTTCCCTGACGGGCATCACATTCGCCCGGAGAAAATTCGGGAGAAGCTGCAAAATAACAGGATTATCCAAACCGATCCAAGATCCGGTGCAACTGTAGTTCAAAACTCAGGTAGTTTGCCGCCCTTGCCGAAAGAATTGAGGTCACTTCTGCCTCTGATCCTGAAGGCGGCGGACAACCTCAACGAAATGCAACGTCGTGCCCTTGAAGACGCTAAAACCGCAAAAGTCGATTTCACACAAAACGAGGTTACCAATGAACTACGGAAGTTGATGGTGGTATAAAGTGTATAGATTGGACACATTTGCCAAAAGTGATGATATTAGCTCGCCTTGCTTGTGGGTCAGGCGGCTTGTCCTGTTTGAGTCCCCAGAGAAAAAGGATGCTCCGATCCGTAGTGTCCCCTTTTCCCGCGGCCTCAACATTGTCTGGGGTGTTGAATTGCCGGATGATGCCGTGGCCATTGGGGCCCGTCCCGTAACACTTTCCGGACATTCCGTCGGTAAAACTATACTCTGTCGCTTAATTCGCTACTGTTTGGGTGAGTCTACTTTCGGGAATCCGAGTGTAATGAACTGCATCAAACACGTTTTTCCCAAAGGCTGGGTTGGAATAGAGTTGACCGTGGACGGTCAGGAGTGGGCTGTTCTCAAACCCATTGGCCAATCCGGTGATTCAAAAGCGGCCAAAATGATGGCTGTTGAGGCACTGTTCAATCAAGGACGCCAGGAAAACCAGTACCTAGACTTCATGGCGCATCTACAAGGCACCATGATGTCGGGGCTTCAGGTGAATGCTCCCCCCAACACCGATAAGCTTTACGAGTGGAAGCACTTGCTTGCGTGGTTGACCCGCGATCAGGAGTCGCGCTTCCAGAGCCTGCATGATTGGAGATCGCCGCGCAGCGGAGCAGGCACGGTAAAATTCCAGAAACCAAAGGAACACGCGCTTTACTTGATGCGTCTTGTATTGGGCTTGCTACAGGAAAAAGAAATTGAGGTGTCCCGGTCACTCTTTGAAATGGAAAGGGAATTGAAGCAACGAGAGGATCGAAAAGCCGACTTGAGGCGGGAACCGAAATACCGTCTTAATCAACAGGAAGATGCATTGAAACAACTACTTGGTGTACCGTCTACTGAAGAGCTGAATACCGATATAACTGACCTTACTTCTCCAGTATTTTTGCGGCGGATGGATATTGAACAAGCTATTCTTAAAATTCAACGTGACATAGAAAAAATTGACTTTAAGATTGAACAAAAGCGTTTCTGGCTGACATCTTACGACGAGCAGCGACGCGTTTTTCTAGCTGCGCTTAAGTTAACCAAAGAGGCAACAGAAATCCCGGAGGATGTAGAGACGGAAGACGATACCATACGAAAACTCCGGGCACTCAGTGGAAAGGATTGCCTATATGGCAATATCCCCTTTCTTGAGTGCTCCTATGTTCAGGAACGCTTAGCCGAGGTAGAAAAGATAGCCAACTTACAGAAACTACGTGAAGATAGGCGTGTGGCGTCTGAAACAGAGCGTCGTTTGGAAATCTTCGAACATCAGCGGAAGGACCACGATCAAGTGGTTGCACTGCTCAATGAGTTACGCGAAAAACTAAAAGCAGACCTAGCGAAAAAACGTAGAAAGGAAATACAACTATCGGAATACCGAGATCAGCTTCAACGTCTTAGCGATCACCTTGAGCAGCGTCAACAAGCATTGGATATAATTGAAGGCCGCACACCGAACACAAAATTATATCAGGAAAACGCCTGCACCATTGTATTGCACAAGAAAATTACACAAAAGCAGGATGAATTGCGGAAACTGCAGGAGTCCTATGGGAAATATCTCAAATCAATCAACATAATCTATGATTCATTAATTAAAAATGTTCTTTCAGACACATACTCCGGGGCCCTTCGCATGCCGAAGGGTGAACTGCAGTTTCATATCATGGAAGTAACTGGTCTTTCGGGCGAAGCAGTAGAAACCCTGGCCCTGGTTTTAGCTGACGTGGCGGTGATGATTTGTTCATGCCAGGGAATTGGCCACCATCCACGGTTCCTTTTACATGACAGCCCCCGTGAGGCCGACCTCAGCAGACACATCTACAGTCGCTACCTGCGGGCAATGTGGGATTTGACCAATCATTACGGGGGTCAAGATAAAGCGCCATTTCAATATATTGTGACTACGACAAGTAAGCCACCCAAAGAGTTGGAAGCGTCTATTTGCCTGCGTCTAGAAGCTCACCCGGAAACTAAGATGCTATTTGGACGTTGCCTGACAAATCCACCTGCTAAAGAACAACTTGAGCTTTTCAGTGGCGATGATAAGGTGTGATGTTAAAATTTCCGTTCATCAGAGAACTAGATTTTCAATCCCGGATCATATTATATCCTAATCGGTCCTAAAAATCAGGCAAGTCTAATATAACATTCTGCTTATATTGGCTATTCCAGATATGGTTTTGAAGGTGCTTTCTAACGCAGGTAATGGGTATCCAGGACTATGCCGGCGATAATAAAAGCAGCAAGCTTAATAAGGCTGAGGAGCTTATAGACAAGGGTTTTGACATTGAAATAATTTTCCTAGAATATTTTTATGATTTAGTGCTCAGCGAAGGCCGATAAGGCCCGTTAAAAAGCTGAAGTAGTAATAGGGTAGGGAGCATCTACCAATAAGAAGAATTATGCATAAATGAACATGTTATCCATGTGGCTCGTTTTGGAAGGTGTAAAATTCTAAGAAATGCAAAGCTATTAAGAGAAAACGCTAGATTATAGAGGGAGGTCTAACCAAAAAATGGATTATTTAGCGGGATTTATCCCGGACATTGTGAACTTCAGGGAGGTATCGCGTCCGGTTCGTGTGCTGGGTATCGACCTTGGTACTTCAAATTCCACCATTGCCGGGGCAAACTGGATCCCCGGGAGTGAGGAACCGATACATGCGCGGTGTATTGAGGTGGACCAGTTTACATATGAGGGGACATTCACCCATGTTCTTGTCCCATCGGTAGTCGCTCTGTGGGACGGCAAAGTGCTGGTGGGAGAAGGGGCAAAAAGACTGGTGGCAAGGTCTGCCGAATTTGACCTGGAACGCAACAAACATTTATTTTATGAGTGTAAAAACGATGTCGGCTTAAAAAAAACATACCGCAAGGCTCCTGAAGGTTTCCGAACTGCGGCGGAAATTGGCGGCAAGGTACTGGAATTCCTCCACCTGGCAACCCTGGCGGAGGATGAAACACCGGTTGATCGCGTGGTAGTTACGGTGCCGGCTTCATTCCAGGCCGCCCAAAGAAATGATATCCTAAAGGCAGCGGGTTTGGCAGGTCTGGAGCTGGAAGGCGGCGATTTGCTTGACGAGCCGGTGGCAGCCTTCTTGGATTATATAATTGCCAACGGTGAAAAATTTACAACAGAATTAGACGAGCCTAAAATATTGTCTGTCTTTGATTTTGGCGGCGGCACCTGTGACGTAGCCATTTTTAGCCTGAAAATATCCAGGCGGCAAGGGCGCTTGGAGGTTTCGCCCCTGGCCGTTTCCAGATACCACCGGTTAGGTGGGGGAGACATAGATAGGGCTATCCTGTATGAAATATTGATGCCGCAAATTATGGAACAGAACCATTTGACAGACTTTGCCCTGGAGTATAAAGAGAAGAGAGATTGTATTGAGCCGGCTTTTCTGGGGCTGGCTGAAGCCCTCAAAATAGCCCTGTGCAAACAAATCGCCAGATTAAAAGCCTTTAAAAAATACGAACAGAAAAAAAGTGAAATCGTGGCCAGGCAGCCTGGTATTTATGAATGTAAACTTGAAAACGGCACAGTAACACTTCAGTCCCCTGCTTTAACCGCGGAGCAATTTGAATCTTTGTTGGATCCTTTTCTAGAGAAAGACCTGCTCTACCCGCGTGAAACTGAATACCGGTGGACCTGTTCCATTTTTGCGCCCCTGCAGGACGCCCTTGACCGGTGTAATCTGGATGCAAAGCAGGTGGACTATTGCCTGCTGGTTGGCGGCAGCAGTATTATCCCGCAGGTGGTGGAAGCTGTAGCCGAGTATTTTCCCCGCTCCGAAATTTTAAACTACCCCGATTGGGACTCCATCCAAACCGCGGTGGCACGGGGCGCTGCCTACCATGCCCTGGCCCGGTCGTTATGCGGGAGGGGGCTGGCTCAACCTGTCTGCCACGACGCCATATCCATCAGAACAAATATAGGACTGCAGGAACTTGTGTCAAGAGGGGCAACGCTTCCTTACCCGGGCGATGGATCCTATGCCAGGTTGTGCAGCCTGACTGTGCCGGAGACGGTGCTTCTTGACTTCATAAAACTGCGTGTGGAGATTGTCGGCGGGATGGAAGAGCGCTTGCTGTTCTATAAAATCTGGAATATCGGGGGTCCTGTGAATAAAGGGGAGCCTCTGACACTGGAATACCGGTACACCGAGGATCAAATTCTGGAACTGAGGATGTATCTAACAAAAGGCGACCCGGCAGATTTCTTTCCCGTTGAAATTGAAAACCCGTTAACCAATGTGGTTAATCCCCAGAGCAAACGGGTGAAAATTGATGAAATGGAGGAGGGATTGTTTGTAAAAGGGCTTTCGCAAGAGCAAAAGCTTATAAAATTAGTTGAATTAGCCGATTTATATGCTGACCTTGGTCAGTATGAAAAAGCAGTCCACTATCTGAAAGTTGCTTTGCGGGGCAAGGGAAGTCCTGATGAAGGGATTTTGAATAAAATCGGAATCTACTGCGGTAAGATGGGAGATTACAAAGGGGAAGAAAAATTTTACCAGGAAGCCGCCGGCGCCAGTTCGTGGGACGGCCCAATATTTAACCTTGCTTTATCCCAGCGGCGCCGCAAGCTTCACTCCGAGGCTGTGGTCACTCTGGAGAAAGCGCTGGCCGGAAACCGTGAGGCGCCTTATTTAGTATTAAGGGCTATGCTGGCTGAAGATTTAAATGACACCGGAGCACGGGACAAATTTTTAAATGAGTCACTAATAGGATTTAACCCGGTTAAGTCGTTGAGTGACTGGGAATTGAGCTGGTTTCTGACGGCAGCTAATATGGCGGGGGACAGCGATAAAATAATAAAAGCTAAAGAAGAACAGAAAACGAGACAACGAAATGATTTTTCACCGGACATGGAAGAGGGCATCTTGCCTGGTGGGCCAATCCTACCTGTTAGAGTATAGCGGATAGCCACAAAAATTGACAATAAATTAACGGGGTGAAGACATGAGTACCTGGCTGATTCCATTAGAAGAGATGACCCAGGAGCAATTGCGGGCGATTGAGTTGGGACCGCAAGAGAACCGTGTTATTTTTGGCCCGCCTGGTTCTGGTAAAACGCAGGTTCTGCTGCACCGTGCGAAATATCTATGTGACACCTGGAACATTCCGCCGGATCGCTTTCATGTTTTCGTATATACAAATGTGCTAAAAGATTATATAAAATCCGCCCTTGACATGTTAGATCTGCCCCATGACTGTGTTTCTACTTTGGATTCCTGGTGTAATAGTTACTATAAAGAACACATCGGGAGAATCCCAATGATTCAGGTGGGGAAAAGATGTGTTCCGGATTTTCCAGCTATCCGGATGGGTGTTCTGGGAAATCTTACAAACGAGTTTCCCGGCAAATTTTTCTTTGACTTTGTTCTTGTGGATGAAGGTCAGGATCTGGGCGGGGTATCCTTTGATTTGTTGAAATCGGCAGCCAAACATGTATCTGTATGTCTGGATAATAAACAGCAGGTATACGAAAATGGTTCGGGGGAAAAGGAAATTCTTAAACGGCTGGGTTTGCGAAAGCGAAACATATATTTACTGGGAGCCTACAGGTGCTGCCCTTATATTATCAGTCTGGCCCGCCAATTTATTAGCGACCCGCAGGAAAGGCAGACTCTCACAAGACAGGCCAAAACCTATCAAGCTGAAAAACAAACGCCCCTCCTTTATTACGCCTCTGATTTTGCTGACGAAAAGCGCAGGTTAATAGAAATTTTACGGGTCAGTCTTATGCGCGGGGAAAAAATCGGCCTTATATTTCCCCAAAGAAGACTGGTTTATGGTTTTGCCAAAGGATTAAAAGAGGCAGGAATTGACGTGGAAACAATGAATAATTTAAATTTTACAAACGGGCTGCCAAAGCTTTTGACTTACCAGAGTGCAAAAGGGCTCACCTTTGATACTGTACTCATGCCGGGACTGATCCAAAAATATTTCGCGAAGGTGGATGATCAGAGGGTAAAACGTCTCCTATTTGTGGGGATAACACGGGCAACAAAGTGGGTGTATATGAGCACGCAAACCGGACGCGAACTAAAAGCTCTGGAGGATTTGAAGCCACTGGAGGCGCAAGGAGTTCTGACCATTCAAACCAGTTTTGCAGATAAGTTGCCAGTGCAGGAGGAACAGGAAGTGGATTCTGCAGATGAACAGGAGGATATTCTTGATTTATTATAAAATAGTCCGCAATTAGGAGCGGTTGCTTAAGTTCTAAGGAGAATCAAGCTGAAATGTTTAAATCCACCCAACTGATACCCGAATTTATCCAGGCCCTGCAGCAGGAAATCAACGAGTTGAAAAAAGGCAAGGGCGGCAGTATGGTAAAGGTGTTCAACGGAAGGCTGCTCAGGGAATCAAGCGGGCTTTACATATATCTCTTCCACCTGGAAAACTTCCTGGCTGCTGTCGATGACACCCCGGCTGAAATTGTAATAACAGGCACAAGGTGTTCCTGTCAAATTGTTTCGATGCAGGGGCTGGAAGTACAGATAGCCCTTGAAAAGAATCTAGGCCAGGCGATTGCAGAAGCCAGGATAATAACTAATTTGTGGTTTCTGCTGGAACTGCTGCGGAAAAAATACGAAGAATCCTTGCCGCCAGGTGATAAGTTTAAGACCAGCGAGCGGTTGTTTGCAGGTACCTCCACTGCTGTTAATCAAGGGGCAGTTCCCAAATATAATTTCTCAAAGAATCCGCCCAATGACTCGCAAAAAAATGCCATCACCGCATCTTTTTCTAAGTCACTGGCTATTATCTGGGGGCCTCCCGGCACAGGCAAGACCAAAACCATTGCTAAGGCTGTGGAGGCTCACCTGGACGCGGGCAGGCGCGTTTTGCTGGTATCTCACGCCAACAACGCGGTGGATGAAGCCCTGGAGGATATTGCCGAGCAACTGAAACCCACAACATTCTATCAAGAAGGCAAGTTGGTCCGCCTGGGCATCTGCCACAAAACAACGCTGGAAGAAGAATATCCCCTGGTGATCCTGGATAATATCGCAGCCAAATTGGGGGAGTCTCTCACCCTGGAGAAAAGCGGGCTTATTTCTGAGCGGCTGCAGATTGAGAGTTTCCTGGAATCTTATAAGGCGCTGATCTCTGCCCAATCTGCCGTTGAGAGTTTAATAAGAGAGAAAAACGATCTCCAGGCGGCAGTCGAGGACATGAGTACCCGTCTAAAAACGGAAAAAGTGGCACTGGACAAGCTTGAATCGAGTCAATTAAGAAATCGTGAAAAGCTGGCCAGAGCCGGCCAGGCCGGGGCTGTGAAAAGGCTTTTTTTCGGACTCAACCCCCAAAGAATTCAACGGGAAATTGATCAACTTAGCATTACTATTGATGCCAGGAAGCGTGTTACTGGTGAACTGGAAAAAAGATATAGTGAGAAGAGAGCAAGCTTAGAAATAAAGGGTAAAGAATTAACCAGGACTGAGCAAGAACTATCAATGCTTTTGCAAAAGCATGGCCTGACACCGGTGCAGCTAAAAACTGAGAAACAAGCCAAAGAAGATCGCCGGGGTGTTATTAATGCCAGGATTGCCGAGATTGACAGGGCGCTTGATGAGGTTCGCCAGAGTGTTCTCACTGAAGCCAGGCTTGTTGCCACCACGCTGACCAAATCTTTTATTTCCAAACAATTGACTGACCAACCCTTTGATGTTCTCATTGTAGACGAGTCCAGCATGGCGCCCCTGCCCCACATTTACTGGGCCGCTAGCAAGGCAACCTCGTTCGTTACCATCGTCGGCGACTTTTTACAACTGCCGCCAATCTGTGTTTCAAAAGATATGATGGCCCAAAAATGGCTTGGCCGTAGTATATTTGATGTGCTTAATATAACTTCGGTGCAAAGCGCCGTCAGGGATGAAAGGGTCACCCTCCTTGATACCCAGTACCGCATGGCCCCCCAAATTGCTGATATTCCCAGCAGGCTGTTTTACGAGGGGTTACTAAAGAGTGACCCGGGTACAAAGAGTCACTTAATAGATGATTCCTTGAGCGGGCAAAGCCCCTTAGTTGTTGTTGATACCTCGACGATAAACCCGTGGTGCAGCCATCTGTCGACCGGAGGCCGCTTTAACATTTACAGCGCGCTGGTGTCAGCGGCAGTGGCCCGCAAGCTATTAAGAGAGGGCTGTGGGGAAAGAATTGGCATAGTTACTCCTTACCGGGCTCAGGCCCGATTGGCGGGCAAAATAGCCGGGGATTGGGGCATCCTGGACGAAGTGCGGGTAAACACGGTGCACAGCTTCCAGGGCGGCGAGGAAGCCGCCATCATTTTCGATTGCGTAGAAGGACCGGGTGTTTCGAACTGGTCCATGCTGGATGATCAGCGAAAGGGTTCCGACGCGCGATTATTATTAAATGTAGCCCTCACCCGCGCCAGGTGCAAGGTTTTCCTGGTGGCCCATAAAGATTATTTGCAATCGGCTCTTAAGAGAGATTCGATTATTTTGCAAATTATAGAGATCTTCAGAGCAGAGGGTTTTGAAGTTTCTTCGGAAAAGTTAATTGATAATTATTTAGTGTCGGATTTCGAAAAATGGGCCAATGCGGCCATTGGGCCGGAAAAGCACTTTACATCCCCGGAAGGCAGCTTATATACCGAAAAGAACTTCTGGCCGTTGTTCCTGGACGATTTGCGATCGGCAGAAAAGAGCCTGGTCATTATGAGTCCTTTTATCTCACTGAGAAGGGCCGGCGGGTTAATGGATTTTTTCAGGTTGCTGCTGGGCAGAAATATAAACATTCGTGTTTATACCAGGCCGCCTGCCCAACAAAACGGCAGAATGTCAGAACACGCGGAACAGGTTATCGGCCAGTTTGAAAGTCTCGGGGCCAGGGTGTTCCAGCGAAAGGGAATGCACCAGAAGATTGCTATTATCGATAACAAGATTGTCTGGGAAGGCAGTTTAAATATATTAAGCCACAGGGACACCGGGGAGCAGATGCGCCGTTTTGAAGGGGAGAATGTTTCTCAGGAGATAGTTAGAAACCTGGAATTGGATAGGGATGAAGCTGTCGGAAATATATCTGAAAAACTATGTCCCGATTGTTTGAAAAAAGAAATTGAAAGTAAGATGGTGGTAAGGCAGGGTAGGTATGGCACCTTTTGGGGCTGTTCCAGGTATCCACACTGCAAGCATACAGAAAACATATCGAGAAACAAAAGAAGATGAAAGCAAAAAGCCGGTATCCCTGCTGCAGTTTCAAAAGATGGTCACACCACGAAAGCGGGCAACACCTGATGTAGGTGACTTAACCCGGCTAAATGGGTTATGATTAAATGGGTATGATTTAAAAGACAGAGGCAACCGGGGGAGGCATTATTGTGGCTTCGGCAGTTAATAAACTAAAACCAGCTGTTCCTAAAAGGGCCCTCCTTTTTGTTTCTGCCCTGGTCTGGGGTTTTGCTTCTTACAGGATCTTGGATTTGGGGTTTTATGATATTCTAAGTAATACCAAATCATATTGGGTAAATATAGTGGTGGGCTTTATCGGCTTTTGTTTCTTTTTCAGGTACATTTTTCTCAGGGTATTCCAAAGGAATATAAAAAGAATAATAAACGAAAAATCCGAAAGACTTTGTGTTTTTTCATTTTTTGATGTTAAAGGTTTACTAACAATGGCCGTTATGATTGCCTTCGGTATAATTTTAAGAACGGTAGAGATTGTACCTCCCCTTTATCTTGGGACATTTTATATTACATTAGGGCTTTCCCTTTTAGCGGGCACACTAAGTTTTGTGTACGCGGGAGTTAGATACGAGGTTGTAAAAACCAAATATTCCGATTCAGTTAATTGATTAGTCTTTACTTCGCCTCCCCCTGCAATCGCCAGCCGGAGTAAATGCCATCCGGTTGTTCTGCAAAACCACCCCAAGCCTTTAAGATAAATGCAATTCCCCGCTGAGGTTTTCGATAAACTGCCGTGCGGTGCGGCCGGACAAACCATTGTGCCAGGACGCCCACAGCAGCGCCCTGCGTTCAAGTTCACTGGCCCCAAGGACAAAGCCCATCTGACCGGCCAGTTCCCGCACAATTCTCAGGTAAAGCGCCTTGTCCGGGGTGGTGAAGAAAATTGTAACCCCAAAGCGGTCGGCCAGGGATAGCTTTTCCTGGACTGTGTCGTTGCTGTGCAGCTCATCCCCCGTATCCCGGTCGGAAAACCGCTCCCTAACCAGGTGCCGCCTGTTGGAGGTGGCGTAAATTAAGACGTTGCGTGGACGGGCGGTCAGTCCGCCCTCCAAAACGGCCTTTAGCTCCTTGTATTCCACTTCGGATTCTTCAAAGGAAAGATCGTCCATAAAGATGATGAACCGCTGCGGCTGCTGCCGCAGCAAAGTAATAATTTGGGGAAAATCACCAAGGCTGCTTTTGGGTACTTCCACCAGGCGAAGTCCCTGTTCGCCGTATTGGTTCAAAAGGGCTTTAACGGTAGAAGACTTGCCGGTGCCCCTGTCGCCGTATAGTAAAAGGTTGTTGGCCGGGAAGCCGGCTAAAAACTTTTCGGTGTTGTCCACTACTTGCTGGCGTTGATCCTGATAACCAATCAAATCTGAAAAACGTATGGGATCCGGTTCGACGATCCCTTCCAGCCGGCCGGCCGCGCCGGACCAGCGGAAAGCCCGGTATTTCCCATACAGCCCCGCCCCCGCCGCCCGGTAATAACGGGCCAGGTCTGCCAGGCAGGAACCCCAGTCAGCGGATTGGGAAAGCAAATCAATCATCCTGCCGGCGTAGCAGATTCCGGTTCTTAAATCTAATGCGGCCGGAGCGGAAAGCCCTTGCCAGAGGGGTAAACCGCCGCCGGGGATGCCGTCTGCTCCCAGTATTTGTTCTACCGCCGCCCGGGCGACGGCGCCGTCTATTTTGGACATGGTCTGGAGCCTGACCAGGTCGCCCCTGGCGGCATCAAGCAGCCCGGGCCCAAGCTCCTCCGGGGGATACAGCGAGGCCCCCCGGCTAAAAGCATTGTCATCATACAGTAGAAGCGATAGCAGGTGGTCCTGCCAGGCGTCACCGGTAAAGCTGCCTTCCGTGGGTTTGGTCCGCTGCGCCAGGCAAAAGAATAATTCGCCGTATATATTAAGTATTTCATCTGCCGGCTTGCCTTTTGCCACGGATTCGATAAAATTAAGCCAGGTCCGGCAGGCCGGATCTAAAATAATATTTCTGTAAAGTGTCAGGCTTGCGGCTGCACGAAGTGCCCCAAAAAAATCTGTTTTTTCCATGATCACGTCTCCGGCAATAATTTGATTATATCTCTAGCATAAAACATTTTTAAATATATTCAACGTGTATTCCCCTTTCTCCTTCGCCGGGTGTGAATCTCCTGTTTACAGCTAAAAGATGCCGGAATCATCATCGGCTCAACCGAGGTAACAGGTGCTGGATACCCTTTTAAAGGTGCAGGGGATGCCAGTGCCAGGGATGCCTGCAGTGTCATGAAGGAAAATGAATATGTTGAGCCTTAGGGTACCCGATGAAGCAGCGGGGTGAATTTCTTAATTGGGATGAATAACAGCATGATTGCTTGCTTTGATGTTTATTATTTTAAGGATTTCGCGCGGGCCTGCTGCATTGTTTTTCAAACCGGGTCCTGTGAAAGGATTGTTGCCAGGTACTGTGCGGTGGTAAGGGAATTTAACGCTTATGTGCCGGGGGAGTTTTACAAAAGGGAATTGCCTTGCCTTTTGCAGGTTTACAACAGGATCAAGGAAAAGATAGACATAATAATTGTTGACGGTTACGTTTTGTTAGGCAGCGGTAAAAAGGGTTTGGGCGGCCATTTATACGAAGCCCTGCACGGAAAAATCCCCGTTATTGGGGTTGCAAAGACATATTTTAACGGCTGTGCGGATTGTACCAAGGTTTTCCGGGGCAACAGCAACAGGCCGCTGTACGTCAGCAGTATTGGCCTGGAGCTGAATTTTTCGGCAAGATTAATCAGCAATTTGCAAGGTAAATACAGGATACCGGAGGTGTTAAAGGCAGTTGACAGCTTGAGCAGGGGAAAGCCCACATAAGCCAGGGCAGTTCTTTCAGGCTGCTCAATTGACACCCACATTAAAAAGACCCCCCTTCATCAAAATGATAACCACATTAAACCGGCGTCCCCGCCTAACTGATAACCTAACCAAATTTACGCCCGATCAGGCGAACACCCTTATTATGTACGGCGGACCGGGCCGTTCCATAAAAATAATTTTATCAGAGAAAGGTTATTATAATATGGTAGTCCCGGAGTTTTCCCGGGGGCGGCAACTGGTTTTCCCGGTTTATGGAGCCAGTTCAAGTAATCATTAAATACTCCATAGGTTTGGTTGCGGTTTGAATTGATGAAAGGAGTGTCAGGAAAAATGAAGGTTTTAAATATCAGTCCCGTTTTTTCCCCAATTTCCATCGGCAACGTCAAACTAAAAAACAGGCTGGCCGTCGCACCTATGGTATCGGTTTTTTGTGATACCGACGGCATGGCCACCGAACGCTTTATTGCTTATCATGAAACCAAGGCAAAGGGCGGCTGGGGCCTGATCATTGTGGAAGACTACGCGGTGGATCCCCTGGGCCGGGGATTCTGGACCGCCGGTTTGTGGAAGGATGAGCAAATTCAGTCACACGCTGCCCTCACTGAGCGGGTGCACCGGGCGGGCGCCAAGATCGTCGCCCAGGTTTACCATTGCGGCCGGCAAACGACCCCGGCGGTGATCGGCGAGCAGCCTGTTTCGGCTTCACCGCTGGCCTGCCCGGTTTTGGGAGCCATCCCCCGGGAATTGACCATCCCGGAAATCAAAAAAATCGTTTCCCAGTTCGGCGATACCGCGCTGCGGGCCAAGAAAGCGGGCTTTGACGGGGTGCAGGTGCACGGCGCCCACGGTTACCTGATCGCCCAGTTTATGTCCAAGTACTCCAATAAACGCTGCGACGCCTATGGCGGGGTATTGGCCAACCGGCTGCGCTTTGCGCTGGAAATAGTGGCGGATATCAGGGAAAAATGCGGACCCGATTTCCTGGTGGATTTCCGTATTTCCGGCGATGAGTACGTGCCCGGGGGGCGCACCATAGAAGAAACGAAAGCCGTTGCCGTCCAGCTGGAGGAGGAAGGCGTTGATATGCTGAGTATCTCCGCGGGGACATATGAAAGCACCTGGTCGATTATCCCCCCCATGCACATAAGTCCCGGCTGGATTGTGGACTATGCCGCCGAAGTCAAAGAGGTTGTGGGAATTCCGGTGGCCACGGTGGGGCGGATTAACGACCCCTTTATAGCGGAAAGCATCCTGCTGTCCGGCAAGGCGGACTTGATTGTGATGGGCCGGGCTTCCCTGGCGGACCCGGAACTGCCCAATAAATTCGCCGTCGGCCGGTACGAGGATATCCGGCCCTGCATCGGCTGCCAGCAGGGTTGCCTGGACCTGCTCTTTAAAAACGAACCGATCCGCTGTCTGTCCAATCCCACCCTGGGCTTCGAGTATCTAAACGAATTTCAGAAAGCCGATCGGTCCAAAAAGATAACCGTCGTGGGCGCCGGCCCGGCCGGACTGGAGGCGGCCCGGACGGCGGCGCTGGCCGGCCATAAGGTGACGCTCTACGAGGAAGGCGGGAAGATCGGCGGGCAATTTGCCACAGCGGCCATACCGCCGAACAAGGGGGATATTTCTTCAATCATCGCCTGGCTGGGCGGGCAGGTGGAAAAGCAGGGCGTCGACATTAAGTTCAACACAAAATATACCGCCGCCATCTGCGGTGAAGAAAAACCGGACCTGGTCATTGTGGCCACGGGCGCTGCCCCGGCCAGACCGCCCATACCCGGTATTGACGGCGAAAATGTGGTCACGGCTGAAGACGTATTGACAGGCAGAGTTGCCGCCAAACAAAAGGTGGTCATTGCCGGCGGCGGCCTGGTCGGGGCTGAAACGGCCACATACCTGAACTCCCTGGGCAGGCAGGTGACGATCGTGGAAGCGCTGCCCGACATCGCCCTTGATGAGGAGTTCACCCGCCGCGGGCTGTTGTTGAAAGATATAGCGGAACGGCATATCGAAGTGATCACGGGGGCCAATATTACCGCCATCAAGGCCAATTCAGTGGAAATAGAAAAAAACCAGGAAACCAGAAGTATTGAAGCGGAAACCGTTGTGCTGGCCCTGGGTATGCAGTCTAACAACGCCCTTGTAAAGGAGCTGGAAGGAAAGGCGGCCCTGAAGGTTATCGGCGACGCCGACAAACCCAGAAACGCCCTGGAAGCCATCAGGGAAGGATTTTTGGCCGCCGTGCAGGCTTAGCCGGTTGAGGGCGGGGCCTTAGTTGTTAACCTGCCGGGCCCGGCTTTTAGTTGTTTAACTTATTTGCCGGCAAAAGACGGGGGGAAAAGTTGCTTGACCCCCCATTGGCGTAATTGTTGCCTGACTTTTCGCTGTGGTTTTGCCGTGATTTGTGACTGTCACGGCCGCAATCAACCCAAACAGCGACAAATGATGTTGACCACGGGGCGGCAATCAACAGAAGCTGCGCCAAATGTGACCACGGGGCGGCAATCCGGATCACCGTGATATTGGAAGGAATGATCGACAGATTTTGGACAAGGGGCCTGCCCCCTGTCCTTTTTATTTGCATTTACTGGTATTTGCCTTGAGAGCACACGCAGGGATCCCAAAAGGGTATCGGGTAACCGGCATCCCGGCCCTAACCCTTGTACTTTTCCACCATTATTTCCCTGGATTCGATATTATCTCCGAAGGTATTATCCGGATATATGTCAAAAATTCCCCATCAACTTAAATGAAAGGGGTTGACGTTTTGATGGAGCCAATCCGGGGGGATATTCTGAAAAAAATTATTTGCGCCGGCCGGGATGGGATAAAAAAAGTGTTTGAAACCATCCCTGCCGGCATATCTATTGCCACCGACGCTTCATGTAAAGAGATCATCCGAAATGCCAGAGCTGCTGAATTTATGAGGGTTAAGCCCGGGGAGGACCTGTCCATCACCGCTGAAGAAAACCAGCCTGCGAGGCTGTTTCATAACGGCAGGGAACTTGTTCCCGCGGAGTTGCCGCTGCAGCGGTCTGCCCGGGAAGGCGAGGAAGTCAAGGATGTGGAGATTGAATTCATCTGGGACGACGGTGTTCGCAAAATTATGCTGGCGAACGCCAGCCCATTGCTTGATGAAAAAGGCGCCATTACCGGGGCTATCAGCAGCTTTGAGGATATCACCGACCGCAGGGAGGCCGAAGAAATGTTGAATAATGCCAAACGGCAGCTTTCCGGGCTGGCCTGGGAGCGGGAGCGAAAGCTGTCAGAGGCTAAACAGCGGGCAGGCGGCAACATGCTGGAAGGTATAGCGGACGCTTTCTGCGACCTCGATAAGGGATACAGGTTTACTTATGTCAGCCGGAATATCGGGGAGATCTTGAATTGTAAGCGCGAGGATCTTCCGGGGCGGGATATCCGTGAAGTGTTTCCCAAATCTGCCGGGGCCACTGTGCATTCGCATTTCAGGGACGTTATGCTGAACAACAAGCCGTCACGCTTCACGACAAAATCGGCTTACACGGGGAATTGGATGGAGGTAGACGTATACCCGACCTCAAAAGGCATCTCGGTATATTTTCGTGATGTAACGAGGCGCAAGCAGATTGAGGGAGAACTGCGGCAGGCGTGCCAGGGGACAATAGATATTCTGGAAAGCATCTCCGACGCGTTTTATGCCCTTGACAGCCAAATGCGGTTCACCTACGTCAATAGATCTGCGGCAGAACTGCTTGGTTTTAGCCCCGATGAGCTTATCGGGTGTGGGATTGCAGAAAAGTATCCCGCTGCCGGACAGGAAAAGCTGCAAATTTACCACCAGGTAATGACGGATAAAAAGCCGCGCGCCTGTGAATATTTTTCACCGGTTTCCCAGAAATGGCGGAGCATTCGCGCTTACCCCAATAAAAATGGGGTTTCTGTTTATTCGCTGGACATCACCGAGCGCAAGCAGGCCGAGGAGGCCCTGCGGGAGAGGGAGAACAGATACCGCACGGTCTTCGAGACAGCGGGGGAAGGTATCGTATACGCCAAACCCGGAGGTCCCTGTCTTTACTGCAACCAGCGGTTCGCCGATATGCTCGGTTATAGGCTGGATGAAATCACCGGGAAATCACTAACGGATTTCAGTTTCCCGGATGAGCAACCGCAAATACGGCAGATCCGCGGAGCCCTGAAAAAAGGAGACGTGCCTTGCGGCGAGTTCAGGTTCCGCCGCAAGGACGGTACGGAAATTTGGACGATGCACAACTCCACACCGATCTTTAGCGATAACGGGAAGTATATCGCCAGCTTTGCGATGTATACCGACATAACCGAACGCAAGCGGATGGAAAAGGCCCTGCGGGAAAGCGAGGAGCGCTACCGCACACTGTTCCATTCCATAGGCGAAGGTTTTGCCGTTGCTGAAATGGAATTCGACCCGGCGGGCAAACCCGTTGATTATCTCATTCTGGAGATCAACCAGGCCTATGAAAGGCAGGCAGGCCTGGGTCCAGAGCATGTACTTGGTAAGCGGGCCACCGAATTCCTTGAAGGGGTTGAATCTGTCTGGTTAGAACGTTACGGCAAAGTGGTCAGCAGCGGCGAACCGCAAAGGTTTAAGGAATATAATGCTTTTCTTGGCCGCTGGTTTAGCGTCCATGCGTTCCCGCTGCCGGCCCAAAATCGTTTCGGCATGATTTTTACCGATATTACTGAGTGCAGGCGGGCCGAGGAGGTTCTGCGCGCCAGCGAGGAACGACAGGCGTTCCTGCTGCGGCTGGGCGACGCGCTGCGGCCGCTAACCGGCGTGCAGGCAATTAAGGATACCGCCACGAGCTTGCTGGCGGAGCATTTGCGGGCGGCGCGAGCCAGTTATGAAGAATACACCAGAGAAGTCACTGGGATCCAAAACGAGTCGCCCGGCGGGGCCGGGCAGGCCCTGGCTTTGGCCGGGACGCATACGAAAAGTGATTTTCCGGCATTGGCTGCCCTGTTGCGTACAGGCAAAGATCTGGTAGTGCCGGATGTCCTTTCTTTTCCCGCCTGTTCCGCCGGGGAGCGCGCGCGTTTGCTGGGGATGGGTATCAGGTCCGGTATTGCGGCGCCGCTCGTAAAAGAAGGCAAGCTTGTCGCCGTGCTCATCGTCGGGCAGATGGAGCCCCGCCAGTGGACGGCGGCGGAAGCGGAACTGGTCCGCGAGACCACCAGGCGCGCCTGGTCTGCGGTGGAGCGGGCCCGGGCCGGGGAGGAGCTGAAAAAAACACTGGAGCATTTAGAGGACAAGGTGGCCGAAAGGACCAAAGAGCTCGCCCAGGAACGGCAAAGACTGTTAGACGTGTTGGAGACACTGCCCGTTAACATCTGCCTTTTGACTCCTGACTACAGGGTTTCCTTTGCTAACAGGGCTTTCCGGAAGATGATTGGAGAAGCTAACGGCCGCTGCTGTTATGACTTTGTTTACGGATTCAATGAGCCTTGTGAATTTTGCCAGTCATACCGTGTTCTCGAAACCGGTAAACCGCACCAGTGGAGAGTGGAAATACCCGGCGGCGGTATTATAGATGTTTACGATTTACCGTTTAAGGATACAGACGGATCCCCTTTAATCCTGGAGATGTCCATTGATATCACAGAACAGGAAAAGGTGGTCAGGGCTCTGCGCCAGTCCGAGGAGCGTTTTGCCAAAATGTTCTATAACAGCCCCATTCTGATGTCTGTCGTCCGGATGAAAGATAACAGGTATCTTGATGTCAACCAAAAATTCCTTGACCTTATGGAATATGCCCGGGAAGAGGTCCTGGGCAGGACGGCGGAAGATTTAAACCTTGTAAACGGTGAATATACAACAGCCCTGCTTGATGAGTTAAGAGAAAGAGGAGAAGTTAGAAATAATGAATACAGGTTCAAGACCAGGTCCGGAAAGATAGTTACCGTTTGGTCGACCACCGTAACGATGGATCTTAACGGTGAATTATGCCGGATCGCCTTAATGCAGGATATCACCAAAGAAAAAAAGCTGGAAGCTGAGATAACCCGTCTGGACCGCCTGAACCTGGTGGGTGAAATGGCCGCCGGCATCGGCCACGAGGTCAGGAACCCGATGACCACCGTCCGGGGATTCCTGCAGCTTTTAGGGAAGAAGGAGCGGTATGCCCAGGACAGGGCTTACTTTGAACTGATGATCGAAGAACTGGACCGGGCCAATTCGATCATCACTGAATTCCTCTCCCTGGCCAAAGATAAGGCCGTAAATTTGGAGAAGAAGGATTTAAATAAAATTCTCAGATCCATAATGCCGCTTATTCGAGCGGACGGCCTGATAACCGACAAGTACATAGAATTGAAAGCAGGGAAAATTCCCAAGTTATCACTGGACGAGAAGGAAATGCGCCAGGTGGTCATTAACCTGGTGCGTAACGGCTTGCAGGCGATGCAGCCAGGACAAATACTGAAGATGGAGACCTTTATAGAGGAGGACCAGGTGGTGCTGGCGGTAAAAGACCAGGGTACAGGCATCCCCGACAATATCATCGATAAAATTGGCACCCCGTTTTTCACCACCAAAGACAGCGGCACCGGCCTGGGCCTGTCCGTATGCTACAGTGTCGCCGCCAGGCATGGGGCAGTGATCGACTTTGAAACGGGACCCGGCGGCGCCACCTTCTACGTAAAGTTTAAAAGGCCGGAATAAACAGGCGTGGGACGGGGGGACAGGTCCCTTGTCCCACATTGAAACTGAAATGGGTGGACAGATCCCTTATCCTACATTTATTCCTATGGGAAAATCTTACCAGTAAAATATTGCTGAGGTGGGGAAAATGCCAAGATACGCTCGTCAGAAAAGCGAAAGCGGGATATACCACATCATGCTGCGGGGGATAAACAAGCAGGTAATTTTCAAAGATGATGAAGATAGGGAGAGATTTACAGAAACAATATTGTATTTTAAACCAACCAGTCAATTTGAACTCTTCGGGTACTGTCTTATGGGCAACCACATCCATTTGCTGCTGAAAGAAGTCGTTGAACCAGTTTCCATGATCATCAAAAGGATTAGCGGCAGCTTTGTTTACTGGTATAACCGGAAGTACGAACGATGCGGACATTTGTTTCAGGAAAGGTTTAAAAGTGAGGCGGTAGATAATGATGCTTATTTTTTGACTGTGCTAAGATATATTCATCAGAATCCTGTTAAGGCTGGTTTATCACGAAATATCGAAGGATACAAGTGGAGCAGCGCTAAGGATTACCTGAAGGCGCCGGCAGCAGCAGATACATACTACGCCCTGGGGATGTTTGCCTCGGATAGGGCCGATGCAGTTAAACTGCTAATAAAATACATGAATGAGGACACTGAAGATAAATGTCTGGAAAACGATGAAATGTATAGAATGAAGGATCCGGAGTTAGAGTTGTATTTAGCGCGGTTTGGCCTTACAGACCCAAACGAACTGAAGCATCTGGAAAAAAGCAGAAGGAACGAGGTTTTAAGGACGCTTAAAGAGCTTAATGGTGTAACAATAAGACAGCTATCCAGAATCACCGGAATATCAAAAAGTGTTATCGGCAGGATTTAGGGACAAGGGACCTGTCCCCTTGTCCCACTTCAGTTAAGTCATCCTTAATTATCGAAATACCGAATATGAATTTACCGCCTTTGTTCATCTGAGGCACAATAACACCTCACAAAATTTTCTGCCACCGTCATTCTTGCAATCACCCTGTTTTTACGAAGCCTTGCCGATCCCGGAAAGTGGGCCCTGTTTACCTGTTTATAAGGAGGAATTATAGTTTGAGTTGAAACCCTTGTAGATTACACAGCCGATAAATAATAACCCCACATAACCCACCAGGGGATAAAACACGCTGATAAGTTTGCTGAAGGGAAATAAGCTAATACCATAGGCGCCGAGGGAGACCGTAAACGCAAATAATCTGTTTTTTCCGCTGTCCCGGGTGAAAAACCTGCTGCAAACTGTCCACATCATTGTCGAACAGGAAGAAAAAATGCCCAGGATCAGGATAATGGAAAATGTACCCCCGACAAAATACGAGATTTTTTTCGCCAGATACAATGTGGGAACCGCCAGGGCGGTGGTATTTCCGGCATCCAGCAAGATGGCCGTGTTCATGATGGCAATTGTGGCAATCAGGGCCAGGGCGCCAAACAGCGCACCCAGTCTGGCGGATTGCCCGCTTTCCGCTTTTATGCCTAAAGCGGTGTAATAGGTGCTGCCGCAAAAAAAATTCAAGGATAGATACAATGCGGCGCTTAAAATCCAGTGCGGTGAGGCCCGGGTGTTTTGCAAAACCTGCGTATACTGTGTTATTTCTGAAATACCGCCAATATCCCTTATTACCGTTAACGTACCCACGAGCAAAGTGAAAATGATGATAACCGGGCTGATCACTGACACAATTCCAACCATTTTCTCAAATCCAATCAGGTACACGCTTAAAACCAGCGCCGTCAGCAAAGCAGATCCGAGAAAACGGTTTATGCCGTAATATTCAAAGAGGGTAGCGCCGGCGCCGGATGTTAGTACCGAAATCAACAAAACCAGTGTTGCCGGAATCAGCCATGAGTATAGTGTCCCTAGCTTATTTCCGCAGAAGTAAATAAAGTGGTTGAATTTCTCCGCGTTTTTATGATTATAGCCGGTCGTTATAATGATCCGGCCCAAGATCAGGAAACCGGCCAGGTTCAATACCACGACACCATAACTGACGTATCCGTAACTCGAAAAAAACTGCAGTATTTCCTGCCCGGTGGCGAATCCGGAGCCGATAACCCAGGCCATAAAGGCCCCTGTGTATTTTAATACCGCCCCCGGGTTACATTCTTGATTCTTCCGACTTGTCACCGTTGCACATCTCCGATTCCTATACTCAACATCCCTAATCATAGCATCAAATGGCAAAAAAATACACAATATCTCAATATATTAAATCTGCCGGCATCTAATCGGCCGGTAAATTCCGGGTTTGTAACTTAAGGGGTTTATCCAGGCTCCGCCCCGTATATTTCGCCTGTTGGTTTTAGACGTAGCCGCCTGTTATAAAAATTAATTAATTATATCATTGGCCTTTATGCAATCAAGGGGAGATCATTAAAAGGATAAACGTTTTAAAGCAGCAGTTCAGGGTGGATGTAATCTGTGCCCTGGCAGAGGCCCTGGAAATTGTAAAAGAACACCCCCATCACTCCGGGTTGCAGGGATAAAAATTGTTTTAGCAGTTTATAATTTGTAGAGATTAAACTTTTTAGCGGCTGGCATGTTGTGGGCTGCGGGCTTTGGTCTGGGTCCTTAAGTCTTAAGTCTTAAGTCTTAGGCCTTGGTCCTTGAGTCCCGGGCGTTTGGTTTTAAGAACACCGTGCGGTGCCGGATCGGCCGGTTACTTTTCCTTTGCAGAGGAGCAGTTTCGAGTTTGAAATGGTGTGTTTAGCCATTGTGGCTGCACTATACACTTCCAGCTTTAGAAAAAGGCTATATAAAAAAGGCTATATAAATTAAGAAGCAGCGGGGGAGTTCCTTTAGCTGAAGCAGAAAAAATAAAAGCGGGGGAGTCCCCTTGGCAAAAGTAAAAGAAATAATTGATTTCCTGGAAACGGACACAATCAGTGCAACTTTTTCTTCAAAGGGGTTAAAATGCTTATCTTTAAAAGCCAATCAGGGAGCCAGGCGTATAGATTTAAGGCTTCCCCTTGAAGAACGAAGCACCTTTGAAAGGCTGATCATTAGGGAGACCCTGAATTTTTTAGAAACGGGCAAACATGATCTGCCCCTGGATCTAACTGACTTTTCCAATTTCCAACGGAATGTTTTTGAGGTGGTCAGTAGGATCGAGCCTGGAAAGGTTATTACATATAAGGGCATTGCCGGGCTCCTGGGAAAACCGGGGGCGGCCCAGGCGGTGGGAAATGCAATCGCCAAAAACCCTTTTTCTTATTTTTTGCCAACCCACAGGGTACTTCCCCAGAGAGGCTTAGGGATATGCAGAAGCGGGGCGGGCCATCTCCGGGAAAAGCTATTATTACATGAAGGGCACGACCTATCCAAACTGCGGGGAAATTATATCTGCACCAGAAAAGAATGTTGTCAGGAATAATTCACTTTAAGTGACCGAAGGCGGAGCGGGGCAGGGTTGAATAACTGCACTACCATAATCCCAGAAAGATGTTCCCCTGGCAAGCAGCTTTTATCTATTTAGAGCCCCGTTTCTCCTGCTTAAATCTTACACCCATTTATTTATTGAGGGGTCTTTTTACACCCCCGACGTCCAAAGATTTATGGTGGCGTAGGAGCGCCAGGGCTCCCATGGTTCGGATAGTTCCAATATTTCCCTCGGGGTCCGGCCGGCCAGGGCTTTTTTAACGCCGTAATCCGTGTGCGGGAAAGCGTCCGGCCAACCCAGGGCGCGCATGGCGACGTAATGCACGGTCCAGGGGCCGAAGCCGGGCAAGGCGAGCAGCTTTTTCATTTGTACCCGGGGATCGGCCCGGCCGGATAAGTCAATTTCTCCCCTTAATAGCCCCTCCGCCAGAGCCCGGATGGAGCGTGCCCGGGCGCCCGTCACGCCAAGAGCCCCAAGATGATCCACTATGGGTCCGGCCAGCCCGCAAATATCCGCCGGGGTGGGGAAGGTGTGGGTAAGGCCGTCAACGGGTGTGGCCAGCGCCGTCCCGTAAGCCGACACCAGGCGTCCGGCCAGTGTGCGCGCCGCCTTTACCGTGATCTGCTGTCCCAGAACGGCCCGCACCGCCATCTCAAAAGCGTCGAAGCAGCCCGGTAGTCTCGTGCCGGGCACGCACAAACCGTCTTTGATGTCGTTCATAACTGCAAGCCTGTTATAAATCTCCCACGGTTCACAGCTTAGATCAAACAAACGCTTAACCCGCGCCAGGATCCAGGGCAGAACCGGCAGCAGTGCAACTGATATTGTAACAGCAAGCGCCTTTTTTTTCTCCGCGTGCCGCACAGTTAGCCAGCCCCGGAAGGTTTCGCCGCCGCGCGGCATGATCACCGTCCGGTGGTAGGAACTGCCGGCAACAGATTCCACGCCCGGGATAGTCCTGCCCCCGAGGAAGGCCAGAAGTTTGTCCCACAAATATGGCGGCCGGTATCCCAGATATAATGTAATGGTATCCTTGCTGCCGCTGTTGGACGACTTTGTTTTCCCCCGCAGGGCCGAAAGGGGCATGCGATAGCGCTCCAGGAACAAGGTTTCCAAACGCCGGACGGCGCCGAAGCCGGCGGTTAAGGCAACGTCGGCGGCAGGCAGGTTGGTATCTGTCAGTAAACTCTTTGCCAGCAGCAATTTATGGGTCAGTAAATATTGAACCGGCGAAACGCCATATTCCGACCTGAAAAGGTGATCCAAATGCCCGCCGGGAACGCCCAGCGACTCCGCCTGTTTTTCCAAGCTCACCGCACCCAAAAAGTCTTCTTCCATAAGCAGCGCGGCTTGGCGGGCAGGGTTGGCCCGGGTGTCTGCGGGCGCCGGGCCGGGAGCCAGTTCCGGCCGGCATTTCAGGCAGGGGCGGTAGCCCGCAGCTTCCGCCGCCGCCGCGCTATTGAAAAAAGTACAATTTTGTTCTTGCGGCGTCCTGGCGCGGCACACCGGTCGGCAATATATGCCGGTGGAAGAAACACCGACAAAAATCCGCCCGTCCAATCGGGCGTCAGGGGCTTTAAATGCGGGATAATATGTTTTTGGATCCAGGGAATTCGGTGTCAGGCCGGGGTCCATAGTCTCACTCCTGTCAGGGGAACGTTGTTTTTCGTAGAGGCTTCTACGGTGAAAGGGCCAAATACGCCACCACCTGGTATAGTAGGCCTTACGGTAATCGAATTACAATACAAACGGTTGAAAAAATGAAAAGTGGCAAACCCTTTCAACCGAAAATGGAGCAATTTTGATTTTTTAATGATGGCTATTGCTGAAACCGGAGTGCCATGTGCTCCTATGCCTTGTGCTTGCTTCTTAGTTGACATTATAACATTACTCCGTTGCCAATGGCCTATTACCCTTAATACACTGCGGACCTCAGTAAAAACCCCGGGATTCCCGGGGGTTTCATTTTTATGGCTTAATCGGGCCGGCGGGGTTTTACTGGCAGGGTTAAGGATAGTAATCGGTATATATATTAAAAACATGCCGGGCTACAAAAAAAGTGTTGGACCCGGGGAAAAGAAAGGAGGGGTGTAAGCAAAAATTCCAGAAGAACCAGAACCTTGCGCAAAATGAAGTGTTTTCCTGGTTTGCTAGATTCAGCCCGAAGAACGGGGCCCCGGGGTGTGCTTTTCCTTAAAAATCAAATTGGGAAAAGGGAATTCGAACTGTTACGCTTGTACCCACACCCTCGGCGCTCTCTATGGTCAGGCTGAAACGGTCGCCGTAATGATGCCTTAGCCTCTCATAGGTGTTTATCAAGCCGATTCCCGAATGCTGCTCCGGTGATTCGCCCATCTGACGGATTAACTGGAGCACTTCAGGTTTAATTCCATTTCCGTTATCAATAATTTTTATTTCAACGTCCTTACCAGATAAATGTCCGGTAATTTCTACTTTTCCACCCTCTTTTTTTGTTTCCAGACCGTGCAGCATGCAATTTTCCACGATTGGTTGCAGCACCATGGTGGGAATTCGACAATCCAGGATGAAATCATCCATATCTATCTCATAACTCATTCTATCGCTAAACCTGAAACATTGAATAAATAGGTACCTTTCAATGTTGCAAATCTCTTCCCGCAGGTTGTGAAAATAATTGGTATTCTTTAAGTTGTACCGCAGCAGATCGGAAAGCTTGTAAATCAAATCTTCAGTTTTAGGGGCGTTTTCAAACAATGCCATCCTGGCAATGGAATTTAAAGTATTGAAAAGAAAGTGGGGGTGTATTTGGGCCTGGGCTGTTTTAAATTTCATTTGTTGCGATTTTTCCAGCAGCATAAGTTTTTCCTGGTTTTCTGTTAATAGCCGTTCCCGTACCAACCGGTTAGAGCCTATCTGGTCGATGTAATTTGCCAGGAGTGAATAGCATTCCACAAAGCTGTTGAGTTCATCCCGGGTCACCATGGGGATGAACTCAACCGCTACCTTTAACGCTTTTAAGGATATGTCAAAATCCCTGGATATCCTTTCTATATCTATTTTTTCCCGGGTCGCTTCACCTTTAATCAGTACTTGTCCCCCCAAAACCGAACCAAGGTAGGTATCGTTGACAATTATCGGAGCCGCGCAGTCAATGAGCCCGGCATGGCAGGTATAGATCCTACGCTGTCTTTCTTCCATGGCCAGAAGTCCCGCCTGGCGGTCACAAAGGATACAATGCTGGGAACCCTTGGGGGAAGAACGCATAAGTCTGCAAAAGGGGATAAAATTACTTATTTTCCCCACAGGAATACCCTCGCTGTCGGTTGTGATTTGGGGAACGTCTACCAAAACCCCCATTTTTTCTTGGATGCTGTTAAGGGTACTCATCTCAATGACATCCGTTAATTTAATTTTTCCGGTCAATTCCATATATAAAACCCCTCATGTTATTTTTCGTAATAAGTTCTCCCCGACGCTATCGCCGAAAGTAGCAGCGCATGAAGTTGCGCCGGGGGAAGTTCCGGACGAAAGGAAGTTTTAAATAAGCAGGAATTCCAGGTTATGGGTTGTTAAATTAATCGATCAATTAAAAGCTGGCCGGTTCATTTAACGGCTGCAAGTTTTTTTGTATTTATAGGGGGGTAGTTTTTCGTATTTGGAAAAAACCTTATTAAAGTAGGAGGGGTCAGAAAAGCCCAGTTCAGAGGCGATCCGGTAGATTGGGTAATTTGTTTCCGACAGGAGTTTTTTGGCCTTTTCGATTTTTAATCTGGTTACGTGTTCAGTGAAGGTAATGCCCATTTCCTTTTTGAAATATCTGCTAAAATATTGAGGGTTTAAATGGGCGTATTTTGCTATGGCATCGAGGGTTAAGTCGGAACAGTACTTTTGCTCGATATAATTTAAAATGTTTTGCAGGGCGACACTTCCATTTAAATCTTCATTTTTAATCGCTTTGGGTTTTTCGCTTTTGAGGGCGGCAATAATGGAATCGAGGGCTGAGGTTAAATCCGCCGGTTTAACGGGCTTTAAGAGATATCCCGCCACGCCGCACTTTATGGCTTGCTGGGCGTAATCAAAGTCATTGTAAGCGCTGATAATTAAAGTTTTCACATCCGGCAGGATCTTGATGATTCTTTCCTGGGCCATGAGACCGCTGATTTCCGGCATTTTTATATCCATCAGGATAATATCGGGTCGATGGATCTTGGCCCTGTCCACGGCCTCGGTCCCGTTCCGGGCATCTTCTACAATTTCAAGATCATAGTACTTTAAATTGATTATTTTTCTTAAGGCAAGCCTTTCTAAAGGTTCATCCTCGGCTATCAGTAACTTGTATATTTTAACGTCATCCCCTTTCATCAAAAACAGTCTTTTGTGAACAAGGAATACGTAGGAGACGCCGCGGGTATGGACAAACGGGATAACACCTTGCAAACGAGCCTGGGTGCTGACATGCCTGTATAAAGCATAATATCATTCTTTAAGTATTGCAAGATGTTATTTCTCTTATAACCCAAGTACAAACGGTTAATCCTGCCGCATGTTGCTTGATATGCAATCAACTTGTATAAATATTACTAATTTCGTCAGGTTTTAACCCAATTAAAATGGTAATATTTTGCCCTGGTCATATTTTTACAATAATTCACCAGATCATTATCTGTTCCTAATTCAGACCTTTTTAAACAATCAAAATCTTACAACAAAACTAATAGATATATTTCAGTTTTAAGTCAAAATACCTAAGGAGATTTGGTGTTTTAATGGCTAAAATTAAAGCTAAGATTATCGCATCTAAAACAAAACCTTGCAAGGAGGAATGAAATGATGGCAAGTCCTGCGCACAATTATGAACCGCAAGCCACGCCCTCGGGGATTTCACCAAGGGCCGGCCTGCTGAAGGAGCGTCTGCTGAATATTACTCCTGAAATTTGTTTTGAGCGAGCCGAACTGATTACCGCATCCTACAAGGAGACCGAAGGCCTGCCAATTATTTTGCGGCGGGCCCTGGCGCTGGAAAAAATCCTTAAAGAAATGACCGTTAGAATCGGGGCTGACGAATTAATTGTCGGCAATCATACGCCAAAACCCCGCAGCTCACCAATCTTTCCGGAATATTCCTTTGCCTGGATCGAGGCGGAGTTTGAAAGCCTGGCCAGGCGCACCGGGGATGTGTTTCTGATTTCCGGGGAATGCAAACAAAAGCTCAGCGAGGCCTTCAAGTACTGGCAGGGAAAAACCACCCAGGAGTACGCCGCCAACCTGATGACGGCGGAAGCCAAAGCGGCCCAGGAGTATGGCGTGTTCACAGTGGGGAACTACTTTTTCCTGGGAGTAGGACACATTTGCGTGGACTACGGCATGGTGCTGCAGAGGGGATTTAAGGGCATAAAGGAAGATGTCCGGAAGGAAAAGGCCGGGCTTGAGCTTACCTGCCCGGATGATTTGAAAAAGGCGCAGTTCCTGCAGGCTGTGGAAATTGTCTGCGATGCGGCCATTTTATTTGCCCGGCGGTTCGCGGAAGCAGCTGAAAACATGGCTAAAAGGGAGAGCGATCCCAAAAGAAAAGCTGAACTGTTGGAAATCGCCAAAAACTGTCATAATGTCCCGGCGAATCCGGCCAATGGCTTCTACGAAGCGCTGCAGTCCTTCTGGTTTGTCCAGTTAATCATCCAGTTGGAATCAAACGGCCATTCCATTTCCCCCGGCCGGTTTGACATGTACATGTATCCCCATTACGAAAAGGACCTCCAGGCCGGTAAAATCACCCGGGAAAAAGCTCTGGAATTAATTGAATGCCTGTGGGTCAAGTTCAACGAAATCAACAAAGTGCGCGATGAGGGGGCCACCAAGGCCTTCGGCGGCTATCCCATGTTCCAGAACCTGATCGTAGGCGGACAGACAATAGACGGCAGCGACAGCACCAACGAACTTTCCTATATGTGCCTGGAAGCCACCGAAAACGTCCGTCTGCCCCAGCCGTCTCTTTCCATCCGTTTCCATCAGGGGACACCCCAAAAGTTTTTGGTGAAGTCCAGCGAGGTAGCCGCCTTGGGCCTGGGCATGCCGGCCATGTACAACGACCACGTAATTATTCCTGCCCTGGCGGCAAGGGGAGTGACCCTGGAAGACGCCCGGGATTACTGCATTATCGGCTGTGTGGAGCCCCAGAAGGGCGGAAAAACCGAGGGCTGGCACGACGCTGCCTTTTTCAGTCTGGCCAAGTGTATGGAACTGGCCTTGAATGACGGTGTCGACCCAGCCAGCGGTGTCCAGTTGGGTATGAAAACCGGTACCCTGGAAAATATGGCTTCCTTTGAAGATGTTCTGGAAGCCTATCGCAAACAAATTGAATATTGTGTTAAATTGCTGGTTATCAGCAACAACAGCTGCGATATTTCCCACGGCGCCATCTGTCCGCTGCCCTTCCTGTCCTCCATGGTGCAGGATTGCGTTTCCAGGGGCAAATCACTCCAGGAGGGCGGCGCCCATTACAATTTCATCGGTCCCCAGGGTGTCGGCGTGGCCAACGTGGGCGATACTCTGGCGACGCTGAAGAAGCTGGTCTATGACGAAGGCGTCGTTTCCCGGGAAACGGTGGCGGAAGCCATTAAAAAGGACTGGCAGGGATTTGAAACTGAACGCCAGATTATGTTAAACAAAGCCCCCAAATTCGGCAACGATGACGACGAGGCTGACAAGCTGGCCAGGCTGGCTGCCCGCATCTACTGCGAAGAGGTGGAGAAATACACCAACCCGCGGGGCGGCCGCTTCCAGGCAGGTCTCTACCCGGTTTCCGCCAACGTCCCTCTGGGCGCCGCAGTTGGCGCCATGCCCGACGGACGGCTGGCGGGTACTCCTCTGGCTGACGGTGTTTCCCCTGTTTCCGGCCGGGATATCAGCGGCCCCACTGCCGCGGCCAAATCCGTTGCCAAGCTCGATCACGAAATAGCCTCCAACGGTACTCTGTTTAACCAAAAATTCCATCCCACCGCCCTGAGGGGTGACAGCGGCTCCGCCAACCTGGCGGCCCTGGTGCGGACCTATTTCAGCCTGGGCGGCATGCATGTGCAGTTCAACGTAATCAGCAAGGAAACATTGCAGGAAGCGCAAAAGAGCCCGGAACAATACCGCGGTCTGGTGGTCCGGGTGGCAGGTTACAGCGCATTCTTTACCTCCCTGGACAAGAGCCTGCAAGAGGATATCATCGCCAGGACCGAGCATGCCTTTTAATTGATGGGGAGGGATTTGTGCGGGGAGCGGATTTAACAATTTGCTCCCCTTTTATCCCCTGATAATTATTAACGGTACAACATAGCGGGAAACCGGTGATACGTCGGAAAGAGTGTCGACAAGGGGGAATCGAACCATGCAGGGAGTAATATTTGATCTTCAGCGTTTTACCGTGCACGATGGGCCTGGCATCAGAACCGGGGTTTTTATGAAAGGCTGCCCATTGCGGTGCCCCTGGTGTCAAAACCCGGAGTCTGTGCGTAAAGCGCCACAAATCACCTATTTCCCCAAACTTTGCATCGGCTGTGGCCAATGCGCCGAAGTATGTCCCCAAAAAGCAGTCAGAGCCAGCGGAAAAACCCTTATAGAAAAGGTCAACCTGACCTTGTGCAACCACTGCGGGATATGCGCCGAGTCCTGCCATGCCGGGTCCTTGCAGTTGACAGGCCGGGTGATGAGCGCCGAGGAAGTCTGTGAATTTGTGATGAGGGACGTTTTGTACTATCAAAACTCCGGTGGCGGCGTTACTTTCACCGGGGGCGAGCCCACTTACCAGCCCGAGTTCCTGATTGAAATGGCCCGGCTATGTAAAAAACAGGGTCTGCACATAGTAATTGAGACCTGCGGTTATTTTCCCTGGGATTCAGCGGCGGAAGCGTTTCATCTGACTGATATTGTTTATATGGATATCAAGCATTTAGACAGCGCAAAACACAAAAGCGTTATAGGTGCGGAAAACAAGGTGATTCTGGAAAATGCGCTGCACATTGACCAGTTGAATAAGCCAATCCGGATCCGCGTACCCCTTATCCCCGGCTTTAATGACAGCACTGCAGCCTTCGGTCCCATACTACGCTTTGCCTCCGGGTTAAAAAACCTGGAAAAGGTGCAAATTTTGCCTTACCATAGATTTGGTGTTGATAAATACGAACGAATTGGCTGGGGTTATTCGTTGACGGAATTGGAACCCCCTCCCAAAGGCACAGTTGAAAAGTTACTGGCGCTGGCCGGCAGTCAAAATGTTAACTGCACCCTGTAGCGGCCAGCGCAGCCGCCTTTACAGGCAATAATGGAATGATATTCTTCTAAAATTTATTTTGTTGAAAAAACAGCCTGATCCAACACCTGACAGCAGCATTGGACGTGTTGTTTGGACCTATTGCCTCTTTACAGTTCTTTACAAGGAGGAAACATAATGGATTATTTAACCTTAATATTTGCTTTTTGTGGCGGGGCTTTCGGCGCGACCCTGGGCGCTCTGGGAGCATTTGTTTTCACCGGCATTGTGGGTTTGGTGGGGATAGCCATGGCAGCCTCGGGTTCTAGTTTTGATTTCCTGGGCAATGTCGCCTTCGGTACCTATTTTGGGCCCCACATATCCTTCGCGGGTGGTGTTGCCGCCGCTGCCTTTGCCAGAAAAATGGGGTACATTGAATCGGGAAAGAACATTTTAAAATCCTTATCGGGGTTAAAAAGACCTAGCGTGCTGGTTGTGGGCGGCGTTTTCGGCATGCTTGGCTATGCGTTTAATACCGGTTTTGCCCTTATGCCTATCAAACTTGATACAGTGGCGTTAACAGTATTTGTATTGGCCATCATTGCTAAAGTTGCCTTTGGGTCAACGGGATTAGGGGAGATATTTGGCTCGGTGCCGGAAGACGTCAAAAACATTGGCGGCAGGTATTCCATGCGATGTACCAACGTGTGGCTGCCCTACGTGACTTCCAGCTGCGAAAAGACTATTGTTGGAATTACAGCCGGCGGCGTTTCAATTTATTTAACCTATTTGATGCTGCAAAACCCGGAAACCGCTGGCGTGGCGCCTTTTGTGGGATTCTGCATATCGGCTGTATCGCTGATTATGCTCTTCCTCGGATGTGAGATACCCGTGACGCACCACATAACCATATGCGCTTCCTATGGGGTAGTCGCCAGTGGCGGAAGTATCCTGTGGGGCTTTGCGGCGGCGGTTGCTGCTGCCTACGCCGGAGACTTTTTTGCCAGAACATTTTATTGCTACGGCGACACCCATGTGGATCCCCCGGCAACCGCCATTGCAGCTGTCTCCTTTGTGTTGATGACACTTATTCCCAAGGGCGTTTACGAAATTGAATATATTGCTGCCGGGATCCTGGTCCTGTTTGTGATATACAGCTTTATCCGCTATTCCCAGGGGTGCAAGTGCAACATTGAGATTGCCGGAGCCGGAAAAACAACATAGAATTGCTGGAAGCAAAAAACGGGGTTGTTCAGAATAAAAAACCCGGGGAAAAAGGCGAAATAGAAGGCTTGATATATACGGTTATTATAATCTGCGGCCCTTTCCTGGTCAGGAAAGGGCCGCAGCGGTGTGCGCCCGAAGCGGGCCCGATAAAAAAACCTTAAAAATTGTCAACATGGTTTAAAACTCCCGGGGATATGCTAAAATTGTGGGTAAGACCTTAAGCTGACCATTGTCTTATTTTTGAATTTATCGCTGCCATCTGACGAATTCCTTTCATAACACCTATAAAAATGGAAGGTGAAGGTATTTATGTCCAAGGTTATCAGCCCGGAAAAGGCCGCCGGACTCATTCCTGACGGCGCCTGTGTCGCCTGGACCACAGCGACTTCTAATTTATGTTACCGAACGGGCTGTCTTTACCCTGGAAAACGGAATTAATCCTTATTGAAATTGCCCCGGGTCTTGATCCGGAAAAGGATGTCCTGGCCGTGATGGAGTTCAGACCGGGGATTTCCCCCAATTTAAAAGAGATGCCGCGGGAAATATTTGAGCCCAAATGGGGGAAACTGAAACAAATTATTGAATCGTGCTAAGCAAAGCCCGGAAAATCCGTGCTTTATAAAAGTATTAAAGGGGGTGTTATAGCATGCCGGTAATTACTTTGGAAGCGGGCCGGATGGATAAGAATCAAAAGGACAACCTTATTGCGGAATTCACCAGGGTCGCCAGCGATATTTTGAAGATTCCCCAGGATGCCTTCGTTGTCTACCTCAAGGAGAACCAACACGACAACGTTGGCGTGGGGGGAAAGTCCCTGGACAAGGTTTTGGCAGGCAAATAAAGCAGGGGTGAATAAGAAAAGGAAAATAAAGCAAGGGTCAGCATTGCAATTTTGAAACAGGTTTATGGAAGGAAAAAATTAAAACGGGGCAAAAACGGTGCGTTCCTTTTTACCTTCTATTGGGGGTGGGAGGGGACGTCCTTTTTATCTCTGTTTTATGTCATGTTCAACATAATACTACACTATGTTACTGATCCTTTTTGCTTAGTCCATTGCGGAGCTGTACCTGCCCACATTTTATCTGACATTCCGTTGTTTTGCCAGCGGTTCCAACCTTTGCGGCTCCGGTCTTTTTTGAGAAAATATCATTTACCCAAGTCCTGAAACAGGGACAAGGGACCTGTCCCCTCGTCCCGCTTGAATTGTATTTCCCCGGGGCTGGAGGTAACTGTCTGCCGCTTCCCCGGCTAGCCTTGCTGATCCTGCCACCCGCGTGTTAAGATTAACATATAATGGTTGGGGAGGGTGATAAAAATGCTGTGTCAGCTGTGTCAGGAAAGGGCTTCCTGTATTCAATGCATGGAATGCGGAATTCTTTTGTGCAGTAAATGTGTTAAACTGGATTTGTATGGCACCGGCTGCGGCTGTATCGGTCCAATTCACATGTGTCCCACCTGTTTTGAGGAATGCTGGCTGCCCCCCGGTGTAACGGCAGAGTCTTATAACGCTTTTTAATCTTTAGAAATGTGCGCCGGTCCGTTGAACGGCCGGCGTACGGGATATTCTATTTAATTACCTGTACCTATACATACATATGAAGGGAGGGGACAGGGCTTCTGTCCTTTCGACGGGACAAGGGTGCTGTCCCTAAGTCTCACTTAACGGGACAAGGGACCTGTCCCCTTGTCCCTGCTTGCGCTTTTTAGGGCCAAAATCATTTCAGGCCCTTATTTATATCAGGATAGATTGTAAATTATTGTGTTTGGTTATATAATATCACCTAAATTTAAACTTTTTGGAGTTTCATTAAACAAGGGAGCTGAAAATAACTATGGCCCTGGTAAACGGGAATTACCTGAAGCTGCCCGGCAGTTATCTTTTTGCGGAGGTAGCCCGGCGAGCTGATCAGTTTAAAAAGGATAACCCGGACGCGGATATAATCAGCCTGGGTATCGGCGATGTCACCCGGCCCCTGCCGCCAGCCGTGGTTGAGGCGATGAAAAAAGCAGTGGAGGAAATGGGCCGGCCGGAAACCTTCCGGGGCTACGGCCCGTATCAGGGGTATGAATTCCTGATCGAGAAAATAATTGAAAACGACTTCCAGCCCCGGGGAGTGGATCTGGCTGTTGACGAGGTGTTTATCAGCGACGGCGCTAAAAGTGACACAGCCAATTTTCAGGAAATTTTCGACGTTAACAACATCCTGGCGGTGAGCGACCCGGTCTACCCGGTCTATGTGGACAGCAACGTCATGGCCGGGCGCACCGGCATGGTAAATGACAGGGGGGAGTTTGAAAAAATAGTCTACCTGCCCTGCACCGAGGAAAACGGCATGAAGCCGCCCCTGCCGGACACTAGGGTGGACATGATTTACCTTTGTTTTCCCAATAACCCCACCGGCATGACCATTACCCGGCAGGAGATGAAGGCCTGGGTGGATTACGCCAGGGCAAACAGGTCGGTTATTTTATATGACGCGGCCTACGAGGCCTTCATCCGGGAGGATGAGGCGCCGCACAGCATTTTTGAGATTGAGGGCGCCCGGGAGGTGGCGGTGGAGTTCCGGAGTTTTTCCAAGACTGCCGGCTTTACCGGCACCAGGTGCGCCTATACCGTGGTGCCAAAAGAGGTCAGGGCCTATGACAGCAGCGGCCGGGCGCACCGCCTCAACCCCCTCTGGCTGAGGCGGCAGGCCACCAAGTTTAACGGGGTTTCCTACCCGGTACAGGCGGCTGCGGCCGCGGTCTTTACCGCCGAGGGTAAAAAACAGGTGCGCGCCACCATCGACTATTACATGGAAAATGCCCGGATTATCAGGGAGGGGCTGGCAGGCGCCGGCTACAAGGTATTCGGCGGGGTAAACGCCCCCTACATCTGGCTTAAGACCCCCGGCAATATGAAGTCCTGGGACTTCTTCGACAGGTTGATGCGGGAAGCCAATGTAGTGGGGACTCCCGGCGCAGGTTTCGGCGCCCGCGGTGAGGGTTATTTCCGCCTGACCGCCTTCGCCTCCAGGGAAAACACGGAACGGGCTATGGAACGGATCAAAGCCGGCGTGTAGCCTGACACTGGTTGCAGAATCCCCCCAGGTAAAATTATGTTAAGGGGACAGTCCTTCCCGGACTGGCAATTTGCCGGGGCCGGGTACCCCCAGGTAACGTTAAAACGATAGCGCCGGGTGCGTCAGGAATAAATCCGCGCCGGCATATTTTAAGGATATCACAGAGCAAAAAAGGGGGTTTCGGGTTGGCTGACTTTATTACAACCTTGCAAAATCAAGTCCTGCTGGGGGATGGCGCCATGGGCACCATGCTCACAGAACTTGGGCTGCCGCCGGGGGAGAATCCGGAGCTCTGGACGCTGTCCCATCCCCGGGAGGTGCAGGAGGTGAGCCGGGCCTACCTCGCGGCGGGCTCCCGGGTGATCCAGACCAACACCTTTGGCGCCTCGGCGCTTAAGTTAATGGAATACGGCGCGGCCCACCTTGTGGAGGAGGTAAATATAAGGGCGGCCCAACTGGTGCGGGAAGTTGTGGGGGATAAGGCCTTTGTGGCCGGTATTATCGGACCCACCGGACAATTTCCGGCCCCCCTGGGCGCAGTGCCCTGGACGGAGCTGGCAGAGGTTTTTGGCCGGCAGGCCCGGGCCCTGGAAGCGGGCGGGGCGGACTTTATCTTTCTGGAAACCTTCTCTGATTTGGGTGAAATACGCGCCGCCCTCTTTGCGGCCAGGGCGTATACCAGGCTGCCGGTAGCGTGCTCCCTCACCTATACCAGAGGGAGGACCCTCACCGGCACCAGTCCGCAAATTGCCGCCATCGTGCTGGAAGCCATGGGCGCCGCCTGTATCGGCGCCAACTGCTCCACCGGCGCCGCGGAGCTCCTGGAAGTTATGAAAGAGTACCGGCAGTCCACGCGGCTGCCCCTGCTGGTGGAACCCAACGCCGGTATGCCCGTCCTCATTAACGGGGAAACAGTATTTAAAGAAACGCCCCGGGATATGGCCCGTTTTACCGAGCCTTTCCGGGCCCTGGGTGTCAATCTTATTGGCGCTTGCTGCGGCAGCACTCCCGCCCATATTAAGGCTATGGGGGAGGCCCTGGCCTCACGGCGGCCCGCGCCAATGCTGGAACGGGAAGGACCGCCGGTCACCCGCCTGGCCAGCCGCAGCCGGGCTGTAACTATAGGAGCAGGGGAGCTGCCGGTTTTAATCGGCGAGAGAATTAACCCCTCCGCCCGCAAAGCTGTGGCGGAGGCCTTAAGACAGCAAAACTGGGGTTTTATTGCCGGGGAAGGGGCGCTTCAGCTGGATGCTGGCGCCCAGCTCCTGGACCTCAACACCGGATTGGCCGGCGGAGATGAAACCCGGCTGTTGCCGGAAGGGGTAAGGCAGTTGCAGATGAGCCTGGATTGCCCGCTGGTACTGGACTGTACCGATCCCGCGGCCCTGGAGAAAGGGTTGCAGGAGTTCCAGGGCAAGGCTTTAATCAATTCCGTCAACGGCGATCAGGAAAGCCTGAACTCCATCCTGCCCCTGGCTAAAAAGTATGGCGCCGCGATATTGGGTTTAACCCTTGACGAAAGGGGTATCCCGGCTAAAGCGGAAGAAAGGCTGGATATCGCCAGAAAGATTGTCGACGCTGCCGGACGCTGCGGTTTGCCGAAGGAAGACGTGATCATAGACTGTCTGGTCCTTACAGCGGCAACTTCCCCGGAGCAAGCCCTGGAAACTGTGCGGGCCATTAGCCTGGTTAAGGAGCATTTGGGGGTTAACACAGTCCTGGGGCTGAGCAATGTCTCCCACGGCCTGCCCCAGCGTTCCTGGCTCAACGCGGCTTTCCTGTCTCTGGCCCTGGGAGCCGGTTTGGATGCCGCCATCGCCAACCCCCTGGACCACAGGACCAGGGAAACAATGATTGCCGGCGCCCTCCTTACCGGGCGTGACAACGGCGCCCGTAACTACCTGGAGCAAGCCGGCAGGCAGGCTGCCCCGTCTGATTCCCCTGCGGGCAGCGGTGTTGACCGGGATGAGCCCGGCCGTGCCCTGCAAAGGGCCATCTATAACGGACAGCAGGAGGCCGTCATCCCGCTGGTGCAGAAACTACTGGAAAAGAGCGATGTCCTGTTTGTTATTAACGAAGGGATTATCCCCGCCCTGGAAACAATCGGCGAGCATTTTGCCCGGGGAGAGGCCTACCTGCCCCAGTTGATCCTGGCCGGAGACGCGGCGAAAAGGGCTTTTAATTATTTAAAGGATAATTTCCCCGGGCAAAAGACGGAACAGGAGGGAACCGTTGTTATCGGCACGGTAAAGGGGGATATCCATGATATCGGCAAAAATATCGTTTCGGCCCTGCTGGAAAACCATGGCTTCCGGGTAATCGACCTGGGTAAGGGTGTGCCGGCCGGGGCGTTTTTAGAGGCGGCTCGCCGGGAAAAAGCAGGTGTAGTGGCTTTGAGCGCTTTAATGACTACAACCATGGTGGAAATGCCCCGGGTAATTCGGCTGTTCAGGCAGGAGTTGCCGGATGTCAGGGTGATTGTTGGCGGGGCGGTGGTTACAGCTGAATATGCGCGGGAAATCGGGGCGGACGGCTACGGCGCCGACGCGGTGGAGGCGGTGCGGGTGGTGCGGGAGTTTTCCCAGGCCCCGGAAGCATGAAAATACAAATCTTTAACTTGCCCCTCCTGCTGACAAAGGAAGAAATCTATCCCTTTCTTCATCTGGGGCTGGCGCCCGGTCCCCTTCCGGCCAATATAGACAGATTAATTGACACCTGCTTGCGGCGCGTTACCCAACTGGCCAAACCGCAGGGTTTGATCCGGGTATGCCCGGTTCGCTCTCTAACCCCGGACCGGGTGGCGCTGGCTGACGCCGGCCTTTTCATCACCGGAACCCAGGCCGTTGCCCATTTTGCTGACTGCACCAGGGTAACCCTGCTGGCGGCCACCCTGGGGTCCGGAATAGACGGGTTCCTGGCTGAGCTGCAGCAAACAGCCGGCGCCGCCGATGCCTTTATCTTCAATGGTATTGCCTCGGCGGCTGCTGAACATATTACGGAAATCCTGGACGCCATAGCCGTCCGGGAAATCAGGCGCAGCGCCCACTACCCGACGGCGCGTTTCAGCCCGGGTTACGGGGACTGGCCCCTGGAACACCAGCGGCAGTTTGTAGAAAGCATAAGCGGGGAAAGGATCGGCCTCAGTGTGACCTCTCATTACCTGCTTCAACCGGTTAAATCGGTCACAGCGGTTATCGGCTGGAGCAGGGCGCCAATTGAACGGACATACGGGCAGCCGCTGAAAAAGCCCTGCCAGGGCGCCCAGGCCTGCCGGGACTGCCCCTTAAGGGGAAAATGCCTGTCCCCAAAAACTCCGGCGGCATCGGCATCAATTCAGTTTTTGACGGAGCCATCGGTTGGCGGCAACTCTGGCCAAAATAATGACACTTAAGCCCGCGGCGATAATAAAAAGAATTGTCTTGACATCCCGGGCCTGAAATAAGGCCAGGCCCAAGCCGGTGTATAAAACCGCCGCAGGTATTTTGCCTAAGGCTGAGGCCAGTAAAAAGGCTGGAAAAGGGATCCCTCCCAGTGCCGCGCCCAAATTGATCAAGGGTGTGGGCACAACGGGGATAACGCGGACAATAATAATGGTCCAAAAAGCTGCCCCCGGACTGAGTTTGCGGGCGTCGTAGCCGTAACGGGCATAGTATTTGTTCAGGAAATTTCCGCTGCCAAACCACCGGAAGATCCAGTAAGCCATTGAGGCGCCGGTAAGGGCGCCCGACCAGGACAGCAAAACCCCCTGCTGAAAACCGAACAAAAAACCCCCCGCGGCAGCCAGGATCACGTAGGGAAATACCGGCAGTATTGCCTGGGCCACAAAAAGCAAGAAAAGCGCCAATGGGGCAAAGGCGCCGAACTGGTTTACACAGGTCAGCACCTGCGAATAGTTATTATAATCCATTCTTAAGCACCTTCATAAAAATATACCCAACGAGTATTATATGCGGGAAACCATTTATATTATTACATATTTCTGGCAATAATCCGCCCGTGATTTTATCGGTTTAGATGCAGTGCGGGCAGATATTACGTGGGAAGAGGCGGGGGTGAGGTCAGCAACCGGGGTTTGTATACGGGTAAACCAGTAAAGAGGTGTACAGCAAATATTGAACAGTGCACAGAAAACGGATAAACAGTAGACTGTATTTATTTTCCCGGGGCTTTGGCCTGGACATTATTAATCCCTGCCCGAAAACCGGAACACTGCCAACAGAAAAGCGCCCCGGTATTACAGGCGATACCGGGGCGCCGTCAAATGATTGTATGCCTATGAGAAAAAACTATTCCCCAAGCTGGCTTTTAAACTCTTCCAAACCAATCCGCTCAATAAATTTTCCCAGCCGCTCATGCTTTTTGGCGCCCCCGGCATAGACCTTGACAATCTTATCGATTTTTTCCAGGACCTGTTCTTCATCCAGCCCGTCATAAAGGGTCCGGGCAATGCGAGGCACGACGCCGCCGTTGCCGCCCGCCATCAACTTGAATCCCTTCGGCGTACCCATCACGCCTACGTCCCGGAAATGATTATCCCCGCAGGAATTGGCGCAGCCGCTTACACCCATTTTGAATTTACTGGGCAGCTCCAGGCCGTGGTAACGCTCGTCAAGTTTTAAGCCCAGTCCAACCGAGTCCTGCTGTCCCCGTTTGCAAAAAGCAGTGCCCGGACAAAATTTTACACTGCGCACACACAACCCAATGGCGGCGCTGGGCTTCATATCCAGTTCCTGCCAGACATTGTCTAAATCTTCTTCCTTTAAACCCACAATGGCCAGGCGTTGGGCGGAGGTAATCTTAAGGGCCTGGGCATTATACTTTTCTGCTACATCCGCTATTTTTCTCAACACAGCCGGTGTAACCAGTCCGCCGGCCATATGAGGAACCACTGCATATGTTTCTTTATCCCGCTGCAACACTGCTCCCTTTTCTAACAAATCACTCTTTGCCATAATTTATCATCCTCCCTTGAGTATTCTTAAGCAACAGCCAATGTAGTCTGTAACGCCTTTACTTTGAGCCGCAGTTGCTGTGTTGGCGGCACATAAAAATGCAATTTATTCCAACGTGACAGTTAATGATATATTATCTTTAATTTTTTTAATAGTCAATCTCGATATCTTATCCCGCGACTGCTTTCCACTGAATGACGGTTAATCCCATCTCCTTATTTTTTGTTTTTAATATGTTTCCCAGGCGTCTGTAAAATATTATCACGGCAGATTCGGCTTGTCAGATTTTTGTTGGAAGGGCAAAAAAATACGTAGTTTAATTTGTGTTTTTATTATTGACACTTTTCGATTTGACGCCTATTATTAACATATCGAAAAATTTCAATGTGAGGTGTGCCTGTGTTTGGATTTTATAGGGAGGGTTCCAAGGTGTTTAAGGCGCTGGGTGACCCCAAAAGGGCAATGATTGTGGATATGCTTTCTTGCGGGGAATTATGCGCCTGTATGATCCTGGAGAAGTTTGAAATGTCCCAGTCCACTCTCTCCCATCACATGAAACTGCTGTGCGAGTGTGGTTTGGTTGTGGGACGAAACGAGGGTAAATGGACATATTATTCCCTCAACGCCGAAGGTATTGCTAAAACAAAGCAATTTCTCAATTATATCACATCGGACAAGGAAAATTGCATTTGTAAAAATGTGAGTTCGGGCCAATACAGATGTAATAATTCAATAAGCAGAGATTAGAGGTGACTGCACGGTGTTTATCTTTGGATGGCTTAACAACCAGTTGCTCAAGATGCAATGGCTGTCCGATTTGGCCCAAAAGTTTGTGGAGCGGGTTTTGGGACTCGGTGTTCAGGACAGGCTTGGCGGCAGTATTCATTTTTTTGTATACGATGTTGTAAAGATTTTTATATTGCTGTCTGTGCTTATTTTTACCATATCCTATATCCAGAGCTTCTTTCCCCCCGAAAGAACGAAAAGAATATTAGGCGGGTATAAGGGGATAACAGGAAATATTTTAGGGGCTTTACTGGGGACCGTAACTCCCTTCTGCTCCTGCTCGTCGATACCGTTGTTTATCGGTTTTACCAGTGCCGGTTTGCCCCTGGGAATTACATTCTCATTTTTAATTTCATCTCCGCTGGTTGATCTGGCATCCATCCTTCTTCTTGCCAGCATATTTAACTGGAAGATAGCCTTCGCCTATGTTGCAGCCGGGCTAGTCCTTGCCGTGATTGGCGGCACCTTTATTGGCAGGGCAAAACTGGAAAATTATGTGGAGCCTTTTGTTTACAGTAATGTAATGGTTAATATGGATCAGAACGAGTTGACCGTGCGGGATCGACTTGTTTACTCCAAAGAACAGGTGTTTGATATTGTCAGAAGGGTATGGCTTTATATCTTGGTTGGTGTCGGGATAGGCGCTGTAATTCATAACTGGATACCGGGAGAGATTATATCAGTTGTGCTGGGGCAGGATAAGTGGTACTCCGTACTGGTGGCAACGTTAGTGGGAGCCCCAATGTATGCGGATATCTTTGGCACCTTGCCTATCGCCGAAGCACTGGTCTATAAGGGGGTAGGTATTGGAACCGCCCTTTCCTTCATGATGGCGGTGACCGCCCTTTCCCTGCCTTCTCTGATTATGCTCAAAACGGCGGTCAAAATGAAACTCCTTGCTGTCTTTTTTGCGGTTGTCACCGCAGGCGTTATTATCCTCGGTTATACCTTCAATGCTTTGGGCCATTTGCTTGTGTAATTAAGGGTGCAAAATATAAAAATATAAAATACAGTTAAGGGGTGGGGGCAAATGATTATTAAAGTTTTAGGAACAGGCTGTGCCAACTGCAACAAGTTTGAACAGAATATCAGGCAGGCTGTGGAAGAAATGGGGCTTGCCGCAACTATTGAAAAAGTACAGGACTTGAAAGCGATTGCCGGATATGGCGTCATGATGTTACCGGCACTCGTGGTCGATGGGGAAGTAAAAGTTGTGGGAAAGGTTTTAAAGGCCGGCGAAATAAAGGCGCTGCTAAAATAGGTGTTTGTTACCCTTCGGCATAAAAAAATATTTGGGTATTAAAGGAGCCATTTATAAATTGTAAAAACAGTAGCACACTAAAAGCCGTCCGGAAGGACGGTTTTTAGTGTGTAAAAAAGGCAGCCCGGAAAATAATTAGTGTTCAGGGTTTCATAGAATAATGTTATTTCCAATCAGCGATTGATAAATGTTTTAGATTTTTCTAATGTATATTTTTTATGTATTATAACGCCAGGCGCTAAAAAACCTGCTTGAGGTTAACAGACTTGATCCGGCTCCCCTGACCGGAATGGACATGCTTACAGCGATCTGGGTCAGGGGCTTTAACGTGGACAAAGAAGAAGGGATCGGGTTGATTGAACAACTAACTGAAGAAATAAGGAATATTGCGGGACAGGGGATTTCCCCCTTTGCTAAAGGTACGCCCCGCATCCTGCTGACCGGGTGCCCGGTGGGCACCGGTTGTGAAAAAGTGGTGCGCCTGCTGGAAGAATGCGGCGGCAGTGTCGTTTTGCTATGAAAACTGCACCGGGATAAAAACTTTAGAATATCTTGCAGATGAAGATGAGCAAAGAAATCCAATGGAAGCAATTGCTGAAAGGTATCTGCAAATACCCTGTTCCTGCATCTCGCCCAACCCCGGGCGGCTGGAGCTTATCAGCAGGCTTGTCGCCGATTTTCAGGTTGACGGAGTGGTGGACCTTAGCTGGCAAGCCTGTCATACTTATATTGTGGAAGGTGAGCTGGTCCGGCGCCACGTCCGGGACAACTGCGGGCTGATACATCCAGCTGGAAACGGATTATTCCACATCGGACATTGAACAGCTGAAAACAAGGATCTCGGCCTTCATAGAAATGCTCAACGGGAGTTGATTATAAATGTACACAGTGGGAATAGACGCAGGCTCTGTTACCACCAAAGCGATGCTGCTTAACGGCGGGGACTGGCGTCATGTGATCAGGCCGGCTTGCTGCAACCCTAGCCAGGCCGCCTGGAGGCCTTCGAGGAACTGCTGGGCCGGGCTGGCCTGGTGCGCGGGACGATATCTCCTGCGTGATTTGAACCGGCTGCGGCAGGATTTCTATGCCATTTATCGACAAGGCGGTAACCGGGATAACATGCCACGCCAGTGGGGCGCACCACATGCTGGAAGGGGCTGACATGGTGTTCGATATCAGTAATCTTTTTATTCATCCACTTGCTAATAAATTAATCAAATAACATGAATAAAGGAATCGTTTTGACAAAGGGAGAAAATCACTTATTAACTTTATTACGAGTAGCAGATAATTAAACTTTTGTTTAACCTGGGGAGAAATGGGGATGGTCCCCCGCGGGCTTCAAACCCGTTTGTCTGCCTGTTACGCAGGCGGGAGTCGTGTTCGAATCCGACTTCTCCTCACCAAAATTATTTTATAAAAACTCTGTTTCCCGGCTCAGGCAAGGGGGAGGGGCGTTTATCCGGTTAGCAGGTCGCGCAGGCATTCTTTTAATACTGGTTTATAATCAAGGTATTTCAGCCAGGTATTTTCGACAAAGTCATACCTTTTTTCATCATTCCTGGATACAACTACCAGTCCCCTTGTAGCGTAATATTGAAAACCCAGGGGGGATTGATTTAGGGCGTGAACATCGACAGGCAGGCGGAGCCTGCGGCTGAGTACGGCGGAAAGGCTCAGGGAAAGGTCCAACTGTTTTTCCCCTGTCAGGCTGTCGTCATAATAAACCGCAATATCTATATCCCGGCAGGGCAGCTCAGCCAAAAATGAACCATGCGCGTAGGCAAACTCGATTACCGGGTAGCGTGAAAGGAAGCTTTTGATTTGCTTCAGGATCGCTTCTTTTTTTTCTTTGGAAAAACTAAAACGTTTTTCGTCTGAAATCGTCAGGAACGCATTGTTATCAAAGGGATCCTCAGGCAAAGCCGTCACCCCCCGGTTGCCTCTGCAATAATTCACTTATCTCCTGCAGGTAGATATCAAGGTCATGCAGGTCTTTTCTTATTAAACTCAACATGCGGCGATTGTCAACTACTCCATAACCGTGCACCAAAAGATTACGGAAACCCGCCATCTTGCCCAATCGTATAGCCAGCCCCGGTTCAATCAAACAGTTTTCGCCCAGCAGCAGAAAACTTTCAGCGTAGCTGGCTGGGGCTTTAGCCAGAAGCCTGGCGCAAAAGTGGGTTGCAATATTAATCGCTGCCTCAATGAGGACAATAAAGGCGTATCGTGCCGAGCGGACAGCCTCCGGGTTGCCGAGAAAAACCCCATCGGCAAGCTTACCATAAGCCTGTAATATTTTTATGGATTCCCGGACATCTGCTATTTTTTCCGCTATACGGGGCAGGTTAAGCTTTGCATAATCCATAGGGTTTATCCTCGTGTATTCTTCCCTCCAGCCGGGGGTCTCTGGCGCTAACAGGCAGTTATGAGGGGCTTTTGTCCACATTGTATCTCAAATGGAACCAAATGGCAATAATTGACTGGACTGCAATTTGAAATCTTGCTCACTCAGCAAACGCAGGAGCAGGTTTCCCGCCACCATGCGCTGGTACCGGTCGCTGCCCCTGATCTGATGTCGCCGATTGGCAGGAAGCTTTTGGTGATATTTTCCCCGCCCGGCGCAGTATACCGGTGTTGCGAAAATCATGCCTGATCATAGTCGTATCCATTTTGCGGCCCATTTGGGACGGGGTCGACGCCGAAGCCAATCTGACCCAGCATGTCAAGATCCTCAAGGCCGAGGGGCTGCTGAACATATTGACCTGGCTTATGCCTGACAGGCAACCCTGACTTCTGTTCTGCTCATGCTTTTCACCACGCAGCTGCTTTTCGGCAGCTTGCCAATGTCAAAGAGACTCCCGGGGATTCCTGGTAATAATGTCAAATCCACAAAAAAATAAAGGGTTTTTTGTTAGATGTATAAAAATAAAGAAGGTAATATTGCCCATGTGACTGGTGGCCGGGAAATATTTTTTAAAAACTAACATTCTGGGGATTGGATGTGCGGCATAGGATGGCAAAAAAAGATTTCGGGCTTACGATAGCAAACCTTGAGGCCGCCACAAGTTTTGTGCGGGATCTATTAAAAAAATACAAGTGCACCAGCCGGGACCTCATGCAAGCCGAGCTTTTTACGGAAGAGACGGTTGTGCACTGGGCGAAGGCCGCCGCTGCGGAAGATACTTTTCAAATCGAACTGCGCAAGCGATTTAAAATCATAACCATATCGCTGTTCTACCGGGGTGCGCCATCCAATCCGCTGTCCCCGTCCGGTGGGGACGCGGATGATGAATTTTGCTTTATCGGTCAGAACATTTTAATCGGGCTTTCCACAGTCGCCTACAGTTACGAAAACGGCTGTAATGTGGTTGCCTTTACCCTAAAGGAAAAAGGGCTGAACCCCGTTGCCGCTATCGGCCTGGCCCTGGGCGCGGCTGTAATCTGTGGTCTGTCCGTGAACAGCTTTGCCCCCGCCCTGCAAAAATTCCTGCCAGCTGCAATATTGAACCCTTTAAGCAACACTTTTTTCGGGCTGCTTAACGCCATAGTCATTCCCTTTCTCTTTGTGTCGGTAATTGCCAGTATCTTTAATATGGAAAATATCGCCCAGATGAAACGTATTTTTCGTACGCTATTTAGCTGGTTTGCGGGAATAACGGTTGTGTCGGGGGTGGTTGCCGTGCTGGCCGGAGTTTTGTATTTTCCCCCGGGGAGTGGTGGGAACGCCGGCGCCAGTGAAGGAATCTGGGCGCAGTTAGCCGCAATGTTGTTTGATATAGTGCCCGCCAACATCTTTAAGTCCTTTTTGGACGGCAATACTCTGCAAACAATTTTCCTCGCTGCGATCATGGGCATTGCCATGCTCACCTTGAAAGGACGTTTCCCTGTTTTAACCAAAGCTATAACTGAACTGAACCTGGTTTTGTCTACTTTGTTGGATGCCGTTTGTTCCCTGATGCCCTGGGTGATCTTTATTTGTATTTTCAACATGCTGTTATCGGGGGACGGCGGGGCGCTCCTCAGTTCCCTGGGGGTAGTTGCGCTTATATGCATCTGTTTTGCGGTAATTACCTTGCTTTGCCTGGCAAGTATTGTTGTCATTGAAAAGGATAATCCCCTGGAGTACATTAAAACTGTTGGTTCATTCCTGCTGATTGCCTTAACTACCGCCAGCTCCAGCGCTACCTTTGCGCCTCATACCATTGTTGCCACCACCAAACAGGGTATCCGGGACTATCTGGTTAACTTTTCTATACCCGTGGGCGCCCTGTTTTCCAAACCCTATGTGGTACCGGCCTTGTTTTTGCTGTCTTTATTTGTGGGCAATTTTTACGGGATCAATTTTGGTTTTGCGGATATAGCAGCCATGGTCCTCCTTAGTATAATTATGTCCATAGCCGTGCCGCCTGCGCAGGGAATGGGCGTTTTCCTTTTTACGGTTGTATTTAAAAAATTCGGTATTCACCTGGAAGGCATGGCCATGGCGGTCAGTCTTTTTATCCTTTTTGACTATCTAATGACCACCGGCAACGTATTATCCATAAACATCAGCATGCTGCATACGGAACACTGGCTGAGGAAAACGAGTGAAGGGGAAACGGCGAAATTTTCCGCTTATATCCGGTAAGTTACTATATTAGCCTTGGTTTTTTAAGTTCTGGGTTTTGTAAGGATGGGCTGCATACCATGGCAAACAAAAAAGATTTCGGGTTGACAATAGCAAATCTCGGGACCGCCACAAACTTTGTGGGCGACCTATTAAAAAAATACAAGTGTACCAGCCGGGACCACGTGCAAGCCGAACTTTTTACGGAAGAGACGGTTGTGCACTGGGCGAAGGCCGCCGCTGCGGAAGATACTTTTCAAATCGAACTGCGCAAGCGGTTTAAAACCATAACCATATCGCTGTCTTACCGGGGTGCGCCGTCCAATCCGCTGTCCCCGTCCGGTGGGGACGCGGATGAGGAATTCGGCTTTATCGGTCAGAATATTTTAATCGGGCTCTCCACAGTCACCTACAGTTACGAAAACGGCTGTAATGTGGTTGCCTTTAACCTGAGAGAAAAAGGGCTCAATCCCGTTGCCGCCATCGGCCTGGCCCTGGGCTCGGCTATAATCTGTGGTTTGTCTGTAAATAGCTTTGCCCCCGCCCTGCAAAATTTCCTGCCTGCCGCAATACTGGACCCTTTAAGCAATGCTTTTTTCGGGCTGCTTAACGCCATAGTTATTCCTTTCCTCTTTGTGTCGGTAATTGCCAGCATCTTTAACATGGAAAATATCGCCCAGATGAAACGTATTTTTCGAATAGTCCTGGGCTGGTTTGCCGGGCTGACGGCTATGTCGGGCTTAATTACCGCGTTGGCGGGAATAATTTATTTTCCCTTGCAGGACGGCAGCGTCCAGGGCGCCGGCGGGGGAATCTGGTTACAGGTTGCCGAAATGTTGTTTGACATTATACCCTCAAATCTATTTAAGTCTTTTTTGGACAACAATACCCTGCAAACGATTTTCCTGGCCGCCCTGGTGGGTATTGCCATACTCACCATGAAAGGACGCTTCCCCGTTTTAACCAGGGTTATCACCGAATTTAACCTGATTTTTGCTACCTTGTTGGATGCCCTTTGCACCCTGATGCCCTGGGTGATTTTTATATGTATTTTTAACATACTATTGTCGGGGGACGGCGGGACGCTTCTTGGTTCTATTGGTGTTGTGGCGCTCATATGTATGTGTTTTGTGGTTATCGCCGTGCTGGGCCTGATCAGCGTTGCCGTCATTGAAAAGGAAAATCTGGTGGAATACGTCAAAACCATCGGCTCTGTCCTGCTGATTGCTGTAACTACCGCCAGCTCCAGTGCTACCTTTGCCCCCCATACCACGATTGCCACCACGAAACAGGGTATCCGTGATTACCTGGTTAAATTCACCATACCCGCGGGCGTGCTTTTTTTAAAACCCTTTTCGGTGCCCATCCTGTTTTTGATGTCTATATTTACAGGCGGTATATACGGGATCAATTTTGGTGCGGCGGATATTGTATCCATGCTGCTGCTTTGCCTTATTATTGCTATAGCGGCGCCGCCCGTACAGGGTATGGGTACCTTCCTTTTCACGGTTGTATTTAAAAAGTTCGGTATTCCCCTGGAAGGCCTGGCCATGGCGGCAAGTCTTTATATTTTTTTCGACTATCTGGCGACCACCGGTGATATGCTTTTCATAAATATAAGCATGCTGCATACGGAACATTGGCTGCGGGAGCAAGATAAAAGGAAAGGGCCGGATTGCCGGCGGCGTTGTCTGGCGGCGGCTCGGCGCCGGTGACGGCTACCCGGTTAAAACGTTTCTTATCCCGGAGCGCCTGATCGAGGAAAACGCCGCCCGCCGGGTTATTTCCAGCGTGGCCCGCACCCCCAAAGGGGACATCGTCGGCCATAGCGCCCTGTACACCAGCGCGCCCAACAAAAGGATTTATGAAACGGGCGCCGTCCTGGTGCTGCCGGAATATCGCTGCCGGGGCGGTATGTTTGTAAAATTGATTACCCATGGGATAGATGCGGCGGCAAGGGGTCCTGGTGTGGATCTTATTTACGGGGAACCCGTTTGCAACCACCGCATTACCCAAAAGGCGGCAGCTTTTTTCGGCTTAAAAACCTTTGCCGTTGAGGTCGATCTGATGCCCGCGTCAACATCCTGCCCTGGCATTCTATACGTTTATTTTTTATTGAGGTGTTAAACATATGGATTTTAAAACTTTATGGCCTCCATGGCAGTACGACGAGCGGGCAAAGGCCGGTGTGGATTACGCGGCTAAGGCAATTGCGGCGGAGTACGATCAGAGGCACGCCGGATTCCGTGATTTTGAAAAAGACGCCCGGCTGATCATGGAGCGGCTCGGCTTGAAACCGGAGCACAGGATAATTGATTTCGGCTGCGGTACCGGCGCCTTCGTGATCCCGGCGGCCCGGTCCTGCCGGAAGGTCTATGCCGTGGATATTTCGCAGGCCATGCTGGACAGATGCGAAAAAAAAGCCCGGGCCGCCGGTCTGGGCAATGTCGAGACCTGCTGCGCGGGCTTTCTGACTTACGAGCACCAGGGAGATCCTGTGGACGCCGTTGTCTCCCTGGTTGCCCTCCACCACCTGCCGGATTTTTGGAAGGCCATCGCTCTCAGGCGCATGTACCATATGCTCAAACCAGGCGGGAAGCTATACCTTTTTGACGTGGTGTTTTCCTTTCCGCTTGAGTCCTGCCAGGGCGAACTGGACAACTGGGTGAGCGGAATGTACGAAACGGCCGGCCGGGCCATGGCTGAGGAAGCCGTCATCCACATCCGCGAGGAATACAGCACCTTTGACTGGGTTATGGAGGGGATAATTGAGCGGGCGGGCTTCAGGATAGAACAGAAGCTCTCCGAGTTACCTTACTGCCTCACTTACGTGAATGTCCGGCCGTGAGTGGGGCTTCAAAGGTGTCAACAGCCCCGTTTCCCCGAAACCCCCCTGACCCGTTTGTTGTTGTAATTAATATATCCTTGAAGCAATATTTGGAATAACCTTGCTGTCCCCGATATTCCATAATAAAATGCCGTCCACCGTATATTCTCAGGTCATTCGAATTTCCATGATCGGGCGGACGGCAGCCGCTAACCAACCCTGGAAAGAACCCCCTATGGTAGTTTTCTGGTGCTACCATAGGGGGTTTTATGAGCCGTATCTTTCCCGGGGTTACTTGCCTTGGGGAGTCAGGGGTTTTCGTTCATAGAACGTTCATAGAACATAGTACGACCTTGTCTGTCCGGTTGAATTGCCTTGCAGCCGGATCCCGATGCCGGTCAGACACACATACCTATTCCTCGTATACGATGACCGCTTCCTGGGTGCTGTTGATCCAGTCCACCTTGCAGTTCAGATTTTCCGCCGCAAACCTTAAAGGCACAAAGGTCCGTCCTTGCTGCAATATCGGGGCCACGTCCATCTTCCTGGCAGCGCCGTTTATTGTGAGGTCTGTTTTGCTCAGCCACATTTCGACACTGTTTCCCCGTGCTTCCAGCGTTATCTTTTGGGCGCCGGCGTCCCATCCCACCGTTCCTCCCATGGCTTCAACGATAGCTCTGATCGGAACCATGGTCCGGCCGGATATGATCAGGGGCTGGGTACCCCGGCCCGGATCGATTTCCTGGTTCACGCCGTCGACGCTCATATACGGGCTGCCCAGCTTCAGCAGGATAAAGTGCTTGTAGCTCCCCGGCTTATAGACCTGGCTGCCGGTTTTTACGGTAAAAGTGGCGATGGCGGAGCCCAGCTTTTCCTCTATGTCCTCAAAGGGTCTGGCTTCGGCCAGCACCGGCTTGACCGTATAGTAATAGGTGGTGTCCGGCTCGACGTTCACATCCGCAAAGGAGGTGCTGGTGATGTAGAAGTCGGTGACGGATATGCCCAGGCTGCTGGAGGAAGTGGACCGGAAAAGCCGGTAACCGAGACCGGAGGCCGGCTGCCACATGATCCGCGAGCCGGATTCAAAGGCTTCCGCGCCGCTGCCGGCGGGTGCGGCCGGGGCCGTCGTCGGTGTAGCCGGCGACGATATTGGAGTTGTTTTGGTCGCAGTCCAGTTATATGAACCGGCATTATTTTGTGTAAATGTGCCGCTTATGCCGACATTGCTGCTGGCGTCCACGCTTAAAGTGCCGGTATAATCCTGACGCAGGCTGCCGGAATCCCACATCCGAGTGAACGTAACGGTGTTTCCGGTAATCAGGCCGTTAATCAGCCTTTCAGTTTTGCCGGCGTCAATACTCACCGTTCCGCTGAATGTGTTTCCCGACTGACTGGTTATCTCAAACGTTCCGCTAGATCTGTTTGCGGTAATATTCCACTTACCCGTCAGATCATAAGACGCGGTCTGAGCCGTTGCAGCCGTAGTCGTCGGAGCGGTCGGAGCCGGCGTGGCGGGGGTCTGTGTCGATACCGGTGATTCTGTTACCGTAAAGGGTTGGCTGGTGGCGATGCGTGTATATCCGCTATCCTGAAATAATCTGAACTCATACTGCCCCGCCTGTTTGGGGGCCTTTACAGTGTAGCTGCCGGAACTCCCGCTCAGGTATTGATAACTCATATATTGTCGATCTGTATTGCCTGTTTGATAAAGACCAATCCAGGCTTGAGTGCTGGCAGGTCCGTCCGTATAGCTTGCGGTTACTGATTCATCAGGTTGAACACCGGATCTATCGATACTGATAGAAGGAGCATGGGTTGTTACCGTTATTGTTTGACTTGTGGCTAACTTTTGTGTATAGCCACCGTCTCCAAACAGCCTGAAGTTATAGGTGCCGACTTCTGTAGATACTTTTACTTTATATGACCCTGATGCATCTTTCAGGTAGACAAAGCTGATATATTGACGATCTGTATTGCCTGTTTTATAAAAACCAATCCATGCATTTGCGTTATCCACTGAAGGGAAGCTTGCAATAATATCTTCACCGAGCCTCACGGTTGTGGCGTTCACGTTAATTGAGGGTGCAGCAAAGCTTTCGGACGCGAAGGCGCCTGCCGACAACAAACACAAAAAAACCGTTGCCAATGCCACCGCGATAAAACCCGTTATTCTTTTTCTGATCGTTATTCTCCTCATTATCATTCTCCCTCCATACCCTACCAACAAAAAATATCGATAGATTTTTTACGATATCCCTCACGATCCTTTGTTATGGCAGTATCCGACCACCTCTCTTTACCGGCATACTCTTTATTAGGATAATAGCTTGTTTCTTATAAAACCATCACCCGTAACGGGTGTTTATCTGTAAAAGCCCTCACCCGTAACGGGTGAGAGCTTTGAAATATCACTGATTTTAAAGGACTGCCAGTATGAAATGAAGAATTAAACAGTTATACGCGTTGCCGGGTTCCCGGGGCAGGGGTTTTACAGCTTGATTGTAGAAGCTATGGTTTATCAGGCCATGGCGGATAGGCGCTATACAAATAAACTCCATATCGAGGACTTGTAAGAGGCCGTGTAATTCTGTGACAGGTTTTTATTATAAGGGGTTGGGCCATTGGGAAGCGTTAAAAAAAGCAAACAGTTTTTATCAATACCTGTAGATGCGCGCATCCTGTCCATTATCGTGTTTTCCTTATTTTTCGGATGGGTATTGGCCTTCGTTTTTGAGGGACAGGTTTTATACGCCATTTATGACCAATATCACCACCTGGACACCCATTCCATGATTTTCGGATCGATCGCCGCCCTTTTTACCGGTTTGGTCGGATGCGGCGTATTTATCAAGAAGATGAAAGCGGCAAAACGATGGATGCTGTTTTCTTTTACTCTTTGTATTGCGGGCACCGGCGCATTCTTATTTCCCCCCAGCGTCATCTGGAAACCCCTGCTCCTGTCCATGGCATTTCTGGCCGGCGCCTGCGTGGCTGCCTGGGGGTTTTACTTCAAGGGCTTCACCCCTTCCAATGAACGGATCAAAACCGCAGCCGAGGTCCTGATTTATTCCAATATCCTGATGATTGTAATAAACGCGGTGGCGATCAACCTGTCCCCCCGGGCAGGCCTGGCCATGTCCATAGTCACGCTTGCGGTCGCCTTGTTTTTTACCGCCGGACTGCCGGAAGAAGCTCAGAACGAAAAGCAGTCCGGCGCCGCGGACGGCATAGAGCTGGGCAGTCTGGTAAAAACACTCGCTTTTCTATGTCTGTTTATCTTCATCATCACCATCAATTCCGGGCTGATGTATCAGGTGATAAACCCCGCCTTTGCCCATCATAAATGGCTGGTGAGCTGGTATTGGGCAGTGCCCTATATCGTTGCCCTGTATATTATGAAGACCCTTCCGCGCAAGACCGCCCGGACGTACATGCTTTATGTCGCTATTGCCATGATCGGTCTTGCTTTTATTGCTTTTATGACCTTTGACCGCTCGGCGGCAAGCTATCTGCTGGTCAACACGCTGATGCTGGGGGCCTGCGGTGTGTTTGATCTGTTCTGGTGGAGTATTCTTGGAGAAATGCTTGATTTTGATGAAAACCCGGCGAAGATACTCGGCATAGGGCTGTCTGCGAATGTGCTGGGCGTGCTGTTTGGCGGTATGCTCGGAAAAGCAATCACCGACCGGGATGTTCAAACTCACGATCCGGCGGTGCTGGCGCTGGTTGTGGTTTTTATCGTCCTCATTATTCTCCCCTTGCTCCACAAGCAGCTCTCCATGCTGCTTAAAAACTACGCTTATCTCGCGGTATTCTCCGAAATGCCCGCGGACAAGCAAACCGAGGCGGTGAAGAATGTCGCTGTCATCGGTCAGCTTACAGCGCGTGAAAGCGAAATAGCCGCGCTGCTGGTAAAGGGCCGAACCTATAAGATGATTGCCGACGAGCTGTTTCTCAGTGAAAACACAGTCAAGTCTCATATTAAGCATATCTATGCAAAATTAAAGATCAGAAGAAAATCAGAGCTGATAAGTCTGGTGACAGAGAATCCTACAACTGGAAAAGGTTCTTTTTCTGGAAAAAGCTAAATCGATATGCCCTTTTCAAGCCGTGGTCCCTCAGTGCCTCCTGTATTTCAGTTTAAACAGGTTAAATATCAAGAGATTGTAGTACGCCGTTTTATTTTTACCCGGCACAACGTAAAAACGGCAAACTATATTTCCACGTGGATCCTTTTCCCCAATTATATTTTGTCGTAAAATCCGGCACATAACTGCCGTTTCCACGCGCTATTCCTTTGGCGGCCAGAGGGAGACGGTATTGCCTTCTTCCCAATCTCTGTCGGCCTCTGCAATACTTTCCCGCAACTCCAATGGGCGTTCATTTTCAGCTTTTAATTGACAAAAATTTAAAATGCTGATAAGCTGTAAATACAGCTTATCAGCTAAGGAGATGTTGCAGATGCCGGAGATTATACAGCAGGTGCAAAAACGTATGCTTATCAGTCTGTCTCAGATTGCTAAAAAACTAAATATACGGGAAGGGGATTATATCGCCTTGGAAGAGCGGGATGGAGGAATTTTTATCAAACCCGTTGCCTGGCACGATAAAAGCCAGGAGTATTTCTGGTCTGAGGTTTGGCAGGAAAAAATGAAGCAAAGCGCTGACGCCTTAAAAGAAGGACGATACAAAAAGTTTTCCAATGCCGACGAATTCTTAGAGTTCCTTGGGGAAGAAAACAATGCCGACGATAATTCTAACTGACCCTTTTAATAACGACTTTCGGAAGCTGTCACCTGCCGAACGGAAGCAGGCCGGAAAAACCCTGCGTTTTATGGCTATGAATCCAAAACATAATTCACTTAAGATTCACCGGATCAAGGGTACGGGGTTTTGGGAAGCTTATGTTAACAAAGATATCAGGATTGTTTTTGAGCAAAACAGCGATACGCTAATACTTCACGCTATCGGACATCATGACATTTTACGAAAAATATAGATTGGTTTTACTGCTTCCGAGATTAGATTATCAATGTTCTGATAAATCAATGAACCGGGGCAGACAGCGCATCTCTGGCCGGTGGTCAGGCACGCATTATCTGCTGCTGGAAGCATGATCGGGGCCGGCCTTTACCGCAACTTGTGCTCCATCATGGCTCCGGCGTTTCGGCATTGGTTTGCCCGGATTGTTCCGCAGGCACCTTTTAGTTCCGGTACATGAGGCTGTCGATATAGGCCATAAATTCCTCATAGCTTTGCTGTGAACCGGCATCATATACGCCATATCCTATGGATAAGCTGATCGGATACGCTTCCTTGTTGCTTCGGTTGAATTTTTCCAGATTGGACTGGATGCGCCTTTCTACTTTTTCCACTAATGATATGTCGTCCGTATCCAATATGATACAGAATTCATCCCCGCCGTAGCGGGCGACAAAATCATCCGTTCTTACGCTAACGCGAATCAGGGAGGCCGTTGCTTGCAGCACCTGATCCCCTACGAAATGCCCAAAGGTATCGTTGATATGTTTAAATTCGTCCAGATCCATTAAAATTGCTGAAAAGGATCTTTTTTCATTGCTGTCTTTTATCTTTTGCATCATATAATGATCAAGCTGCCTGCGGTTGTGCAGGCCTGTCAGATAATCCGTATTCAAACTCTTGTTCTGGATGTTGAAATATACGGTCAATATGGATAGGGTTATGCCTGCCCAGGTTAATGCGCCTCCGCTATATACAAACTGAAACAGTCCGCCTATGGTTACGGGAATCATAAAAACAACCAATGCCTGACAGAGCTTCTTCTTCATATTTTTTCTGTTGTTCACTACAACCGCCACGCTATAGAAGATGAGGAAGTAACCCAGGCCAAGATTCACCCAGTACAGCGGACTCCTGTGGAATACATTGGCCGCATCCAGGTAAAAGATCCAGCCCGTAGACAAGCTGATTGTGCATAGCAGGACGTTCAGTATAAACAGTGCAGCCAGAGGCCTTTTCAACCTTCTGGCATAGTTCATATCCTGATAGATTTGCAGATATACGTAAACGAGCCAAAGCATGGGCGGTATTATGTCCAGCGAAAGCAGGATCAGGTTAAAGGTTTTATTCATAAAAAAGCTCAGCATACCCGGCTGGCCGTTTGAGAGCACACTCAATATATCCAGGAAGATTACCAGGCCGGCATAAAAAACGATCAGGCTAAAGACGTGGTTCTGAGGCAGTTTTTTTTGTAAGGGATGGCGGACATTGAAATATATCAGTAACAATATGACTAATGAAAAAACGCTGAGATTGATCCCCTTTGTATACTGCATCCAGCAGTTTCCTTTCCAAGAAAGCATCTGGACCCCGTTATATTTCACAGGGCTTAAATGTTTAGTCGACATTTTTAAGTAAAAATTTAAGAAGGGTTATAAATGTAACGGCTCAATATCCTACTTCGTATTAGGAGATTGGGACGGCAGGGGGCTTGATTCTAATGGTCCAACGGAAGGCGGGAGGAAAAAATTGAAGGAATATATGGGCCGAAGCATGGAGGCAGCGTTCTTAAGTTTCAGCTGGGAATAGCCCCCATTCTGGACACCAAACGTATTGCGCCATACAAGCCATGATGCGTTTTTGTTTCCGCTACCCTAAAAAGCCCAAAAGCTGATAGTATTGCCTGTCAATATCATGCTGGATATAATGGTCATATCACAGCGAAAGGAGAAGGGAGCTCCATAACTGTGAATTGTTACAGCAGTCCACCAGAGACATTCACCCAACAAGTATGATTATGGGTCCTGGCCCTGGTCGGGCTATCACGCCGCTTTCTCTCTTTCAGCAATCCTTTCCTGGAGTATTTCAACAAAGCGTCCTATCCTATTTTCATCATTCACCTGGTTGTGATGATCGTCCTGGGCCACTTTGTCACGGAGATGCGCACGGGTATAGTGGCCGGATCTGTTATCCTGATCCTGTTAATATTTGGCATAACCATTGGGTGTTATGGGTTATTGAAAAGAACAAAGGTGACACGATTTCTGCCGGGTATAAAAAAATAAGGACCCCTTGTCTGAATACTTATGAAAACAAAATAAAAAGTAAAGACCATAACAAAGATGATAGCCACGGCGGTTAAGAAGTTGTGGCTTCTTGTTGTCAGGATTGTCAGGAAAACGGGGTTACTGATACGCTTATGCTCTATGTTCATTGATTAATAACTGTGTTAAAATGCAACCAAAGAAGCGGGCATAACAATAATACCGGTGCTCTGGCAGGCCGGGTGAGAGTCATGGAGAAACGAGTTATAAAGGACTATGAAGGCAGATGATGAACAAAAATAGTTTTATTGTATTTACAGTTATCCTGATGCCCCTGACCCTGGTCTTTATCTGCATGCCCCTGCTTCTGCTTATTGCCTTGATAAACAATGACAACCTTCCCGGATACATCTTTCCTGAAGGTCATTTTGACTTTTTTATCGTTTTGGTGGGGATGTTCACCGCTGTTTTAATTGGGCTGTCCGTTGTCGCCGTCAGGAAATTCGGAGAATATGTGGAAACGGAATATGAAGCGAAGAGAGCTGTGGAAAACTTAAAGCAGATCAAACAGCTGGTCGATTCTTCCAGGAAACAGAGACATGATTTCTACCACCAGCTGCAGACGGTTTACGGTCTGCTGGAAGGCGGCTTTTTTGACAGAGCCAGGAATTATATAAACAGGATGTTCAGCAGCGTATCAAGAACCGGGGGACTGATCAAAACCGATAATTTCAGTATCAGCGCCCTTCTTTACACCAAAACCGGCCTGGCCGAAGCCAGGAACATCGACCTGGAAATAGCCGTTGCCTGCAGCCTCAAAGAGCTGCCTTTAACGCCTCTTGAATCCAGTTCCCTGCTGGGAAACCTGATTGACAACGCCCTTGAAGCCGTGGAGGAAGAAACCGGAGAACACCGGCAGGTGAAATTAGAAATCAGCACCGGACACGGGTTGTACGTCATTGCCTGCGTCAACAGGGGCGACCCAATCGCCCCGGAAATCAGAGAAAACATCTTCAAACCGGATTTCACCACAAAGGAAGGGCACTCCGGCCTGGGCCTGACCATCGTCAAAGAGATTGTAAATAAATACAGGGGCGCCATCCATCTGAACAGTGACGATCATAACACAACCTTTACCGTAACAATACCCATGTCGTCGGTCTTTGACGATGTCGCGCCTTTATAACCATAGTTTTATTTAAAACAAGCAAAGGACAGGGGAATTTTGCATGAGCATAACTGTCTTGATCGCCGAAGATGATCCCGACATGCGGCATGTCATCAAAAAAGTAGTGGAGGAATCCGAAGGCGTAGAGGTTGTCGGGGAAGCCGGGGACGGAATAGAAGCCTTAAAGTTGATCGAAGAACTGGCGCCCCAAGTGGTTTTTGTGGATATCGACCTGCCGGGGAAAAACGGTGTTGAACTGGCCCGGGAAATATTCGATATCAACCCGTGGACCTTTATCGTATTCGCCACAGCTTTCAATGAATTCAGGGGGGAGGCCTTCGGCGTTTATGCCTTTGACTACATCGTAAAGCCTTTTAAGATGAACCGTCTCCGGCAGACCATGGAAAGAATAAGACAGGTTATGTCCGGGAAAGCGGCGGCCAGACCCATGCCGGGCCTGGCAGAACCCAAAGGCGATTTCAACAGGAAACTGTTATTCAGGGAAAACGAGAAGCTTGTTTGTCTAAACCCGGATGAGATCATCTACGTTACCAGGGAAGGCCGTAAAACAGTGATATATTTTGTCGGCGGGCGGGTCGGGACAAATGAAAATCTCTCTGATCTGGAAGATCAACTGGGAGGATATCCTTTTTTCCGGAGCCACAAAGGGTTTATCATTAATCTAGGGATGGTCAAAGAATTGATTCCATCCGGTACGAGCAGTTATGAACTGGTTATGGACAACACCAGAAAAAGGCCCTTGATGACCTTTGAGAAGGTGAAGGAACTGGAAGAAATGCTCAAATCAAAAACTGTCAAGAAGTAGAAGTAATTGAAGGGCCCGGTCGGGCCCTTCAGCTTTTTATAATCAATCAGACATGAATTTAAGGAATATAGACAAGATTTTGAAGCTTTTGGACAAAAGCCATAGACTTGTTTCCGTATTCATGATATTTCTGTTAAAAAGATGATAAATGAATGAGGGCTTTGCCTGGATGCCGACACCTTTGTCCACGGGAAAGCGGCTAAACGCATGCAAGTGCAGATGGAGGCCGTGCGGCAGGCGGGTGAGCCGATAATAACGGGCTTTGACCCGTCCACCCTGGCCGCCGATTTGGCCCCACTGGGCTTGCGGCTCCGCGAGAACTTGAGCCCGGCCGACATCCAGGAACGCTATTTCCGGGGGCGTACAGACGGCTATTATGCCTGCGAGCATGCCCACCTTGCCCGGGCCGTGGTCGCATAGCGCGGTACGCAATCCCTGGCGCCTTGTCTGGTTTTTATTGTTCCCATTCGCAAATTCACCAAATTGATAAGGAGGTATTAAAATGAAAGACGCTAAATACTGGGGCCCAGCCCTTTTAGCCGCCTACGTTCGCGCCTACCATGCCACGCACGATGAGCCTAAAATCTTTAACGACTCTCTGGCCGGTAGTATACTTACGGAGGAACAAAGGGCACTTTTTGAACAGGGGCTGGCGGCGGCTGTCCAGTCTTACGGCCCTGAGCGTGCCGCATCCTGTACCGACAAAGCGGCCGCCCTGGCGCTGGTGGTACGGGAACTGGCGCCGGGTCCGGCAATGACCCTCAGCCGCGCCCGGTATGCCGAAGACAGCCTTGAGGAGGCTGTGGGGCTTGGGGTGAAGCAGTATGTGGTCCTCGGGGCGGGCTTTGATACCTTTGCCTTTCGTCGCCCGGAATTGTTGGAGCGGCTTCAGGTGTTCGAGGTCGACCATCCCATCACCCAAGCTTTTAAACGCCGCCGCCTGGCGGAGCTGGGCTGGGAGCAGCCGGCGCAACTGCACTTCGTGCCGGTTGATTTCGAGCAGGAGACTCTGACGGAGGCGCTCACGCGTTCATCCTATGATCCACGGGCGTTGGGCTTTTTTAGCTGGCTGGGGGTTACCTACTATTTGACCCGCGACGCTGTGTCCGCCACGCTACGTTCCATCGCCGGGCTCTCCCCCGCGGACACTGCGGTGGTTTTCGATTACCTGGACACCGACGCTTTTGTCCCGGAAAGAGCGGCTAAACGAATACAAGTAATGCTGGAGGCTTTTCGGCAGCAGAGCATGCCGCTGATTACGGGCTTTGACCCCTCCACCCTGTCCGCCGGCCTGGCCCAACTGGGCTTGCGGCTCCATGAGGACTTGAGCCCGGCCGACATCCAGGAACGCTACTTCCAGGGGCGCACGGACGGCTATTATGCGTGTGAGCATGTGCATTTTGCGTGGGCAGTGGTCGAGTAGCGCAGCGTCCTTTTTCCGGTAATAAAACAGGATTCGGCCCTGCCCAACCACAGCCGCCATGAGTTGCCCGCCAGTCGAAGAATCAAAGCGCAAGTGTAGCATGAAACCTTATTTTATCATTAAATATAATTGTCAAGGAACTGCTGCGATGGCAGTTTTACTACAGCCGCCGAAAATTTGCTATAATATAATCGAAGATCTCAACCCCTTGCAGCGTTATTAACATGCTTGATTTCAACCTGATCAAAGAGAATGGGCATTACCACAGTATCTTTGACATCCGGGAACGCCGGCGCGGATTTTTTCAACTGGTGGAGGGCTTGATTATGGATTATAAGACAGCGGCGCCGTTATGGCAGTATGACGAGCGGGCAAAGGCCGGTGTGGATTACGCGGATCCGGCAACTGCGGCGGAGTATGATCAGCAGCATGCCGGATTCCGTGACTTTGAAAAAGACGCCCGGCTGATCATGGAGCGGCTCGGCTTGAAGCCGGAGCACAGGGTAATTGATTTCGGCTGCGGCACCGGCGCTTTCGTGATCCCGGCGGCTCGATCCTGCCGGAAGGTCTATGCCGTGGACATCTCCCAGGCCATGCTGGACAGGTGCGCGGAAAAAGCCCGGACAGCCGGTATCGCTAATATTGAGACCTGCCGCGCCGGTTTCCTGACCTACGAGCACCGGGGAGACCCTGTGGACGCTGTTGTCTCCGTCGTCGCCTTCCACCACCTGCCGGATTTCTGGAAGGCTGTCGCCCTCAGGCGCATGTACCATATGCTCAAACCCGGCGGTAAGCTGTACCTTTTTGACGTGGTGTTTTCCTTTCCGGTTGAGTCCTACCGGAGCGAATTGGACAACTGGGTGAACGAAATGTACGAAACGGCCGGCTGGGCCATGGCTGAAGAAACCGTTATTCACATCCGCGAGGAATACAGCACCTTCGACTGGATTATGGAAGGAATGCTCGAACGGGCGGGCTTTAGGATAGAACAGAAGCTCTCCGAGTTACCTAACTGCCTGGCCTATGTGAATGTCCGGCTGTGAACAGAGGTGTCAAAGGTGTCAACAACCCCGTCCCCCTGACACCTCCGATGAAATGTGTTCGCTGTTTAACAGATAGCGCCGCCAGGGTGGCGGAAACGCCGGACGAAAGCAAGGACTGGGAAGTATGGTAATGTGATTATCTGCGAGAGATGGTCAGTAACCTCAGATACGGTTATGAGCTGTGAAACCATGCTGTGCCTCAGCGGCAGTCGAGCAGGGTAAGTTTTCGGCTACCGGGCGCCTCGAGTGGTTTGCGGCCGACTGTGAGCAGAATCCGGGTTTTTAATGAAAGCAATTTCCCACAGCTTTCTGGAGGAGGCCGGCAGGGTGCGCAGGCCGTAATAGTCGTCTTTAAACACATCACCCACGCGTTCGGCGCCGTATTTTTCAAACAGCCACTCGATCTGCTCCCAGTCGCCATAGGTTAGTACGGTTTTAATCACAAATTTATAGTTTTTTTGCCCGTCAATTGCTTCAAAGATATAATTGTGAAACAATGGGGCCAGGAAATCCGGCAGTCTCATTGCAAGCCGCCCCCGGTCATATTTTTGTTTTCCAGGTATTCCTGTACCGCTGAACTTAAATAGGCTTCTATATCAGCAAATCTTATTTTACTTGCTGACAGTGTCTCAACTGGAATGTCCCTGTCCTCAAGGTCGTCGGTATAAACCAGCTGCTCTAAAAACAACCTTGAAGAGAAGAGCGGCTCATTGCCTGTTTTAAACTTGGCCGTCGCTTTTTGAATGATTTCTTTGATCGAGATAATGCCTCCGGATAAAAGGAAATACAGGTCCAGGTAATCCCGGGCCGTTGCGCGTCTTCCGATACTGTAAGCTTTCATCAGGGCAATTTCTTGCGGCGACGCCAGCGTAATCCCTGATAACGATTTATCAATTGTTTCTCCCGGGACCAGCGGGTAAACGGATGCAAAAGGATAGGCTAAAAACGTCACATTTACTCCGTTTACGATCCATGAAGATTGATCGACTTGTTTAAAAAGTAATTTGGCAGGTTTGAAAGCTGCTTCAAGATAATCAGAGATAGGTTTGAATCTTATTTTTTCATCCAGTTTTTTTTGAAAAAAATCCAGGTCGAGTGACCGACGGTGTTTTATTTGCATGGCAAGGCCGGTTCCCCCTGCGAGATAGAATTCTTTTGCAAGAGGGCTTCGCCCCAATTCTTTCAGGACAAACAGTCCATTTTCTCCAAGGATATTTTCAGGAAAAGCCAGAGCGGACAAATTAAACACCTCGCTGTAAATATTATACCATAATTTGCTATTTGCTATTTGAAATCCTGCGGTTCTTTATACCCACAAGGCAGAGAAAAGTTCGTAATTCCTTAAAATATACTTCTGCAGCATGGGTTCCACAAACCTGTACCGGCCGCGTTTCTCCTTTTCAATCACCCCGCTTAGGAGGAGTTGGTCCACCGCCCTTTTTACCTCATTGGGATGTTTGCTCTCAGAATAAATATTCTCCCTGTCAGCAAGGCGGCGCAGTATATCGCGCTGCAGGGGCTTTTTATACTCGTCCAGGATTTCATCGAATACCGGGGTTAAGCCGGCCATGGCCCTTTCGTAGGGCAATTCTGACAATATCGCTTGTTAATACCCGCTGGCCCGTTTCCAGTAATGTGTAATAAGCTTCCGAGCAAACAAGCATCGTGTCCTGGGGGTGTCCCCCGGAAAGCCGTATGACTTCTGCAAGGACCGGGTCTCTGTTTATTTCCATCTCTTTTTCTTTGAATTTGCGGCTAATATAGCTTATCCAGGCCTCTTCCGGTATTGCGGGAATCGGCAGGACGGTGGCAAAGCGGTAAAAAGCGTGCTTTTTGCCGCCGAACAGCGACTGCATCATACCTTCTTTAGAGCCGAGAAAAAGATATGGCACTCTTCGCCTTTTTTTCTTCTGCGGCCGAATGTTTAATCTGGACACCCTTGTCTCCGTTGTCGTCCTCCATCACAAATAAACGTTATGGGTTCCTCAAAGTCTTATCATGTTCTCCAATATTCCGTAATAAAATGCCGTCTTCTGTATATTCCCAGGTCATGCGAATTTCCATGGTAACACTCGCCTCAAATATGCGATCTTGCCCCCGAATTTTTCTAGTGCGAAGCGAAGGATGGCGTGGGTTCTCCATCAACAGCTCAAGTTTTTTCTTCAATGCTCCTCTTGCTTCTGGCGAAAGTTGTTTAACCTTATCAGCAAAAAGCTCAGAGTAGTATAGGTTCATAGCTCATCCAACCCTAACCCTTTCAATAGCTCCTCTTTGCTTTTAGCCGTTTTCACCCGGCCTTCCCGTATTTGTTGTTCGACTTTCAGTTCATCAGCTTGCCATTCTTTAGAATAAAACCAAATCTGATCCCGGGGAATAATGGCAACGGGGGTAATAATTAAACAACCATCCTTCTCTTCTACTTCCAGCTTATCGCCAGGTTTGAGTTTGAGTTTTTTTACTAGTTCACTAGGAATTGTCACCTGTGATTTCTGTTTTATTTCTACCAGCATGTTCATCATCCCCATATACTAAAGTTTAACTTTCTTACTTTATTATATTTTAACTCGCTGAAAATATCCACTACTTCAAAGGACATTTAAGCTTATTTCAGAATATCAATACGATTTATGGTGGTATGGAACGTTTACAGCCGCTGGATTAGATAGATGAAGACAGGCAGCCGGCTTGCTTTTTTTATTTCATAAAACTTTGGCAGCAGCTCGCGCTTTTTGGGGCTGTCCTGCAATGGTGACAGGTATACTGTCCCTTTTTTATTGGAAGTGGTGGGTGCGTTTCCAAGCAGCCCGGAAAGGGATTGGTAATGGGCGGCGGGGAGCTGTTCTCCCAGAAGGAAATTGGCTGTTATCTCAATGTTTTCATAGCTTGCGTTGATTTCAAGCATTCTCTGAAAAGCATCACGGACCTTTGAGGCATCCAGGGGTTTACGGATGTATGCCAGGGTGGGCGCGTCGACGGACTCGAGACCGATGTTGATATAGGTGTAAAACGGCAGGCTGTTCAGCTTCTCAAATAACCCGTTCCCCGACTTCAGCAGGGAGTCCGCGCTACCGAACATATAGAGCCTGGGTGCCTTTGGGCGCGAGGTGTCAAAGCCAAAGGACTCCAGAGATTCGGCGGCGGCCAGGCAGATCAATTCTTCCCCGGCCTCCAGCGCGTCGTGGTTTCCCAGGAAAAGGGCGTTGTAGTTCTCAAGGTTGCGGCCGTAAAAGGCTTTCAGCTGCCGGATCTGTTCCCTGATATCCTCTTTTGATCGGGCCTTGAATTCGTTGTCTGATTTAACGCAGCAGAAATCGCATTGATAAAGGCACCCGTCCGCGATCATGAGCGGAATGACCTCGTAGTCCACATACCGGGTATCGGGAGGGAGTACCGACACGCGGCCGCCGATGATTGCAAAGAGTTTATTCGATTTCCCGTAAAGGACATTTTCATCATTGTCCAGGACCAGATCGATAAAGTCTTTGGCGCCGGAACTCAACCCGTCTTTTCGCGCCCCGAAAAGGTTTGGATATAGTTGAGACAGCGCCGCCATGGCACTCATGGCTATGGGGTCGGATAAATAACTGTTTTCCCAAACTGAATTGCTGGGGTAGGGAAGACAGGGCAGGTAATACTCGCCCAGCCAGGAGATAACGCCCTTATGGCTGCTGTCGTCGCCCACGGAATAGTACACCCAGTCGTTGCCGTCGGTCCGTTTCAGCTGTTCCGCAGAATGCGGCCAGTTTTTCAGGTTAAGGCCCCGGATGAACTTGACTTCCCCGTTTAAATTGAACAGGAATTCGTATTCCGGTGTTTTTATTATGGAGCACTTCCCGTACCGCAAAGGAAACCTTTCCTTTACGATGTCCTTGGGAAATTGCTTCTCTATGGTTATTGCGTAATTGTTCAATTGAAAAGATTCCATGTTTAACCCAGCATTTCAGGATAATGAGTTCTTCTCTTATCTGTATAAGAATTTGCCTTTATTTGGGTAAATTATAGCAACGCTTTGCTGCGGAGTCAATTGCCTGGAACACAAGAAGCACGTGCATGTGGTGCGTTATTGCCGGTACCAGTATTGGGAGCAGTGATAGGAACCGTTTATGCCGCAAGATACGGGATCAAGAAGATGGAGGATATTGCCGAAGAATTACATATGCAGCAGACTAATAAGAGAAAATGAAACAGCCGGGGCTGACAAAAAGATAGTTGAGCAACCAGGCCAGAGCCCGGCGTCCGGGCAAGCTGAGTTAAACCAGGACATCGAAAAAACGCTTTACCGCGCCAAAATGACCTGCCCTGTCTGCGCGACTAAATTTGAGTCCACAAGAGTTAGGTTAGGTTCCATACTGGTACAGCGTATCGATGACGACTTTTGCCAGCATTACCATTCGGCTAATAATCCTTGCCCCTTTTTATTCCCGTTGGGACGACGGGGCCTATTATGGTTACCTCCGTTCCTTCGGCTTGCCGCAGAAAAAGAAGCTGAAAAAGTTTTCGCGGGGGATGAAGACCAAGTTTTCTCTGGCGGTGGCCCTCTCCCATGGCGCGGAACTGGTGATCATGGATGAACCGACGTCCGGCCTGGATCCCGTTTTCAGGAGGGGGATCCTGGATATTTTGCTGGAACTGATCCAGGATGAACGAAAAAGCGTGCTCTTTTCCACGCATATTACCAGCGACCTGGACCGCGTTGCCGACTATATCACCTTTATTAACGAAGGACAAATCGTTTTCAGCGCGCCGCGGGACGATATTTTAGAAAATTACGGCCTGGTCAGGGGAGGCAAAGAACTTCTTGACCAGACGACCCGGCCGCAATTCGTCGGCATCCGCGAAACGTCCTTTGGTTTTGAGGCCTTGACCGGGAATATCCAAAAAACCAGGGCGCTGCTAAAAGAACGGCCGCCACAACACCGCATGATAGCCATTGAGTATCATTGCCCTGTTTGTAAAACCAGCCATCAAGGCAGATTCTTCAAAAAACCGGACCAGGAAGATTTTTTAAAATATGAAAAAGCTTCAGAAGCTTGGAAAAGTATATTACCAAAATTTGCACCTGATGATGAGATTCCAGCCGGTGACAAAACTGACCGCCTCCATCGATGGGGGTATAGGAGATACCGTGAGATGTTCAATAATCGTCAATTGCTGGGGTTGGAGTTAAGCTGCCGGGCCATTGCCGGTTATTCCGATGTTTAATTTGACGGCGTATTCCGAAGTGCCGGAGGTTGCTGTGCAAAGAAAAGGCCTATCCGGTAAGGATTGTGATTTAACATGGAGGTTGGTGAGTACATTCATAAAAAAAAGGAATATCTTGAACTATAAAAAGCCCGCGTTCTGGGTAGTCGCCATTGCGGTCATTGCCTGTGTCGCCGCCGCTGTATTCCTGCTGGCGAACCCGGCAAAGACGCTGGAACTTCCAGACGCGGCCTCCGTACTTTCCATGGATATGGAGCAGTTCAACGAATATGAAAGTCTTGGGCCTGTCAGTATAACAGATAGCGGCGACATCGAAAACGTTTTGTCCGCCCTCTCCGGGGCAAGAAAAACGTTAACGCCATCTGTAAACGATTATCCGACACAGAATAACTATCTCGTTGCCAGGCTTAACCTTTCAGGGGAACGGAGGACACTGTGCCTGTATACTGAGGGGAATGTGTACTATATCGAGGAGCCGTATGTCGGGGTATATAGAAGCAGCAGGGACGCAAGCGTTGAGATATATAAAATATATAACGGCGGCTCAAAGGATGTTTATGCTTTGGCAACGGCTTACGCCTTTGATAAGTGCCTTTATATGCACCCTGCCAGTTCGTACTATCCCTTTGAAGGCCCCGGACAGCTTTATCTGTGCGACCCGGACAGTTTCAAAATCGTGAACGAGGAAACCGGAGAGATACAGGAAAGCTATTCGCTGTTTGGCTGGCAGGCTAAAAAGGTGGACACGGACGAATGGAATGGCATGTTCTGGAACGAAGCAGAAGCAGTGGACATTTCCCCCTATAAGTCGAGGGTTGAATACAATATCGGCAGCAATTACAGACTTTTTCAGATGGACGGAGAGGTGTGGCTTGGCCACTTTGACGCCGACACGCTCTGGAGTTTATACAGACTCAAGGAAACGGATATTTCCACCTCCGGCACCGTCAGCCGCAAAGAGCCTAACATATCGGAGAATAAAACCCCGCGCGTGGATTCCCCAGACAGAGCATACCGGGTCGAGGCATACGGCACGGATAAAGGTATAACCGCCGCCGGGCTGTATCCCTATGAGGGCCTGCGCGTAATCCGGAACTCGGATGAAACGACAGTGTGGAACGGAGACGGGTATTACAGGGCGGAATTCCTGTGGAGCAACGACAGCAAGTACGTTGCCGTATACAGGGAGGCGAGAATCTATGGAGAATGCTTTGTTGTGTCCGCCGATACCGGGGAGGTCATTGAGCTGCCGGATATGGGTACCGTTTCCGCGCAGTTGGACATCGCGTCGCAGCCGGCTACAAACCGCCCGGATCCCTATTTTAAGGCCATGGAATGGGTGGACGATACAACTATCCACGTCAATTATCGCTGGATATCTCAGGAAGGTAAGAAAGTAGTGTCCGGAACATATGAATACGATATTATCAACGGCGATATCGTATCAAACACTTCCAAAATCAGTGATTCTCCCGGCTGAGCCCTTACGGTTTATCTTGCTGTGGCGTAAAAAGAGGGGGAAAAACCAAAGAATAAAAAGGAATTATAATAACTTATGATAAATATACCGTTTTAGCAAAACGATTACATTCGTTGGATTTCGTGCGCTAAAATGACCGAGCCTTAAATCAAGTGGATTATAAAATAGACGTAATTATTCATATTATATGGATAAGGAAAATGAAGATTCTGTTTGACGAAACATACGCTTCAAATGACGGAAAGCAAGCGAGCAGGAATATTTGGTGTGGAGATGCCAGTGACTCAAAAAATTACAATGAGCATCCGGACGATCTTATCAGCATCCCGGACGGCTTGGCTGCTGCTTGAGATACAGCGAGAAGCGGAGTGCTTGCCCGGCTTCTTCATGAAGCCGGGGGGAAAAGTTTAGAAAAGGAAATGGCGCAAGGATATAAGGCCATGTGGGAAAGCGACACGAAATTTACCCTGCCTGCCCAGTCAGGTGGCGCTACATGATGATAAAACGCGGTGAGATTAATAGAAGAAAGCCTGAATAAATAAATCAGGCTTAATTAAGATGAGATCCTTAAAAGAATATTAGATGCTATATTTTTGAATCTCTTTTACCACCCACATCCGAATCAAGGTTTGATACGGAAGGCCCTGCTTGTAAGCGATTTTTTGACTGCTTCAATTTGACTTGGCTCCAGGCGCAGATGATTTTTTAAGCTCTCGCTTGTCTATAATTTCTTTTTCCAGTTTAGGAGAGTCCTTCCAAAGAAAGCAAAAAATCAATTTCAAAGACCGCGAAACAGTTTAATTCAATTCTTTATATACCGCACATGCGTCCTCAATGTTGTGCTGTTCGGTTTCATGGTCTCCCTTTGCTCCGGCAGTTACAAGAATATATTCCTTTCCGTCAATTTGGGCGAAACTGGCAAGGCAAAGCCCGGCCTCATCGGTGTAACCCGTTTTTCCGCCGAGAATCTCTCCATTTGGAAGCATCTGAGCCTCCAGGTTTTGAGATAGGGTGCTTGTGAAGGTAATGCCGTCGGGATGTTTATTCGTAGTCTGCGTAGAATGGCGAGAGGAAGTGAAGATTTCACGGAACGTATCATTTTGCAAGGCATAACGAAGAAGAATTGCCAAATCCTTGACCGTTGTATAGTGGTTTTCGTCATGAAGGCCGGCTGCATTTTCAAAATGAGTATTGCCCATACCCAGCTTTGATGCCTTCTGATTCATCATCTTCACAAAGTTTTGCTCTGACCCCGCGATTTGGTCAGCAAGCCCAATGCAGCACTCTGCACCGCTCGGCAGCAACACCCCGTATAGGAGATCAATTGCCTTAACTTGTTCATTGGGTTGGAAACCGGCTAATGATGCATCTGCATCATAAAGCCCTTGAAACATTGAATTGGAAAGCGCTATTTTTTCTTGCAAATCAGGCAGATTTTCAATTGCAACGATTGCCGTCATTATCTTGGTTAACGACGCGGGGTAGATTCTTTCCTCATCTTTCTCCTGCATCAAAATGGCATGATCGTTTAATCGAATCAAAATTGCGTTAGGGCTATGGAGGCCATCAGGAGGTAGAGGAATAGTGGTGTCTGTGGCTAACGTCAAAGGGGGAAGCGACTTGATTTTGCCGTAGTCACCAAGAGTCATAAAAGCTTTATAAGCAAAAGCAACAAGGATGACTATCAACATGAATGACAAAAATTTTCGAATTCTTAATTTTTTCTTTTTTGTTTTTGAAACCATATCAAAGACCTCTAGCTAGAGTTTTTGATGCGGGATTCATGATGCAGCAAAGAAACGCTGTAAGAATTTTACGATTAACCCAGGGTGTATTGCGAGGCCTGAATCGGAGTAAGCGTAATTCCGTCGGTATTAAATATCGTTCCATCATCATTGACGTATTGGTATTCGAGTGTGTCTTCACTGAAGAGCCTAAACTGCCCGGTTGAATCTTCGTAGACCTCTTCCTTGACAGGTAGACCGGTATCCTGATCGATAAAGTCAATCCGCTGCATATTAGACTGCGTGGTGTCATTTATATAAGACTGATAGCTATCCGCCATCATTTTATTTAGTGTTTTTCCATCCTGCGTTTTTTCTGTACCGATTACGGTCCAGTCGCTTCCTGTATAGAATGACTTTACAGTATTAAAATCATAATTCATTACTTTTTTTTGTTCAGAGAACTTGGGTTGATCCGTAATCTTTAGAATTGTTCCGCTTACAGGGTTACCGTCTTTATCCCTCTGAATCGTAATAAGATCATTCTCACTGTTGGCAAGGTAAGTGCTCTGATATTTTATCAACTGATTACCTGAGGCATATTCCTTTACATCTTGCCTTGATTCCTTCGTCTCGGGATTATACCAGCACTCGAAAATTAAGTTCTGGCTGCCGTCTGTTCTGGAGTAAGTGTCTTTGCTATATTGGATCGTCCCCTGAGTGATTTCAATTGTCGATGATGGAGTTACAGAGTTGGGTACGGACATTACCGTATCTTTCGGCACAGAGTCGAAGCTTTTTGCTGCGAGTGCAGTGGCTGTCCCCATACTGCCGATGACCAAAACTGACGCCAAAAGGAGCCCAGCGATTTTTTTACCTTTTCCTATTGATTTATGCTCCATAATTAATTTACCTCCCGTTTTTTATAGTGTGCAAGTGAACTTGCAATTCTAATATAAAAAAACGATGTTTCATAAGTATCGAAGAGTTGTAAATTAGTTGTATAATTTAGGAAAGATTATCCTGACCTTTGTTCCCTCGTTCATATGACTTATTATTTCAATCTGGCCTTCGTGGAGTTTGATAATCTCGGCACAGATTGCAAGCCCAAGACCGGCCCCGTGATTGGATTTAGTGCGTACCTTGTCCACCACAAAAAACGGCTCGAATATTTTCGGGATATCCTGCTCCGGAATGCCAATCCCTTCATCCTCGACCTCAACCGCATAATTAGTTTCTTTCAATACATACCCCCTCAGATAAATTCGCCCACCTGATTTTGATGCCTTTATAGCATTGTCAAGCAGATTTGTGCAGAGTAGTGTGAATAAATCCCGCTCAATAAAGATATTATGCGGTTCGATATCAACACACAGGTCGATATCGAACTTCTCCAGTTGAGGCTTCATCGCTTCCTCAATATCGGAGCAGAGCGCCAAAACATCTTCGAGTTTAAATTCCGGCTTTTCTTTACCGACAAGGATTAAATCCATCAGCTTGAAGGAGAGACTTTCAAGCCGTTTACCTTCCGTATAAATGTAAGTTAATGCTTTAAAGAAGACCTCCTCATTATACTTAGCCGTTCGTAGAAATTCAGCATAGCCGATGATGGAGGTAAGCGGCGTTTTTAATTCGTGCGTCAGACAATCGATAAAGTTCTGCCGTTTTTTTGCGGTGATTTCCAACTCATCCACTTTACTTTCGACAGCCTCTGCCATCTGATTAAAGCTACGAGCAAGCACTCCGATTTCGTCGTTGGAAAGGACATTGACCCGCTGCGTATAGTCACCGCCTGCAATTATTTGCGCCGATTTGTTGAGCGATCTGACTGAACGTGTCAAAAACCATATGAGCGCATAAAGTCCTGCTGCGAGAATAATCGTTATCGCGATATTCATTTTAAGGAAAAGACTGATTTGAGCGGATTTGTCACTATAGACCCCGGAAATATCACGGATATAACTGACTTTGAAATCCATATTGTCGAGTGTCAAAATGCCGGTGACAAATAAATAGGTTTTTTCTCCGACATCACGAATGATATATTGTCTCCCGCCGGTAGTCAGGCCGTTCAGCTCAGATCTGGCTCCCGTAATATTTCCGTTGAAATTGCTAAACACGGTATTGCTTTGACTATCCAATATCTCGATGAACACCTGATTGTCGTCAAAATAGCGTGTATATTTTTCAGAGTTGTTTTTCAAAAAATCCTGGGCATTGCTGGATATATTAAGCTGCCGATTCGAGAAATTGATATACGCCCAATCCGCCCATATCTGTGAGACAACAATCAATTGCTCTGCACAACCCAGCTCAATCTCCCTCTGCTGGTTCTGGTTGAAATTATGCTCGATAAGGTAAAACGAGGAAACATTAAACAATAGCTCAAACAGGACAAAGGTACAAAGAAAAACTTTATGCCAAAGCTTCACGCATTATCCTCCAACCTGTAGCCATATTTATACACCGTTTTTATCTGCTCCTCCCAGCCGAGTTTTTTGCGGATCTTTTGAATATGGATATCAACGGTACGCGTTTCACCGACATAGTCATATCCCCAGACAAGTTCCAGGATCTTGTCTCTGGAGAGCGCTTTATTTCGGTTTTTAAGGAGCAGGAGTAAGAGTTCATATTCTTTCATCGTCAGGTCAACCGCTACTCCTTCTTTTTTTACGGAACGCTCCTCAGTGTTTATCTCAAGATCTTCAAACTGAATAATGTCAGAGCTATTTCCGTACCGGCGCAGAACGGCTTCAATCCGCGCTAAAAGCTCCATGGCCTCAAACGGCTTTACAATGTAATCATCGGCTCCCATTTTAAGCCCCTTCACCTTGTCAGACAGCCCACTTTTCGCAGTTAGGAAGATAACCGGCAATCCCTTCTGTTTGAATTGGGAAAGCAGGTCGAAGCCCTCTATATCCGGGAGTGCAATATCCAGAAGGATTAAGTCCGGAGAAAAAGTGTTGAGCGTGCTGAGTGCAGCATTTCCGTCAAAGGCCTGCACACTCTTATAGCCCACAAGATTCAGATTCAATTTAATGAGATCGGAAATCGCCGCATCATCTTCAACAATCAATATTTTTTCCATATGTACCTCATGAACTTGTTGGATATCTCAACCAATTACGGACATATTTATTTTTTAGTATAACATAAACTTATTTACGAACTCCTTCTAAGTTGTAAATAAGTTGTAAAGTCGTACCTTAGATGATAAAAAAGGATACCGTATTCTTTCAAGAACAGCATGTCACAAACCTCTCTTAAGCTTCTCCATATATTGCAAAAATATAGGGAGGTACACTGATTCCTGTTGTGCCCTACTAATCTGAGTTTCATCAAAATTTATACTACCCAGGCATGATACATCTGCTGAAGCTCCGGCAACAACTCCGTAAGGCGGATATATCGGCGCACTTTGTCTTTACTTATACCCGCATCTTCACCCACTTTTTCAACGGATAACTTCTGTGCAACTTGCATAGAAGTTAAATCTGGCCGTGCGCCTTGCCGTTTGATGGCTTCCAGTTTCATTTTGTATGCCTTCGCCCGTTCGCTGGGCAGGATATTTTCACTTTGGATATTACTGTCAACCATGATGATCACCTTTTTTCCTTCCTGCGCCAGCCCGATGCCGAGGTTGGCGCAGGTGGTTGTCTTGCCGACGCCGCCTTTTTGATTGGCGATGGCAATTACATTGGTCATTATGGGTTTCACCTCCTGAATTTGGGCAAAAAAAGTAGACGCTCTTTTCTGAACGTCTACTCATTTGCTTATATAGGTTTTTCAATGGAATTTTAGCTTTTCTGACTGTCAACGGACCATGCTTCCGAAGTGAACACACATCACAACAGTCCGTGCCGTGCCTTAATTGTATTGGTTTTCATCCCTGATTTGCCCTTGATTTTTCCCTCATGAGCATCGGCAAAACAGTAGATAAGCTATAAGCACCGATAACAGCAGATAATGCGCTGACTTGCATAAATTCCTTGTAATCTGGGGATTTCCAAGCCTCTGGCGGCAGTTTATAATAGGTGGCAAGAGCTTGCAAAAGTAGAGGTTTCAAATTCTAATTTGACGAGCAGTTTTGAACTGTCGGTCATTTACATAATCCCATATTGAGACAACTTCCGAAGAATCATGGAATATATAGAATGCGAGGTCATAATGGCAACTGCTTATGAAAAATACCTGAAACTGAATATTGACGCTTCCCGCATTGGTTTGGAGCGTAGCGAGAACGAAGGCAACTACTTTTGCATGCCCAGGGGGGCGAAAGTAATCGGCCGGGCCGGGGCGGACGGTATCCACTATTGTTTTGTGCGTGGTTTTGGCGAGATGGTGTTTGCCGTCAGCCCGATGAACACACCGGGAAATTATGTGCATCCGGTGGCAGGGGATTTTGCCGACTTCCTACGGCTCCTGCTAGCGTGCGGCGACGCTGCGGCACTGGAGCAGGCGTACTGTTGGGAGCAGGCGCAGTTTGATGCTTTCCTGCGGGACAATCCTCCCACCGCCAAACAGCAGGCCGTTTTAGATGCGATCCGGGATAAGCTGTCGCTTACGCCTATGGAGAGGCCCTTTGCTTATCTCAAGGAGCTGCAGGCCGGGTTCGATTACAGCGGCATCAAATATACGGAAGATTACTATGAGTGGGTTCCTGCCGAGCCGGGAATGCCTGAATGGAAGGTTTACTTTGACGGCAGCTTTTGGGGCCATCAAGGCCGTGAAAGAGCTGGCAGGGAAATCTATCTCGGCAAACAGTTTGTCTGGAACGATGAAGTCTGGCATATCCCGGCGGTTTACACCTGCGGCAAAGGCTTGGTCGCGGACTTTTGCGTACAGGTTCCGGCAGAGCGCATCCGTTCCTTTATGGACAAATGGAATCTGTCTATTGAGAACGACGGAACCGATTTTACAGATGAACAGCGGATGCGGGCCGACGCGGAAAATCCGCTGGACATCCATATAAATCCGGAAGCTGTGTTGAACGGAACTGTCCTTTCAAGTTCTCATGGCTGCGGAACATCATGGAATCCCTGTTTTCCGGAAAGGAACGGCCTTGAGGCAAAGAGCGTGATACAGCATTACGGTCTCGATCCCGCATACGGCTGGGCAATCTGGCGCGCCGCTTTCCCTTGGGCAACAAAACGCAGGCCGCAGATCAGGACGCTCGGCATCACATTGATACAGGAGCCTGCCGCTGTGCCGGGTCCGCATTTTCATGTGTCGGCGCCCGGTGAACAGGCGACGTTTGTGCACCCGGCTACCGGCAGGCGGCATACGCTGACCGTGCAGGAATATGAACGGCAGGAATTGACCTGCGAGCATTTCGTCAGCCAAGATCAGGAGTTCCCGACGCACTACACTGTGATGAGCTATACGCTTTCGCCGGATCTGCCAGGCGGTGCATTCGCCGTTACTGATTGCGTTTGTTCCGACCAGCCCCGGCAAAAGCGCACTGTTCCTCATGCGCCACAGGCAATCAACGATGTTTGTGCCATCGGCATCATTTGCGGTACGGATGGCCCGACGGCCGTCATTTTCGGCGGCAACGAACAAGGAAAGCTCCATGCAGCCTGTTCTGCACTGCACTTTGAAACGGTGGACGATGTGGAGTGGCGTACGGTGTTTCGTGAAAAAACATGCGAAGATGTTACGGTGGATCTGATATGAACCTAACACTGATAGGATATGGGCATCATGCGCTATTCCAATATTTATAGAACGCGTAGATGAACGGGAATTTGTCAGCTTTATGTAATGCGCATAGTTATCCTATAATTCATGCACTTTTTATTGAAACAATAATATCCACAAAATGAATAGGAGTAAGTTATGTTTATGAAGATTGATGATACTGATGAAAAAAGAATTTATACGTCTTTATCAGAAATAACAAAATCTAAATCAAATTGGGAAGCGTTAATACCTGATGTTGGAAAATTACTTGACCATTCATCTGATAAAATTAAAGCAAAAAACGCTATGGCTAATGGGGGAAATGGGATACAAACATACAAATCAAATTGAACCATTTGTCCCTAAAATAGCTGTTATGCTATATGATGGAAATGAAAAGCTCCGAGAGCGGGCAGTCGGAGCTTTAGGCAGGATTGGCAGGGGTAATATCTTTCTAATTTTGCCTTATATTAATAAGATGCTTTGTATGGCTAACGATAGCGTTCCCGCGGTACGAATGAATTTCATTTGGGCATCAGAAAATATTGCCACAAATAATCCCGATATTTTTAAAAACCATATGAGTATTTTTGCCAATTTATTAAATGACTGTTCAATACGAGTGAGAATGGAAGCTCCTGAAATATTTAGAGTGATCGGAAAGAGAAAACCTGAATATGTTAAGCCATATATTGTTAAGTTAGGTTTAATGGCTCAAAATGATCCCGATAGGGTTGTGAGAATTCATTCTTCAGGGGCAATCAGGGCAACTATGGAAAAGCAGACCGTTAATTGAAGCAGCTACAAATTAGTTTAACAAAAGTAAACAAAAAACTATTAACCATTGACATCGAACATATGTTCTGATTACAATAATGGTAAGAGGTGATGTCAATGGAAAAACTAAACTGCTAACATCTCACCAAGCAGCAAAATTATTAAACGTATGGCCCCATACATTGCGTCGCTGGGAAAGAGAAGGGAGATTAACCGGGTAAGCCACGGTTTTGTCTGGTCGAAATTCCTGCAGGCGGCAGAACGCCGGGCTGTACGGGAAGGAGTGCCGTTAGCTAAGGTACCGCCGCCATTTACGTCAATTATCGCATACTGAAATATCAACAACAGTACGGTATCTCGAACCACGAAGCGGCTGGGTACACCATAGCACGGCGCGGTTTGGGATATAGCAAAGAAAAGATACTAAAGAATTAACACAAGAATACATCGAGGAAAAAGATACCTTTTTGTTACTGCCCAACTGGAAGCAGTGGAGTGTAATCAAGAAAGCGGTTATTGCCGCAGTTAAAAAATTCACAAAAAGAGAGGTGAAAAGCCTGGTTTCCTGGCAGCACTACAGAAAACAACTGTTAGCAGGGTAAACCTGGCCATAGATTTTATACAGCGGCACAGTACACATTGTGAAAGACTGTTGCCGCAAGCAGCAATCAGGCGGTGGGTAACACCCCCTTCCGGGCGGAACGGATAGTAAAAACTAGACGGCGGCATAAAGCCACCCGGAATATGGACGAGAGTCCATAGCTCAGCAGTTGAATCCTGTGACACTGCCTCCCGTTAGTCAGCGGGAGAGAAAATTAATAAATCTGGATTATTCTAAATAAATCGGATTTGTTTAACTTTCAGAAACCAGGCGACCGGAGAATACATGGAGAACAGAACCTATATCGCAATCGATTTAAGATCCTTCTACGCTTCGGTCGAGTGTATGGAACGAGGACTTGATCCGCTGACCACCAACCTTGTTGTCGCTGACGCAAGCCGCACCGAAAAAACCATCTGTCTCGCCGTCTCTCCCTCCCTCAAAGCATACGGCATTCCCGGCAGGGCGAGGCTGTTTGAGGTCGTGCAGAAGGTCAAGCAAGCAAATGCGGCACGGCTGCGCAAAGCACCAGGACGAGCCTTTTCCGGCGTTTCCTTCAGCGATACGGAATTGAAATCCTCACCGAGTATCTCGCTGGACTATATTGTTGCTCCGCCGAGAATGGCGTATTATATAGAGTACAGCACGCGGATTTACAATATCTACTTGAAGTACATCGCGCCCGAAGATATTCATGTCTACTCCATCGACGAGGTATTCATTGATGCCACCGATTATCTGAACACCTACAATCTTTCAGCTCGTGAGCTTGCCGCGAAAATGGTTCTGGATGTTCTTATAACGACCGGCGTTACAGCAACAGCGGGAATTGGCACAAACCTGTACCTCTGCAAGATCGCTATGGATATTCAGGCAAAGCGCATTCCGGCGGATCAAAATGGCGTGCAGATCGCTGAATTGGACGAAATGAGCTACCGTCGCTTGCTGTGGTCACACCAGCCTCTAACAGACTTTTGGCGCGTTGGAAAAGGATATGCCAAGAAGCTGGAGGAAAAAGGCCTCTTTACGATGGGAGATATCGCAAGATGCTCTCTCGGTAAACCTACCGATTACTACAACGAGGATTTACTGTACAAGCTGTTCGGCATCAACGCTGAGTTGCTGATCGACCATGCGTGGGGTTGGGAGCCATGCACTATTGCCGATATTAAAGCGTATAAGCCAAGCACAAACAGTATTGGATCGGGGCAGGTGCTGCAATGTGCCTATACCTTTGACAAAGCGAAGCTGATCGTGCGGGAAATGACCGATCTGCTGGTACTTGATCTGGTGGATAAAAGGCTTGTGACCGACCAGCTTGTTTTGACGGTCGGATATGATATTGAAAATCTGACAAACTCGAAGATAAAGAAATCATATCACGGGGCAATCACCACTGACCACTACGGACGTACCGTTCCGAAATCTGCGCATGGTTCGGCAAATCTTTGCAGGCGGACCTCCTCTACAAAGCTAATTCTGGATGCCGTCACAGAGCTGTTTGAGCGCATCGTTGACAAAAATCTCCTGATCAGAAGAGTCAACATCACAGCGAATTATGTTGTTGGTGAGGCAACCTTTCAAAAGACGGACAACTTTGAACAGCTTGATCTCTTTACGGATTACGTGGCTGCGCGGGCGAAAAAAGAGGATGAAGAAGCCGAGCTTGCACGAGAAAAAAAGGTGCAGAAAGCAATGCTGGAGATAAAAAAGAAACACGGCAAGAACGCCATTCTAAAGGGTATGAATCTGGAGGAAGGTGCTACCACAGTAGACCGGAACAAGCAGATTGGAGGGCATAAGGCATGACGAGGGCATATGACGACATCATCCATCTACCACACCATGTCTCTACGACACGCCCTCACATGACAGCTATTGACCGGGCGGCTCAGTTTTCCCCCTTCGCCGCACTGACCGGCTATGATGCCGCCATCAAAGAAACCGCAAGACTGGCTGACGAGAGAGTAGAATTGGACGAATATATAAAGGACGCTTTGAGCGATAGGCTGCAAATCATAGCAGATCGGATTAAAGAGCATCCCGAAATCGCAATTACCTACTTTCAGCCGGATGCGAAGAAGAATGGCGGCGCCTATGTTACTGCTATCAGTACGGCTAAAAAGATAGACGAATATGAACGGGTTGTCGTTATGACCGATGGCACAGCGATCCCCATTGATGAAATAATCAGCATAGATGGGCAGATATTCGAATCTATGGTGTTTCATTCATGTAAGAGTGAATAACGATAAACAGGAATTTACATAGGGAGGCATTATGAATGAACAAGATTACTTGTATTTGTTTAGGTGTAAGAAGTATGGAAAAATCCATTCAGTTTTACAGGGATGGGTTAGGGTTTCACACAGAGGAGGAGGGCAATAGCCCCGAAGTGATATTCTTCAATACGCCTGGTACGAAGTTTGAGCTCTATCCTTTGGAATTGCTAGCTGAGGATATTAGTAAAGAAAACCCGCCGAAAATAGTGAACGGCTTTGGCGGGATCACTTTGGCCTATAATGTTGAACATAAAGAAGATGTTGAAAAAATAATCGAATTGGCCAGAAACGCCGGAGCTAAAATCGTCAAAGAGCCGCAGGATGTTTTTTGGGGCGGATATCACGCGTATTTTGCCGACTTGGACGGCTATTATTGGGAAGTTGCTTGGGGACCTGATTTTAAGTTCGATGATAACGGTATGCTTTTGTTTTAGCATTAGCGTTATAGAGAAGTTGTTAGGTAGACAAATTCCAATTTTATTTTTACTGTAGATTAACCGGCGCCAAAATCAGTACGGTTTTTATCCAGGTGCCTTTCTATGGCAAGGGAGATTAGCCGTTCAAGCAGTTCCCGGTAACCGATGCCGCTTGCCTGCCACAGCTTGGGGAACATGCTGAACTGAGTAAAGCCGGGTATGGTGTTGATTTCGTTGACTAGTATTTCATTGTCCGGCTTGCGGATGAAAAAATCCACCCTGGCCAGACCCGAACAGTCAAGAGCCTTGAACACCTTTACCGCCAGTTCCTGCAGCCGGGCGATTATAGCGGGCGGCAAATGGGCAGGGATTTCCAGCCTGGTCATCCCGTCTTGATATTTGGCTTCGTAGTCATAGAACTCCTTTAGTGGAATGATCTCTCCAGGCAGAGAAGCTATCGGATCATCGTTCCCCAGCACGCTTACCTCCACTTCTCTGGCGTTGATGTATTCTTCAACGATAATCTTGCGGTCGTACCTGGCTGCCAGATCCATGGCCGCGGCCAACTGCTTCCGGTTGGTATCCGGTATTGAGTAGAGTGTTAGAGTGTGTCAACAACCCCGTCCCCCTGACACCCCTGGAGATGAAGGACTTGTTCCGTCGTCTCTCACTATACTATATTGAAACCAGGTATCCTGATAAACGAGCTGCTCTGGAAACTAAATGCACTCAAGATCATACAGAAGAAATTTTGACTCGCTCAAAGGGGGCGGTGGAATGGCTAAAAAGCATGTTGAAATAGTTGAAATAATTGTAAGCAAATATATAAACGCTCTAAAAAGCAGAAACATCCGCGTGGAAAAAGCCATATTATTTGGATCTTACGCCAAAGGAAACGAAGGAAAAGATAGCGATATTGATATAGCAATTATTTCTCCTGACTTTGGTCACGATTATCTGGAAGAAGCAGTCATGCTTAAAGAAGTCAGTGAAGATGTAGATTTAGATATTTCTCCAAGACCTTATTCTCTGGAAGAGTATAGAAATGGTAAACGGGGTCAGTTTCTATATGACGAAATCATCTCAAAAGGAAAACTTTTTAGTTTATAATCGTCAAGCAGGTTTTTTGTCCATGTCTCCACCAGGGATCCGTCAAAGTCATTTTTTATACAATAAAAAAATTTAAAAACCAGTCTACTAATAGCAAGAAGTTTAATGGCTTGCTTGCCGACAATTTTAAATCCCAATGAAGAAAATGCAATGAAATTCTTTAAAAAAATAACTGGCCCAAATTTTGATATATCCACGTTAAATAAAGAGTATTTGCAGCATTGGTTTTATATGTTGAAATACAGCAGGACAAAAAAACAAAAAGAAGTAATGCGTTTTGACCGTTAAGCAATTTCCGTTATCCGGGACAAAGCGCTGTTTCTTATAGGTGACTATGACATATTAGCGTATCATCCGTCAGTTATAAAAACGTATGATAAGTATAATTTAAAGTATAAAATCTTAAAGAACGTCGGCCATGTTATTCATATAGAACAACCGGAAATAATTAAAAAGGAACTTATTGGTTTTCTCTTAAAAGAATATTAGATGCTATATTTTTGAATCTCTTTCACCACCCACATCCGAATCAAGGTTTGATACGGAAGGCCCTGTTTGTAAGCGATTTTTTTGACTGCTTCAATTTGACTTGGCTCCAGGCGCAGAGTAACGGGTTTTTTAAGCTCTCGCTTGTCTAGAATTTCTTTTTCCAGTTTAGGAGAGACCTTAATTTCTACCGGTTCGAAGTCATCAAGATATTCAGTGCTGTCATGTTCATCCCAAAAACGGGCTTCTTCCTCCTCGGTTTTGAACTCAGGCACTTTCTTAACCATACTACCAATCCCTCCCTTTCACGCAAATAGTAGCGTTTTTCCGATTGCGTCATATCCCTGGCTGTGATTACTCGGACCATACCGCCAGGATTAAGGACAGCCACCACCAGGATAAACCGTCCAGGGTCAGTCACTCCGTATACCAGCAAACGCCCGTCCCTGCCTTTACGGTAAAGGGCATCAAGAAATGCCTCTTCAGCTTCATCGGGAGTGATATTGTGACGGGCTATATGTTCTATGTTCCTTTTATCCCAATCAAAACTTTTAATTTTCAATTACGTCACCTATTCTAAATATAATACCCCGTATTTACGTTGTCAATACATTTTGCTCTTTGGCCAGGCTCGTGCCGAGAAGTCAGCCATGGGTGGAAAGCCCTGGCAAGGTGATTACGCACTTTTGCGAATCTGCTTTCATTGCAAAAACAAAAATTATGCTGCTTTAGATGAACAGGTTATCACCGACCACCTGCGCGGGCACAAAGGTTTTGTGGCGGGAATCTATCCCCTGTGTCCGGATGAGACCTGTTATTTTCTCGCTATAGATTTTGACGGTGAAGAATGGGAAAAAGATATATCGGTACTCCGTGACATATGTTTGGAATTTCGCCTCCCTTTGTCCGTTGAACGTTCCCGTTCCGGCAAAGGAGCCCATGCATGGTTCTTTTTTGAAAGCGCTGTCCCCGCCGCCTTGGCAAGAAAATTGGGGAGCGCGTTGCTTACGCATGCCATGACCAAAAGACACGAGATACGCTTTAAGTCTTATGACAGATTCTTCCCCAGTCAGGACACGCTGCCGAAAGGCGGTTTGGGCAACCTGATTGCCCTGCCGCTGCAGAAAGCCGCCAGAAACAACCATAACAGTGTGTGTATCGATGAAAACGGTGACCCGTACAAAGATCAATGGGCCTATCTGTCTTCTTTCTGCAGTAGGTACTGATGCCACGCCAAGCCAGACGGGTCAGGTCATCAAAAAAGTGTTGAATAAAAGACCAGTCAATGTACTGCAAGAAATGAGCAAGGCGGACCGAGACGCGGTACTGCATGAACTGAAAATGCTATTCGGTAAACTCACGCATTTCCAGGTAGGGGAATATTTTGTTTGAAAAAAGCAACAACGCAATCCCCATAGACGTGTTGGCGGCAAGCACAGCTATTCCTGTGAACCACTCACTATGTGTTAACCAAGCCGCCAGGCCGCCGGCGATTAGAGCCGGAATGCCGATAAGCAAGAGTTCCACCATCAATATTAAGGGGTGAAAAAACTTTCGGTCGATAGAGGAAGGCAGCAGGACATGCGCTAAAGCAATAATATTGGACTGTTCCAGATAAAGGGATGTAACCAGCAAAGACAATAGCACTGCCGGCATGAATATCCCGGCATCCTTTGTGTGTAAGTGTACGATCATGGCATAACTCAGGTTCAGCAAAAACACGTTCAAACCAAGACGCAGGGTGGGCAAGGTATTCACAGCCAATGCTTTCTGAAAAAATGTCCCCGGCAGAGTATATATGTACGGAAGAGCAAGTTCTTCGCTCAAGGGGCCGGAAAAGCTGCACATAAACAACAAAAAATATGCAATAATTCCGTTTTGCGCGTAGAGAAGACCATGGCCTCCCGCTTGACCATTGTGCAGAGCAATGAAACCGGTAACCAAACCTGTTATTACGGCTAACGGAGCCAGGTATCCCACATATTCGTTGATACCGGTGCGACGGTACTTGATCACTTGATTAAACATGAACGCCCAACTTCCCGGAAAGCGGCGCTCTACCCTGACCCGTTTCCTGTACAGAAAACGTGTCCACAAACTGGTCTTGTCACTGTTTGATGGTGTCGGGAAGAACATTCCCCGCATTTTGCCGCCGCGTTTGGCGGCATGAATTGTTTCCAACCTCTCGGCAAGATTGATTACATCTTCATAGTAATCCCTGGCCAGGATGAAGACCAGAAGATTAGCGACCAGGGCGGTTAGCGCCACGAGGAAAAAAGCCGTATAGTCAACCGGCGCTGCGCTGATAAAAGCAGACCGGGCAAGTTGCAGAATCCAGCCGAACAAGGGAAAGTTAAGAATTTCCGGTGCCTGATAACCAAGCAGAACATTAAGGCTGGAGATATCCCATTGCGCATATTTCAACCAGCTAAAGAGCAGCCAGATGACGGAGAACAGCAAAATGCCCCGGACCCAATGTTCTTTTTGATAGCGGGCTGAAACAAGAAATATCAAAAAAGAAACCGGGGTGAGCAGTAAGCCCAAAGATAATATAGACAGGTATACCAGAAGAATCCCCTCCATGTTTAAGCCCATGTTAAACATGGTCGGAGTTAAAATGAGAGCTGGAAAACAGGTCTTAACCATGTCCAAAGGAATTTTCTTCATCAGGCTCCATAAAAGAATGCGGTTGGGCTTCAGCGGGGATGGAAAGAGCAGATTGACATCACCCATTTGGAAAGAATATGACAGTTTTCTTAGAGAAGAGAAAAAGGATGAAAACATAATAAAAGCAATGAACAGCGCATAGACGGCGAGAATAATTTGCGCCGTGCCGGCTGTCACATTGAATTGGCGTTGCCCGGTATTCTTGATTGCTGGAAACATGATCAGAATAATCCAGGCCATAAATAGAAAATAGCTTATGAGCTTCTTGGGGTTGCGGCGAATTTCTAATATATAATTTTTGAGTTTGAGCAGGTCATAGCGGAGCAGAATTGCGTAATCATGCATCAGCGGTGACCTCCAGGAAGACTTCCTCCAGAGAGGCTTTCTCTTCTCCCAGACGTGACCTGAGTTCCTCAAAACTTCCGTCGGCTATGATCTTCCCCTTTTTCAAAACAATGATGCGGCTGCAAATGTTTTCAATGGGGTCCAGCAGGTGAGTGCTCATAAACAGGGTTCTCCCCTCGTTTCCCAGCTCTTGAATCAAATCTTTAAAATTCTTAATAGCTTTCGGGTCAAGCCCGACCATGGGCTCATCAAAAAACAAAATCCGGGCGCCCGAGATGATCCCGCAGCAAATAGAGAGTTTTTGGCGCATTCCCTTGGAAAGGGCTTTGATAAATTCATCGCGTTGTTCCCAGATTTCAAATACCCGCAGCAACTGTTCCGCTTTTTCTTCCCAACACGCTATTTCATAAGCATCGGTGATAAAACGCAAGTGTTCCCATACCGTCAGCATATTGTACAGTTGAGGTACTTCGGGGACATACGCTGAGATCTTTCGGGCCTGCCGGGAACCCCGCGGGTTCCCGGCGATTAAAATATCCCCGCCGGTAGGTCTGAGCAAGCCGACAATGCATTTTATCAGTGTGCTTTTCCCAGCGCCATTGGGACCGAGAAGCCCTACGGTTTCTCCTTTCATGAGAGAAAAATTCAGATCGTCCACCGCTGTTTTCTTGCCGAATTTTTTAGTGAGATGCCGAATTTCCAGGATAAATCTATTTTCCATTAAAAAAACCTGCTTTCTGGACTCTTGATTTTTCTCAAGTTGGTATTATTTCCATGAGTTGCTTCATCACCTTAAGTATAAACTTGATTCATCCTTTTAGAAAAGCATCAACATGACCAGGGCAGTCCAAATAACGATTGCCAACATTGTAATGGCAACTTTTTCTATGAACTACTGCCCCGCATGTGAAGGACGTATTAACCGCAAGGTTATGTAATAGTCCGACAATACAAAATAAATTATAAGCCGGGTGAATTAGAGATGTTTAATGCTCTTGCTCAGATCGCTGAAATGAAGATGCGGGAAGCCATAAAAAACGGTGAACTCGATAACCTGCCGGGGAAGGGCAAACCCGGATATGACAACATTCGGTAATGTTTTGGCATAATCATCAAACAGGCGCCGATAATCTTCTTGCAACCTGAAAGGAGGCCCTGGGGTCTCCTTCTTACTTGACCGGCTTAACCGGATGCCCCACACTGCGGGCCAGTTGGTAGTTGATATATTGGTTGAGGCTGACGTTCTCCTCTTTGGCTTTTGTGACTAAAGTGCGGTGAAGAGACTTGGGCATACGGATATTAAACTTGCCCGAGTATTCTTCCGCCCCGGCCGGCTCTGGAATTGCTTCTCCATCTTGCAGGGCAATATCGAGCCAGCCTTTTTTCGCGTCTTGGATCATTTCATATGCATCTTCCAGGGTTTGCCCCTGGCTGACGCATCCGGGGAGTTCCGGGATTTCGACGGCATAGCCGCCTTCTTCGGCGGGGTAGAGGACTACTTTGTAAGGTAGTCCGAGGTAATATTCAAGGTCTTTTTTAATCATCTTCACCCATCCTTTCAAGAAGCTTTATTGCTGCCGCTACGTAAGAGGTTAATATATATGGCTGGCGGTAAGGGACAGATATTTTTAAATGCCCTTTAGTGTAGTAATAATGGCTTGAACCGCTCCCCGGCTGTCTTCTATCGAAACCGGCTCTTGTTAGAATCTTATCCAATTCGTCAAATCTGACCTGCCTGGGGTTGTTTTTAATTTTTTGAAGGAGTTTTTCGAGTTTACCCATCGGCTACACCCCTGGAGCAATAGTACTGTATATAGTGGCAAACGTCAAGGCGTATGGGGAAACTATTGCATTGCATAGCTATCATACTCCTGGTATAATACTATCAGAGGAAGGGGATAACGTAATGAACATCAAACCGTCAACAGCATTGAGGAACGAGTATACGAAAATATCAGAGCTTGCAAAAGAGACAGGTGAGCCAATTATCATCACTAATAAAGGAGAGGCGGATCTCGTTGTTCTGAGTGTAGACGCTTTTGAGGAAAGAGAAAAAATGTTTCGTCACAGAGACAAGGTATACGAGGCGGAAGTCGCACGTCTGAACGGCATGCCCACTTATACGCCAGAACAGATTCATGCGGAGTTGGAGGCTCTTTATGCAGCCGCCGATAAGTAAGCTGATCTACCTCGCACCGGCAAGAGAGGATATCCTTGATATAGCCAGATACCATCTGGAAAAGGTCGGCGTAAATTCTGCGAGGAATATCACGGAGGAAATCGAGCGAAATATTGGCCGCCTGACACAGTTTCCGCTTATGGGGCAGACGCATCCCGATCCCGTACTTGCAGAAAGTGGATACCGAAAACTGGTTATCACTTCCATGTACGTATGCATCTATAAAGTGTTCGACGATGGCATATACATTTATCGTGTAGTCAACGGCAAAACAGACTACCCCAAGTTGCTGAAGCAAAAAGACTGTTATCTATTACCATAAGATTGGTTTGCTTCAAAAAATAAAGGATTGGTTGTTATGAAAAAAGAGCAAGAAAATCAAGCAGACTTTGTTCAATATCAAAAGAGGGAGGATGACAATGACAGCCTCCCAGCAATCGCATTTCTTGAAAATATAGTCTGCGAATACGATAGCGAAGGCACCGCGGCCAACCTTGCCGAAACGCTCGAAGAACATCGATGCGAAAGATACCGATCAGCCGATGCATCGGCCCTCACAGTCGAAAGTGTGCGTATCGATTTCACACGCATCGACAGAGTGCCGGACGGCAGGTTCCATACAGAGGTTGATGGCGCGCGCTTCGAGTGCTTTTACCATGCAAGCGAATACGATTACCTATATGTTGTGCTGGATACCATGCGCGATGATGAGACAATTGCGCATGGGCCACTCCCCCGCTTTCATAAGTGGTCATGGAATACGTTTTTGAGAGGACATCTGCTAAGCATTGAAGACCCGATGTACTTTGAGTCGGACATTCCTGTGGGTTGGTTCTACGGCACGCATGAACGAGACTACCGCGACGCGACGGCAAAGCTCGTCAAGAGCGTGGCGCGATGCCTCGGCATCCCTAACGAGCGGATTATCTTCTATTCAATCTCTTCAGGAGGCACATCCGGCTTATTCACCGCTGCGAAAATCCCCGGCAGCGTTGCCATAGCATCGAATCCCCAACTTGACCTCACGCGTTTTCTCCCCAGCGCACTCGTCAGATTCAAAGAATGTACGGGAATTGATCTTGCCTATGAAAAGCAACATGGAGATGTAGAGCGTGTCGATTTTGCGCATGTTTTCTCCACGGATAGCCTTTCCAAGTATCTGGTCATTGTAAATTGCCGTTCGAAGATGGATTTTAACGACCAACTGATCCCTTTCTGTCAAGCGCTGGGCATAATCCCCCATTATGGTCTGCAACGGGTAGGGAACTTAATTATCTGGATAATCGATGCCCCTGGTCCGCACCCTCACTTGCGTTATGAAAGCAAGACCATGTATTTCGCCATCGATTTCCTTGCCAAAACATTAGCAGAGGGCGGCAATACTGATCGGCTTAAGCCGCTCTACATCCTGTTTAGTGAGTTCTGGCATGAGAAGGCGGGGCTGATTGCCGGGGATCCTGTATGCCTCGACGACGCGGACCCGCTCGCACGAATTCGCTGATTGAAGAGTTGAAAATATTCGACCGGGAAGCCAATCGGATTCGTTCCTGTCCTATATTCCGGCCCTGGGCCCTGGAGACAGCCGGTTACACGCTTCGGATACGAGAGCCTAACTGGTTCGAGCATCGTCTGTTTAAGGGACCCGATACCGACATCAACTTGCACATGTTCAGCGAGGGCACGTCTGAGATAAAACGAATGCTGCGCTTCCGCGATTGGCTACGAACTAACGACACCGACCGAGAAAACTATGCGCGTGCCAAGCGTGACCTTGCTCAGCATGTTTGACGGAATGTGCAAAGCTATGCGGATAAATGAATACAACGAAGTAACGTCGAATTCCAATTTTATTTTTACTGCAGATTTTAGCCGGCGCCAAAATCAGTACGGTTTTTATCCAGATGCCTTTCTAGGGCAAGGGAGATTAGCCGTTCAAGCAGTTCCCGGTAACCGATGCCGGTTGCCTGCCACAGCTTGGGGAACATGCTGAACTGGGTAAAGCCGGGCATGGTGTTGATTTCGTTGACCAGTATTTCGTTGTCCGGCTTGCGGATGAAAAAATCCACCCTGGCCAGGCCCGAACAGTCAAGAGCCTTGAATACTTTTACCGCCAGTTCTTGCAGCCGGGCGATCATATCCGGCGGCAAATCGGCAGGGATTTCCAGCCTGGTCATCCCGTCTTGATATTTGGCTTCGTAGTCATAGAACTCCTTTAGTGGAATGATCTCTCCGGGAAGAGAAGCTATCGGATCATCGTTCCCCAGCACACTTACTTCCACTTCTCTGGCGTTAATGTTTTCCTCAACGATAATCTTGCGGTCGTATCTGGCAGCCAGGTCCATGGCCGCGGCCAGCTGCTCCCGGTTATGGGCTTTGCTGATACCGACGCTGGAGCCGAGGTTGGCCGGCTTGACAAAACAGGGGTATCCCAGGCTCTTTTCCACTGTCTCTGTTACAAGCGAAGCGCTGCTTCCCCAGTCCCGCCGCAGGCAGGACCAGAACCGGGCCTGGGCTACGCCGTGCTGGGCCAGCACCGTTTTCATCATTACCTTGTCCATCCCCAGGGCCGACCCCAGGACGCCCGCCCCCACGTAGGGCACATTGGCCAGTTCCAGCAAGCCCTGGACGGTGCCGTCCTCCCCGTAGGTGCCGTGAAGCACCGGAATTACTATATCCACTGCGCCCATATCCGCCTCTGCTTTGCCTACGGCCAGCATGGCCAACCCCATACCGGATGAATCCTCTGCCGTAGTTTCCGGTTCAACTCTGCCGTCTGCATCAGTTCCGGTTAGAACTTGCAGATCTACTCCGGCCATCAGCTGCTCCGGCGTTACACCGGTTAACCACTTTCCTTCCCGGGTGATGGCCACAGGAACCACTTCATATTTCTCCCGGTCTAACGCGGATATCACATTGGCGGCGGAATTTAATGAAACCTCATGCTCCCCGGAGCGGCCCCCGAAAAGCACCAATACCCGTTTCTTCTTACTCATTGTGTTGACCCCCGTAATATTACTTTTACAGCAGTTTTGTTTATACGGCTCTTTATTGTTAATATTATACATATACAGTGGATTTTTTTCTATGATATAAATTAAAAGATATAATATAAACGCTGAGGATAACGGTGCCTACGACGATGTCTTTTTTATTTCACACCCGTTTCAGGGTTAGAGGGTCCCTATGAATTATGAAGAGTTGTTTGAGAAGTACCAGGCGTTACTGTTGGAAAACAGCGCCTTAAAAAAAGAAATAGCAAATTTGCAAGCCCAACCTGGTATTGACGCACCCAAGGTCCATGCCGATGAACTTTCTGTGGCTGAATGCAGACCGGAAACTCTCGAATCGGGAGCAGCGCCACAGGATTGGCCTTTAGCTATTGACAATACGGCGCTACCTGCGGAAAAAGTCAAGTTGTTTATGTCACTTTTCAAAGGACGGACGGATGTTTATGCAAAAAGATGGGAGGACCATAAAAAAGGGACTGCGGGGTATTCGCCGGTCTGTCTAAATCAATGGCAGCCGGGACTATGCAACAAGATGCAAAAGGTCTCCTGCTTTCATTGCAAAAACAAAAATTATGCTGCTTTGGATGAACAGGTTATCACCGACCATCTGCGCGGGCATAAAGGTTTTGTGGCGGGAATCTATCCCCTGTGTCCGGATGAGACCTGTTATTTTCTCGCTATAGATTTTGACGGTGAAGAATGGGAAAAAGATATATCGGTACTCCGTGACATATGTTTGGAATTTCGCCTCCCTTTGTCCGTTGAACGTTCCCGTTCCGGCAAAGGAGCCCATGCATGGTTCTTTTTTGAAAGCGCTGTCCCCGCCGCCTTGGCAAGAAAATTGGGGAGCGCGTTGCTTACGCATGCCATGACCAAAAGACACGAGATACGCTTTAAGTCTTATGACAGATTCTTCCCCAGTCAGGACACGCTGCCGAAAGGCGGTTTGGGCAACCTGATTGCCCTGCCGCTGCAGAAAGCCGCCAGAAACAACCATAACAGTGTGTTTATCGATGAAAACGGTGACCCGTATAAAGATCAATGGGCCTATCTGTCCACGATGCAAAAACTCGCCGAAAGTGATAATGAAATACTTATTTCAAAACTATGCTGCGGTAATGAACTGGGTGAATTAAGAAAAGACGAAGAAGGAGAAAAGCCGTGGGAAGGGAAACAGGTTAAACTGCTGGAAAGCGATTTTCCGGAGAGTATAGAAATTGTAAAGGCCAACATGCTTTTTATCCCCAAAGCGGGTTTCTCTCACCGGGCGCTGAATTATCTGAAACGGTTGGCGGCATTCAAAAATCCGGAATTTTATAGAGCCCAGGCGATGCGCCTGCCGGTCAGAAAATTGCCGAGAATCATATCCTGTTCCGATGAAACTGAATCATACTTGTGCCTGCCCAGGGGATGCGAGGCTGAGTTAAATGAAATATTTAGGGACCGGAATGCAGATATCCATTTTATAGACGAAACAAACCAGGGTAAACGTATTAACGTTGAATTCAACGGAAGGCTCAGGGATGAGCAGCCCCTGGCCGCCGGCAGCTTATTGGAGCATGATAACGGAATCCTCTGCGGGACAACGGCCTTTGGCAAAACCGTTGTTGCCATCAAGTTGATTGCGGCAAGAAAGGTAAACACGTTAATTATCGTCGATAAAATCAGTTTGGTTGCACAGTGGAGAAAAAAGCTTGGTGAGTTTCTCACGATACATGAGACTCTACCGGTTATAGAAACAGCGAAGAAGAGAGGAAGGAAAAAGGCCGGGAGTGTTATTGGGCAACTGGGAGCAGGAAAGGATCATTTAAACGGCATCGTCGACATTGCCGTAATGCAATCCCTGAACAGGATGGGTGAAATAAAGGATTGTGTAAAAAAATATGGTATGGTCATTGTAGATGAATGCCACCATGTTTCTGCTTTTAGTTTTGAAGAGGTACTTAAAAGTGTCAATGCCAAATATGTGTATGGCTTAACGGCAACGCCGACAAGAAAAGACGGACACCACCCGATCATATTCATGCAGTGCGGCCCGATAAGATACAGGGATGACGCAAAAAAACAAGCGGAGAAAAGGCCCTTTGAGCACTACATTATTCCCAGGTTTACATCTTTCAGGGTTCCCCTGGATAAAGAGGAGGAAGATGTATTTATCCAGGATCTTTATTCCCAGATCATCGTTGATGAAATGCGCAATCAGCAAATTATAGATGATGTCGTACGATGCTATGAAGACGGCAGAAACTGCGTTGTATTAACGCAAAGAACCGCCCATGTGAAACTGCTTGCCAAAAAACTAGGCGAGAGGATTCCTGAGGTCATACCTCTCACGGGAGGCATGGGGGCAAAATCAACGAGAGAAACGCTGCAAAGAATTGCCGATATACCCGGTGACGAGCAATTAACCTTGGTAGCCACAGGAAAATTTATTGGGGAGGGTTTTGATGAGCCCCGTCTGGATACCTTGTTCCTCGCCATGCCCATCTCCTGGAAAGGCACTCTGCAGCAATATGCAGGCAGGCTGCACAGGTTGTTTGCAAACAAAGATGAAGTGCAAATCTATGACTATGTTGACATCCATGTAGGAATGTTGGAGAGGATGTACCATAAGCGGCTTTCCGGATATGCCTCCATCGGCTATAAAGCAAAAGGCGAAAGCGTTGCGTCGGGACCAATTGATATCATTTTTGACAAAACGACCTTTGCGCCGGTGTTTGCCAATGATCTGGCAAATGCCGCCGGGGAAATCCTGGTTGTAAGCCCGTTTGTCACGAAAAGGCGTAGTTTGCAGATGCTGCGGAACCTGGAAACCGCCCTTGAAAATAAAGTAAAAGTAACGGTTGTGACCAGGCCGGAGACAGATTTCAAGGACAGGGATGTCAGCGCCTTGCAGAGTGCCCTGGGCTTGTTGCAAGGCGCCGGGATTGACCTTGTTTTCAGAGCAAAGATACACCAAAAGTTAGCCATTATCGACCAAAGAACCGTCTGGTATGGAAGTATAAACTTATTGAGCTACGGCCATGCGGAGGAAAGCATTATGCGGCTTGAAAGCACCGGTATAGCAAATGAGCTGATAAGGAGTATCGAGAAGTAAAGCCTGTTTGGGTGATGGATGGTAATTGCCGCCGATGATTAACAGTAACAATTCTCATCTTGTTTTCCATAAATTGTGGTACAATAAAAACATTACAAGAGATATAGCAGACCAATGCTCCGACTTAATGGAACGAGGGATAGTAAAATGCTTAATGAATATAATACGGTTGCTGTTGACCTGGAGGCCGTCCGTGTTGACGTGGAGAATATTTTGAAGAAATTCCCGCAAGTAGCGGGGGCTTATTTATTTGGTTCCAGTTTAGGAGCCTGCAGGCCCGACAGCGATATAGACATTGGCCTGGTGCTGGAGGACATCAAATTTGGACAAAGGGAAAAGGCTCTGTTGGAAGCAGAAATCAGAGACTCTTTTTACTCTTTCAATGGACACCATTATGATATTTTATTGCTTGACAGCGATAATCCTGTCTTTAGCTTCCGGGTTATCAAGGAAGGCCGTCTGATATACGTTCGAAACCTTGACCGTATTACCGATGTAATGGAACAGGTGAGCAGGCGGTATGCAGAATCTTATCCCAGATACAAAGCTGCCCTGCAAGAAATTATTGCCGGGGTGATAGCGCATGACCATTGATCACGACCGGATTTTAAGTAAAATAGCCTTTATACGTGAACAGGCTGCCGCTGTGAAAGCTCTGCTGAGTGACAAGAGTAAGGAGGAAATCCTTTCCGACCCATGGCTTGTCAAAGGACTTAAATACTCACTGCAGACTGCAGTTGAAGCGATGGTTGATATAGCTTATCATATATCGGTCAAAGAATATGAGCATGCTCCTACTGAAGCGAGGGACGCCTTTAGAGTACTGGCAGAGGGTGGATTAATTGCCCGTAAGGACCTGTATGTTTACGGTGCCATGATTGGTTTTCGGAACAGGGTGGTGCACGGTTACCAGGAAGTATCTCCAGAAAGGGTATATGAGATTGCTCATAATGAAATTGGCGATTTTGAAAAATATACACACCAGATTTCCGTTTTTTTGAGAGGTAGATAAAATAGGTGGCCAGGACAGTCCCCACGTCCCTCATTAGCAATTGTTATCTTATTTTCCATAAATTATAATATAATAAATAGTAATATTAACTTGATGGAGGTAAGGATGTGGAAAAACGGGTTCAAGATGAGTTGAATATTCTTAAAGATATTATACTAAATACCGTACCTGTGGAACAAATTTTCCTGTTCGGATCTTATGCAAACGGGATCCCGCATGCTGATTCAGATCTGGATATTTTTGTTGTAATGCCTGATGACGCAGACATTCGTGAAATTGATGCAATGAAATTAATCCACAAAGCAATTCGGAATAAAAAAACATTACCTGTGGATGTGATCGTCAGCAAAAAAGCTACGTTTAATAAACGCAAAGCTACTCCGGCTATTGAGCGAGAAATAGCACAAGAGGGAATGCTGCTGTATGGATAATCGAACACGGGCACAAGAATGGCAAAGACTTGCTGAGATGGATTTAAACAGTGCCGAGTATCTTATTAATATGCATCCTGTTCCCATGGAAATAATTTGCTGTCACTGCCAGCAATCTGCCGAGAAATACCTTAAAGGCTATCTTGTTTTATATGGCATGAATCCATCGAAAATACATGATTTAAATGAATTGCACAAACTTTGTTTAAGTTTGTCCGATATCTTTAAAGATATAGCAGACCAATGTTCCGACTTAACAGCTTATTGTGTTCAGCCGAGATATCCGATGGGGTTGATGCTGGAGGAAAAGGATATGCGGCAGGCATTAGACCATGCAAGAGTGATTCGAAATTTTGTTCTGAATAATGCTCCGGAAATAATGAGTAATAAGCAGATAAAGAAATAGAAAACTCAACAAAAGTGGTCATTCCCGATTGTGGACACCTTCCCTACATGGAAAAGCCGGAAGAGTTTAACCAGCACCCGACGGCTCAGCGGGAGGACGATTGGCTGTTGTTGCAGACAGCGCCGGGCCAAAGACAACCTTGAAGGCTCTTGCAGTGCTTCAGTCGGCTTTAATGCCCCGGAGGGGTCCCAGGTCGATTTTTCATTCAATTAGTTTGTATCGCTACGAAGGGGAAGCCGCGATGATTTTAAATATGTGGTCTACCCACTGCTCTACGAGGACAGATTTGTCTTCAATGCGGATGCCGATCCCGGCGGTTATGAATCATGTGTAAGCGTACAGGTCGGACCCCGGGGAGAAATATGGTCGGTTCATTGCGCCAAGCCGATGATCCTTTTACACGATAAGAAGCCCTTAATCCAGCCGGAGAAGGCATGGAAGAAACTCCTGAAAAACGACTCCCTGATTCACGTGGAAGGATTCTTTGGGTTTATTCCGGGTGACCGTTTCGCAGCCGCCTATTCCAAAGTTTCCGGGGTGGAATTGGTTTATAAGCCTCGCTATACGAATATTGCGCGTAACGAAAACTATGACATTGTGTACATGTTCACGGGCACTGCCCGGATAGGCACAAAAGATGTCCGGTTTATAGCCTTTGTAGACGCTGTTGAGGACAAGTGAATTCCTCAATTCCGTTGATGCTACAGGATGTTTCGGCATCATTTCTAAAACAATGGGCAAACATAAGGGTGGTTCTCGCTGGCAACATAAAGGATAAATGGAACCGCAATTATCAGCTCAAGTAAAAAAGCGGCGGGAATCGTCTTTATTGATACTAAGGAAATTTTTTAGCCTCACTTATCTTTTATCAAACTATATCCCGATAATAGAACACTAAGACTAATAAAACCAACATATGCCCAATCAGATGTTGTCCACCCGGGGCTATATCTGGTGGTGATTACCCACAGCAGCCACAGAAATCCCAAAATTGTAAAAATTTGCTTATAAAGCATGGCGGTCCACCCGTTCTGTAGAATTTATTAACCAGGGGCTCAGTATTTGGGTTGTGAAATAGCCGAGGAGCACTCCGGCAGGCAATGCCGCGCAGGCGCCAAGCCAGGAATATGTTTGCCAGCCCGCGGCGAAGCCAAGCGCCAGGATCCCCGGAAGCGTTAACAGAAAAATGGATTTAGCGGCGGCCGTACTTTTGTCCGCAGGGTTCCATTGAAATAATTGTACAAAGCCGGAAGAAATAGCTTCTTTCCAATATGACCCCGCCAGGGAAGCAAGCAAGTAAGCTAAAGCGGGCCAAATGATCACTTTCCACCAGAAGGGAAAAGATAATAGGAGAAGTATCCCGGCCGCCAACAGCTGCGCAAAAGACAAAAGGCTTTTGTTATTACGCAAAACTGATTTAATACAAAGCTCAACCAAACTGTTAACGGCATTGCGCTTTCTAAACAACTGGTTTGAGCTGCGAAACAGCCAGGGGCGTCTTTTTTGGGCGCCCGGTTTTTTTATGCGCAGGCCCGACAGACTCAGCAAAAGAAAAGCGTATCTCAGTCTCTCGCTTTGCTCCCGTGCGACATCATAGAAGAAGCTTTCCTTCACGCCGAGTCTCATTTTGGTTAAAAACCCGAAAAAAATTGAAAGCAAGGCACAGGTCGTGAGAAGCAATCCGGGTTGGCCCAGGAGAAAAGGAATACTTTTTAAGAAAATAAAGCCCATGGAGACCATGGCTATTTTGAAAATAAAGGCTTTTTTCCAGCCTTGAAACCGCAGTTCCCCAAGCTGTTTTGCCAGTCCTATACCCGTTTTGAATAAAATAACAAATACCAAAAAAAGCATAACCTGCACTGTCGAAAGTTTGTAATGGACGAATAATAACGGGGCAAACACAAAAAAGACCAAAAAACTTGAAAAAATATTTAGAACTACACTGTAACCGAGGCCAAGGGCGACAATTCTTTTGACCCAGCCCTTACACCGCAATAAAAAAAGCTGGTCTCCTTCTTCCATGAAAGTCCTGATCCACCCTGACCAGGCAAATAGGTACACGGCTATTAACAGCCAATTAAATGAAAGTCCTTCCATCCAGCCGTATTGGTTTTTCCACAACAGGGCATAGTAGTTCAGGCCGATCAAAGCGGCGGGGATCACGATATATAACGCCACCGTCCAATCAATGGCGGTTTTCCATACGCCGTATTGAAATCTCCATTCCGCTCGAACTCGCCTGAAGAATAGCTGTGCTGGCGTAATCATTCTAAAATCTCCAGGATTTTATTAAAGCAGTCAAAAAGGGAGGCCCCCGGCAGCCGGCAAATTTCACGGATCTGACCCAGATTTCCCTGCGCCACCAGCTTCCCGTCAGCCAGAAGCACGAAGGAGTCGCAGATTTTTTCCGCCGTGTCCAGAGCATGGGTTGACATCAGAACCCCTGCGCCACGCTTTCTTTCGGCAGCCAACAGATCTAGAAAATCCCTGATCGCCCTTGGATCAAGCCCGATAAAAGGCTCGTCCACAATATAAATATCAGCCTTGATCAAAAAGCCTATAATCAGCATAACCTTCTGCTGCATTCCTTTGGAAAAGCTGCCCGGCAAATGGTGCCTTTCCTTTTGCAATCGGAAAGTTTTGAGCAATTTCTCGCCCTCGTCCAAGAATTGGCGTCTTCCCATATCGTAGGCCGCCGCCGCTAATTCCAGATGCTCCCACAGGGTCAGCTCGTCATAGAAAACGGGTTGTTCAGGTATATAAGCATATCTGGTATTTTGTTCCCCTGGCTGGATCTTTCCCGCCACCTCCGGCAACAAGCTCAGAATAGCTTTAATGGTTGTGCTTTTCCCGGCTCCGTTAGGTCCGATTAACCCTGTCAGTTCACCCTTTTTCAAGGAAAAGCAAATGTTCTCAATGGCTTTTTTGTTGTTTGCGTAACCGGCGCTTTTGATTTGAATTTGCAATATATCCATCGTCGTCAGTTTCCTCTTTACTCTCATTCTTCGTTGAACAACGTGGTAAATCCGCTTTCGCTCCGCTCTCTTGGCCCCTCATCGTTATGACACCCCAATTGTATTTTACCATTATATCAATTGAGGCGGAGGCCATAATTGTCCCGAAGGCCCACGTTTTTTCCGACGGCACGGTATCTTATATGCTCAATGACCGTTTAGTTGAAGTTTATAAACTTTTTATAAATTCTTTAAGACCGGTTTAAATATCTCTTTTACAATAGACCTCAGCATAAACTAAGGAGGTTGTTCAAATGGGTAAAATCAAGCTTCTGTACGATGTAGTGACGGCTATGAAAGACAAAGAGTCTTACAGCGGGGATCTCAAGGTGGAAGGCAGCAGGGATCGAGTCAAGGTATTCGGCCTGGTCAACGAATTTGAAAAGGATATGGTTGAAGGCAGAGTAAAGGCAAAGGTTTCCCTGGAAATGGATTGTGCGGGAAAGAAAGTGAAACATGAAAGCAGTACGGAATTCGACAGGCCTGATTTTCACGGCGCCAGGCAGCATGGCTCTTTTCATCACATGTTTTTTCACCATGGGTGCGGCTACCGGCTAATCCATGGTGACGCGGACGTCTGCCATGGCGGCAGGCGGGGAGGTCCTAAGGAAAAGCTTAACAGACTGGCATGGTGTTTAAGCGTTTTAAACAGCTTGAAGGCGGAGGAGCGGGAAGATAAAGGCGTTGTGCTTTCCCTGGATTTTAAAGAAATTCCCGGGGAACTGAAAAAAGACATCCAGGAAAAGTTCCTTCATCATAATCATAAACTGTCCCAGGAGCACGGTAAAGGACGCCTGTTTAAAGAATTTTCCGCCATGGAGATTTCAGATGGCAGTTTGAATATCTTCATCAACAAGAAAAGGGAAGTGGAAAAAATCACTTTAACCATTGAAGGAAGCCGAAATGATACGCAAAACCAGCCGCACCATTTGGATTTGCTTGCGGAGCTGTGCCTGGCAGGTTGAGGACGCCGGCGGCGTTCGGAATGCCACGGATAGGAGGCGGCAGAAGTGGCAAAGCCTTACCCCCGTCATAGACACAGTCCCGGCAGGCGGCACGCTACCGCTTATATAGAGGTAAACACCAGGCTGTGCCGGGCCTGCTGGAAGTGTGTGGACGCATGCCCCAAGGGCGTTATAGGTAAAACCGGTTTTGTTTTTCATAAACACGTGCGCATCGTCAAACCCGGAAACTGCACCGGTTGCGGAGCCTGTGTCAAAGCCTGCCCCAATGGCGCCATAGAGCCCTTGAGACAAGCCGGAGCGCCCAGGGAGTGACAAATGTTTTTTATTTTAAAATCCTGACCGGGATAAAACCGGTCTTTTTTTTAAACGGGATGGTTTTAGCTAAGGTGGTATCGCTGAGGGGTTTTTCAGGGTATATAATGATATGAGACCGGGATTCAGGGCAAGGATGATGAGTGTATGGATAAGCGGGAAAAACAAAAACAATTGTTCGAGAGACTAAAACATCACCACGAAAGGCATCCCGCGCACGATCACATTTTTGAAGAACTGATCCAGCACCGGATGTACCACCGGGAGTTTCACCGCATGCACAGGTCCATGAGATATTTTCGCCCCTTCGCTTTGTTGTTCAACCTGCTGATCATTTATTTGCTGTTTACATTAGTCGGGATGAAAGTTTTTGTACTGGTTATCGCAGCTTTGCTGGTGGCAAAGGAAATAGTGCAGGTATTTTTCTTGCTGCGGTTGGAAAAAAGAGTATTCAAACCCCTGGAAAAGTTGAAAAACGGGGTGGAGGAGGTTGCCCGGGGCAACTATGACGTGAAAGTGAAATGCGACCTGGACAATGAGATCGGCCTGCTGGTTGCCTCCTTTAATGAAATGGCGCGCAAACTGGGAGAAAGCGAAAGGCTCAAGGCTGAATACGAAGAAAACAGGAAAACCTTTATAGCAAACGTCTCCCACGACCTGAAGACACCCGTCGCCTCTTTGCAGGGTTATGTAGAGGCGGTGTTGGATAAAAACATCCCGCCGGAAAGTAAAATAAACTATTTGCAGGTAATCCACCGCAATATAATTTACGTCAACAGGCTGATCGACGACCTGTTTCTTTTTGCCAGGCTGGATATGCAGAAACTGGATTTTCAGTTTGAAGTTGTGCCGGTGCGGGCTTTCATGGGTGACTTGACGGAAGAATTCAGGTTTGAACTGGCGGAAAAACAGGTGTGGCTTGAATATGCCGATAAAATGGAGCAGGACCTGCCGGTCCGCATGGACAGGAAAAGGCTGCGCCAGGCCATCGGCAACATCATCGGCAATGCTATTAAATACGGGCCGGAGCAGGGTCTGGTCATAAAAACGAAACTGCGAAAACAGGGTGGTTCTGTTTGTGTTGAACTTGGTGACAACGGGCCGGGAATCCCCGCGGATAAACTTACCCATATTTTCGAGAGGTTCTACCGTATCGATCATGAGCGTACCAAGGACCTTATGAGCACCGGGCTGGGGCTGGCCATCGCCAGGGAACTGGTGGAAGCCCACGGAGGCAGTATAACAGCCGCCAGCGAAGAAGGCAGGGGTACTTGCTTCAGGATCACACTTCCTGTTGCCGAAGGGAGGGAAGCCGGTGAAGCGCATCCTGATCATTGAGGATGACCTTAATATCGCCGAACTTGAAAGGGACTATCTCCAGCTAAACGGATTTAAGGCCGATATTGTCCAGGATGGAGCCCAGGGTCTAAAAAGGGCCCTTGAGGGTGGTTATGACCTGATCATTGTGGACCTGATGCTGCCCAACAAGGGCGGCTATGAAATTATTAAAGAAGCACGGAACAGGTTGGACATCCCCCTGGTGGTCGTTTCAGCCAAAGGCGAGGATATCAGTAAAATCAGGGGGCTGGAGTACGGGGCCGACGATTATCTGACCAAGCCCTTCAGCCCGGGGGAACTGGTGGCCAGGGTCAAGTCCCATATCAAAAGATATGAACGGCTTAAGGGCAGCATGCCGCCTGTTGAAGTGATCACCCATAGAGGGCTGGAAATCAATACGGCGTCCCGCAGGGTAACTGTCAACGGCAGGGAGGTCCAGTTGACAGCCAGGGAGTACGATCTGCTGCTGTTCTTTGCCGCCAATCCCAACATTGTCTTTACGAAAGAGCACATTCTGGCAGCCATATGGGGGGACGATTACTATGGCGATACGGCAACCGTGGCCGTTCATATCCAAAAAATAAGAAAAAAGATAGAAAAAGAACCGGCAAATCCGGAGTTTATCGAAACTCTTTGGGGAACCGGGTACAGGCTGACAGGCGACAGCCGGGGGTAGAAGCGGGCGCCTTTCCAGGCGGATTATGCGGATGTTTTAGCTGCTCTTCATCTTAAATATTGAATTGTCATTAAATATATGATATTATTAAATTTATGCATCATTCTATATATTGCATCAAGATAGCACTTAATATTAGCATATTTACGATGTTTTGTCAATAGGGAAATTGGTGCATATGCAATTTGCCAACATTTTCGGGGGTTAAGCATGTCATTTGATTTGACGATATTTTCAAGGTCTCTGATTCAAAAACAAGCAGTTTCAGAAATAATTGAATGCAATAAAATAACCGAACGATATGCGCTGAAACTGACTGAACAACAGGCGGTCGAACTTGTTGAAACCCGCTCTCTTTCTCTTATTGAAATGGGAAGGATAGAATTTGGCGGCGGCGTAATCGATAAGATGATCAAAGAATTTTGCAGCTCCCACTACATTTCTCAGCATAATTATACTGAAACTCTGCATGATCTGATAGAAATATTTTATTATTATAAAAACGAGACGCTCGATCTAATGGGCGACGACGATTTGATCAAGTTTATGAAAAAATGTTTTAACGGAAAGTGTCGGGGTTCTCTGGACCTGCTTAAATGGCGTGAACTGGAGAAGATGGCCAGTAACGTAAGGTACGGCTATGACCCCGGGTATGAAGAAATCGATAAAGAAAATACGGAGAAGGATGTCGATGAGTGACATTAAAAAGTATTCAAGGATCAGAGAGGAACTGCTCAGCGATGAATTTTATTTCCTGTCGTTTATACAAGAAGCATATGGCCAGGCAGAGCTGAGCGATACGGAAATGGAAAACATCCAAATGCAGTGCATGAAGCTCCTGGCTGACAGCACGCAGCGCTATAGCAGGGGTGAAAGCAGTTCCGTCAGGATTGAAGCGGCGCAAAGTATTATGACCTCAAATTTTTACACCATCGGCCTGTATTTAAAATCTCTTCCTGATATTTCATCCGTACTCCATATTGTAAAAAACGAACCTGTTTCCGAACTTTATCAGCGGGGCCGCAGGATCATAAACAGAAAATTACATACTGCGAAACACTTATATCAGCTCGTTTGCAAAACCAAAATGCAAAGCCCGAATTACACCTATAATGCCACCATCGGGGAAGGCGTCAGAATATTTTTCAAACAATATAATGCAGATTTTGAGGCCCATGAGATCCCGGCGTCAATTGATTATCAATTAATGAATCCGGTGACCGGCCTGGCCGGGGTGGAATATATCATTCAGTATCTGCAAAACCTGTACCTGGAAAATTTGTTTTGCGCCAAGTTCGAGGCTGCCGTTATCCACGAGGTCATGTGCGGATACGATGAGGGCTACAAGGATCTGCTTATTAACATTTTCGGACAGGTACTTCAGAATGCGCTGGGTTGCGCGCTATTAAACAAAGATATAGTATCCTTAAACCTTGTCACCTCAGATCTGCAAAGACTTAAAACTTCCTTCGAAAACAAAACCAAAGGATTAACTTGTGTCATTTTGCAGCCGGCGGCGGACGCGGTTATTAAGACACTGGCCGTTACGAACGCGTCTTTGCAGGCATTCATCTATGCCAATTTGCCGGAGTTTGCCGCAAGAGTTTACCTGGCGGCAAATAACGATACCCTGCAGACAGTATTCACGCCCCGTTACAGGCACGTTGTGGATCGAACTGTCAGGTACGATATGGGCAGGAAGATGGACGACAAGGCATACCGGAATATTGTCAATGAGCTGCTGTCCTGCAGGTACTCTGCTGATAAAATCCAAATCATCAAAGAGCATATCATGACGCTTTCCGATATGGAAGATATCGTTACGGACGGCCAATTGAGCGAAGCGGAAGCATTGGCTGTTTTCAACATGCTTGATGATGTTGAGATTGCTATTTTACTCAAGCGGCACCCCTGCCGCCGGGAGATAGGTGCCGTTGATTTCTCAGAAGCGGAAATGAAGTGGCAGCAATATTTAGAAAGGTATCTGCAGAATATGGCGGAAGACAGGTTAGAAAAGCTCCAAAGGGTAATATCGGAAATAGAGTACGAGTATTAGAGTTCGCTGACGACACAACAAGAACGTCCGACGTCCCTTTGTCACCCTTGTGATTTGTTTTTTAATGAATCAGGGAGAGCTTACTTTCCATCGAGGACACCGCCGGCTAAACAGCCTGCGGTTTTTTTACGCCAAAAAACTTTGCCCCGTGCACTTGCCAAAGACGGGGTTTTCTATTATAATCAACTTAGTTGAGTCGTCAACTCATTTGCATAATAAACTTGGTTGAATTAAGGGCTAATTATAGAGGTGAAAAAATGGAGCAGGTCAGAGTAAGCAGAACCGAGCGCAAAAAAGAAGAAACCAGGAAAAAAATTATCGCTGTGGCCATGGATTTGTTTAACAGGCAGGGTTTTGAACAAACCACGGTAGAGCAAATAGCCGAAGAGGCCGACGTCAACAAGGGGACCATCTATAATCATTTTCCCGCTAAAGAAGCTATTATCAGCGCATACGTACAGAGAATAATCAAGGAGCAGGGGCCTGAAGCGCTCAGCCAGGCGCTGCAGCTGCCCGATACCCGCTCGCGCCTGGTTTCGGTGCTTTATAAAGCAGTGGATTGGTTTCATGTTAAATCTAACAGGGATATTTTTGAAAGATATTATACTTTTCGGGCACAAAAAGTGTTTCAAGTCTTCAGGGATGGGGATCTAAGTGAGAGCAGCGGCTTCAGGGGCGTGCTGGAACCGATCATAAAAATAGGCATGGAAGCGGGGGAAATCAGGCGGGATATAAACAGCATGATTCTTGCCGCCCACCTGGAAACGATGTACAGCAATTGGTCGGTTCTATGGGCGTCTAATCCGGAATTATTTGCCATAGAAGAAGGCGTTAACATGATTATGGACTTTTTCCTAAACGGTGTAAAAAACAGGGAGAAGTAAAAACGAAGATAGATATGCTGCCAATGGAGCACCAGCTGGATAGAGAAAAAATTAATCAGCGGGGGAGGATGACCATGGAAAAGTGCAGCGGAGCGTTCTTTTTTAACTGGACCGGGGCCTTTCAGGCCGGGGTGGAAGCAGCCGGGGGGAAAGGGTGGAACCTGGGCAGGCTCGAACGGTATTGGTTCAATGTTCCTGCCGGGGGAGTCCTTGCGGCCGGCGCGTACCGGGATTTTATTGAAGCAAACAACCTGCTTGAAGACATAGGGGAAATCACCCGCAATGTAACAACCGGCAACGTCGGGGACAAGAGGATTGAGCAAAAGATCTTCCTGCTCAGGGAAAAAATCAAGGCCGGGCACATCCCATCAAATGTCCGGGATGAACTGGAATCAAGCCTGAGAACCGCCGGTATGCTGGCTAAGCCGGTTGCCGTCCGCTCTTCGGCCACTGCCGAAGACTCCGGCAAGGCGTCTTTCGCCGGGATCCACGAATCGTTCTTAAATGTCCGCGGCTTTGACAACGTCCTTGCCGCCATTAAAAGCTGCTACGCCTCCCTGTGGACACCCAGGGCCGTCGCTTACCGGCGGAAAATGAACGTTAAAGATGACGAAGTGAGCCAGGCCGTGGTGATTATGGAGATGATAGAGGCCGAAGCCGCCGGAGTCGGTTTCACCTGCGACCCCCGTACCGGCCGGGAATGCGTTACGCTTATAAGCGCCAATTACGGCCTGGGCGAAAGCGTGGTCAGCGGCACCGTTGAGCCGGACGAATACTATCTGAACTACCTGTGGGAGGTAACGGAGCGGTGGGAGATAACGGAGAAAAAGATTGGCCGTAAAGAAGGAAAAACCATTGCTGCTGGTAACGGCGGGACGGAATTTGTTGCCTCTGCCGGATCATCGCTGACACAGGTCTTAACCGATGAAAATATCCGCAAATTGAATTTAATAATCCTGCGGGTCTTTGACGCCCTTGGCTGTGGGGAACAGCATCAAGATATAGAATGGGTGTTTGACGGAAGAAATTTCTTTTTGGTCCAAGCCAGGCCGGCCACGGCGCTGCCCAGATACACTTTTGAAGAAATTAAAAACCAGCCTGAGATATGGTCAAATACCAACCTGAAAGACACCATGCCCATGGTCCAGTCCACTCTCAACTGGAGCCTCCTGGAAAAAACATATAAAGTAAATCTTAAATCTTTCATTAAACAATTTGGCTACCCGGACAGATCGGGTTTCCGCGCTGCCAGATTATATCACGGGCGGGCGTATTTCAACGTGTCCATGCAGCAATGGATCATGTATGATGATTTTGGTATTACGCCCCGGCAAATGAACGAAGGTTTGGGCGGGCACCAGCCGGAAATAGAAATCAACGAAGGAAAACCTTACCGTGGCATCAAAGGATTTAAAAGAATGTGGCGATTGTCGAAGATAATTTTCAGCGGGCGTAAAATTTTAAAAAACGCGCAAAGATCTTTTGCTGATGTTGACGCTTTTACGGCGACCTTGTTGAAAGAGAATCTCAAAGGCCTGACGGAAAAAGATTTGCTGAACAAATCCGCTGAGACCAGAAGCAAAATCGCAGAATTGTTCACAGTGTTAATGACTGTCGGCGTTTTTGCCGATATGGGTGCACTTGTCAAAACACTTGAAAAATATTTTTCCGGCAAAGGGCAAGCGTATGCCAACGCCCTGATGGCCGGGAGCGGGGAGATCACCAGCGCGCAGCAGGGTTACCGGCTGGTGGAATTGGCCGAAATCGCCCGGGGTGACGCCGCCGCCCGCAGTTTCTTCTCTGCCGAGCCTTTTCAACCTCTTCAGTGGGAAAAAGAGTTGCCGGAGGAATCCCCGTTCAAGCAATCCTTTCGCAATTTCCTGGCGGAATACGGGCACCGGGGGATATATGAAATGGATCTCATCAATCCCCGCTGGCGGGAAGACCCCTCTTACATCTTGAATGTCGTCAGGAGTACCATGGAAACCGCCGATCTTGGCCAAATAAAGGCCAGACAAAAGGAAAAAGCGGACGAGGCCTGGCGGGAAATCAACCGGAAGGTCTCTTCTTCCAGGCGCGGCTCAATAAATAAAATATTAAAAAAGGCCGTGAAGGGCGCGGAATTCAGGGAGATGGCCAAGTCCATGCTGATCAAGACATACGAGTCCGAGCGCATACTGTTTCAGGAAATGGGGCGGCGGCTGGCAGAGAGAGGTATTCTGGCCGGGCAGGCTGATCTATACCACTGCACCTGGAACGAAATATTTTCCATCCTTAAAGGAGAATGGGACGGCAGGGGACTGGACATTCTGGTTGCCGAACGGAAAGCCCGGATGAAAGAGATGGAGGCCCTTTCAGCACCCGACTTTATTATTGATGAAGCTCCCAAGTTTGCGGAACCCGTCACCCCTGGTTCCGGCAATGCGCTGTCAGGAATAGGTGTGGCCGCGGGGAGGGCTTCCGGCGCGGCAAAATTGATTTACCATCCCGGCGAAGGGGAAAAACTGCGGGCCGGAGACATGCTGGTGGCCCCCTCCACCGACCCCGGCTGGACGCCATTGTTCTTAAGGGCTTCCGCCATTGTTGTGGAAATAGGAGGGCTTTTGTCCCACGGCTCCATTGTAGCCCGGGAATACGGCATCCCGGCGGTGGTGAACATTCCCGGTGTGATGAAAATAATCAAAGACGGTCAGCCAATTACCGTCGACGGCGGCGAGGGCAAGGTGTTTTTTTCAAGTTAAGCTAAGGAGGGATATCAGGTGCTTGATACAACATGTATGATATGCCGGAAGGGTTTCAACATTTCTAACAGTTACTATCTTTATCAAATAATAAAATACCGTAAGTCTTTTCAGGCGTAACTATGTTATGTATTCTTAAGCCAGCAGATTGTCAATGTTCTGTATCAGTGTCGGCAGGCTTTTTGTTATTGTTCCCCACAAAACCGCAAGGTCAACATTTTCGTAGTCGTGAACAATCTTGTTCCTCATACCTTTTATGCTGCGCCATGGAATTTGAGGATGGGTTGCCTGTGTGCCCTCGCTGACCTCTTTGGCAAGCTCTCCAATCTGACTAATGCAAAACGCTGTCGCGGACATCGTTTTTCTGTCCTGCATAAAGGCGTCGAAGGTCATGCCCTGAACGTAATCGCTGGCTTCCTTGGCATACTCGGAGATTTTTTGCAGGATAATCCTATCCTTGCCGGTCATAGAGCAGCACCCCCTGATTTTGGATTTCGCCGTAAATGGGGGAATTGGGTTTAATCTCTGTGATTTCAAAGAGATCAACTTTTTTACCCAATGTTTCCGTTATATCCTCCAGCACGCCGTAAAATTCTATGTTGAGAAGCTCGCCACGGCTGTCAATGACGATATCAATGTCGCTGTCCTCGGTGGCCTTGCCTTTTGCGTAGGAGCCAAACAGCACGGCGCGGTAAACCGGCGCTGCGTCAAACACCGGCTTCAAGCGACTTTGAATTTCATGTATGGGATAAACATTGCTCATCATCATCACCACACCTTTTCAATCCACATTATAACCAAAATGGGAAAGAAATGCAATGATTACTCTTGTGTCCCCTGCCCTTAAAACAATCCCTGCCGGCAGAGAAAGGAACTCTGGCCGGGCAGGCTGTTATATACCACTGTACCTGGAACGAAATTTTTCCCATCCTTAAAGGGGAATGGGACGGCAGGGGACTGGACGTTCTGGCTGCCGAACGGAAAGCCCGGATGAAAGAGATGGAGGCCCTTACAGCACCCGAATTTATTAATGTGACGGTAGACCAAGTCGGGGGTGGCCGTTGTGTTTTAATCCAAGAATTGATTAGGATTGTGCGACGGTGTAACTATAAAAGGTGTGCTATAATTGTGCTATAATTATACCACAACCTCCTAATTTTGTGAAAACCTGTCGTGTTCCAGGATGTCCCCCGGTAAGCCGTATGACTTCCACAAGGACCCCGTCTTTGTTTATTTTAATTTCGGCAACCGCGGCCATGCACATCCAAGAGAGGGAAATAGCGGAAAAGGACCCGTCAAACCCGGAACTTACCGAAAGGTTATGGGGGAACGGGTACAAGCTGACGGGCGGCGGCCGGGAAGCGGATTAGGCAAAAGGGGAACCGGCTGTTTTTCAATATGTTTGATGATCTTAAGGCCGTCCCCATTATTCCTGTTGTGTTGGCTGGCAATCCAATTTTGGGCTATAATAGGTAGTACATATACTTAGCAGCAAAATATCTATGAAAATGGAGGATGAAAAATGTCGAATGATCGAGAAGCGAAAAAAAACAGGGTAATTGAAGTGCTGAACAAGGCCCGTTCAAGCGAACTTCAGGCGATTCATCAGTACATGAATCAGCATTATAATCTTGACAATATGGATTATGGCGAACTGGCGGCCAATCTGAAACTGATCGCCATCGACGAGATGAGACATGCCGAATCCTTCGCGGAAAGGGTCAAAGAGCTTGGAGGCGAACCAACGACTGAACTGGCGGGACCCATAGAAAAAGGACAGGATGCCATCACAATATTTTCCTTCGACGCGATTCAAGAAGAGGATGCCGTGGAAACATACAACCAGTTTCTTCAGGTTTGCCGGGAAAATGGCGACAGCATATCCATGAAGCTGTTTGAACAGATTATCGATGAGGAACAAGCGCATCTCAATTATTTTGAGAATGTCCACGGACATATTGAACAGCTGGGCAATACGTATCTGGCTCGGATAGCCGGCACTTCCGCGACTACCGGCCCCCCGTCGAAGGGATTTATTCTGAAATAAAAGGTGGTACGGTTATTGTAAACCGGCCGGCAGGCTGCGTTGCCGGCGACATCAGACATTGAGGCTGCGGGGAAAAGCTCCGCGGCCTTTGTTGTAAATAATTATAGAATTGCGCTGTTATGTATTGCCCGGACACCGGGTTATAAAGGAAGTTATTGATTAACTGCTTGTCTGGATTTATAATCTAGAGTAGTAATTTAAAGTTTTTACCCTGAAGTACGGTTTTTTATTTTTTAAGTCGCAATGATATTTGTTGTGTGGTAGAACAGGAGGAAAGAAAAAATGCCCATCACGGAAATTCTGGTTCACAATGCCCGGCACTACGGCGAGGAAATCTGCCTGACCGAGATTAACCTCGATCTTCAGGAGAGGCATAATGTCACCTGGCGGGAATATGAACTGATTGAAAACAACCCGGCAGGCGAGTACCGGCGGGATATGACCTGGCATGTCTTTAACGAAAAGGCGAACCGCCTGGCCAACCTGCTGTTGAAGAGGGGGATTAAAAAAGGAGATAAGGTGGCCATTCTCTTAATGAATTGCCTGGAGTGGCTGCCTATTTATTTTGGCGTCTTAAAAACCGGGGCTGTGGCGGTACCGTTAAACTTCCGTTACTCGGCTGAGGAAATAAAATATTGTCTGGAGTTGTCCGATACCATTGCCTTGATTTTCGGCCCCGAATTTATCGGACGGGTGGAAACAATTTATGATCAGATCATACCCAAAGTGAAGACAATATTCTTCGCCGGAGAAAACCGTCCTTCCTTTGCGGAGAACTATGACCGCCTTACCGCCAATTGTTCCTCCACGGACCCGCAGATCGAAATGGATGATGAAGATGATGCGGCGGTATATTTTTCTTCGGGTACCACGGGCTTTCCCAAGGCCATCCTGCACACCCACGCAAGCCTGATGTCGGCCTGCCGTACGGAATATAAACACCACGGGCAGAGGCGTGACGATAATTTTTTGTGCATCCCGCCCCTTTATCACACCGGCGCCAAGATGCACTGGTTCGGCAGCCTGCTGACGGGGAGCAAAGCCGTCCTGCTGCGCGGAGTTAAACCGGAGTGGATCTTAAAAGCAATCTCGGAAGAAAAGATTACCATTGTCTGGCTTCTTGTTCCCTGGGCCCAGGACATTCTGGACGCCATTGAAAGGGGAGATGTCAAGCTGGAAGATTATGAGCTCTCCCAGTGGAGGCTCATGCATATTGGCGCCCAACCGGTCCCGCCCAGCTTGATTCACCGCTGGAAAAAATATTTCCCCGACCATCTCTATGATACCAACTATGGTTTGAGCGAATCCATCGGTCCCGGCTGTGTGCACCTGGGTCTGGAAAATATCCATAAAGTTGGCGCCATCGGCATCCCGGGTCACAATTGGGAAACCAGGATTGTGGACGAAAACGGGCGCCCCGCGCCCCGGGGGCAGGTGGGGGAATTGGCCGTCCGGGGGCCTGGTGTGATGAAATGCTACTACAACGATCCGGAGGCCACGGCGGCGGTAATCAAGGACGGCTGGTTGCTTACCGGTGATATGGCCCAGATGGATGAAGACGGATTTATATATCTGGTGGACCGGAAAAAAGACGTGATTATCAGTGGCGGGGAGAATATTTACCCGGTGCAAATCGAAGACTTCCTGCGCGCCCACGGGGCCATAAAGGACGTTGCTGTCATTGGCCTGCCTGATAACCGGCTGGGTGAGATTGCGGCCGCCATCATCGAACTTAAACCCGGCAGCCAGTGCACCGAAGAAGAAATTAATAAATTCTGCGCTTCGCTGCCCCGGTACAAACGTCCCCGAAAAATAATATTTGATCAAGTTCCCCGCAATCCCACCGGCAAGATTGAAAAACCCCGGTTAAGGGAAAAGTACGGCGCTAAAAGCCTGGTGGCGGCTCAAACGGAGGTTCAAATCTAGTTTTAAACCGGGAACCGGCAATCAATATGGATAATGAAGGCTGCCGCCCACCTGATCCAGCTTGAATCGTAAACAAAAAAACCATGGGTGCCCGGGGCCGGCAGGTATAATAATAAAAACCAGACCCGCTTGTTTTTACAACCCGGGACGGTAAGTTTTAGATGAAAAACAGAATATCCGCATAATATGACAGCATGGGTAAGGAAGTGAATTAAAATTATTGAAGAAGTTTTATCAGGTATTTACGTTATTAAAATACCAATCCCAAACAATCCCCTGGAGGCCACAAATGCCTACCTGGTCAAGGGCAGGGATCGCAATTTGCTTATTGACACCGGATTTAACCGGGAAGAATGCCGTACAGCGCTTTTTAGCGGGCTGAAATCCCTGGGCGTTTCTTTGGATAATACCGACGTTTTCATCACCCACATGCACGTCGACCACTGCGGCCTCATTTCAGCCGTTGCCACGGAGAAAAATGCGATTTACTGCGGCGAGGTGGACGCCAAACAGATCAACTGGGCCCTTACCCCCGAATACTGGCCGGATAACCTGGCCTTCGCGGTAGCCCACGGTTTTCCGGCGCGCCAGTACAGCGGGGAGCTTCAGCATCACCCTGTCCAAATATACGGCCCCGACCATCCGCACGATTTTAGTCTAATCAGGGAGGGGGATGTCCTGGAGGCCGGCGAATATTCCTTTGTTGCCGTGGAAACACCCGGCCACACGCCGGGCCATATGTGCCTTTATGAACCAGACAAAAAAATACTGGTTTCCGGCGACCATATCCTGAATGAGATCACGCCCAATATAACCATGTTTTATGAGGGACTCCCGGATCCCCTGGGCCATTACCTTAAGAGTTTGGATAAGGTGGACCGGCTGGATATCGACCTGGTGCTGCCGGGACATCTGGGGGTAATAGAAAACGCGCAGGAAAGGATCGCTGAACTAAAGCAGCACTACGATAACAGGCTGCAAGAGGTTCTGTCTGTTATGGCGGATGATTCGATGAGCGCCTACAAGGTCGCCAGCAGGATAAGCTGGGATCTGCCCCTGGCCTGGGACCAGTTCCCGTTGCAACATTTATGGTTTGCCACCGGGGAGACCATTTCTCACCTGGAGCATTTGAGACTCCAAAACAAGGTGCGGATGCTGGAGCATAAGGAGACCCTGCTGTTTGAACTGATGAAATAAGGACGGGGTGGTTTTACTGCTTGAGAAAACCGGTAAAAATATGTTATAAAGCATAAAGAAAAGGATTTTTGGTTATTCTGTGGAAAATATGAACCAAAAGGATTGCCGGTTAATCAACAGGAAAGGGAAGAGATGTAATGTGTATGGGAACGCCAAAAATAGAGACAGGCGGCGCTGGGAAAAAAGAAACCGGGCGGGCCGGGGGAATAGCGGCGGAACCCGTGCCGGAGGCTAATTTTATCCAGAATATTGTTAACGAAGATTTCGCCACCAATAAATATAACGGGCGGGTCCACACCCGGTTCCCGCCCGAGCCAAACGGTTATCTTCATATCGGCCACGCCAAATCGATTTGCCTGAACTTCGGGATTGCCGCCAGGAACGGGGGTCTCTGCAATTTAAGGTTTGACGACACCAACCCCACCAGGGAAGAGATTGAATACGTCGATTCCATCCGGGAGGATGTCCGCTGGCTGGGTTTTGACTGGGGCGACAGGATGTTTTACGCCTCCGACTATTTTGACCGGCTTTATAATTTTGCCCTGGAGCTGATTAAGAAGGGTAAGGCCTATGTTTGCGACCTGAGCGCCGAGGAAATGAGAGATTACCGGGGCACCTTGACGGAACCAGGTAAGGATAGCCCGTACCGCAACCGGTCCGCAGAGGAAAACCTGGATCTTTTCCGGCGCATGAGGGACGGGGAGTTTCCCGACGGCAAGTGTGTCCTCCGGGCCAGAATTGATATGGCCTCCCCCAACTTGAATATGCGGGACCCGGTGATCTACCGGATTCTGCGAGAGTCCCACCACCGAACGGGTGACCAGTGGCTCATCTATCCGATGTACGACTACGCCCACCCCGTTTCTGACTCGCTGGAAAGGATAACCCACTCCATTTGTACTCTGGAGTTTGAAGATCACCGCCCCCTTTACGACTGGTTCCTCGATAACCTGGATATTTACCGCTCTCAACAAATTGAATTTGCCCGTTTGAACCTTACCTATACGGTGATGAGCAAGCGCAAGCTGCGGCAACTGGTGGAAGAGGGCGTCGTAAGCGGCTGGGACGACCCCCGCATGCCCACCATCTCGGGCTTGCGCCGGCGGGGCTGTACCCCGGAAGCCATCCGCGATTTCTGCGAGAGGATCGGGGTGGCCAAAAGCAACAGCACGGTTGATATCGCCATGCTGGAGCACTGCATCCGGGACGATTTGAACCTTCGTGTACCCCGGGTGATGGCTGTCTTAAGGCCGCTGAAGCTGGTTATCGACAATTACCCGCAAGGACAGGTGGAAGAGCTGGAGGCGGAGTATAACCCGGAAAATCCAGGTCTGGGTTCCCGCAAACTGCCTTTTTCCAGGGAGCTGTTCATAGAACAGGAGGATTTCCTGGAAAATCCGCCTAAAAAATTTTTCCGGCTCTCGCCCGGGCGGGAAGTCCGCTTAAAGAACGCCTACATCATCCGCTGCCTGCGGGTGGTCAAGGACGAAAAGACCGGCGAGGTGCTGGAGGTGCACTGTTCTTACGATCCCGAAACCCGCAGCGGCAGCGCGGCCAGTTCCCGCAAGGTCAAGGGAACTCTGCACTGGGTTTCAGCAAATCACGCCCTTCCGGCGGAAGTGCGTTTGTACGATCACCTTTTTTTAAGGGAAAATCCCGACGAAGAAAGGGACTTCAAATCCTGCCTCAATCCGGATTCCTTGACCAGGCTGACCTCCTGCCTTCTCGAGCAGGATCTTGCTAAAGCGGCCCCCGGCAGCCGTTTTCAGTTTATGCGGAATGGTTACTTCTGTGTGGATACTGTTGATTCAACCAAAACAAGGCCGGTTTTTAACCGGATCGTTTCCCTGAAAGATACCTGGGCCAAGATTCAAAAGGCGAATAAATAGGCCCGGATGTTTCACGTCAGGAACCCGGGCCCGGGGAAACGACGTTGCTTTCTCCGTCCGGATGTTTAGCGTAAAGAACCGCCGGTTCCCCGGGACCGGCGGTTCTGGCCTTAATGCCGGAGAATAAATTAGCCTTTTAAGCAGTGCCGCGGCTTCAATTTCAATCGAGCGTAATAGTGAACATTTGAAAGAATACTACTTAATAACATCGGCAGGGCCCCGGGCTCTCAAGGGAGGAGTTAGTTTGGGCGTTCCGGTCAGAACCAAAATGCCCTTTGAGTTTCAAAACAGGAGCGATTTTCCGGCTAAACTTGCCGGGTGGATTGGACATGTCTTTTATGATCTTCTGCCCGGGCACGGCTATGAGATCCGCGAGGAACAAATCTTCACAGCTTTTCAGCTTGCTGATGCCGTGTGTAAAGGAAAAGTTCATTTCGCCGAAGCCGGTCTGGGTACCGGGAAGACCTTTGCCTATTTACTGGCTGCTATCCCCTACGCCCGGTTGACCGGAAAGCCTGCTGTTATCGCCTGTGCTTCAACGGCTCTCCAGGAACAGCTTGCCGGGCCAAAGGGGGATGCCCGCACCCTGTCCCGTCTCCTCAACCTGGATCTTGACGTCCGCCTGGCCAAGGACCCGCGCCAGTACATCTGCGAGGTCAGGGTGGACCGTCTGGCCGAACCATTTTCAGGCAAAGCGGGACCGGCGCTGCAAGTTGCATCGCGCCGGGCCGGGGCATCGCTGCGGGGCGAACGCTCCGAGATGCCGGATGTACCCGACCGCATCTGGAAGATGCTGGCCTGGGACGAAACCATGTCCTGTGAGATTTGTTCCTCCCGGGGGTTTTGCAAACTCGTTAGGGCCAGGGAGCATTACCGGCCGGCCAGGGACCTGATCGTGGGAGACCATGGAATTTTCTTTGACGATTTATGGACCAGGGACGACCGGATTGCCGATGGTAAACTGCCCCTCCTGCCCGCTTATTCGGCGGTTATACTGGATGAAGGGCATAAGGTGATGCTTCCCGCAGCCATGCGGGCGGGCCATCGGATTGTCAGGGAGGACATCGGTGAAATGCTTTCCTCCCTGGAGCAAATCCAGGGAGCCAGGACTTCCCTGATATCTGTTACCTTTGCTGCGGGATCGGCTCTGACCGGATTTTTTAAAAAACTTTACCATTCGGTCAGCCGGGACGAGCGGACTGACAGGCTTGCCGTCCAGATCGACGATGAACTGCTGGGAGCGGCGGAGAGCCTGGGGCGCGCCCTGGAAGCCTTGCTCCGCGAACTGCAGTACGAACAGGAACTGTACCTGGAGTCCCTGGCCACAACCCAACTGCAGGCCTGCGAGGCCAGGATCGAGCGGGCGACAGCCGCCCTGGACCGTTTTTGCCGGAACAGGGGCGCCGACGCAATTGTCTGGGTCAGCAGGTCCGACGGGAGTTTCTGGGTGGTGCCCCGGGACTTAAGCGGTTTGCTGGAGAAGCGCCTGTTTGCCGGAAATATTCCCGTGGTTTTTTCCTCGGCAACCTTAAGCACAGGCGGCGACTTCAATTATTTTAAACGCGCCCTGGGCCTTAAGAAAGTTTCAAGCTCATCTGTGGCCGGCGCCTTTGACTATGAGAAGCAGGTCCTGCTTTATCTCCCCCGGCGTTTTCCGGCCCAGGACAAAGAAGCCCGGTTTTCCCTGGCTCTGAAACGGCTGGTTGCGTTGTTGCGGCTTTCCGGGGGCCGGGCGCTGGTGCTGACAAATTATCCTTCCGATGTTCAAAAAATAAGAAAGGGTTTAAAAAACCACCGGTTTCCCTTTGAACTGCTCTGGGAAGATAAGGCCGAACGGGGTTACCTGGTGGAAAGATTCCGGGAGGAGGTTCCTTCGGTGCTGGTGGGCGCGGGGTTTTGGGAGGGGATTGACGTACCCGGGGAAGCCCTGTCACTCCTGGTAATCTGGGGCCTGCCCTTTCCGCCTCCGGATCCGTTGATTGAAGCGCGGCGTCTTGAAGTAGCGGAACAGGGTCTTGACCCGGTCACCGGGGTGGAGTATCCTGAAATGGCCCTTAGATTAAAACAAGGGTGCGGCAGGTTGATCCGGAAGCGGGATGAACGGGGTGCTATAGCCATCCTGGAGCCGCTGCGGGGGATGCCCTGGGAGCGCGTGGCGCTGGAAGCCCTGCCGCCCGGGTCAAAGGCGGTTGCAAGTATGGCGCCCCTTTCCAGCTTTTTAGGGCAGAAAACAGCCCTGGCCGGGCGGGAGGATCTCCCGCAGGCAACCGGATCCCCGGAACAATAAAAAAAGAGGTTTCCTTATGTTGCATACTCTGGTTGAACAGCTTGCCCGGGCAGCCGTGAGCTTAATAGAAACCCTCGGTTATTGGGGCATCTTTATCGGAATGACAATCGAAAGCGCCTGTATCCCCTTGCCGAGCGAGGTGATTATGCTTTTTGGCGGCTTCCTGGTGGCCGTGGGGACTTTTAACTTCTGGTTCGTGGCTGCGGCGGGCGTGCTGGGAAACGTCGCCGGTTCTGTGCTTACCTACTGGATTGGAGCCAACGGCGGGCGTTCCATTTTACTCAAATATGGCAGGTACGTCTTGATTAATCCCGAACACCTGGATAAGGCGGAACGCTGGTTCTCCCGCTACGGAGACTGGACGGTTTTTTTTGCCCGCAACCTGCCGGTTATCCGGACTTTTATTTCATTGCCCGCCGGCCTCGCCAGGATGAATTTTGCGAAGTTTTTTATTTACACCTTTGTGGGCTGTATACCCTGGAATCTGGCTCTGACCCTTGTGGGATTCAAGCTCGGTGAGAACTGGCCCTTGATTGAGCCGTATTTCCGTCCCGTAAGCTACGTTATACTTCTGGTTCTGATCGCGGGTGTAATCTGGTTTTTCTACAAAAATTTCAGCAGCCTTAAAAGGCCAATTAATCGTAAGGTAAAGGGGCTCAAAGAAGCAGAAGAAGAATAAGCGCTTTTTGTTATATTAAAATGGGGGCTGCCCGGTTATTGCCGGGCCGGCCCCTTAACTGTATGTCCCGGGGCCAATATTTGTAATTTTAAGCCGGAATAGCCTTTTAATACCCTATTGAAAGGTATTCTTTATTTTGTGACGAAATAAGTGTAAAATATATAGATAAGATTCCTATTAATACTTTATTTCACAAGATTCGCCTGGCAATAAAGGTTTGCGATTTAACTAGCTCAAAAACAGTTAACTAACAAGAAAATTAAATGAACTAAAGCTAAATTATCCATATTCCAAAGGATTGAAATTTGGCGGGGAGCAAGTTTTCAGGCAAGGCACTCTCTTGGGGGGATTTTATGCTTACAATCCAGGTTTGCGTCGGTAGTTCCTGTTTTTTGCGCGGGGCCATTAATGTTATTGCGGAGTTTGAAGGTCTTATTAGCCATTACAAAATGGATGACCTTGTGGTCCTCAAGGGTAATTTTTGTCTGGAACACTGTAATGAAGGCGCAACTGTCAAAATTGGCGATAAAATATTTACGGGGGTTCGTTGCGAAGATGTCAGCGGCCTTTTTGATCTTGAAGTAATACCGTCAGTATACGGGGTGAAGTAGGATGAGTTTAATTGCCACGAACGAAGCCAAGTGCCGGGATTGTTACAAGTGTGTCCGGGCGTGCCAGGTCAAGGCCATCTCCATTCAAGCCGGGAGCCAGAACCAGATGCACGCCCGGGTAATAGAGGAAAGCTGCATCCAGGATGGCCTGTGCACAGTGATCTGCCCGCAAAAAGCAAAGGTCGTCAAGAGCTGCCTGGAGGAAGTAAAAAGGATTTTGGCCGATTCATCAGTTGCAGTGATTGCCAGCGTTGCCCCTTCCTTTGCAGCTCACATCCCCGGGGATTTAACCAGTAAATTCCCGGGTCTGCTCAAAAAACTGGGCTTTTCCTACGTGGGTCAAACGGCGGTGGGAGCGGAATTAATCTGCCTGGAATATCTCCGGGACAACCCTTCCGGACCCACCATTTCCAGCGCCTGCCCGGTGGTGGTAAACCTGGTGGAGCGCCATTACCCGCATTTGATTCCCTATCTGTCCGGGCTGGTTTCCCCCATGATTGCCCATGGCCGGTTCCTGAAGAAACAGTTTCCCGGAAGCGTGGTGGTCTTTCTTGGACCTTGCATCGGGAAAAAAGGCGAGGCGCAGTCCGACGCGGTCCGGGGAGCCGTGGATTATGTACTGGGCTTTAAGGAATTATGGGACTGGGCTGCCCGGGAAGGGATTGATTGGGAGCAGATCCCTGACGCAAGATTTGACGGTTATAATCCAGGGTCGGCCCGTTTGTTTCCAGCCGAAGGGGGGCAGCTCCTGGCTTCCTCCCTGAGCACGGACATCATGGATGACAGTGTCATAACCATTACGGGCCTGGAAAACTGTATTGAACTTTTAAAAAACCTGACGGACAGCACAGTCCAAAGAAGGCCCAGGTTTATGGAACTGCTGGCCTGCGACGGCGGCTGCCTGGGCGGGCCTTACCGTGTTACGGAAGAAGATGTGTTTTTAAAAAAACAGAGACTTCTGGATTTTTATACCGGTTCGGGGCCGGCGGACGAACCGTCCCAAAGACCTTCGCTTCCTGTAGCTGCACTGTATCGCTCCTATTCGAACCGCAAACAGGACCTGCCCGTGCCGACTCCTGAACAAATTAAAAAAATCCTGGCTCTTACCGATAAATTCCTGCCTGAGGATGAGCTGAACTGCGGGGCCTGCGGCTTTGGTTCCTGCCAGGAAAAAGCAGTTGCCGTCTTTCAGGGCCACGCCGAGCCGCAAATGTGCATACCGTACATGCGCAACCGGGCGGAATCCATCTCCAATATGGTTTTAAGGGCAATGCCGGACGGGGTGATCATAACGGATGAAAACCTGAATATTATTGAGATCAACCCCGCTGCCCGGAAAATGTTTGCCTGCACGGGGAAGGTTACCGGCGAAAACCTGGACAACTTGATGGATCCGTCCGAATTCAGGCGTGTAATACAGGAAAAAAGAATGGTCAAAACCGAGGCCTGTTATTTGAAAAACCCCCTCATCACCCGGCATCTCATTTTCCCCCTGGATAACCGGGTTGTGGGCATCTTTATCGATATCACCAATGAACTCAAACAACGGGAGGAATTAGAGCTGGTAAAAACCCAGACCATTAACCGGGCCCAGGAAGTTATTAAGAAACAAATGACAGTGGCCCAGGTTATTGCCGGCCTTTTGGGTGAAACCACCGCGGAAACCAAGGCCCTGTTAAGCAAGCTGATTAAAGTTATGCAGGAATAACTGACTGATTGAAGTCCGAAGCAGAAATAACAAAGGAGCGGTATCGTGTCCTTACACCTGGATATTGGGTACTCACAGCTAAATAAAAAGGGGGAAGAGCTTTGCGGCGATTCCATTGAAGTCCTGGAAGGCGGTGATTCCTCCATCATTGTCCTGGCGGATGGTCTGGCCAGCGGGGTTAAGGCCAATATCCTTTCCAGAATTACCGCCAAAACCGCCGCCACAATGCTCAAAATGGGCTGCCACATCGACGAGGTGATCGAGACCATGGCCGAAACCCTGCCGGTTGACAGGGTAAGGAACCTGGCCTACAGCACCTTTTCCATCCTGCAGGTGTTCAATGACGGACAGGCTTATCTGGCTGAATTTGACAATCCCCCTTCTTACCTGGGCTATAGAGAATCCCTGTTATTTTTAAAAAGGACTGAACGCAGCGCGGGGGATAAAAAGATTCGGGAAGCCCATTTAAGTCTCCAGGATGGTCACTGGCTTGTTCTTGTTACGGACGGTGTTCTGCATGCCGGAATCGGCGGCGCCTGGAACCTGGGCTGGGGCAAGGAAGAAGTGGGCAAATATATCAAAAGGCTGGCCCTTAAGGGGCCGGTTCTCGACGCCGCGGATTGGGCGGAGGAAATCACGGAGAAGTGCAGGGAATTGTATTGCCACCATCCCGGCGATGATGTCAGTGTTGTTGTGGTGAAGATCCGGAAGGAACGGAAACTGACAGCCCTTATTGGGCCGCCCCGGGACATCTCCTGTGACCACCTGGCAGTGGAAAAACTGCTGGCCCCGGAGGGACTGAAAGTGGTTTGCGGAGGTACCACCAGCAATCTGGTGAGCCGGATTCTCAACAGGGAGGTGTCTGTCAACCTGGGCAGCGAGTCCGAAAAAATTCCCCCCACCGGGCGGATTGAAGGAATAGATCTTGTAACCGAGGGCGCCATTACTATTTACTATGCCCTGCAATATCTGAAAAATGGGACCAAGCTGAGGCATCTGGAAGGGATCCGGGACGGCGCCGGTCAGCTTACCGCCGAACTGCTCAAGGCGGACGAGATTCACTTTATCGTTGGCCTGGCTTTAAACCAGGCCCTGGATTACCCGGGCTTTCCGGTTTCCTGCGTCCTGAAAAACCAGACGGTCCGGGATATTGCCGAAACATTGATGGGTAGGGGGAAAAGGGTTACCATGGAATACCTTTGAAGCAGCAAATGAAGCAGCAAAGAAAATCGGATTTAAGCAAGATGACCAATTAAAATAGGGCACGCGATCTAAAAAGCTGGATCAGCTAAAAATAAAAAACAACTAAAGAGAGGTGGAAAGCCTGGTTTACGGCAGGTTCACCGGAAAAACGTCTCAGGTACAGGTTTAAGCCCCTGGCCCCGGAGTTTGCGCCATGGTCCCGGTACACCCGGGGAATGACCGGGATCATAGCAGAAAACAGGCGGAGGTAACACCTTCTTTTGGTGGCACGCTCTCTTCTAAGAAACAGCGGGAAAACTGTCTGTCTTTTTGGGAAGGAGCGGGGAAACCTCCCTGGAATATAGGGGAAAAAGACCAATATCCTGGCAGTTGAATCCTGTGGCGCTGCCTTCCGTTAGTCGGCGGAAGAGAAACCCCAGCAAATCTGGATTATTCTCACCAAATCAGATATGTTAAGATTTCTTAAAACCAGGATATTGACCTTGTTTGTATGCGATTACATGAAAAAATCGCTTCTTACAGCCAGCAAGGAGACGCCCGTATCCACAGCTTTGGAGATCCTGCAGAAACATCAAATTCGCCAACTTCCAGTTGTAGACGGGGAAAAGCTGGCGGGTCTGGTTACTGAAAAGCAGTTGCTCAAGGTATCCCCGTCTCCTTCGGCATCCCTGGGCGCATTTGAAAGAAACTACTTTCTCGCCAAGATGAAAGTTTCCGAGGTTATGGTCAAGTTTCCCCTTACGGTTACACCGGATATGACCATTGAAGAGGCAGCCTTATATATGAGGGAACATAAGATCGGCAGCGCTCCGGTTGTGGTGGGAGAAGAACTGGTGGGGATTATCACCGTTACAGATGTCCTTGACGCTCTGATTAAATATTTCGGATATGGCAAACCGGGGCCAAGACTGATCATCGAATCCAAAAACCGGGCCGGATTAATTGCTGAAATTACCCAGTTGCTGCAAGATTTATCAGTTCCGGTTAAAGGTGCTATTTATTTTTTCGAAGGTGACGAAGCCCGGCTCAAACTGCGCCTGGAAATATCAGATATCTCCCCGCTATTGGCTGCCCTGGAAAGCCGGGGATTAAAAGTAACCTGTTTCTGAGCCTTTTTTACCTGGAAAGGTCGGTCTGGCAAATTTTTCTTTTCCTAAAGGTCTTGTATTTGGCAGGAAGTTGTGCTATACTTTATCCAAGCACCATCCTTACAGCGACTTGGGTTTTACGTATTGCAAGGTCATCGAACGGGTAATTCGATTTAGTTGCAAGCAGTTGACCAGTCTTCAGGGTAGTGTTTTTTGGTTTCCGGTTTGATTTAAGTTACCAAGTGCAAGTGCAAGTGCAAGTACCGGTATCAAGTGCCAAGTGCCAAGTGCCAAGTACCAAGTACCAAGTATCAAGTACCAAGTACGTTTTAAGCATTCGGGTTTAATGTGGTAACTTTCAACAGGGTCCGCATTTTCGAGGAGGATTAAGAAGTAGCCTTTCACAGTAGTTCCAGCTGGAAGCTGGTTTGGTACGGTTTGATTCGCGGAATTTACGACCAAATCAATCTAAGGGTACAGTCGAAGCTGTAGGGATGGTTGCTTTATTCAGGGAGAAGGCCAGGGGCCTTCTCCCTTTGTCGTCGCTCTGGTTGTTGCAGGATAGCGCTGCGGGCTGTTTTTAGTTTAAACAGCTGTATATATTTTCTCACCGGGCGGCATAGTTTAATTGGGGACAGGCGGATTATCAAGAACGGAGGGTTGAGATTTTGCGTTCAAATGCTTTCTGGCTGCTCCCGGTCCTGCTGGCCGGCGCCTTCAGCCTGCTTTATCTTTGGTTTACCCTTTTCCCGGGGCGGGTATCCCCGGAAACCTGGCAGTACTTCAGCACGGATCAGATAGACCTGGGCCGGCGGTATAACAAGTTCTTGCGGCTGATGTTTATCGGCGGCTTTTTAAGCCAGGCGTTTTTTTTGCTGTGGCTGGTTTTCACAGGTCGGGCGGCGGTCCTGTCCCGTTGGGTGGAAAAGGTCACGGGGAGCAGCCCCATGGGAAGCCTGCTGCTGTTTTTCCTGATCCTGGGGCTGGCGCTGCTTATCCTGGACCTGCCCTTCACTTTTTTCAGCAGTTATGTCTGGCAGCACCAGTGGGGATTTTCAACCCAAAGTCTCGCTTCCTGGTGGTTTGACTTTGTCAGAAGCGCCGGAATTGGGCTTGTCCTTGCCGCCGCGGGGGCGGTTATCCTTTTTAAGGTTATGGACCGCTGGCCCGGCGCCTGGTGGCTGGCCGGAGCGACGCTTTTTTCAGCCTGGCTGGTTATTCAAACCTTTCTCTGGCCGATTCTGATTTCCCCCCTTTTTAACCGTTTTGAACCGGTGACGGACCCGGGAGTCATTTCGATGGTCCGGGAATTATCCCAAAAAGCCGGCCTGCCAGTGGATCAGGCGCTGGTCATGGACGCCAGCCGCCGTACCAACCGGGCCAACGCTTACTATGCCGGTCTGGGGCAAACCCGGCGGATTGTGCTGTATGATACCCTGTTGCGGGACTACCCCCCGGACCAGGTGCGGGCAGTGGTGGCCCACGAAATGGCCCACTGGCGGGAGGGTCATATAAGGCGGGGGTTGGCCCTGGCTGCCCTGGGCAGCTTTGCCCTCTGGGGTCTTTTGTTTTTAATCCTGCGCTCCACCATCCCACTGGCGGGCGGCCGTTATCCGCCCGGCGCCTGGGCGGTGATCCTGCTGTTTTTCCTCCTGGTTTCCTTTGCCGGAACGCCGCTGCAGAATTATTTTTCCCGGGACATGGAACAGGAGGCCGACCGGGTTGCGGTGATGCTCACCGGGGATGTGGAGGGCGCTGTTCGCCTTCAGCAAGATCTGGCTGTGAAAAATTTGTCCGATGTTGCCCCGGCTCCCTTTATCAGGTGGTTCAGCTACAGTCATCCGCCCGCGGTCAGCCGTATAGAGCTGATCCGGCAAGCCGGCCGGTAGGAGCGGGACTCCTAAAGTGCTTGCATTTCACCGTAAGACCATGTATAATAATTTACGCACGGTTTTTAACCGTCATTAAAATGTCTGCAATCTTATAAAAAACTGGACAGGCGCAAGAATGGGAAGCAACGATTTCCCCGGTTGTGCCTGCAACGTCTGTAGTGCACGGAGAGATGGCCGAGTGGATGAAGGCGCACGCCTGGAGAGCGTGTGGACGGGTAACCGTCTCGTGAGTTCGAATCTCACTCTCTCCGCCATTTTATTGGCATTAAGCAGCTCTTTTGGGGCAAAAATTGAACTTTTCCGGCGAAATACTTTGGCCGTGCTAGACGGGGAGGTAGCGGTGCCCTGTACCCGCAAACCGCTGTAGCGGGGTTGAATTCCTGCCTGAGGGTTTAGCTTGTGGGGTCTGGAACCTGTAAGGGGCGTTGAGGATCGGGTCTCGTGCGACGGGACTTCTTGAACCGTGTCAGGTCCTGACGGAAGCAGCACTAAGGGAAAAACCCCGGGTGCCGCGAGGGCGCCTGGTCTGAGCTACCTGCGGGTGTACCGCCCGGAAGTTAATATTCAAAGGCAGGTGCACGGCCTTTAAATTTTACCGCCTCCCGGTTATCGGGAAGGCGGTTGCTTTGCTTTCCGGGAAATTTAAACGCCTATGTCCGCAAGGTTATTTAGGAAACGGGTTTTCCTCCCCTAATTGGTGCTGATCCAAAAGCCGCGGAACAGGAATTACCGTTTGAATGAAGAAGTATATAGGCAAAATATAGAGACCGGAAAAAACAAATAAACTGAAAGGAATTCCCCATGGCTTATCTGGCACTGTACAGGGAATGGCGGCCCCGGACATTCGGGGAAATCATCGGGCAGGAGCATATAACCAGGACCTTGAAAAACGCGGTAAAGGCGGGCCGGGTTGGCCATGCCTATCTTTTTTGCGGCACACGGGGAACTGGCAAGACCACCACTGCCAAGGTACTGGCCAAAGCCCTTAATTGCTCCCGAAGGGATGGGCCGGAGCCCTGCAATAGCTGTGATAGCTGCGTGGCAATTACGGAAGGGTTATCCGTGGATGTTATTGAAATTGATGCCGCTTCCAACCGGGGTATCGACGAAATCAGGGATTTAAGGGAAAAAGTCAAGTTTGCCCCCAGCGGGGGGCGTTTCAGAGTCTATATCATCGATGAAGTCCACATGCTCACCAACGAGGCCTTCAACGCGCTTTTAAAAACCCTGGAGGAGCCACCCCGCCATGTTGTGTTCATCCTGGCCACAACCGAGCCGCATAAGGTTCCCCTGACCATCCTGTCCCGTTGTCAGCGTTTCGATTTCAAACGTATTGCCCCCGGGGACATGATCCGCCGGCTGAAGGAAGTTGCCTCCGGGGCGCATCTGGAAGTGGAGGAAAACGCCCTGCGGCTTATTGCCCGGGCAGCCGAGGGGGGTTTAAGGGACGCCTTGAGTATCCTTGACCAGGGGGCTGCTTTCGGAGGGATGAAGATAACGGCAGAGGACGTGCACCAGCTTCTGGGGACGGTACGCACGGAAGCCCTGGGCGGAATGGCCGGCTGTCTGGCTGCGGGGGATGCGGGCGCAGCCCTGGGGCTGATCAACGAACTGGCGGGGGAGGGCAAGGACCTGCGCCTTTTTGCCAGGGAAATGGCGGCTTACCTCCGGGCGCTCCTTTTGGACCAAATATCACCCGGCGCCGCTGCCGGGGAAGCATGGGAAGATGCCGCCGGGATGTCGGCTCGGGCGGCGGATTTTTCCGAGGAGCGGCTGCTTTACGCGGTGCAGGTAATGGCTGTGGCGGAACAGGAAATGAAAGGCAGCACCCTGCCGGGCATTGTCCTTGAGCTGGCCCTGGTTAAAGCCTGCCGGAACGTGGACCAGGGCGGCCTGGCCGCGCTGAACGCAAGGCTGAGCGCCCTGGAGGAAAAGGTAAATGCAGCCGCAACCGGCGGCGCCCCGCATGCCGGCGCCCGGGCTGTTCGGGAAACGCGAACTGTTTCGAAAACGGACCCTGCTTCGGAAACGAGTTCCGCTTCGGAAAGGCGAACTGCTATGGGAACGGGCTTTGCTTCGGAAACGCTTCCCACCGACGGGTCAATGCCGGCGGGTCGGGGAGTCCGGGGCGCAACGCCCCACCGGGGTAAAAATCCTGCTGCCGCCGGGGTTGGAGGGATGGCGGCCGGGGTTAAGGGGATGGCGCCGGAGGAATTGGAGCGGGAACGGCCCGGGGCCGGGTCGGAACAGGCAGGCTGGAAGCCACCCCCGGGGGAGCCTGACCAAAAAAACCCCGCATCATTGGAAAGCGCCGCCGGTGTGACCCTGAAGCGGGTGCGGGAATCCTGGAACGCCCTGCTGGCAGCTTTGAAAAAGGAGCGATTGCCCCTCTACCACAATTACGCCGGGGCCGTTCCCCTGGCTGTAAAGGGTCAAAGCCTGGTTGTGGGGTTTCCCGAGGGAAACGTGCTGGCTAAAGAGATAGCGGAGCAGACGGAAAACAAAACGTACCTGGAGGGACTCCTGGGCCAAATCCTGGGGGGGAAATGCCAGGCGGTTTTTGAATTCTACAAGGGAAAACCCAATTTTCCGAAACCCGGGCGGGATTTGAGGGAGCCAGTGACAGAGGTGGAAAAGCGTTTCGGGGGAAAGGAAATTAACCTGGAGGACGATCCACAGGACAAACTTTTTTAAACCCGTTTTTGCTCCGTAGAAGGCCGCAATACAATAAAACTGGCAATTAATATCTGGTAGTTAATATCTGAAAAAGAAAAGATACAAGGGGGTAATTGGCATTATGGGCGGCAATATGAACAAAATGATGAAGCAGGTTCAAAAAATGCAGCAGGAAATGCTTAAAATGCAGGAGGAATTGGCCAACCGGACGGTGGAATGCACCGCCGGCGGGGGTGTGGTAAAAGCTGTAGCCAGCGGTAAAAACGAACTTGTTTCCATTGAAATCAAACCTGAAGCGGTGGACCCGGAAGATGTGGAAATGCTCCAGGACCTCGTTCTGACAGCGGTTAACGAAGCACTGAAGAAAGCACAGGAAATGATTAATGAGGAGATGTCCAGGCTTACGGGCGGCCTAAAAATTCCCGGGATGTTTTAGTAATGAATGTTTACGCCAGGCCCGTTGCCCGCCTGATCGACCAGCTGGCGAGACTACCGGGCATCGGGCCTAAAACGGCCCAGCGCCTTGCCTTTCACCTTTTAAACGCTCCGGTCGAAGTGGCCCTGAGCCTGGCTAAGGCTGTGGAAGAGGCCAGAAGCACGGTCCGTACCTGTTCCATTTGCGGTTACCTGACCGACCAGGACCCCTGTTTTATTTGCAGAGACGAACGGCGCAGGAAGGATCTTCTATGTGTGGTGGAGCGCCCCAGGGACGTGGTGGCAATGGAAAAGGCCAGAAGTTTTTCGGGGCTTTACCATGTTCTCCACGGGGCTATCTCGCCCATGGATGGGATCGGCCCGGAGCAGCTGAACATCCGAAGACTTTTGCAGCGCCTGGAGGAGGGAGCTGTCAAAGAAGTCATCCTGGCCACCAATCCCAATGTGGAAGGGGATGCCACCGCCCTGTACCTGGTCGCCCTGCTCCGGAACCCCGGCCTCCGGGTAACCAGGCTTGCCCACGGCCTGCCCGTGGGCGCTGATTTGGAATATGCGGACGAGGTCACCTTGAGTAAAGCAATGGAGGGCAGGCAGGAAATAAAATAGGAATGTTTTCCAGCCAGGGTCATATATATGGAGCAAAGGGAGGTGCGCTCCGCCTTGGAATGGAAGATGTTCTTAATCGGAATGACCGGACTGTTGGGACTTTATCTCATGGGAACGGTATTATTCCGCCCCTTAAGATTTCTAATCCGGCTGGCCGCCTGGTCCATGCTGGGGGCCTTTTTACTGGTAGCTTTAAACACCTTGTTCGGCTTCTTCGGCATGCACATCGCCATCAACCCCTGGACCATCCTGACTGCCGGAATCCTCCAGTTGCCCGGGGTAGTCCTTCTGGTCCTGCTGAATTATTTCCTGATTTGTTGAGGGTACTTTGCATTGCTGAAGCTGCTGTTATAAGGCTATTTTACCAGGGCTGCCGTTTAGAAGCTGCATTGCCGGGGCAGCCATTCTAAAGTTGCATTGACCCGGACTGTATTGCTGCGGCTTTTTTGCCGCAGCTTCTACTAAGGACAGCATTTAGGGTTCATAAATTTAAAAACAATGGGGAACAGTTAATCCTGGGCCCTTTTTTGTGTTGTTAGCAGGCAATATCTGAATAATAATATTCGCACCAAACAAGGCAGAATTCAGGAAAAAAAGCAGGATAAATCCATTCGTTATATGCCCTTTAACCCAGGGGGTTTACCCCGCCCGGGCAGATTTGTTTACAGGTATCAACAAGTTTTGTCGCCCGGTATTTCTTTTGGTGGATTTTCCGGCTTTCCTGCTAAAATTAAGCAGAGGTGAGCATACTAATGGCTGAGCGAATTGTAGAGGCGTATACCGGGGAATACGCCGCGGGCAAGAGTGAAAACGCCCTCAACCGTGCCCTGGAACTGGCCCGCCAGGGCAGGAAAGTCACCCTGGTGGACCTGGACCTCGTCGAGCCCTGTTACACCCTCCGACCCCTTCAACAGGAGCTGACCGCCCGGGGTGTAGATGTTATCGCCTGGAAGACGGAGCAGATGACGGGCCTGGGTGAGGCCGGCACTTCAATTAAGCCGGAGGCCAGGTGGGCGCTTCGCCGCCCGGGAGCGATCATCCTGGATATTGGCTACGGCGCTGCAGGGGCAGGTACGCTGAGGCTGCTGGAAGGCGCTGCCTGCGACCCTGATTTGAAAGTTTACGCTGTCATCAACATAAATCGTCCCCTGACCTCCGGAGTTGGGGAAATTGTTGAGCATGTCCGGGGATTGGGCCGGGTGGACGGCCTGATCAATAACAGTCATCTGGGGGATGAGACCACTGTAGAGGATGTGCAAAGGGGCGCTGGGGTCGTGGGCGAGGCTGCCGCAATCCTGGGCTTGCCGGTGGTCGCCACTTCCGCGGCGATGCCAGTAGCCGAACAGATGGGTCCCTTCGATTGCCTCGGTAACCCCGTCCGGCCCTTGGAGCGGCTTATGCCCGGGGCCTTCTGGTAAACGGGAAAAAAATAAAAATAAAACAACATGAGGGTAATTGTCGAAAAATGTTGTTTATAGTAAAATAACAGGGCAGGTTCAGAACACCTGCGTTCCCGGGCAGGCAGGTTAAGGGATCGGCCCTGGTTTTGCGGGGGAAAGGTGCCCAGGATTCAGGCTCCCGCTCATAATGGATATTCATCCCGCGGGTTTTACTTGCACGGGCCAGGCCTGTTTGTTGCTCAATATGTTAACGGCCCCGGCCCCCAATCCCAACCTGTTCCCCCGGGTAATATTGGATGGCGGGCGCCGGCCGGGCTGTCCAAAGCCCCTTTGCGGATAATTTGCGGCTGCGGGTTGAAGGCCCCGCTTTGCTGCCACCGAGACTTATTTTTGGAGGGTTTTGATTGTCGCAAAAGTTGATTACAGAGGAAAAAAGAGCATTTATGACCGGCAATGAGGTGGTTGCCTGGGCTGCCCTGGCAGCCGGGGCTGATATTATGTACGGATACCCCATCACGCCCCAGAATGAGATAATGCACTACTGGACAAGACTGGCTCCCAAGTACGGGAAAGGTTTTCTGCAAACGGAGGACGAGCTTTCGGCCGGTTTTACCACGGCCGGCGGGGTCATGGCCGGTCGCAAGGCCTTTACGGCCACGTCGGGACCCGGCAATACCCTGATGCAGGAACCGATGTCCATGGCTGAAATGATGCGCTTGCCCACCGTGGTGGTGGTGCAGCAGCGGGGCGGTCCCTCCACGGCAACCGTGATTTATTCCCAGCAGGAAGTAACCCTTACTACCCTCGGGGGTAACGGCGAGGGGATGCGGATTGTATATTCCACCGCTACCCACCAGGAACTATTTGATTACACGATAAAAGCCTTTAACACCGCCTGGAAATACCGCTTTCCCACCTTTGTGCTGGGGGACGGCTACCAGGCCAAAATGAGAGAGCCGCTAACCATTTATGACCCGGCAGATCGGGGTATTGAGATGCTTTCCCCGACGCCCTTCGTGGGCAAAGAAGGGGTGCCCGGGGAAGACAGGCCCCCCGCCCAGTACAGAAACACCTTCAATTTAGAAGAAGAGCTGTACGAAAAAATCATGGCGGATGTTTCGGAATATGAAAAAATAGCCCCGGAGATTGCCGAGTTTCAGGCCGACGGTACGGAAGATGCGGACCTGGTTCTGGTCTGCCACGGTGTTGTCTTCCGGGCCGTCCGGGAGGCTGTGGAGCAACTCCGGAACCAGGGCTTCAAAGTCGGATATTTCAGGCCGGTGACCCTGCGCCCCCTGCCCGTGTCCCAGATACAGGAAATGGCGGCGGGAGTAAAAAGGGTGCTCCTGGTGGAATCGGCCTACGGCCAACTGACCAGGCTCTTCAAAGAGGTAGCCTGCGGCAGCGGAGTGGAAATACTGACCCTTTTCCGGCCAGGCCTGGGCATCACAGCCGGTGAAGTAGAAGCAAGGGTCAAGGAAATTCTACAATAACGCAGGTACCTAATAACTTAGGTACCCGGCGCCTAACTTATTGAATATTCAGCAACTTCGGTACCTGGTACCTAAGTTATTGAATATTCTGAAAGAAGGAGGTTCCCATATGTTCCAACAGCCTGCAATGCCCCGAAGTTGGAGGGTTGATACCAAGCCCCACAAGTTCTGTCCGGGTTGCGGCCACGGGCTGATCCTGAAATGCCTGGGGCAGGTAATTGATGAACTGGAGATCCAGGGAAGATTAATTTTTGGCTGTGATATCGGTTGCTCCCTGCTTTCCTGGGACTTTTTTAACCTTGATTCAATTCAGACCCACCACGGGCGGACGGTTCCGGTTATGACCGGGCTTAAAAGGGCCCGGCCGGAACTGCTTTGTGTCGCTTATATGGGGGACGGCGGCGGTTACTCCATTGGCGCCCAGCACCTGGTCAATGCCGCCGCGCGCAATGAAAAGATTACGGTAATTCTCGCCAATAATACCCAGTACGCTATGACCGGGGGTCAGATGGCGCCCACCACCCTGCCCGGCCAAAAAACGGAAACTTCACCTTTCGGCCGGGACCCGGAATTGACCGGATTTCCCCTCCAGGGCCCGGAAATGGTGGCGGCTATAGGCAGGAAGGGTGTATATTCGGCCAGGGGCACTATTGCCAACCTGCGGCAGTTGAGGCGTTTCTTGAAAAACGCGCTGGTAAACCAGATTGAGGGCCGCGGCTTCTCCTTTGTGGAAGCCCTCTCCGCCTGCCCCACCAACTGGCGGACCAATGCGGTGGAAACCTGGGGTTTCATTGAAAAAGAGATGCCCGGGTACTTTAAAGTCGGGGAGATAAAAACCCCGGACACCGGGCAGGGGGAGGTTGCCAATGGCTGAGCTCACACGGATTGTGCTGGCTGGTGAAGGTGGTCAGGGGGTCCAGACCGTGGCTGAAATCCTGGCGGAGGCCGCCAATGAAGAGGGCAGGCAGGCCCTCTACATTCCCAATTTCGGAGTGGAACAAAGGGGGGGTGTGTCGGTGGCCTATGTCCAGATCAGCGACAGTCAAATCGGCTCCCCTAAATTCCAAACAGGGGACATTGTTATTGCCTTGAGCGACAGAGCCGTCCACCGCACGCAAAAATATGTGGGACCCGGAACAACTTTTGTTTATGACAGCACAATTGAGGGGTTGGAAGGGGAGTTGCCCGAAAACGCGGCGGAAGTTCTGGCGATCCCGGCTGTTGAAGTGGCCAAAAAGGAGTTTCACCCCCGGGTATTCAATATCATTATCCTGGGCGCGGTGGTGGGGGCGTCCCGTGTTATCTCCCTGGAACAGGTCAAGGCGGCCGTTGAAAAGAGACTGGGCTACAAGTTTGCCAAACAGCCGGAACTGCGGGACCTGAATTTCCGCGCTCTGGAGCGGGGCGCCAGTATGGTCGGGAAGGCCAACGGCCAGGGTCAAAATTAAAAACCGCTCTGCGGCGGTGATTAAACCCAAAGGGATAACAGGAGGAGAGGAAATGACAGTAGAATTTAAACCAAAGACACAGGAATTAAAAAAGGGGCTTTTTACCCTTTTCCCGGGGCTTTGTAAAGGCTGCGGACTGTGTATCGAGAAGTGTCCAAAGGATAGTCTCTCCTGGTCTGATACCTTGGGGGTATATGGCACCCCCACCATAGAGGCTAACGACGAGTGCATCGCATGCGGCATTTGCCAGGAGGTATGCCCGGATTGCGCCATCCGCGTGGAAAAGTTTAAAAAGGAAAAATAAGCTGCCGGGCGGCTGTTTAATTCTCCCGGAAATGATAGGGTCCTACAACTTTAATTTGTAAAATATAACAGGAGTTTATAAACGAAACGGGAAATTAAGAGTAAACCGGGGCGTTTTGTTCACCAATCGGCCGACCCGTTCATATTATTAAAACACCGGTGATTGGTCATATTATTAAGACACCGGCAATTAAAGTTGAGAAAGCTGTTTTGGGTGGTAACAAAAATGATTTTAGAACCGGAAAAATGTATTCTTTGCCAGTGCCTGCGGCAAAAAAACAACCAGGGTCTCCTGGTTAAGGGGCATTATATTTGCCCGGAATGCGAGGCCCGGATCATTGTCCTGACCAGGGAAGATCCCGATTACGATTATTACAAGTGGGGGTTGAAAAAAATCTGGTACTGTCCCAGCGCATGAGCCTGAGCCAGTGCCTGTTTTTTTTGATTCAGCCGGTGACGCCTGTGGTCCAGCTCAATGTCCTGCTTAATCAGATACAGGGTAGAAGGCTTGACACCGGTACGAAAAGCGATTTCTTGGTCGGAACAGCCCTTTTTCCAGGCCCTGATCAGCCTGTTGACATCTGTCCGGTATTTTTTGGACAGGGTCTTTTCGTCTAACTTCCAGGACAACCCTTCTGACATCCGGTATCAGCTCCTTTTTTTTAAATGGTGCCTTGCTTTTTTTATGATGTGTGTATAGTGTGTGCGGGAATCTGCTATCTATGAGGTTAAACTAATGGCAAAATAGCAGGATTGCCATGGCAACGGAGCAAAAGATATGATAAAATTAAAGATTAGTAAAACTTTTGTTATTTTTTACTCACAAAAAAGCTGTTAAAGTTTATTTTGGAATTGGGGTTTTTTTTTGCTGGATCAGGACCGGGCGCCTCTATTTGAGGCGCTCTTAAGGCATATAGCCACAAACCCCGCTCAACTGCACATTCCGGGTCATGGACAGGGGCGAGTTCTGCCCGGGGCCTTCCTGGCCCTTGGCGCCCGGGAGCTGTTTTCCCTGGACCTGACTGAGCTGCCGGGTTTGGATGATCTCCACAATCCCAGGGGCGCCATCGCCCAAGCCCAGGAGTTGGCCGCCGCCCTCTACGGGGCGGACCGGAGCTTTTTCCTGGTCAACGGTACCACAGCGGGGATCGAGGCTCTGCTCCTGGCGGCAGTGGGCCGGAGGGAAGTTATTTTGCCCCGGAACGTCCACAGCTCCTTTTTGGGGGGCTTGATTTTGGCCGGCGCCGACCCGGTTTTTGTCTGCCCGGAAACCATACCGGGTTTTGGCCTGGACTGCGGGGTACCACCGTCGGCAATTGAGCAGGCGCTGCTGGGGCACCCCGGGGCGGCGGCTGTATTTGCCTTGCACCCAAATTACTACGGTGTGGCGGGTGATCTGGCCGGCCAGGCCCGAATTGCCCATAGGACGGACAAGCCCCTGCTGGTGGACGAGGCCCACGGGGCGCACCTGCGTTTTCATCCGGACCTCCCGGAAGATGCCTTGTCCCAGGGCGCTGCCGGCTGTGTCCAGAGCACCCACAAACTGGGGGGGTCTTTGACCCAAACCTCGCTGCTGCATTTAAAGGGCGGGCTTGTGGACGCCGGCGGGGTTGCCGCTGCCCTGCGCCTGCTGGAAACCACCAGTCCTTCCTACATCCTGATGGCTTCCCTGGATTTAGCCCGGCAGCAGCTGGCCCTGCGGGGGCGGGAACTGCTGGAACGGGCGCTGGAACTGGGGGAAGGGCTGCGACGGCGGCTTTCCCGGCTCCGGGGCCTGCGGCTTCTGACCCCGGCGGATCTGCCGGGGGGCAATTACAGCCTTGACCCCACCAAACTGGTTATTTCTGTGCGGGGTCTGGGCCTCACCGGCTACCAGGTCCGGGACATGCTGGCAGCCCGCTACGGGGTTTACGTGGAAATGGCCGACGCTTCCCACGTGGTGGCCTTTGTTGCCATCGGCGCCGCGGCAAGGGACTGCCGGATGCTGGGAGAGGCGCTGGAGGATCTGGCGGCAAGGGAGAAAAACCTGCCCAGGGCGCCTTTACCCGAAGCGCCCGGGACTTTCCGGAAGCTTATGAAACCCCGGGAAGCCTGGTTTTCCCGGGCCGGGCGGGTTGACCTGGCCCGGGCGGCGGGCAGGATCAGTGCGGAAACAGTGGCGGTTTACCCGCCGGGAATTCCGGCCCTTTATCCCGGCGAAGAAATCACCCCGCAGATTATTGATTATCTCACCACGGTAAGGGATCTGGGGCTCCCCTGCCAGGGGCCCTTCGACCCTGCCTTAAAAACCGTGAAAGTCGTGCTGGAATAAAAATAAAAGTTTATTAAAGGAACCTTAAAAAAAGGAACAAGTTTTGGATAGGGCGAAAGGAAGCTTATGAAGGGCAAGTTCATAGTTTTTGAAGGTATCGACGGTTCCGGCAAAACTACACAGTTGAAGCTTCTGGGCGAAAAGCTGGCCGCCCGGGGTTATCCGCTGCTGTATACCAGGGAACCCGGCGGGACCAGGGTGGGAGAGTTGGTGCGGGAACTCCTGCTGAACCCGCAATACGTGGAACTGGTTCCCCGGGCGGAAGCCCTGCTTTATGCCGCTGCCAGGGCCCAGCATGTGGAACAGGTTATTCTGCCGGCCCTGGCCCGGGGGAAAGTTGTCCTCTGTGACCGTTATATAGATTCCAGCCTGGCTTACCAGGGCTTTGGCAGGGGTTTAGATGTGCCGCTGCTGGAACAAATCAACCGGCTGGCTGCGGCGGGGCTGGTTCCGGACCGGGTGCTGCTTCTGGATTTTTGTTGTGACGGCGGAGTGGACAGGATCTCCCGTTCCGGGCGGGGCGCCGATCGGATTGAACGGGAGAATCAGGAATTTCACCAGCGGGTCCGTCGAGGTTACCTGGCTCTGGCTGCCCGGGACCCGCAGCGTTACCGGGTCATTGACGCCAATCGCCCCATCGAAGCAGTGCAGGAAGATCTGTTAAAGGCTATGGAGGGGGTTTTGGATGCTATTCCTGGGGGAAATAATAGGGAATAGGCCGGTTATCAGGGCGCTCTTAAACACGGTGGCCTCCGGCCGGGTGGCCCATGCCTATCTATTTGCCGGTCCGGAAGGGGTAGGCAAGGAAACTGCCGCCCTGGCCTTCGCCCGGGCGCTGCTTTGTTCGAGGCCCAAGGACGGGGATGCTTGTGGCGCCTGCCGGGAGTGCCGGCAGGTGGAGCACTATAACCACCCCGACCTCTGGGTTCTTCAGCCGGACGGGAATTACATCAAAATCGAACAAATCAGGGGGATTTTACGCCGGGCGCCCTACCGTTCCTACCAGGGCGGCCGCAAAATTTTTCTGATCCCCCGGGCGGAGGTCATGACCGCCGAGGCAGCCAACTGCCTGTTGAAGACCCTGGAGGAGCCGCCCCGGGATACTCTTTTTATATTGATTTCCGCCCGGCCCCAGGCCCTGCTGCCCACGGTCCTTTCCCGCTGCCAGCGCTGCTCCTTCCAGGCCATACCCGCGCCGGAGCTGGCGGACGGCCTGGTGGCCCGGCACGGGCTCAGGGAAGAGGAGGCACGCCTGCCGGCCCTGCTGGCGGGGGGCAGCCTGGGCAAAGCCCTGGCCCTAATCTCCGGCTCCACCGGGGAAGCCCGGGCCGGGGCCGGACAACTGGCGCTTTCCCTGGGCCGGGCTGGTCCCCTGGAGGCCCTGGAGCTGGCGGAAAAGACTGCCGAAAGCAGGGATAAGGCTCTTTCCAGCCTGGAAATGCTCCTTTGCTGGTATCGGGATCTGCTGATCTGGCGGGAATCCGGGGAAAGCCGGTATCTTTATAATCCCGACCGGACGGCGGAAATCCAAAGGGAAGCAGAGAACTACCGGACCTTCAGTCTGATGGAAATAATAGAAGCAGTGGGGGCGGCTAAAAATAAAATAGAAGCCAACGCCAATCCCAGGCTGGCCCTGGAGGCCCTGTTTTTACGCCTGGTCAGACTGTTGGCGCCGGTTTAGAAAACCCTTTCGAGCATAAAAATTGTAATAGAATATAGCTTTTTTCCGGTTCACCCACCGGGGGGAAAGGAGGTATGTCCTTTGGAATTGACCGTTGTGGGGGTGCGCTTTAAGAAGGCAGGCAAGGTTTATTATTTTGACCCCGGCGAATTCGGGCTTTCACCGGGAGATGGAGTTATTGTTGAAACCGCCCGGGGGGTTGAGTACGGTCAGGTGGTGTTCGGTCCCATGCAGGTTGAGGAGAAGGAGATTGTGGCTCCCTTAAAAAAGGTAATCCGCAAGGCGGACGCCCAGGATTACCGGCAGCTTGACCTGAACCACGAAAAGGAAAACAAGGCCTATCAGATTTGCCTGGATAAGATTGCTTCCCATAAACTGCCCATGAAGCTTGTGGGTGTGGAACAGACCTTTGACGCCAATAAAATAATTTTTTATTTCACCGCCGATGGCCGGATTGATTTCCGGGAATTAGTTAAAGACCTGGCTTCAGTTTTTAGAACCAGGATAGAGTTGAGGCAAATCGGCGTCCGGGACGAAGCCAAGATGGTCGGGGGGCTGGGCTGCTGCGGCCGGGAACTTTGCTGCTCCACCTGGCTTTCAGATTTCGCTTCGGTTTCCATCCGTATGGCCAAAGAACAAAACTTGTCCCTTAACCCCACCAAAATTTCCGGCATCTGTGGCAGATTAATGTGCTGCCTGAAATATGAAAACGAATCCTACGAACACGCCAGGGAAGATTTCCCTGACCTGGGCAGCTGGGTTGTTACACCGGATGGAGAGGGTAAGGTGTCCGGCGTTAACATTTTTAAAAAGTGCCTCAGCGTGGAGTTGAGGGAAAGTAAAATTGTTAAAGAGTACCAGGTTGAAGAAATTACCTTGAAAGAAGGCCATCCCAGAAGCTGCCGCCATAAAAAAGAGTGTCCCAAACAGTCGAACGAGGAGAGAGTCTAGTGCCATCCCTTCTAAAACGGGCCAATGATCTGGAAATCAAGCTGCATGTCTTGCTGGCCGAGGTGCGGGAATTAAAGGATAAACTGCGGGAGATGGAGGAAGAAAACGCCCGGCTCAGGAAGGAGTTGGCTGCTGTTTACCGGGAGGGCTGCCCCGGGGCTAAAAGTCCCGGTGAAGAGGGGATAAAATACAAGGGGTTTATTAATCTGCTGGATCTTTATGATCAGGGTTATCACATCTGCAATCTGTATTTCGGCCGTCGGCGGGAGGGCGAATGTCTTTTCTGCATGGCTTTTTTAAGAAAAGAAATGGAGCCCGCCAGCTCCGGGGGAAAACAGGAATCAAGCTCTGTTTAATCCGGGGTGGCTTACCGTCCCGATTTCCGCTGGCAGTTTTCCCGATTCAGCTCAATTGACGCCAGTGGTTTTCCCAATCCGGTTCCCTTGAAGGACGGCTTGTCCCGTTCCAGTCCTGTTTTGGCAGGTAGTTTCCCCTGGCCGGACCTAATTTAAACAGGCGGTTTGGGTTATCCGATTCCGCCCAATTTTAGCAGGTGGTTTCCCCTGGCCCGGCTCCACCCAAACAGACGGCTTTTCCGCCCGGCGCTGTTTATAAAGCATTATCCATGAGGTAACGTTAGGTCCCATGCAAGTCTAAATAACCAATGCTGACAGGGATAACCTGAAATCGGGGAGGAAGCGGCTTTCCCGGCTAATAAAACCGGGCCGGGTACGGATTGTTACCGAACTGCTGTTTTCCAACCAGGGCTTAGGCGGTGAAATCTTCAAGGATACTTCGGACTTTTTGGCCCGGGAGGTGGCCTCGCATGGATACGGATCAGGAACAGGAAACAAAGGGAATACTCTACCTCTGTGCCACACCTATCGGCAACCTGGAGGACATTACCTTGCGGGTTTTGAGGATCCTGCGCGAGGTTGATCTCATTGCGGCGGAGGATACCCGCCATACCAGGAAACTGCTCAGCCACTACGATATCCATACCCGGCTTACCAGTTACCACAAGTTCAACCAGGCCAAAAAGGGGGAAGCCCTCCTGGAGCTGCTGGCGTCCGGTAAAAACATTGCCCTTGTTTCCGATGCCGGCCTGCCGGGTATTTCCGACCCCGGCGCCGGGCTTGTGGCGGGGGCCCTGGAAAAGGGATTGAAGGTTGTGCCTCTGCCCGGTCCCAGTGCCGGGATTACGGCCCTGGTGGCTTCCGGGCTGCCGGCCGGCGAATTTGTTTTTGCCGGATTTTTACCCGCGGCCGGCAAGGCCAGGCGGCAAAGACTGGCGGATCTCCGCTCCCAGAAGGGAACTTTAATCTTTTATGAAGCGCCGCACCGGCTTAGGTCGGCTCTGGCAGATTTCCTGGCGGTCCTGGGTAACCGCCCCGCGGCGGCGGCCAGGGAGCTGACCAAAAAGCACGAAGAAATTGTCAGGGGTTCCCTTCAGGGTCTGCTGGAACATTTCCAGGCCAAAGAGCCCCGGGGCGAATTCACCCTTGTAGTAGCAGGGGCCCGGGAGACCCCGGCAGGTTGTGCTGGTTGCGAAGGTGGGTTGGCGGAAAAGGAACCCCACCTTGCCCTTGACCCCGCCGCCCATGTCGCCCTGCTGGAGGCCGGAGGCATGGAGCGGAAGGAGGCCATCCGCCGGGCAGCCCGCCTGCGCGGCCTGACCCGGCGGGATGTTTACGGGGCGGTGGTAAAGGAAAAAGAAGCGAAAAAAAAGAGAGGGACTTAACGTCTCTCCCTTCAACCAACAACTCCGGCTACATCGCTTTGGCGTTTTCAAACATAGCCAGAGCACACTCCCGGCAGACCATCTTGCCCCGGTAATGCTGCACTTCCGAAGCATTACCGCAGAAGACGCAGGCAGGCTCGTATTTCTTTAAAATAATCTTTTCGGAATCGACATAAATCTCCAGCGGATCTTTTTCGTCGATTCCCAGGGTGCGCCTGAGCTCAATAGGAATAACTACCCTACCCAGCTCGTCCACTTTTCTGACGATACCTGTTGACTTCATGGTCTATCCCTCCTAAACAAATTACGACAAAATTTATAAAATCTCAACTAAATGGTACCAACCATTCCAGTAAAAGTCAATATATATTTTCAATAAAGTTACTTAATTTTACCTGTTTGCCGAAAACTTGACAAGCTCATCGGGGTTGGTTAGAATCTAGTTATTGGTATTTCAAGAATTAAAGGCTTTGAAGGGGAAGAGTAGGCTGTGTTTTTTGACCCGGACAGAGAGCGGGGTAAGGTGAAAGCCCGCCGGGGATTACCGGCTGAAGATGGCCCCGGAGCCGTGCGGCTGAAAATATGACGTAAGCCGTGCCGGATTCCCCGTTACAGGATCGGGGTAGGGGGAAGTTTCCCCGTACCCGCTAAAGGCCGTCTTTGTAAAAGGGCGGTAAAAAGGGTGGTACCGCGGAATAAATACCCGCCCCTCTAACACCGGGGGGGTATTTTTATTGGTGAGGGCCGGCTTTAACCGGCAAGGGAGGAAAACACCGTTGAAAAAGGGAAAATTCTATATCACAACACCGATTTACTACCCCAGCGGTAATCTGCATATCGGGCATGCCTATACTTCCGTGGCGGCGGACGCCATGGCCCGTTTTAAAAAAATGACCGGTTTCGACACCTGGTTTTTAACAGGCTCGGACGAGCACGGCCAAAAAATTGAGCGGGCTGCCGCCGCCGGGGGAGAACAACCCCAGGCCTACGTGGACAAGATCGTGGCCAACTTTAAGCGTCTGTGGCAGCGGCTGGAGGTGGAATACGATGATTTTATCCGCACCACCGAACCGCGCCACCAAAGGGTGGTGACCCGGTTTTTCCAAAGGCTTTACGATCAGGGGGATATCTACAAGGCCAGCTACGAGGGGTGGTACTGTTCGCCCTGCGAGGCTTTCTGGGCGGAAAGCAGGCTTTCCGAAGGCAACTGCCCCGACTGCGGCAGGCCGGTGGAACTGCTGCAAGAAGAAAGTTACTTCTTTAAGATATCCAAGTATGCCGGCCGCCTGCTCCAGCACATTGAAGAACACCCGGATTTTATCCAGCCCGTGGCCCGGCGCAACGAAATGGTAAGTTTTATTAAAAGCGGTCTGGAGGACCTCTGTGTCACCAGGACCACCTTCCACTGGGGGATACCTGTTCCCTTTGAACCCGGGCATGTTATTTACGTCTGGGTGGACGCCCTGGTCAATTACATTTCCGCCCTGGGCTACGGGACGGAAGACGACAGCCTTTATAAGAAATACTGGCCGGCGGACGTGCATCTGATGGCCAAGGACATCGTGCGTTTCCACAGCATTATCTGGCCGGCGTTATTGATGGCCGCCGGTCTGGAACTGCCCGAAAAGGTGGTGAGCCACGGCTGGATCCTGCTGGAAAGCGGCAAAATGTCGAAATCCAAGGGGAATGTTGTGGACCCCTTGATCTTGATAGACAAATACAGCGTGGATGCTATCCGCTATTACCTGCTCCGGGAATTGCCCTTCGGCTCGGACAGCCAATACAGCGAGGACGCCCTGGTTGAACGGATTAACAAAGACCTGGCCAACGATCTGGGGAATCTGGTCAGCCGCTCCATAGCCATGATTGTGAAGTACTTCCAGGGGGAGGTCCGGGCGCCCGGCCCTGAGGCGGGCCCGGACGGGGAACTTATTGAGCTTGCCGGCCGGACTCCCGAAGATGTTGAGGAATGTATGAACAGGGTGGACCTGTCCAGCGCCCTGGGGGTCATCTGGCGTCTGGTGGGACGCGCCAACAAATACGTGGACGAAACGGCCCCCTGGAACCTGGCCAAAGACCCGGCCCAGAGGGAGCGCCTGGCCACGGTGATGTACAACCTGGCCGAGTGCCTGCGTTTTATTGCAATCCTCACCGCTTCCTTTATGCCCCTGCTCCCGCCCAGGATTTTTGCCCAGCTGGGCATTGAAGGGAACCGGGATATGCAAACCTGGGAATCCCTGACCTGGGGCAAACTGCCCGGGGGGACCGTGGTCCGGCGGGGCCCGGCGCTTTTCCCCAGGATTGACACAACTGCCAGGTAACCCTGGTGAACGGGCAGGCGGGGTTGAGCGGAAAAAAAGCGCACAAACAGCGAACTGCTTTTGTTATGTTTTAAAATCTGATTACAGACATAAAGGACGGGTGCGACATGATCCTCTTTGATACCCATGCCCACCTGGAAGGTGAAGAATACGCCGCGGACCGGGACGGAGTGCTTGCCCGGGCCCGGTCCGCCGGAATTGTTCATATTGTCAACGTGGGCTTTAATTTGGAATCATCCCGCCGGTCGGTCAGGCTGGCGGAGGAATATGACCTGATTTACGCGGCCGTGGGCATTCACCCCCACAATGCCGCGGAAGCCGGGCCCGGCTACCTGGAAGAGTTAAGGGAAATGGCCGCCCATCCCCGGGTGGTGGCCCTGGGTGAAATGGGCCTGGACTACTACCGGGACCTTTCGCCGCGCCCGGTGCAGCAGAGAGTTTTTAGGGAACAGCTGGCCCTGGCCCGGGAACTGGAGCTCCCCTTCATCATTCACGACCGGGAGGCCCACGGCGATATGATGAAAATTCTGAAAGAAAACCGGCCGGGCCCCTTAAACGGCGTAATGCATTGTTATTCCGGAAGCTGGGAAATGGCCCGGGAGTGTCTGGCTCTGGGACTATACCTGTCCATCGCGGGCCCCGTAACCTACCCCAATGCCAGAAAGCTCAAGGAAGTGGCTGCCCGCATTCCCCTGGATCGCCTTCTCATTGAAACCGACGCACCCTACCTCTCTCCGGCGCCCTTCCGGGGAAAACGCAACGAACCTGCCCGCGTAGCTGTCACCGCGGAGGAGATCGCTCGCTTGCGGGGTTTAAAAACAGAAGATTTAGCAAAGGCCTGTACAGAAAACGGCAGGAAGTTGTTCCGAATTGCTTGAATAATATAATAATAGAGAAGAGAGAAAGGATCCTAACAACTTTTTTGGGGAACAGAACCAGCGTGCCGCAATTCATGTGATTCAGGTGATTTTTTAAAGGGGGAGAGATGTGATATGGGTGCCGCCAAAAAAAAAGGCCTGATCCTGGTCAATACGGGGAACGGCAAGGGCAAAACCACCGCTGCCCTGGGGATGGCCCTGAGGGCCTGGGGTCAGGGAATGAGGGTATTAATTATTCAGTTCATCAAGGGCGGGTGGAAATACGGTGAGCTGAAGGCCGCTGAAAAATTGACTCCTGACTTCGAGATCAGGCAGATGGGGGAGGGTTTCATTAAGGGAGAGGACGACAGCTCCCTTGATGAGCACTGTCTGGCCGCCCGTCAGGCCCTGGAAACCGCCAAAAGGGAAATAGCCGCGGGGAAGCATGATTTGATTGTCCTGGATGAAGTCCTCTACGCCATTAACTACGGACTGGTTAAACTGGAAGATGTTCTGGAAATTTTAAATCAAAAACCGGAAAAGCTCCATCTGGTCTTAACCGGCCGCAATGCACCGCCCCAAATTATTGAGCGGGCTGATCTGGTTACGGAAATGCGGGAAGTGAAACACCCCTTTACCCAGGGAGTTGCCGCCCAGAAAGGGATTGAATACTAAGAAGCCCTTCTTGCGGGCAAGACCCTGTTAACCCCGTATGACAAACGGCTGCCCGCCCCATTTAAGGGAGAATGATCCCGGCTGCGGTCAGCGGGTTGCGGCCACAAAACTCCCACCACTGCGGGTGAGGGATGAATTTGGCTATGGTTAAGGATGAAATACCGCCTTATTGTTCTTGTTTCTGAAGACTACCATGATATATAGGCAATATATGTTACGATACAAACCGGGCCCGGGGTTATTGTCAAAAAGCCTTTGTTTGCCCGTTACAGGCCGCATGCCGGCTGAGGTTGTAAAACGCCGTATTGGAGGCCGGGGTAAAGAGTTGTAAGCGAAGTCCATAGATACCTTCTATATCTGGGTACCGGGACAAAAAATTCCAATCAATAAAACTTCGGCAGGGCGAGGTTTGGAAAGGGGGGTTGGCGATGCGTCAGGTGCCGGTTTTTCTAGCGTGGCTCGTCAATGCCTTCGAAAACAGCTGTCAATACTCCGAGTATTACCTCGATCTCAGGACCGGCGATGTCAAGTATTTTTGCCCCCTGGATTTTCCGGAACACGGGAACAGGGTAAAAAGGCTTGATCGGTCAGAAAATTATATGAAACTGCCCAAACTGGAAAAAGAACTGACCAGGAGGATTAAGGGGGAATTCATTGACCTGACAGATGATCCGGGGCTTAAAGAAGTACTGAAAAAGGCCCTGGCAGCGGACACAAAGTTTCGCAGGACGCTGCTGGAACTGGAGAATGAGCCAGTCCGGTTGAAATGGTATCAGTACCAGAACAAAAGATACGGTGATTTTCTAAAAGAGTGGTTTAAAGAAAAAGGTATTGAACTGGTTGAAAAGCCTCCGGTAAATGTGCTGGAGTCCAATAAGGGCTGTTAAAGTAGCAGGACCCGGGCGGGCGGCCCGGGTCTGCTTTTCCCCCAGGGGGTTCCGGGGGTGAATCCGGGTGTTTTATTCAGGGATTTTTCAGTCGGCCGGGGCAAAAAAACACCCTGGAAAGCGGGATGGAAAAAAACGACAATAATAAACCCTATCCACTTCTGACAACTTGTAGTAGAATAATAATGTGTTAGGTAAATACCGGCACGACAACCAGGCCAGCTATCCTTTTGTTAATTTTCCGCAGTTCTGGGTTTATGGATTCAAATTTAGCCGGATCCGGATACAAAGGGGGCATTTAATGAGTTGGAACAGATTGTTGGATTGGGTAAAACGGGACAACCACAAAGATTCGGAGGAACCCCGGCCAAGGGGCGTTTTGTTCCTTTGGGCAGTTACCCTTGCAGTGGCTGTGTTGTTTTTTATTTGCGGTTACGCCTGGGCAAAAAAGACCGTTGTGCTGGTGGTGGATGGTAAGGAAACAACTGTGCAGGCATTTTCAGCCACAGTGGGGGGAGTACTGGAAAAGCAGGGGATCCCCGTACTGGAAAAGGATGAAGTGATTCCTGCCCCGGAAACGCCGCTTAAAGACAGCATGGTAATTACCATAAACCGGGCTGTGGATTTAAGCGTTTACGTGGATGGAGATGTAATTGCGGCCAGAAGCAGGGGGGAGACAGTAAGGGATGTCTTAAACGAGTACGGGATCTGCCTGGGGACTGAGGATGAAGTGGCGCCGGTCCGGGAAGCGCCTGTAACCGCGGGCATGGAAATTTGCGTGGACAGGGTGCGTACCGTAACAGAGGTTTCCGAGGTTCCCCTCGACTTCGAAACCCAGAGACAATACACTGTAAACCTGCCCCAGGGTTCCACCCGTGTCGCCCAGGAAGGCCGGGCGGGAACAAAGCGCCAGACCTGGCAGGTTGTTTACAAAAACGACAGTGAGTTCAGCCGCCAACTGGCCTTCCAGGAGGTTGTAACAGCGCCCGTTGACAGGGTGGTTATGGTGGGAAGCGGGATGGTAGTTTCCCGGGGCGGCGAAGATATCAGGTACTCCGAGGTGAGGGAAATGGTGGCAACGGGCTACACCCACACAGGCAGCAATACCGCCTCGGGGGTATATCCCCATTACGGAGTAGCCGCTGTGGATACTTCCAATATTTCCCTGGGGACCAAGATGTACGTGGAGGGCTACGGCTACGCCACGGCCAGGGACCGGGGCGGCGCTATTAAAGGAAGCCGGATTGACCTCTTTTTTGAAACCCGCCAGGAAGCAATGAGCTGGGGCGTCAGAAGGGTAAAGGTATACTTTTTTGATTAAGCGGTAACAGATGTGGTTATCGTCAGGACCTGCCCGCCGTCAGGCGGCGGGCAGGCGGATAAAAGTTTTACTTTTTTGATTTGGCGTTGGGGCCGTAAGGCCCTTTTTGTTTTTTCTGTTGCCTGGATGATGGCGGGTTGCACCGGGGCTTGGATACCAAAAAATAAACCTGCCAATTTCCACCCTGGAATTAGAATAATAAAGGAATTTGTTGATAATAGTAGAAAAAAGTCAAGTGGCAGGGGCTCGCTCCGTCCTTAAAGCCGGCAGTTCTTGTTCTGTTAATGAAACGGTGCTGTTCCTGGGGGGATGCCGTTCTACAAAGTTAACGGGTGAAAACCAGCCGGACTGGCATGATAAATTGTATTTTTGAAAAAATAGGCATACAAGGAGGCTTTTCTTTTTATGAGCAAAATCCGGACTATTCGCAGGGTTATAAAAGGGCAGAAAGTAATTGAAGGCGCCGGACTCAAGCTTTTTAGAACCTTCGCCAACAACGATGTTGTTGATTTCGATCCCTTTCTTATGCTGGATATTTTTGATTCGGTGAATCCGGAGGAATACAGCAGGGGTTTTGACTGGCACCATCACCGGGGCGTGGAAACCATCACCTACCTTATTGAAGGGGAGATGGCTTACGAGGACAGCCGGGAGAATGATTGCATTCTGGCGGCCGGCGGCTGCCAGTGGTTGACGGCGGGAGCCGGCATTTATCACCGGGAAACGCCGCTGCCCTCGGACAGGCTTCTGGGAGTCCAGCTGTGGCTCAATCTGCCGGCCAGGAGTAAAATGACGCCATTCAAGTACAGGGCCGTCTCCGGTGAGGACATCCCTGTTATTGACGAGGGGGACGCTAAATTGCGCCTTATTGCCGGTCAGTACCAGGATACCCCCGGCGCCATTAAAGCTGATTATGTGAAAACGCTCTTTTTTGACGTGGAACTTAAGGCAGATTGTGAGTGGTCCTTTGAATCCGTTAAAAACTCAAAACTATTCGTTTGTATTTTGCAAGGGGAGGGATGCTTTGAGCCCAAGGGCGGTGATTTCATTCCCCCCAGGCATGTGGTCTTGTTTAATGAGGGCAAAAAACTTCAGGTCAAAGCATCCGGTAAAGGCGTCAGGTTCCTCATCCTGGCGGGAAACCCCCTCCAGGAGCCGGTTGTCTGGGGCGGCCCCATAGTCATGAACACAATGGAGGAAGTGGAAAAGGGTTTTGACGACATGGACGTGGGGGCGCATTTCTTGTTCGAGCTGGATCCGGACGAGGATTAAAAACCAAAAAACACCCGTGCCGCCGGGTAAGGGGGATCCTTCGGGGGAGGCCCGACGCCGTCGGCGGACCCCACCGGCGCCGTGCGCCGGAATAAGATTTTTGGGAAGTACAGGAAACAAAGGGGCAGCGCCAACCCGCTGCTCCTTTTAATATTTGACCAATACCGCTCAAATCAAGGCCGTTTGAAAACCGCAAGTCAAGCCGGCTCTTTTTGATTTAGCTTAAAACTGGGAATAATAAAAGGAAAACCCGGATTACTGTCGAAATTCTTGAACGCAAGACGAGCTTACAGGGGGACAGGACTTTGGTGGAAATCAATTCGCCTTCGGCCGTGAGGGCGATTATGGGCCGGTATGGTCTGGCCTGCAGGAAAAGCCTGGGACAAAATTTCCTGGTGGATCAGAATATTATCAATAAAATAATCGATGCCGCCAGCTTAAAAGAATCGGATCTGGTTGTGGAAATCGGCGCGGGATTAGGGGCCCTGACCCTGCCGGCCGCCCGCAGGGCGGCAAGGGTGCTGGCTGTAGAGGTAGACCGGGGTTTGCAGCCTGTTCTGGCGGAGATTTTGGCGGAGGCGGGGAACATCGAAGTCATCGAGGCCGACGCCCTGGAAGTGGATTATGATCAATTGGTCGAAAAAAGGACCGGTGGGGCTTACGGCAGGGGAGCCGGCAGCTACAAGCTTTTGTCCAACATCCCCTATGCCGTTACAAGCCCCCTTTTGATCCACCTGCTTAAGGGACGTTTCAACTTTTCCCTGCTGGTTATAATGGTCCAGCTGGAAGTAGCCGCCCGGCTGGCGGCGGAACCCGGAACCCCGGACTACGGCGCTTTGAGCGTTGTTGTCCAGTACTATACCCGGCCGGAAAAACTTTTTCGGGTCCCCAGGACCGTTTTTTATCCCTTGCCGGGGGTGGATTCCGGTGTGCTGCGGCTGGTGGTGCGGCCCAGACCGGCCGTGGAGGTGCGCAGTGAAGAGGATTTCTTCCAGGTTGTCAGGGCCGCCTTCGGTCAGCGCCGCAAGACACTGTTGAATTCCCTGGCAGGCTCGGGCCTGGCGGCAACCAGGGAGGCGTGGCAGTCAATTCTCGGGCAGGCCGGGATCGATCCCCGGAGGCGGGGTGAAACCCTGGGCCTGCAGGAGTTTGCGGCAATAACGGAGTGCTACCTGGATTACAGGGGGCTTTAAGGGCCAGTTGCGGCCATCGCCTTTTTTTTCAAGGCTGCCCTGGTTTCCCCGGCCAGCCAGGTTGCTGCAGCCGTTTGCGGCGCACAAGGCGGATAGGCGGCCGCAGACGGGCTCGCCGCCCGCAACCCACGGCCTGTTTATGGCGCCGGCGGGCGGCGCGGCACAGCCGCAAAGGAACCGCGCCGCTGCCAGGAAGATGAGCCTGCCAGGCTTTTGAACTGACCGTCAGGAAAGGAGGGGGAGCATGTTTTTTAACAGTCCAACCAAGGGCAGGATGAGTTTTGAAGCTATGATGGGGGATATTGTGGATTATATCCAGGGGCTCCCCTCCTCGTCCTGCAAAATTATCGTCGGTTCTGATTCGCAGGTGAAAAGCGACACTTGTTTTATTACCGCCGTTATCGTCCACCGCCTGGGAAAGGGCGCCCGCTATTATTACCGCAAAAAAATTCACCGCAAAATAATAAGCCTGCGGCAAAAAATTTTTTATGAAACAGCCCTCAGCCTTGAGGTGGGCGGAGCCGTCCACAGGTATTTTGCCGACGGGGGATTGGACGATTTAGACGTGGAGATCCATATTGATGTCGGAATACATGGTGAAACCAAGGAACTTATCCGGGAGGTGGTGGGCATGGTTACCGGAAGCGGCTTTAAGGCCAAAATCAAGCCGGATGCCTTCGGCGCCTCCAGCGTGGCGGATAAGCACACAAAATAGATGATCCCCGGAATATTCGTCACATCTTTTTCAGGTATTTGTGCAGTAAATCCAGGCGTCTCTGGGAATGATAACCGTCATAGTTGATTGTACCGGAGGACCGGCGCCGCGGTTTGCCCCGGTAAACACAGATGGCTTCCTGACAATCCCCGATAATGGTTGCGGCGACCTTTTCGGAGTGAAAGGCGTCCTTGGCCGGGGAACCCAGGGCTTTGTGGGGGATGGTTGTGCCCACGCAAACCGATAAGCCGGCTTTGGCGGCCAGGGCCAGGGATACCGGGGGGACGGCCAGTTCAACCAGGGGCACTTGCGCCAGGAAGCGGCCGGACACCGCGTGGGGTCCGTGACTGGGTGAAGCGGAGCCAAGGGCTTGCTCCAGGCCGATTTCCCGGTTTAAACAGCGCCGGTAGTGCAGAAGCTTAGCCGCCAGGGGCGATAAATCCTCCGTTTTTTCGGCCGGATAGCAGTTGGTCAAAGCCATATCCGCGCCTTCTTCCACCTTCCCGATTAACTCCTTTAAATTATCCCCAATCTTACCGTTCATATCACCATCTAAAAACAGGACAGCCGTGGCTCCTTTTTTTTTCGCTTTCCGGGCGCCGACGGCCCTGGGCACATCGATGCCGAGGGTCTCCTGGTAAAGCAGGGGAAATATGCGAGGGGACTTCAATTCTCGTATTATTTTAGCGGAAAGATCGCTGCTCCCGTTGATCACGGGGATGATCACGGGGATTGATAGTGCCAGCAGTGTCTCCAGGGTTCTCTGGATTCGTTTTTCTTCATTTTTAACAGGTACTACGGCTGCAAGCATGGGGCACCTCTTCCCGGCAGAAATAAGTAAAGCCTTAAAAAAATAGCAATGGAAACCAGTCAATCATACATGGTGCCTATGCTAATATATGGAACCGGGGGGGAGAAAGTTACCCCCGGGGGCACACCACCAGCCCGGTCCCTTTCATATCATATATAAAAAGCAAAGGGGATGCGGCGGGTGAAGGGTTTCGGCATAGGGGACGTGGTGGGAAGGAAGTCTTATAATTTAGATATTTACTTTAAAATTGCGCATGTATATAAAAGCCCGGAGGGACGGGATATCGCAACTTTAAAGGGTCTTCATACCAGGTTGTGCGCCAGTGCCCCCTTTGATGACCTGGTCAAGATAGATCCGGCGGATCTGGCCGATTATTTAAGGGAACAGGCCAGGGAGGGCAGTGAACATCTAAGGCGTATTTTTATCAGGCGGGAAAAAACCCGACAGTTCGCTCTGGAAAGGGGCGCCGGGAAAGAGGATAAAGGGGGAAAGCCCTACCCTGTACTGGGCCCCAACTCCAATGGGATAACCGGCTTTGATGTGCCCGGCAGCGTTTTACACATAGACGGGGACGGCGATTACCTGGATCTGTGCCTGACCACTTACAAGCGTTTAAGTATTCCGGCCCACGGCTATAGCATTGAGGAAGAGCAGCAGCCCGAGGTGGTGGAGGGCCTGCTGATCAAGCACTGTCCCGACTTATTGGTTCTTACCGGGCACGACGGTTTTATCAAGGGTAAAGAGGATTATGCCGACATTGAAAATTACTATTCCTCCAAATACTTTGTTAAAGCCGTAAGGGCCGCCCGCAAGTATGAAAAAAGCATGGATGATCTGGTCATTTTCGCCGGCGCCTGTCAGTCCCACTACGAGGCGATTCTGGCCTCCGGGGCAAATTTTGCCAGCTCCCCCCAAAGGGTAATGATCCACGCCTACGATCCCGTCTTCGTGGTGGAAAAGCTCGCCTATACCTCTATTTTCGAACCCATATCCATCCGGGAGATCATCACCGACACCATTACCGGTTTTAGCGGTATCGGCGGGGTGGAGACCCGGGGGAAATTTCGCCTGGGTTTACCAACATCGCCATATTAGGTCCCCGTACCCCTTTCCCCTGATCCTGCATAAGCTATTGTAGGATTTTTTAGAAGGGGTTTTGTGCATGGATCGTTATTTCAGCGCCCTGAAAAAAACCCGGGGTAAGTTTTTATCCCTCCAGAACGTGGTGGGTGTCGGTGTTGGTTATAAAACCATAGAGACGGAAGACACCGGTGAACCGTGCTTTGTTATTTATGTGCAAAAAAAATTATCTCCCGGAGATTTGTCCAGAAAAAACATTGTTCCCGGAAAAATTGGCGGGCTTAATACGGATGTGGTGGAAAGCGGCGTGTTTCGGATGCTTAACGGGCGGACGTCAAGGGAAAGGCCTTGCCGGCCGGGAATGAGCATCGGCCACTATAAATCCACGGCGGGTACCCTGGGGGCAGTGGTTAAAGACAGAAATACCGGGGAATTGATGGTCCTTTCCAACAATCATGTGCTGGCCAACGGTTCCAGCGTCCAGGAAATAAGGGCCAAGTCCGGGGACCCAATTCTGCAGCCGGGGCCTTACGACGGCGGCAGCGCCAATGACCGGATCGGTGTTTTGCACCGGTATGTGCCCCTGGTTAAAACTGTTGCTAGGTCCGACTGCCCGATTGCAACAGCAGTGGCCCGGGGGAGTACCCGCCTGCTCAATCTGCTGGTGGCCGACTATGAAGTGCGGCTCTATAAGCATTTTAAAAACGACAACCTTGTGGATTGCGCCCTGGCTAAACTGGACTCGCCGGATCTGGTCCTGGCTTCGGTCCTGGATGTTGGCGAAGTTGCGGGGACAGCCGAGATCAAACCCGGGCACCCTGTGCAAAAGAGCGGGCGGACTACCGGGCTGACCAAAGGCAAAGTTAAATCAGTGGGGACCACCTTGCAGGTGGAAATGAAGGATGATGAAAAAGTGTGGTTTTCCGATCAGGCGGTAGCGGAAATGTCCTCCCAGCCCGGTGATAGCGGAGCCTTGATTCTGGATCAGGATAAAAAGGCAGTGGGCCTGTTGTTTGCGGGTTCGGAAAAGCTAACGGTTTTTAACCGGATTGGCACAGTTTTGGACCGCCTGGGAGTACAATTATAAAATCCTGGTTCCGCTGTGTGAAATTTTGCGCCCTGCCGCCTCACCAGCAGGCTGTCCCGGCTATATATTAAAACGAGGAGGCTTATCCCATGGCAGACCCCCCATTTTTTGCAGGGGAAATTGCCTTAACATTTTTGGGAGATAACATACCGGCCATTGGTCCCAGATTTGCGGACCGGGAGGAAGCAGTGCGGACAGCCCGGCGCTATTTGAAGGAGATCAGCCAGATGGCAGGCGGAGCCGGCGCCGAACCTCTCAGTATTGCTTTTAAAAGGCAGGGGGACGGCCGGTATTCCCTTATAATGGAGGGTTCCCGCCAGTTGATTGGTAAGTTGCAGGATCTTGACGAGCTATTGATGAAAAGGTTTTTCAAGGGTTTGAAAAAAAAGCTTTTCATTTTGACCTGTTTTGTGGAAGGGGTGGATGGACTGGAGTGTCTGGTCCTCACCGAAGGGTTGGGGGCTGTGCTTTATGCGCCCTGTGCGCTCAAAAAATGGCGGCCTTGAGGCCCTCCGGTTGTTTTCCCCGGGATAGCGGTACGACTTAAATGGTATAGGAATGGGAAAGGGCGGTGACCATGGGCAATAATACCGGTAGTTTTAATAAGGGCTCCGCCCGTGGTTCCCAACAGGGACTTCGGGCGGGCGCCAGAAATTTAACAGAAGAAGCTTATCAGGCCGGTAAGTGCCTGGGCTACAATCTGGGCTACAACCTGGGTTTCGAGTCGGGCTACGAGAAAGGATACTCCGAGGGCAGTAATCTGGGCTACAATAACGGCTTTGTGTCCGCCCTCAGAAATGAAGAAGGTGAGGGGACTTCCCCCCGGGTAAAGGTCCCGGAAATCCAGGTTTTGCAAAAACTCATTGCCGGCAAAAAGGTAAAAATATTTCTTGCGGGCTGCGGCGCCGGGGATGCCGAGGTTCTTCTCCGCCTGCTGAATATTGAAGCCGCCCCCTTGAGCAAAAGCTAAAAAACTTTACTGATATTTACAGGTATTCCTAATTAAGAGCAAGTATGAAAATATTAAGGCGGCCGCCTTAATCTGTTAAATGTTTTGGCGGGCAGGCCCCATAGCCGGTTTTGCCAAATTACTTACCGGACACTATAGTGGGTTTGTACAAGTTATTCTTGTACAGGCCTTTTTTATCTTGTCAGGGGATTATTTCCGGCGGATCCAAAAAACTTCACAGTGCTTGCGGTTCTCTGAGCAAGGAAAAGCCGGGGGGTTAAAAGACAGTGGAAGTTTTGGGACAAGCCGGACGTATCCCCGGGATGCCGCCCTGGATGCGGGGAAACCATTTTTTGGGGTGAATCCCGTTCTGGTTGTTTAAGGGCTCAAAACGGGCAGGTTTTCTTTTGCCTGAACCCGCCGGCCGACTTAAAGAGGGCAAAAAAGAAGGGGGAAATAATGATGAGGGTCCGTTCAGGTAAGACGTATAATATTCTTTTTTTAGCTGCCGTATTCCTGACAGCTTTACTTGTTTCAACCGGGGCAGCCTTTCCTGCCGGGGCGCAGGCAGGCGTTCCCCTGACAGCAAACGAGCAGCAAATGGCCAAACTGATTAACCAGGCCAGAAGCGAGGCGGGACTGTCTCCTTTGGTTGTAGATTCAACACTTTCCGGCCTGGCCCGGATAAAGGCCCAGGACATGGCCTCCTGGGGCTATTTAAGCCACCAGTCACCAACCTACGGCTCGCTGACGGATATGTTAAAGGCAGCGGATGTTTCCTGCTATTCCGCCGCGGAAAATCTGGCCAGGGCTCCCTCGGTGAATACGGCCTTTAACGCCTTGCTGAGTTCCAGAACGCACCGGGCCAGCATACTCAGTGATAATTTTAACCGGGTGGGGGTCGGGGTTATTACCACAGGTTCCTCTAAAATTTTAGTTCAAATTTTCGTAGGAAGCAAAACAGGTTCACCGGACCTCCGGCCACAGCCGGAGCCAAAACCCCAGCCAAAGCCGCAGCCGGAGCCGGAACCGCAGCCGCAGCCGGAGCCGGCACCCCAGCCGGAACCGGATCAGTCCGCCGGGGCCAATGCGGATGAGCAAACCATGCTGGGCCTGGTCAACCAGGAGCGGGCCAAAGCCGGCTTAAAAGCCTTGCAAATGGATTCAAATCTGGTCAAGCTGGCCAGAATGAAAGCCCGGGATATGATCGATATGGGTTATTTCAGCCACAACTCGCCCACCTACGGATCGCCCTTCGATATGATGAAAACATATGGGATCAGATACAGCTACGCCGGGGAAAATTTGGCCGGGGCGCCCACCGTAAGCAGCGCCCACACAAGTTTGATGAATTCCCCGGGCCACCGGGCCAACATCTTGAACGCCAATTACTCCAAAGTGGGTATCGGCGTTGTCAACGGGGGGCCTTACGGCAAAATGCTGGTTCAAATGTTTACCGGTTAATTAAAGAGTACCGGTAGTTTTTTAGACAGATGCCCGAAAAATAACGCAGGGATTAGCCTGATAAAATAAAAAAGGCCAGTCTCGTTTCATAAATAAGCAATGTCTAGCAATAAAAGGAAGAGGACTCAGGTCCTCTTTTTTTCGTTTTTTTCGTTTTCGCTAGCTTTTTTGCACATTTCCTTGCCACCCTCATATATTAGTATAGAAAAGTTTTGAAAGGAGGAGTATGTATGGCTGGAACCCAACGGCTTAAGGTCTATGCGGTCCAGGGTGAAAATAGGGCCCAGGCTGTGGTCAGGGGGCAGATTGAAGTTCCCCATGCCAAGCCTGATGTAGACAAAATTCTGTCCAAAGATGCAAAGACCAATGTCAGAAACGTCAGCATCGTGCCCAACAAGGTCATTGTGGACGGGACCCTTACCCTGCAGGTTATGTATGTCGCTTTTAAGCCGGACCAGTCTGTTCATTCCATGCACGGCGATGTCAGGTTCACTACCTTTGTTGATGTGCCGGGCGCTATACCGGGGATGGATTATTTCGTCGATATCACCATCGAGGATGTGAGCCTGACACCCAGTAAAAAAGACCCCCGTAAATTCGATGTTGCTGCGGTGCTCAGCGTGTTTGCCAAAATCACGGAAGTCGACGAAATGGATGTTCTCACCGAAATCCCGGAACACAACGAAGCTCTGGAAACAGAGGATATTACAGTGGAACACCTGGTGGGCGAGAAAGCAACCAAGCAGGTCATTGTCAGTGAAGAGTTCGACGTGCCCGAAGCAAAGCCGGATCCTGAAAAAATTCTGGATACCAGGGCGGAAGTTGTCATCACCGATAAAAGGCTCGTTGCCAACAAGGTGATCATTGACGGGGAGGTCAGACTCCAGGTTCTTTACGTGGCCCTGAAGCCCGAGCAAACCGTGCATAACTTGCATCACACCATCCGTTTCAGCGACTTCATTGAGGTACCCAACGCTATGCCCGGGATGAACGTCCAGGTGCGCGCGGTTGTGGAAAGCGCCGAAGTAGGTCTGGTTATCGACCCGGCCCTGTTTGCGGACGTTATTATTAAACTGATTGCCTTTGTCACCGAAACCAGAACGCTTTTCAACGTGCCCACCCTGCTCGAAGATGAGTGGGGTTATACCAAAAGGCTGCTCAAAGTGGACCGGGAGATCGGCACTGCCGAAAGCCAGGTGGTCTTACGGGAAACCACGGAAGTACCTCCGCCGAAACCGGACATGATTAAAGTGCTTGACTCCAGGGTTGACAAAATTGAAGTGACTGAAAAGAGAATCCTGGACGGGAAGGTACTAATCCGCGGCATGGCCCATGTGGAGGTCGTTTATGTCAGCGATAAGCCCAGCCAGGCCGTCCACGCCCTCCACAAAACACTGAGCTTCCGTACCTTTGTGGAAATTCCCGGCGCCAGGCCGGACATGGAGGTCAAGGTCAGGGTAGATGCGGAATATGTCAACGTGGAACAGACAGGCGCCAATGTGCATATAGAAGCCGTGCTGAGGGTCAGGGCAACAGTCAGGGAAATGGCCCAGTCCACGGTTTACGTGCCGGAAATGGGCCCCACCGTGGAGCCCACCGCGACCCCCACGCCCTGCCCGCCCACCCCCTATACAGTAAGACCCGGCGACACCCTTAGCTCCATCGCTTACGCCAAGGGGACTACGGTGCAGATGATTCTGGAGATTAACCCTGAAATAACTAACCCGGATGTAATTTACGCGGGTCAGGTAATCATGATTCCCTGCGCGGCCATGGGTTAGCCAAAAAGTCATACAATTTTTACGGGCTGACAGGTGAGGACGACAAAGATTGTTTTACCCGGGTTTTTAGCCGAATGTTTTTTAAAATTAACTATTAAGGAGGTATAAAACAGAATGTCGGTACCACAGCAGTTCTTTTTAACCGAACAGCAATTTGTCAGGTGCATTGAAATCAAGGTGCCGGTTGTTATTGAAGCGGCTGAAGTGCAGGTCGTTGTCGACAACCACGTAACCCTGCCCGAACTCGCCATTAAGATCGACAAAATCATCGCCTCTGTCCGCGACCTAAGGGGCAACCTGGTCTTTGTGGACGAAACCAAGTCCGGTGATGTCGTTCTCGTGCCCGGGCACAAACACCACAGGGATGTTAAGGTAAGGAAGATCATTATCAGCGGTACCCTGCACAAACAAATTTTCTACGTCAACAAAAACAACGAAGTCAGGCATACCGCGGAGGATATTCCCTTTACCAAAATGATTGATTTGAGCAAACCCAAGGATGTAGACAACAGGAACGATGTTTTTGTCCAGTTCCACAGCATTGATGTGGACATCAACTGGGAATTGGTCCGGGCCAGCAGGCTTCACCAGACTGCGGTGATTATCCTCACCGCCAAGGTGGCGGAAGACCGTCAGATTTATGTCCAGACCTGCCCCAGACCCAGGGAATGTCCGGAAGGCAACCTGGCCAGGGACGGCGGTCTGGAGGTTTGGGCCGACGCCGCTCACCCGGTGTTCTGGGGCGCCAGCAACGTTGCCCAGACCACCATTTCCCACGGCGGCTCTTTTGCCGCTGAACTGGGGCGCCTTAATCCCCAGCTGCCGGGTTCGCTGTTCCAGATGGTCAGCAGGGGTATTGTGGCCGGGCGCCAGTATCGCCTCACCTTTTATATCCGGGAAGATGTCCTGGGCAGCGGGCATAGCGGATTTACCCTTAATGCTGAAGTGCTGTTCTTCGACGAAAGCGGTCTCCAGATTGGGGTAGGTTCCCAGTCCCTGTCCAGCAGTTCCATACCGGAAACGGCCTACACCCAGGTCCAGATTACCACGCCCATAACCAGAGATAATGTTGCCTCGGCCATGATCCGCTTCTCTTTCACCCCTTCTCACGGCAACACCAATACCGCGAAGGTGGACGATGTGGTCCTGGAATGTGTTCCCCTGACAACCAATTTTTAAGTGCGCAGGCATGTTCTAAGACCCGGGACGTTTCAGGCAAGGGAAAATTAAGCTGTTGTATAACAGCTTTTTTTTTGCAAGTCGTGAAGTTGACTGAACTGCCCGGTGAATATATTAGTGATAGAAGAACGGGTGAAAGGAGATACGGCTTTGTTGCAAAATATCGGTTCGCTGATGGAACAGATGCAGCGCGTCCAACAGGCTTTGGGGGAGAAGAAAATTGAGGTGGGCGATCCCGCCGGAATCTTCCGGGTGTTTATTAACGGCCGGCAGGAGCTGGCGGGCGTGGAATTTGACCCTGCAGCCTTGCGGCCGGAAAGGCTGGCGGAACTTCAGGGGGTTGTGACAGCGGTCTTTAACAGGGCTGTGGCGGAATCAAAACAAATGGTCAAGACGGAAATTGCTAAAATGACCCAGGAAATGAACCTTCCCAACCTGCCGGGTATTTTTTGAAAAGGCTTTGGAGGAGTGATTGGCTTGGCGGAAGAATTGAAAGGAACCGGCGCGGCGGAAGAAACAGTAATCAAGCTCTTGGAGCAGCAATCCAAATACGGGATTGACCAGGAAGCCATGTTGATTTATTTGAACTCTGTTAACCTGATGAATATCCTGACCCTGATGGCTCGGCGCAACGCCGGCAGTTCCGGCCTGTTTGCCCCCGCTCTTCCGCCGCTGGCCCAGGGTCAGGCCCCGGCCGGTATTTCCCTGGAAAACCTTCTGGGTATGGTGATAAGGCTGCTGGGAAAACAGGAGGGGGGAAACACCCCGGGGGGGCAGGGATTAAACCCGGCGGCGCTGCTGCCACTGCTGGGAGCCCTCAGTCAAAACGTGGATTTTACCGGCCTGTTCAATATGCTGGGCAGCCTTTTCAGCCAGGGCGGCGTCTCTGTGCCGGGATCCGCCCGGCCTGTTGAAACACAGCAGGGACAGGGGCAGGAGCAGGGGCAAGAGCAGGAGCAGGCTGCCCCGGCCCTGGACAGTAAGCCGGCGGTTAAAGTGGAGGTCCCGGGAGATGCGTCCGGCGCCCAGGGTGGTGATAAGCGGGAAATGCCAAAGGTCATGATCTGGGATCAAATGGAGAACCGCAAAAAGTAAAAGTAAAAGCGGCTAAGGTATCTCAAGGGGGGATCCCGTCAAAAAAACGCACCGGATCTGCCATATAGTGGCTGAAGGTGCGTTTTTGCGGGATCAGAAATGAATCGCCGGCGGGCTTAAAAAGCTTAAAAAAATGCCCGCACGGGGAAGACCGCCCCGCTTTAAGAAGAGGGTGCGGGGGAATTGTCGTCAGGCATCTGAATTGACGGCCCCTTACCGCCTTCAGCCGGTTCCTCCGGCCCAGTCATTACAGCAGGGCCTGGTTTTGATCCGGCCGGGTTTTGCTGTGCAGGCTGGTCCGGTGCAGTTGCGTTGGACATATTCAAGATGGTTGCCTGGATGTTATCTATTCCGCTTTTAATACTCTGGACTGAATCCGTGGTTGCCTCAAGCATGGACATCAAGATCTTCAAGTTTCTTTCCACATCAGGGGTGTTGGCCAGCAAGAAAAGCATGGGACTCATAATTCGCTTCATTATAAGAACACCTCCCAATAAAATAGAGACGGCGTAAATACAGCCCTTTAAACCAGCCCGGCTGGTTGGAGCAAGGGGCGTAAAATTTATCAAGGTGAGTTGCCGCCGGGTTCCGCTTTCGTCTCTGCCAGGGTAATCATAAGGGGCGCCATGGTGGCATGAAAGCTTTCCAGGCCGTTTTGGATGTTCATTACGGATTCCTTGGTTGCCAGGACAAAGGAATGAAGGTTTTCCAGCTTCTTAACGGATTGGGGACTGACGGCCAGCATAAATAAAATTGGAAGCAGGCGGTACAAGGGTGTTGACAGCTCCTTTCTTTGGGGTTTTTTCAAGCATAACCCGGGATCACGGATTAAGGCCGGCTTTAACGGGGGCGCCCCCCTCAACCGGGTCCTTTTGCACGCCTTTAAACATCTTATGTTTTATCCGGTTAATCTGTTACTGCCGGACCGGCGAACTGCCCGGTTTCCTGACCAGGGCGGCGGGCGGCGCCCGGGGGCGGATTCAGGTTAAAGAGCCCGGTTAGAGAACATTGCCTGGTTAAGATGGCGGCTACAGGGAATAATGGCTGGGGAGGCGGAAAAAATAAGGCCGAAGGGGGGAAAAGTATGGCCCTAAAAGTTTTACCCCTGGTTATAGCAGCGCTTTCCGGGGTTGCCATGGCTATCCAGGGTTCTCTTAATTCTGCTTTGGGTAAAGTGGTGGGGCTCTGGGAAACCACATTTATCGTGCATCTGGCAGGTCTATTGCTGGTGATGGCCCTTCTTTTTGCGGGCCGGATCGGGGACGGGAACCTGGGGAATTATTTGCAGGCGCCCTGGTACACTTACCTGGGCGGGTTTTTAGGGGTGCTAATTATCTACGGGGTTGTCCGGAGCATCCCCCAAATCGGGGTTGCCCCGGCAACCACCGCCATAATTATGGGACAGGTTCTGACGGCAGGTCTGGTGGACCATTTCGGCCTCTTTGGCCTGAACAAGATCCCTTTCTCAATTTATAATCTCCTGGGAACGGTTATGATGGCCGGAGGAGCCTGGCTGATCCTGAGGCAATAGGACCGGGCTTGCTATACAATAAAACCAAGGCCCAGGATCACCAGGAAACCGGTCAGCATCCCCAGGCAGGCCAGGGGCTTGCTGCCCCGGCGTGATTCCGGGGCCAGTTCCCCCAGCACGATGTAAGTCATGGCGCCGGCGGCGAAAGCCAGGAGCAGGCCGATAAAGGTCCGGGAAGCTTCCACCAGAACCAATCCGAAAAAGGTGCCCAGGGGGGTCACCAGACTGATTAGAACGCTGATTGCCAGCACCCGTGACGCGCCGCAGCCGCCGCACCTCAAGGGGGCGGCTATTGCCATTCCTTCGGGTATATTGTGAAGGCCGATGGCGATAACCAGAATGGGACCCAGCTTTTCCGCGGCGGCAAAGCCCGCGGCTATGGCAAAGCCCTCCGGCAGGTCGTGCAGGGCAATGCCCAGGGCAATGAGGTAGCCCATCTTCAGGTAATCTCTGCCCGGCCGGGCAGCCGGCGAAAAAAGATGTAATAACAGATCAAGGGCGGCCATAAGAAGGGTTCCCCCCAGAAAACCTTGGAGGGCGAGGAGGGGACTGCCGTACTTCAAGGAGGAAGGGAGCAGATCTAAAAGGATGACGGCGGACATAATGCCCGCGGCAAGTCCCAGGAGGAGGGAAAGGGCGCCGGGGCGCAGCTCGCCCCAGGCGATCACCAGAAGCGCCCCCAGGCATGTACCCAGTCCGGCCACCAACCCCAGCAGGATAATACTGCTCACCGTTTCACCGCCTTTAAGATTGCCTTGCTTTAATGGATCTTATTAGGCGGCGGGGAACGGTAGACCTTAAAAGATCCTTGCCGGATATCTGCGGGTTTGTGTCTGCCCTGGGCAGGTTAACCCGGAATTATTATTGTCTGGCCGGGATGAATTACATCCGGGTTGGCCAGTTGGTTAGCAAGGATAATTGCCTCCAGGTCTAAATTGTATTTTCCGGCAATCTGCCACAGACTTTCACCGGGTTGGACGGTATGTTTGCGGGAACCGGTCTGGGAAGCGGGCGGCGGGTTTCCTGGCTGCGGGCCTGGCTTTACCGGCGGGTTGGTTTCGGTCTTGCCAGAAATAATTTCAACCGGTGTCCCGATGGATACCCTGGGAAACAGCTCCTCCACATCATGATTGTACATGCGGATACACCCGTTGGAAACATAACCGCCGATTGACGGCGGGTTATTGGTCCCGTGGATGCCGTAGTTCCCGCCCGGGGCGGATAATCCCATCCAGCGTGTTCCCAAAACGCCCCCGGGATTCAAAATTTTTACGATAACAGAGAAGCTGCCCGTGGGTGTCGGTGTTGAGGACTTGCCCACGCCAACGGGATAGCTCCGGATTGTCTTGTTTCCCTCTATATATGAAAGCTGCCGGGTGGAAAGGTTTATTAACAGGTGACTGCCGTAGGCCCGCGTCATTGTTTCTTTCATTAGGATTCCTTCCTTCGTAAATTAATAGTAAACAGGTTTTTTTAAATCTTATGAGCGAGACCTTAAAAGAAACCCCTTTTAATATTTGTATGTTTTTCCTGATTAAGGTTAATAATATTTTTAGAAGGAAGATGAACGGAGGGTTGCAGATGCTTGGGCCCAGCCGGAAAAGGTTTCGGGACAGCTTTTTTTCCCGGGTTGAAAGGGCTGTACAGGAATCTATCTTTAATTCAAATTCACCGGGGCAGCGGAGGGATCCTGTTCCGGGTCTGGCCGGTTTAAAGGAAATGGCCCTGGAAGCGGCCCGGCGGGCCGGCTACAGGGTGGTCAGCGCGGACAGGCGGCAGGTTAAAAATAATTCCGGTCAACGGGAGGGGATCGTTATTTATTACAGTTCCGTTTCCGATAACAGGGTGGTCAAGCGGCACCTGGGTGCGGGCGGTCTGGCCGTATTCGTGCGGGAGGGGAAGATCCTGGCCGCCAGCGGCTGGGGCGCCAGGATCATTGCAGATGCGGGTCACGGCGGTTCAGCGGAACCCGGTGAACTTGATGACGCCCTGGCAGCGGCAGCCGGCCTGCTGGCCCTGGGGATTTTCCCCCGGAGAGTCGTTTGACCCAGCCTGTACGGTAAGGTAAAACAGGATCTTCAGAAATGAACGTTTGAAAACGCCGGGAAATAAAAATCCTCTATCCCTTAAGAGAGGATTTTTTATCTTTGGCGGCAAAACTATACCGGAAAAGGCGGTGGTTAGTTGACGTGGTAATGACAATCAAGGCCCGGGCCAAAATTAACCTGACCCTGGACGTGTTGGGAAAAAGGCCGGACGGTTATCACGAAGTAGAAATGGTGATGCAGAGCATCGGGTTGTACGACTGCCTGGAATTTACACCCGTTTCTGAAGGGATAACCATCCTGGTGGAGGGCGGGGATCTTCCCGCCGGCGAGGACAATCTGGTCCACCGGGCGGCCAGCTGTATCCGCACCCATGGCGGGATCCGCAACGGCATTGAGATCCGCCTTAAAAAGAGCATCCCGGTGGCTGCGGGCCTGGGTGGCGGGTCGGCGGATGCCGCGGCTACCCTGGCGGGTTTAAACACAATTTGGGGGTTGGGTCTTACCCTCCGGGAGTTGATGCTGCTGGGGGAACAACTGGGGTCCGATGTACCCTTCTGCCTTATGGAAGGAACAGCCCTGGCCCGGGGCAGGGGGGAAAAGCTGATGCGGCTGCCGCCCTGTCCTTCCCTGGGTCTGGTCCTGGTCAAGCCGTCCTTCGGTGTGTCCACAGCCGCAGTCTACCAGGCTTGTTCGCCGGGCAAGCTGAAAAACAAGCCGGGCAGCGGGGATATGGTAGAAGCCATCAAAAAAAGGGATCCCGGTGTTATAGCAGAGCGCCTGTACAACGCCCTGGAGCCGGTTACCTTTGCCATGCACCCGGAGGTTTTGGTAATTAAGGAGAAACTGCTGGAGGCGGGGGCGCTGGGCGCGCTGATGAGCGGCAGCGGTCCCACTGTTTTCGGCCTGACCGGGGATTTACGGGAGGCCCGGGGGGTGGCGGGACGATATCAGAAATTAGCCGGGGAGCAGGTTCTAATCACCCGGACCTGGAATTCAGGCTAAAGGGGAACATTCCGGCTGTCCGGTATGAGGGCAAAAGGGGGAACATTCTTGCGATTATGGGCCCGGGGAGTTAAAATAAGAAAGAAGCCGCGGGCAAAAGGAATCGAAATCAAGGAGGGACTGATATGGAGCACCCCAGGTTGGTGCCGATTAAACTGGATAATTACAAGCCCCTGCGGGAGATGGTTTTTGAGTCCCTCCGGGAAGCTATTATCCTGGGCCGGCTCAGACCCGGAGAGCGCTTAATGGAAATCCAGCTGGCGGAGGAAATGGGTGTCAGCCGGACTCCGGTGCGGGAAGCTATCCGCAAGCTGGAACTGGAAGGTTTTGTAGTCATGGTACCCCGTAAGGGAGCCTATGTGGCCGGTATTTCTGTTAAGGACATTGTGGATGTTTTTGAGGTCAGGGCGGCTCTGGAAGGCCTTGCCGCGGCCCTGGCGGCGGAACGGATTACCAGCGAGGAGATGGATCAGCTGGAAATGTCGCTGCTTAAAATTTACAATACCGAGGACGACATCAACGCCATTGTGGAGGGAGATTCCTCTTTTCACAGCCTGGTTTACCAGGCCTCCCGCAACCAGAGGCTGGTTCAGATCATAACCCACCTTCAGGAACAGATCCACCGCTTCAGGATGACCTCTTTGTCACAGCCGGGCCGGACTAAAATTGCCCTGGATGAGCACAAAAAAATCGTTGAGGCGATTTCCGACCGTAATGTAGAATTGGCCCACGCCCTTGCCACCGAACATATTGAAAACGCGGAGCAGAGTTTGCTAAACGCCCTCAGGGAGGAAGAGGTTTGATGGTAGATGCCGTTGTTTTGGCCGGGAGCAGTAACGATGGTCCATTGAAGGACTGCAGCCCCGCCCGCTACGAGGCTTTAATACCGGTTGGCGCCAAAAGCATGGTGGAATATGTTGTGGAGGCTCTGCTAAAAGCCCGCGGGATAGGGCGGGTACTGGTCATTGGCCCTACCGAAGATCTAACCCCGCTGCTGGAGGGTGAAAGGGTGGCTGTGGTCGATCCCGCCGGTGGAATCATGGAAAACATCGAGGCGGGCATAAGGCGCCTGCCCGGGGGGCGCAGGGTCCTTTTAGTGACCTCGGATATTCCTATGCTTACACCCCGGGCTGTAGAAAACTTTTTGGATTTATGCGGGGACATGTCCGGGGATTTGTACTACCCGATCATATCCAGGGAAGTGGTGGAAATTAAGTACCCCTCCACCAGGCGCACTTACGTAAACCTCAGGGAAGGTGTTTTTACCGGGGGGAACTTGTTTTTATTAAACCCGGAGGTTTTTTCCAGGTGCCTGGAAAACGGCCAGAGGATTATTCACCTGCGTAAAAGCCCCCTGAATCTTTGCCGTCTCTTGGGTGTCGGTTTCATCCTCAAATTCCTCCTGCGTTCCCTGACCCTGGCGGAGGCCGAAAGGAAGGTTTCGGAACTACTGGGCAGGATTAAAGGGGTTGTGGTAATTTCCAAATATCCGGAGGTAGGTGTTGATATCGATAAGCCCGGGGACCTGGAGCTGGCCTGTAAGGCCCTGGAGGTCAGCTGAGATGCGGGAAAATATAAGCTTATGAAGTTTGTTAACTTCCCCGGGAACCTTTTCCCCGGGGCTATTTTATTTTAAAATATGGTGATCCCAAGCGTATGGCGAGGGTGGCTTCCCGGGAGATGGAGGTAAAAAGTATCTCAACCAAAGCGCAGGAGGCGCTGAAGCTGGAGAGGGAAAGCTGAAAACAGGAAAAGCAGGCGGTTACCCGCCGCCAAAAGGAAGAATTAAAAAAAAGAAAGCGGGAAATTGCGGCACAGAAGGCAAAGGCAAAGCATCGGGGCAGATAGTTACAGGTTTGGCTAACCGGGTTGCACCCGGTTTTTTTATTGCGGGGGGGATATGTTTTTCACATGGGACGGTCAGGGCTCAACCCCGGCAGTGTTCACCCGGCCCGGTTTTAGTTTCCCCGCAGGATGAATTTACCCGGCATGTGACAAGTCCGGGCTTCATAGCATAACCTGTAAAAAACCGGGGGTGGATCATGGCCCTTAAAATTGTCGAGGTTTCCTCACCCACAGAGATGCACGTGTTTAACAGGTGTCCCGGGTTGATTTACCGGGATCAGCACAGGGCGCCCCCCTTTCCTGTGCTGGAATTGGATGGTCTTAAGCGGAAACTGCTTTTCGCCAGGGTAGAAGCCCAGCCCTTTTTGGCGGTGCGGGGCCCCCGCACCGTAGGGCGGGTTGCCGCTTCCCTGCTGGATTCCCCTCCGGGGGAGAGAACAGGATATTTTGGCTATTTTGAAGCGGTAAACGACCCCGGGGTGGCTGCGGCCCTTTTGGGCCGCGCCGCTGCCTGGCTGGGAGAAAGGGGCGTTAAAAAAATGCTCGGACCCGTGGATTTAAGCCCCCACGAGCGTCTGGGCTTGCTGGTGGATGGTTTTGGGGGCAGCCACAACCCGGGCATGCCCTTTAATCCTCCCTATTACGGGACCCTGCTGGAACAGTGCGGGTTGTCCGCGGAAATAGATTTATTTGCCTACCACTACGATTTGCGCCGGCCCTGGCCCAAAAAACTGGTCCAGGTGGCGGAACGCTGCAGGAAGAAGCCCCAGCTGGGACTGAGGAGTTTTAACCCCGGGGATCCCCGGGGTGAGGGGGAGATCCTGGCCGCCGTTCACAATGGCTCCATGGATGGGCTCTGGGGTTTTACAGACCTTTCCCCGGCGGAGGGAACGGCCATCTGGAATAACTTGATGGGTTGTTTCGACCCCCGGCTGGCCCTGATTGCTGAAATAAAGGGACAGCCCGCCGGTCTGTGCCTGACCCTTCGCCCCGCCGGACAGGGTCCTTTTTTAAACTTATCCGGGCAATCCGGCGCCCGTCTGGCAGTTCTGGGGGTGCTGCCCCAGTACCGCTTCCAGGGGCTGGAGGCGGCGCTGATCCTGGAATGCTTCCACAGGGCCCGGCGCCTGGGCGTTGTAGCCATGGAATTTTCCCTTATCGCGGAAAACAACGTGATGATGAACAGGATTATAAAAAGGCTGGGACCTTTGGAAATAAGCAGGGTCTACCGGATCTACAAGGGCCCGGCGGGGCAGAAAAACATTGAAATATGTCGATATTTCGGGCCAAGTCGTGGCATTAACCTGAAAATAGAAGCATCAGGAATAGTTTTCTAAAATATTTGGAAATAAGAAGGATTTTGCCATCTGATGCAGAAACTAACTAATTAAGCCGGTAACGGGCAGGGAAGGTGGTGATTTTCGTGATAGTTACCGACGTGAGAGTGCGCAAAGTGTTGGCTGAGGGGAAAATGAAAGCAATTGTTTCGGTAACCCTGGATGATTCTTTTGTAATTCACGATGTCAAGGTGGTAGAGGGTCAGAATGGTTTGTTTGTGGCAATGCCCAGTAGAAAAACACCGGATGGAGAGTTTCGCGATATTGCGCACCCCATCAATACGTCGGCCAGGGAGTTGATTCAGTCGGCTGTCTTGCAGGCCTATTCAATGGCCATATAGATTTAAATATATCCAAATAGGGAGCGAAAGCTCTCTTTTTATATCCGGACAAAGGATATTATAACTTTACGTTGAATAATAATATGGATTCAAGCTGTAAACGATATTACTTCAGGGAAGAAGTCCACAGACGCGCACATAAAAATATAAAAAGGAGGTCGCCGGATGAAACTGGCGGCGGTAATTCTTGCCGCGGGTAAAGGGACCCGGATGAAATCCAAGCGCCCCAAGGTAATGCATACCCTCTGCGGCCAGCCAATGTTGTCCTGGGTTATGGATGCTGTGACTGCTGCCGGCGTGGATCAAACGTTGGTTGTGGCGGGACATGGGGCGGATCAGGTTGCCCGCCAGGTGGAAGGACGGGCCGGGGTTGCCCTGCAGGCCGAACAACTGGGCACGGCCCACGCTTTGCTCCAAGCCGGACCGTATTTAAAAGATTTCCCGGGTCAGCTTCTGGTTCTTTGCGGTGATACCCCTTTGATAGAAGCTGACACGCTCCTCATGCTGGTCCAAAATCACCGTTCCTCCGGAGCCGCGGCCACCGTGCTGACCACTGAAATGGCGGACCCGGCGGGCTACGGCAGGGTTATCCGGGACGCCCGGGGCAGGGTGGGTAAAATTGTTGAGCATAAAGACGCCGCACCGGAAGAAAAGCAGATCAAAGAAGTCAACACCGGGATTTATTGCTTTGAGGTGGCGGGCCTTTTTGACACCCTGGGGCGAATCGCGCCGGCCAATGTCCAGGGGGAGTGCTATCTTACAGATGTCATTGAAATGTATGTAAGGCAAGGCAAGGCCGTTAATGCCGTACTCTTGAAGGATCCAGCCGAGGTTACCGGGATAAATGACCGGAGCCAGCTGGCGGAAGTGGAGCTGATTATGCGCCGCAGGGTGCTGGGGAGTTTAATGGAGTCAGGGGTTAGTGTGGTGGATCCCGCGTCAACCTTTGTGGACCATGGGGTAGTGGTGGGACGGGACACGGTTATTCAGCCCTTCACCATGCTCCAGGGGCGCACGGTCATCGGCGAAGACTGCGTGATCGGTCCCGGTTCACGTATCTGCGGCGCCACAGTGGGCAACGGTGTAACCATCCAGAATTCCATTGTTGTGGACAGCCTGGTGGGGGACGGCTGCAGCATCGGGCCTTTTTCCTACCTGCGCCCGGGCACCAGACTGGAAGAGGGAGTAAAAGTCGGCGACTTTGTGGAAATTAAAAAATCCCTGATCGGGAAAGGAAGCAAAGTTCCCCACTTGAGCTATGTAGGGGACGCCACCCTGGGCCAAGATATCAATATCGGGGCAGGTACAATTACCTGCAACTACGATGGTTGTAAAAAGTGGCCAACCCGCATCGGTGACGGCGCATTTATCGGGAGTAATACCAACCTGGTGGCGCCGGTCGAAATTGGGGCCGGGGCGGTTACCGGGGCCGGCTCAACCATTACCAAAAATGTTCCTGCGGGCGCCCTGGCCGTGGAAAGGGCAGACCAGAAGGTTTTACCGGGTTGGGCCCTGCGCAGGCAAAAAAAATAATTTGCGGATAATAAGCTTGGAGGTAGTCAGGAAAATGTCATCGCGCTATAAAAATTTGAAGATCTTTACAGGTAACGCCAACGCCGAGCTGGCGGAGGAGATCGCCCAGTACCTGGGTGTCTCCGTAGGGGATGCCAGGAGCACGCACTTTTGTGACGGGGAGATTAACGTCAAAATCAACGAGAGCGTAAGGGGCGCCGATGTCTTTATTGTCCAGCCCACCTGCACTCCCATTAACGAAAACCTGGTTGAGCTCCTGATTATGATTGACGCTATGCGCCGTGCTTCCGCCAGGCGGATCACCGCCGTCCTGCCCTATTACGGTTATGCCAGGCAGGACCGGAAAACCAGGGCCCGGGATCCCATAACGGCCAAGCTCGTGGCCAACATCCTGGTGGCCAGCGGCGCCAGGCGCGTTCTTTGTATGGATCTTCATGCCGGACAGATCCAGGGCTTTTTCGATATACCCGTGGACCACCTGCCGGGGGTACCCATTCTGGCCGAATACATTCTGCAAATCGGTCTGGAAAATGTTGTGGTGGTATCGCCCGACCTGGGCGGGGTCACCCGGGCCAGGGATCTGGCCGAGCGTATTGGCGCCACCATTGCCGTTATCGACAAGCGGCGTCCGGAACCCAATGTTGCCGAGGTATCCAGTATTATCGGCGGAATTCAAGGTAAAAATGTAGTAATGGTTGACGACATCATCGACACGGCCGGAACCATTACCAAGGGAGCCGAGGCCTTAAAACAATGGGGGGCCAACGAAATTTACGTGGCCTGCACCCATCCCGTCCTGTCCGGCCCGGCTCTTAAACGTTTAGATGAAGCGCCGATTAAAGAAGTAATAGTGACCAACACCATCCCGGTTGCCCGGGAAAAAATAATTGACAAGATCAAGATTCTTTCGGTGGCGCCCCTCCTGGGAGAGGCCATCATCCGCATTCACGGGGATCTTTCCGTAAGCAAACTCTTTGACTAGCACTTTAACGCGATTAGTATGGTAAATACATTGAAATACCGGTAGCGGGGTGACCTGATGATCAAACATTCCCACGGTAAAAAACCGAAATCCATTCTGGCCACGGACCTGGACGGAACCCTGGTGGGGAACCGTACAGCGGTCTATGATTTTAATCGCTATATGGTTAAATATATGAATTGTTTTCTGCTTGTATATATCACAGGCAGGGTTTTTGCATCCGCCTGGCAGCTAATTACCCGGGAAAACCTTCTTTTCCCGGACGTGCTGATCACAGACATGGGAACAGAAATATATATTGCGCCGCATTTCGGCCTGGATCCGGCCTGGGAGGAAAGAATGTGTTCAGCCTGGGACGCCGCAGACGCGCGAAGCCTGGTCTCCAGTCTGCAAGGCCCCCAGGTAAGGGAAATGCGATCGAGATTCCGGTTGTCGTTGAGTATTGACAAAACAGTTTACCAGAATACCCTGTTGAGGCTGAACAAGGCTGTTGATCAGGCGGGGCTGCCGGTGAAAATTGTGCCCGTTGCGGCGGGCGCCGTTGATCTGGTCCCGGCCTGCGCGGGCAAGGGGCTGGCCCTTTGTTACGTGCAGGAACGCTGTCAGATCAGCAAGGAACAAACCTTCGTCTGCGGTGACAGCGGGAAGGACCTGTCCATGTTCATCAAGGGGTTTAAGGGTATTGTTGTGGGCAATGCCCGGCCGGAATTAAAAAACGCGCTTAAATTTAAATCCAGGGAAGTCTACTTTTCCAAATCATATTACGCCTCGGGCATCCTGGAAGGCTTGAGAAAATACGGCGTCGTCTGATTATTGATGGCGCCTGAGACGTTTTTCAGTGTATCCGACATCCGTTCCATTCGCGGCGGGATCTTTCCCCGCCGCAGGCCTTGAACCGGTTCACCGGGGACCGATTAACCAGTTGGGAAGAGTGGATCTTAAAAAGACCACTCTTTGTATTTTAAGCAGAATAAAAATCGGGGGTATTAATTATGCCGGAAAAAGTCCCGACCCTGATCCAGTACATAGAACCGGCGCCGGGGGAGTGGGTGGATCTGGAAGGGGGCCTGCGGGCTGTTTTAAGGCCCGGTTATATCTTTGCCGCCGCCCCAGAGCCCTGGCTGGCGGCCTGTTCCGGGGTCACCGGCGGCGGTCTGGGGAAAAGGCGTTATTTCCTCAACCGGCAGGTGGACCTGGACTACAATGAAGCCCGACCGGAAGAGGAAATGTCTTTTTTCCTGGCGGCCGGTGTCCAGGAATACAGCAATGCGGGCAGGGGGGAATGGGCGGGGCTTATGACCGGGGCCAGGATCGGCGACGCTTGCTGGATCCGTCTGGCCCGGGAGGACTGCAGCCTTACCGTGATTGTTACAGCCGGCGTCAACAATGCCTGTGCCGCCGGGATCACGCCCTGCTGCCCCCTGGAAAGCGCCGGCGGCCCGCCGGGAACCATCAATATTATGGCTTTTTTTGCCCGGGCCCTCTCCCCGGGGGCTGTGATTAACGCGGTCCAGACAGCTACCGAAGCCAAGGCTTTGACTCTGCGGGAAAGGCGAATTCTCTGTCCGGACACAGGTGTTCTGGCCACCGGCACAAACACCGACGCCCTGATTATCGCGGCGGCGGATCGGCCGCCCCTCTACCCCTACGCCGGTCCCGGGACTCTCCCGGGCTACCTGCTGGCACTGGGCGTTCGTCTGGCCCTAACGCGGACCCTGGAAAGATACCTGCCGGCGCAAAAGAATTCAGTGCCGGTGGTAGGAAAAGGCGGGTTTTGCGGAGAAAGTTCAGGATAAGTCCAAACATTGCGAAAAGGAGTGCCGCCCAGTGGATCTAAAAAAGTACCGGACCTTTGTCGGCGGAGTAATAGCTCCGTGTATTTTTCTGCTGCTTTTCCTGGCCATACTCACCCAGGGCTGCGGCAAGATTTCCCCGGGCAGCGGCGGCGGCAGCGGCTTCCCCTTCACCCTGAAGGATGACCTGGGCCGGCAGGTAACCGTCAGCCAGGCGCCCGGCAGGATTGTTTCCCTGGTCCCGGCCCAGACGGAGATCCTGTTTGCCCTTGGGCTGGGGGACCGGGTGGTGGGGGTGACCGAATTTTGCGACTACCCTGCCGAAGCTCTGGCGAAGCCGAAGGTTGGGGGATTTGCCACCCCCAACGCGGAATTGGTGGTGGCGGCCCAGCCGGATCTGATCCTAGCCGGGGTCATCCAGAAAGACTTTATCTACCAGTTTGAGGAAGCAGGGCTCACGGTAATCGCCCTGGAATCGCCGGACCTGCCCCGGACCCTGGAAATGATACAATTGGTGGGGCGCCTTACCGGGGTTGCCGAAGTGGCGGAAAACCTGACAAGCGAAATGCAGCGGCGGGTAGACAGGGTTACCTCCGGGGTGGGGAGCCTTTCCGAGTCCGAAAAACCCACAGTTTTCTTTGAGGTTTGGCCGGAGCCCTTAACCACCGGGGGCGCCAAAAGCTATATCAACAGCTTGCTCATTACAGCCGGCGGCAGGAACATTGCCGGGGATGTGGACCAGGACTGGTTCACCTACAGCCCCGAGATGGTGCTTGCTAAAAATCCCCAGGTAATTATTTTCTGCCACCACGGCGAGTCCACCCAGACGGTGGAGCAGCTCAAGGCGCGCAAGGGCTGGGGAGATGTGGCCGCCATCAAGGAAGACCGGATCGGTTATATCGAGGATCAAAACCTGGTAGTCCGGGCCGGTCCCCGGGTTGTGGAGGGGCTGGAACAGATTGCCGGATGTCTTCACCCCGGATTATTTGTTGATTAAGCCTGCCCGGAAAGCAGGTTAACAAAAAGGCCCGGCAGGCCGAGTTGATATGCAGCGTCGCCGTTCAGCGCCGGGGGGCGCCGGCCAGGGCGCCGGCAAACCTGATTGCTCCGGTTGATCCCGGTTCCGGGGAAACGCTGCAAGGAGGTTATTATTTTTGTGAACCCCGCCAGGCGGGTCTGGCGCTGGCGTGTAATCAACGCCACCCTTTTCGGTGTGCTGGGACTGACGGTGGTTGTCTGTTCAACCATCGGCCCGGCCCAGATCAGTCCCGTGGATGTGCTGATCATGCTGGCTCAAAAGCTCCCCTGGGTGGGCGGTATGGTCCCGCCCGGGGACTGGCCCGAAAGTTACGAAACCATTATTTTTCAAATGAGGCTGGCCAGGGTGGTCCTGGCTGTTCTGGTGGGGGCCGGGCTGGCCTCCTCCGGTGTGGTCCTGCAGGGTCTTTTGCAGAACCCCATGGCGGACCCCTATATCCTGGGGATTTCTTCCGGAGCCGCTCTGGGCGCCACCGCAGCCATGCTCTTCGGCCTGGGTGTGCACACCCTGGGTATTTTCGCATTGCCCCTGACGGCCTTTGCCGGCGCCGTGGCAACCGCCGTTACGGTGTACAACGTGGCCCGGGTGGGAGGCCGGACGCCGGTGTCGACACTGATTCTGGCCGGCATTGCCGTGGGTTCCTTTCTTTCGGCCGTCACTTCTTATTTTATGATCACCAGCGGGCAAAACATCCATCAGGTTGTCTTCTGGCTCATGGGGGGACTGGCCGGACGGGGCTGGAACCACGTTATAGTTTTGCTGCCCTATATCATCACCGGCCTGGCTATTATGCTTTTAAATGTCCGCAAACTGAATGTGATGCTGCTGGGGGACGAGCCGGCCCAGCACCTGGGTGTAGAAGTGGAGCGTCTGAAGCAGGTGCTTTTAGGGGCCGCCACCCTCACCGCCGCCGCCGCCGTGGCCGTCAGCGGGGTGATCGGCTTTGTGGGTCTGATTATCCCCCACGCCGTGCGGCTGTTGGTGGGACCGGACCACCGGGTGCTTCTTCCGGCGGCGACCCTGGCGGGAGCCATCTTTCTTGCCGCGGCGGACACTCTGGCCCGGGTGGCGGCGGCCCCCGGGGAAATACCGGTGGGTGTCATCACAGCCCTTTGCGGTGGCCCCTTTTTCATTTATTTGCTGAGAAAAAAGAAGGAGCCGGGTTTTTAAAGCAAGGACCAGGTGGCGCTGGTTAGAACTATACCTGATGATCTGAAAATATGGTTTAAAACAAAGTACCTGGCGGATCTGTTTTTAAAGCCGTAAAATGATGGTATACTAGGGGCCGGGGGGAGGGTTGGCTGGTGCCGTTTTATCTGGACGTTCTGGGTGTTGAGTGTACCTACGGCGCGGTCAAGGTTATCGAAGGCATGACCTTTTCCATCGGGCGGGGATGTTTCGCGGGAATTATCGGACCCAACGGTTCGGGCAAATCGACACTCTTAAGGTGCATCAGCCGCGCTCTGCAGCCTGCCCGGGGAACTGTCCTGCTGGAGGGAGAAAGCCTTTATAAAATGAACCCCCGGGAAGCGGCCAGGAAAATGGCCGTAGTGCCCCAGGAGACAGCAGTCAGTTTCCCTTTTACGGTGGAAGAAATAATTATGATGGGCCGGTCTCCCCACCTGAGACGCTTCCAGGGGGAAAGTAAAAAGGATTATGAAATAACCAACCGGTCCATGGACCTGACCAATACCCGGCACTTGGCGGGTCGGCAGGTTACGGCCATCAGCGGCGGCGAAAGGCAGAGGGTAATCATTGCCAAAGCCCTGGCCCAGGAGCCGGAGTTGATTCTCCTGGATGAGCCCACTTCACACCTGGATATCAACCAGCAGGTGGAAATTCTGGGTCTGCTGCAGCGCATGAACAGGGGAAGCGGTTTAACCATCCTGGCTGTTTTTCATGATTTGAATTTGGCCGCCCAGTTTTGTGACCTGATGATTTTAATGCAAAGGGGAAAGGCTTTCCGGGCGGGAAAACCGGAAGAAATCCTTACCGCTGAGAGCATTAAGGAAGTCTACGGGACCCGTGTTCTCGTTAAAAAACACCCGGTCACCGGACGGCCCGCCATATTTTTGCTGACCCCGGAGGAGAATCCGGGGAAGAAGGGCCCCGGCAGGGGCAGGGTTCATGTTGTCTGCGGCGGCGGAGCCGGCGTTGCTGTGCTGGGTCAGCTGGTGGAGCGGGGTTTTACAGTTACCGTCGGTGTCCTGAACGTGGGGGATATAGACTGGGAGGCGGCCCAGCACCTGGAGCTGGAGATGACGGAAGAAGCCCCCTTCAGCGACATATCGGAGCGCAGCTACGGGGGAAACCTGGAAATGATTCAAAGGGCCGATGCCTGCGTACTGGTTGGGATCCCCTTCGGGCGGGGCAATCTCAAAAACCTGGAGGCGGTCCTTAAGGCCCGGATCCGGGGGAAACCCGTGCTGCTGGTGGAGGAGCGGCAGATTGTTGAACGCGACTTTACCGGCGGTGAAGCAACGCTTAAGTATAACCAATTAAAGCAGCGGGGCGCCGTCGTTTTACGGGATGGATCCGAAGTCCCGGAGGTACTGGCGGGGCTGCTGCCGGCCCCGGCTTGAGGCTTTTGGGGAACGGGCGCCGGAAGCCGGGAAGGGAAAGGCGGCATGTGCGCAAGGGTGGGCGGCGGAAATTCTGGAAGCAGGAATCCCGCTGCCAGGTTCATTTAAAGGAGGCAGGCAAGATGGAACTTGTTACAGCGCTTCGAACCCGGCGGAGTATCCGCAAGTATAAGGAAGAGCGGCTGCCGGAAAAGACTGTCCGGGAACTGCTGGAACTGGCCGTCTGGGCGCCCAGCGGCACGAACATGCAGCCCTGGGCCTTTGTGGTGCTGGAAGACAGGGAATACTTGAAAAACCTTTCCGGGCGGGCTAAAACCTTCCTCCTGGAAAAAATGAATAAAACGCCCCGGCTGGAGAGGTACCGGGATTTGCTGTCCGATCCGGACCAGGACATATTTCACGGCGCGCCGGTTCTGATCATGATTTACAGTTCCAAGGCCTCGCCCACATATCTTAACGACTGCAGCATGGCCGCCTTAAACCTTATGCTGGCGGCCCTGGACCGGGGCCTCGGCAGTTGCTGGATTGGTTTCGCCACGGGTATCGGCAACACCCCCGAAGTAAAAAAAGAACTGGGTGTACCTGAGGAATACGCCCTGGTGGCGCCTGTCATCCTGGGTTACCCGGCGGAACCCGGGCGTCCGGGGCAAAGAAAGCCGCCCCACATCCTCAACTGGAAAAAGTAGCTTACCCCGGGCAAAAAGCCGGATTGAACCTGACCGTTCAACAGGCGCCGTAATAAGGCGCCTGTCAAAGTTTAATTGCCGGTTAAGCCTCATCCGGGAATAACCAACCCTGCCGGGGGACAATAACAAAGGACCGTTGGAAGAAGGGGCTAAGCCGGCCTGTGATACCGGCTTTCCCTTAAGAAATAAAGGGCGTCACATTTTGCCGCGGGGCCTGCTCTTCCGGCGGACCCGGGTTTAAAGAATCCTGGGAGCGATGCCGGGGGGAATCCTCCTCAGGTTTAGCAATCCTGTCTTCGCCGTTGGGGCCGGGACCTGCTTCCTCAGCCGGGTCATTATCGTGTTTTTTTTCCCTTTTTACTTTTTCCAGGGAGCGGTTAAGGGCGTTGCCCAGCCCCCTGGTCCTTTGCCGGGTGCTTTCCCAGAACTGACCGGTGCTTTCCCGCAGGTTTTTGACTGTTACCTGCAACCCGCCCTCCAGCTTGGAAACGTTGTCCAGGCATTCACTGGACACGATGATGACCTCACCGCCCAGGGTGCGCACATAATTGATATCAATGAAGGCGCGTCCCTTGATTAAGCTGTCGATCCGGTTGCCGGAGAACTCCAGACCGACAATTGTGCCCGTCAGAAGATCCACATAGTACTCGTCCACGTAACCCAGCACAGTACCGTTGTCGGTCAGGATTTTGGCGCCGATAGTGACTGCCTTCTCCCTCAATAGTCTGGCGATTTCCGGAAGACCTGCCGCCCTTTCAATGCCGCTGGATTTTTCTATGGTGATGGCGTCGCTGCCCACGCTGCTGATTCTATTGTAGGGGATAAACCTTTGCTCTTTAAACCAGCCTTTTTGCTCGATTATCAGCGCAGCCACCTTTCTTTCGGCCGGATCCACCACAAGACCTTTGACGATGCCGATTTGCTGGCCTTCTTCCAGACTGATAACCGGCATGGCTTCAAACCGCCTGCTTTTTTGCATTTTTAAAGCCTCCCCGCTATCCATGAGATTCTTAGCTAATTCATATTCCCCGGTCAGAATGATTATGACAAATAAAGGGAATATTAGTACAAAAGGGGGTTCTGGACTTACATGGAAAACGAATTAATTGCCAGGGCGAGACCGGAAAGGACCAGGGGCGACAAACAGCGCCTCAGAAGGAATGGAATGGTTCCGGCCATTGTTTACGGGAAAAATGTAGGCAGTATAGCCATCACAGTGGATGCTTCGGGAATTAAAAAAATCCTGAATGAATCCGGCGCCAATGCCTTGATAAACATGAAAGTTCAGGAAAACGGTAAAACCAAAAATTTTAAGGCGCTGATCAAGGCCATCCAACGGGATCCCGTGCGGCGTGACCTGCTGCATATTGATTTTCACCAGGTCTCCACAAAGGACAGGGTGCACGCGACAGTGCCCGTTCACCTGGAAGGAACACCCGCCGGTATACTTAAGGGCGGCATCTTGAACCATCTGACCCGCGGGGTTGAAGTGGAGTGCCTGGCGGATCGCATCCCCGATTCCCTGGTGGTGGATATTTCCAACCTTGATGTTGGGGACATATTAAACGTTGCTGATCTTGAACTGCCGGACGGCGTCAAAATTTTAGATGACCCGGCGGTGCCGGTGGTGACGGTGACGGCCGCAGCCAGACCGGACGAAGCGGAGACACCGGACCAGGAGGAGTCCGCAGCCGAGGGGGAAGGCAAGGAGCTTGCTTAAGCCCGGGGCTGTCCGGAAATTGCTTTGAAAATGCCTGCATTGTACCGGGACACCGGGACGGGGATTGTCTATAAGACGCTTTTCTCAAGGATCCGGACGTATTAAAATAGGGGAGAGTAAAAGCGGAGGTGCCTTTCATGAAACTAATTGCAGGCCTCGGCAATCCGGGCAGGGAATATGCCAGAACAAGGCATAACGCGGGCTTTATGGTTATAGACCGGCTGGCCGGGGGCATGGGTGTTGCCGTGGGCAAAAGAATGTTTAAAGCCCTTACCGGTCAGGGGCGGGTAAACGGGGTAAAGATTATCCTGGTCAAGCCGCAAACCTACATGAACCTCAGCGGGGAGGCGGTGGGCGCGCTGTTGAACTGGTATAAGCTGTCCCCCGCCGATCTGATTGTCATTTACGATGATCTGGACCTGCCCGCCGGTAAACTGCGCCTTCGCCCCGGCGGCGGCGCCGGGGGGCACAGGGGGGTGATGTCCGTGATCGGGAGCCTGGGCACGGAGAACTTCACCAGAATCCGGGTGGGCATCGGCAGGCCCGCGGAAGCGGACATTGCCAGTGTGGATTACGTTTTAGGCCGCCCGGGGACGGATGAGGCCGAAGAGATGGAGAAAGCTTTGGAATTGGCGGCGGAGGCGGCGCGCTGTGTGGTGCTGGAGGGCGTGGAGCAGGCTATGAACCGGTATAACGGAAGGTGATCCCTTTACCCCGCCTGGCCGGCGCCCCGGCCTTCCTGCTCTTACCGGTCCTTTTCGGGTTTATGGCCGCCGGCCTGGCCCATGCCGCCTGGAACTATGCAGTATTCAAGTACCTGGAAAAAGCTCCCTGAACCCGGCACTGAGAAAAAGGGGTTGACAGGTCTTTTAAACCCGGCGCTGGAAAGCGGTATCGGGCATTATCACAGTGCCCGCTTCACCCCGGTTAAATCCGGATAATATTTTCCGCCCCCGGCCCGGGCCGTTAATTTTGGCCGGGCCGGGCAATAATAGTACTGGAATACGCAGGATAATAGTACTGGAATACGCGGAATAAAGGGTGATCCTTTGAAGCTGGTTTACGTCTGTGAATGCTGCGACAGCCTGGTTAAAGAGGTCAGCCTGCCGGGCGGCCCGCCGGGGGAAGCGCCGGGCTTGACGGGGCCGGGGCGGCCCGATATAATTAATTTAAACGGCGGAGTGGAAGATGTTGTGTTGCCAACTCTTTGCGATGATTGCCGGGAAATGTTGTACGGCGGGCCGGAGAGCACTTTTTTCAGCGGCCCGGTTCTTCATTAAAGGATGCCGGGTGTTAACCGGCACGTAAACCATGAGCTTTAGCCCGGCGCTGCTAAAGCTCTTTTTGTGATGGAAAAATGAGGGGTGTTTTAATGCGCGGCCTTTTGAAACCGCTTCTGTACGCACCCGGGCTGCAAAGTCTGGCCCGGGGGCTGGAAAATGATTATACGCGCCAGCAGGTTACCGGTCTTTCCGGTTCCCTGAAGAGCTGTCTCCTGGCTGGTCTGGCCGAAGTAGTGAAACCACTGCCGCTTTTAGTTGTTACCCCCGGGGAAAGGGAAGCCGGGGTTATAACGGAAGAGCTGATGGAGTTCCTGCCCGGTGTCGCGGTGCGGCAGTTCCCGGTCCTGCAGCTTTTACCTTACCAGGTTCTGGCCCAGAGTAAAGAACTGGCGGCCCAGCGCCTGCAGGTACTGGAGGGTCTCGCCGGGGGAGAGCGGATGATTGTTGCAGCCCCGGTGGAGGCCCTTCTGCGGCGCCTGGTCCCCCCGGAAGTATTCTGTGCGGGGGCCTTTAGTCTGGCCGTGGGCGACAGGGTGGACCTGAATAATCTCCTGGGACGGCTGCCGGACCTGGGCTACGAGCGGGTGGATTTGGTGGAGGGCAGGGGGCAGTACGCCTTGCGGGGGGGGATTCTGGATATTTTCCCCATGACTGCCCACAGGCCTTCCCGGCTGGAGTTTTTCGACGACGAGGTGGACTCCATCCGCCGTTTCAACGCTTCCACCCAGCGGACAGAGGAAAAGGCAGCCAGCCTGACCGTCCATCCCGCCAGGGAACTGGTGTTCCGGCCGGGCGCCCGGGAGGCGGTCTTAGAGCTGGTGGAAAAAGAGTACAGGGAACAGGAGCGCAAGCTTAACCGGTCCGGCTCTGTCAAAGCCGTCCGGCAGCTTAAGGAAAAGTTCGGGGCGGCGTTTGCGGGCACTGAGGGCGGTTTTACCGGGCTGGAGCATTTTATTCATTATTTTCATCAGGAAAAAACTACCCTGTTGGACTATCTGCCGGCCGGGGCGCCTGTTTTTCTGGATGATCCGGCCAGGCTCAAGGAGGCTGCCTCTGCCATTGGGCGGGAGCGGGCGGATACCTACACGGGACTTTTGGGCAAGGGCAGCGTTTTGCCTTCCCAGCACCAGGCCTGGGTGGGATGGGAACGGCTGGAAGAAGCCCTGGCCGGACGGCGCGGCATCTACGCTTCTTTGCTGGGTCGTCAGCCCCAGCCGGCCCGGTTCCAAAACAGGGTTCATTTTACCGGAAAAACAATGCCCAATTTCATGGGCAACCTGAAAATACTGGCGGAGGAAATACGTCACTGGCGCCAGGCCGGTAACGCGGTAATTATTCTGGTCGGCGGTTTCCAAAGGGCCCAGCAGCTTCTTCCCGCCCTCCAGGATGAACAGGTGGACGCTTTTTACGCCGGGACTTTGGAAGGCCACGTCCGGGCTGGAAACGTGGTGATCACCACGGGCAGCCTGGGGGGCGGGTTTGAACTGCCCGACTGCAAACTGGTGGTGCTTGCCGAAGCGGATTTGTACGGCCGGCGTAAAAAACCCCGGAGGAAGTGGCGGAAGACAGACCGCCTGGCGCCCTTTGTGGATATTAAAGAAGGCGATTATGTTGTTCACGTTAACCACGGCATCGGCCGCTATCTAGGGGTGGTTCCCCTGACCCTGGAGGGAATCCGGAAGGAGTACCTGCTTCTGAAGTTTGCGGGAGAGGACAAACTTTACGTTCCCGTTGATCAGGTGGGCCTGATCCAGAAATACCTGGGGGGCGAGGGTGAGGCGCCGCGTTTGTCCCGCCTGGGGGGGGCGGAATGGGTTCGGGCCAAGGGAAGGGTGCGCGAGGCAGTCAGGGAAATGGCCCGGGAGCTCCTGGCCCTGTATGCCGCCAGGGAAACAATGACCGGCAACGCCTTTGGCCGGGACACCGTCTGGCAGCAGGAGTTTGAAGACGCCTTTCCCTTCGACGAAACCCCGGACCAGCTTCGTGCCGTGGAGGAGATTAAAACAGATATGGAACGCCCCAGGCCCATGGACCGGCTTTTGTGCGGAGATGTGGGTTACGGCAAAACAGAGGTGGCTTTAAGGGCGGCTTTTAAGGCGGTGGTGGACGGGAAACAGGTGGCCCTGCTGGCCCCCACCACCATTTTGGCCCAGCAGCACTATAATACCTTCCGGGAAAGGCTCGCTGGTTATCCGGTAAGGGTGGAGGTCTTAAGCCGGTTCCGGACTCCCAGGGAGCAGCGGGAAGTTCTGCGGGAGCTGTTGCGGGGGACTGTGGACATGGTCATCGGTACCCACCGCCTGCTCCAGGAGGACGTACGCTTTAAGGATTTGGGCCTGTTAATTGTAGACGAGGAACAGCGCTTCGGGGTGGCTCACAAGGAAAGGCTTAAACTCCTGCGTAAAAACGTGGATGTCCTGACCCTTACCGCCACTCCCATCCCCCGCACCCTGCACATGTCCCTGGTGGGCATGCGGGACAGCAGTATTCTGGAAACACCGCCGGAGGACCGCTATCCTGTCCAGACCTACGTCCTGGAGGAAGACCCGGTCCTGATCCAGGAGGCCGTCCGCCGGGAATTGGGCCGGGGCGGGCAGGTGTTTTTTGTCTACAACCGGATAGCCGACCTGGACCGGGTGGCGCTGTGGCTCCAGGAACTGGTTCCCGAAGCCAGGATTGCGGTGGCCCACGGCCAGGTACGTGAAGATGAACTGGAGCAGGTGATGCTGGACTTTATGGGCGGGGAATACGACGTGCTGGTTTGTACCACTATTATCGAAAACGGCCTGGATATTCCCAACGTCAATACCCTGATTGTCAAGGAGGCCGGGATGATGGGCCTGGCCCAGCTTTACCAGCTCAGGGGCCGGGTCGGCCGTTCCAATCGCCTGGCCTACGCCTACTTCACCTTTAAAAAAGACAGAATACTGGGTGAGGCAGCGGAAAAACGGCTGGCTGCCATCCGGGAATTCACAGAGCTGGGTTCGGGTTTTAAAATCGCCATGCGGGACATGGAAATCCGGGGCGCCGGGAACATCCTGGGGGCGGAGCAGCACGGACACATTGCCGCCGTCGGGTTTGACCTGTACAGCCGCCTTTTGGAGGAGGCCATCCAGGAAGCCAGGGGAGAGCAAAAAACCTCCAGAATAGAAACCACCATTGAGCTTCCGGTGGAAGCCTACATTCCTGAAACGTATATTCCCGACCTTAATCAGAAGGTGGAGATCTACAAGCGCATAGCCGGCCTCGCTTCGCTGCCTGAATTGGGCGAAATGGAGGAGGAACTGGTGGATCGCTTCGGGGATCCGCCCGGACCGGTGGAAAACCTGCTGGCGGTGGCTAAAATAAGGGTCCTGGCCGCGGGTCTGAGGGTTAAAACAATAAGTCTCATACCCGGGCAGTTCCGCCTGTTGATTGGTCCCGGCCACCCCCTCACCGGTAACGACCTGGTGGCTGTTTCGGCCCGGTATCCCCACAGGGTGAAGTTCAATGCCGCCGGCGAGGACTTCGAAATAAAACTGCGCCTGGCGGGGGACGGCCGGGGCGACAGCAACTTCTTGCTGACTCAATTGGAAGACTTTTTGGATCTTCTGGGAAACGGACAGGAAAAAGGGACCGGGGAGGACCTGCCCGAATCCTCCGGTGTTGTCACGGATCACAGAATTGAGATATAATGATTTTGGGTTTAACCCCGTGTTAAAAAATTTCCTCCCACAAGTCTTACTTTCCGCAGCGGAGCGGGGGGGGACGGCTAAGGGAAAAGAAATCATTGAACCGGTTATTCAGTCAAATAGAATAAGACCAAAGGGAATTAAAGGACCTTGGTCTTAGAAAAACCAGGGGGTTATTATTTGAAATATTCATTTAAAGCCGCGTTTCCGATCCTTCTGGCGCTGCTGGCGCTGATCCTGACAGCCGGCTGCGGCAGCACGGGGAACAAAGAAGTTGTAGCCACGGTCAACGGCGAAAATATTTTTAGCGATGAGCTGGCCCAAAGTGTGGATAAAATGAAGGGCCTTTATGAAAAACAGGGGGCGGACTTCAGCGGGGATAAGGGGGCGTCCTTACTGGAATCCCTGCGAAAAGATATCCTGGAGCAGATGATTAATAACAAGCTGATGTCCCAGGAAGGAAGAAAACGGGGTGATTTGACGGCAGAACAGGTTCAGGAAACCATCCGGCCGTTCAAAGGACAATTCCCTTCCGAAGAACAGTACCAGGACTTTTTGGCCCAAACCGGGGTCAATGAGGAAGACGCGGCCTATATTCTGAACCTGCAGAGAACCTTGACCGGGGATGTGCCGGCTGCAACCGAAGAGGAAGTCCGCCGGTATTACGAGGAAAACAAGGATATGATGAGCAGTCCCCAGCGGTTGCAGGTGCGTCACATCCTGTTCTTTATAAACGAGGGGGATAAGGGTTTTCCCTTCCGGCATACCGAAGCCGAAGCCAGAACCCTGGCCGAGGAAGCCATTGCGGAATTAAAGCAGGGGAGGGATTTTGCCGATCTGGCCGGGGAGAAATCCGAGGACAACGGAACCCGGGCGGATGGCGGCCTCTTTATTTTCGCCGAAGGTGAAGCCGTGGAAGCCTTTGCCCAGGCGTCCCAGGCCCTGAAAGACGGTGAAATTACAACTGCGCCGGTCAAGACGGAGTATGGCTACCATGTGATTAAGCGTGAGCAAATAATTCCGGCCGGTGTGGAACCTTTCGAGAAAGTCCGGGCCCAGCTGACCGAGAAATTAACCAATGAAGCCCAGGAGATCCGGTTTAGCGAGTTTATGATGGAAACCAAAAGCAAAGCAGACATTTACAATAAACTTGCTGAAAAAGAGGTAAATGCCGCCAACTAACAAGAAATAAGCAGAAGTTTGAAAAGTTTTTAAAGCGATTGGAAAAAAATGAATAACTGAATCCCTCCTGATATATACTATCATAGACCCTGAAAAAAGCCGAAAAGGAGGGAAGGGAAATCAATGAAAGCTACGGGCATTGTCCGACGTATTGATGACCTGGGAAGAGTTGTTATCCCCAAGGAAATTAGGAGAACGCTAAGAATCCGTGAAGGTGATCCCCTTGAAATTTTTGTCGACAGGGAAGGTGAGGTTATCCTCAAGAAATACTCGCCAATTGGCGAGCTGGGGGATTTTGCCAAAGAATATGCCGATTCCTTACACGAGGCTCTGGGTCATATTGCCTGCATTGCTGACCGGGACACCATTGTGGCTGTTTCCGGGGCGCCTAAAAAGGAGTATTTAAACAAGCCGGTCGGGGTTGCCGTTGAAAAGGTTATGGAAGAACGTAAAGCCGTGGTCATCAACAGCCCGGTTGAGGATCCCTTCTGCAAAGACTGCGCGATTATCGAGGATGGGGAGTGCAAGTATTCTTGTGAAGTGATTGCCCCCATCATTGCGGAGGGGGACCCCATCGGGGCTGTTATCCTTGCTTCCAGGGAACCCGAGATAAAAATGGGTGAAATGGAGCTGAAGCTGGCCGAGACTGCGGCTGGTTTCCTGGCCAAACAAATGGAGCAATAAGCAAAGGTGGCCTCGCCAAAGGCCACTTAATTTTTTGCGGAGCTTGCCCATATCTTAAGCCCCCGGGGATCATGAAGATCCTGAGGCGCCCCCTTCAGTGGGGCCTGTCCGGGGAATTATAATCAGGTTTGCATACTGCATCCGGAGGCAGCTCAATCCCTTTTCAGCGAAGCCCGGGAAAATACTAAACAGTAAGAGGAGTTGTAAAAGTAATGTCTGATCCCGCCAGAATAACCATTGCCGGACTGGGCGCCGGGGCGCCCGGCGACATCACCCTGGGCGCCTGGAAAGCACTGAAATCATCATCCTGTATCCTGCTCCGCACAGGCAGGCACCCGGTGGTAGAATGGCTGCGCCAGGAGGGAATAGCCTTTACCACCTTTGACGCCCTTTACGAGGAGGCAGCAGGCTTTCAGGAAGTTTACACCCGCATCGCCGGGGCGGTCCTCCGGGAAGCCCTGCGCCGGCCCGTATTATATGCTGTTCCGGGCCACCCCCTGGTTGCCGAGGAATCTGTCCGCCTCATCCTGGGAAGAGCGAAGCAGGAAGGCCTGCAGGTGGAGCTGCTGCCGGCGGTGAGTTTTCTGGATGCTGTTTTTTCAGCGCTCCGGTTGGATCCGGGAGGGGGTCTGCAGGTCCTGGACGGTCTTTCACTTCAGGAGAGGTCGCCCCTGCCCTCCCGTCCGGCGGTTATTGCCCAGGTTTACAGCCGCCTGGCAGCCTCCGAGGTAAAACTAACCCTGCTGGAGCTTTATCCCCCCGAACATCCCGTTACAGTAATAAAAGCAGCCGGGACGCCGGGTGAAGAAAGGATTGAGACTCATCCTTTGTTTGAAATAGACCGGCTGGATTGGATCGATCATCTAACCAGCCTGTTCCTGCCCGAAATAGCGGGGAATGAGCCAGGGGGCGCGGAAGACGGGGGAAGAGCAGGTGAAACCGGGGATTGCTCCCGTTTTTCCGGTTTGGCTGAAATGCCGGACCCCGGCGATCCGCCGGACAGGGGAAAAACAGACGCCGGGGTCTGCGGGGGCGGCAATGGCGGTGGCTTCCCCGGGGAACAGGGCGGCGCCGGGGATGAGTCCCGGGCAGCGGAATCAAGCGAATTAAACCAGCGCCCCGGTACCTGCCGCTACCCCCTGGACCCGCTGGTAAAAATTATGGCCCGGCTGCGGGGCGGGGACGGCTGCCCCTGGGACCGGGAGCAGGACCACCGGTCTTTGAGGCCCTATCTTCTAGAGGAATCATATGAAGTTTTAGAGGCCCTGGACGAGGGGGATATGTATAAAATATGTGAAGAATTGGGAGACTTACTATTGCAAGTGGTCTTCCACGCCCAAATTGCCGCCGAAGAACGGTCCTTTGACCTGAACGATGTGGTGGCGGGCATAAGTGAAAAGTTAATTCGCCGGCATCCCCACGTTTTTGGCTCCCTTACCGCCTCCAACAGCCGCGATGTGGTTGTGCTCTGGGATAGAATTAAGGCCAAAGAAAGGGAGGGGGCTCCGGTAAAGAGTCTCCTGGCTGGCGTGCCGAAGTCCCTGCCCGCTTTGACCCGGGCCGCCAGGCTGCAAAAAAAGGCCGCCGGCGCGGGTTTTGACTGGCCGGACTACCACGGGGCCATGGATAAGGTCCGGGAGGAGCTGGCCGAGCTGGAAGCTGCCGCTGCCGGAAAAGAACCCTTGCGAATTGAAGAGGAAACAGGGGACTTGCTCTTTTCAGCCGTCAACCTGGCCAGACTGCTGGGTGTTGAGCCGGAGGTGGCCTTGAGCGGCACGTCGGCAAAATTCATCAGGCGATTTGAATATGTCGAAAAAATGGCCCGGCTGGCCGGCCGGGATTTGGGCCAGTGTACCCTGGCCCAGTTGGACAAGTGGTGGGAGGAGGCCAAAGACCTGGAAAGAATCTAGAAAAATCCAGGGAAAGACGATAAAAAATACAGGAATCATTTTCTTGGCGGGAGGAACTGAAAGAAATATCGCGAATAATATGGGGACTGGGTTCATTATTTCTTTTAGGAGGGGTTATATGAATAAGGCAGAATTGATTTCGAACGTTGCCGAAAAAACAGAATTGACCAAAAAAGATGCTGAAAAAGCCGTAACCGCGGTTCTGGATACCATTGGCGAAGCCTTATCCAGGAGCGACAAAGTTCAGCTGGTCGGGTTCGGTACGTTTGAAATCAGGGAAAGAGCGGCCCGCAAGGGGAGAAACCCGCAGACCGGGGAGGAAATTAATATCGCTGCCGCCCGGGTTCCCGTTTTTAAAGCCGGCAAAGCGCTCAAAGACGCGGTAGTTAAGTAGATTTAACCGGGTGGACCAGGATGCCGCTGATACGAGGCGCCATAAGAACGAAAATGCAGCTTGCGGTGTGGTTTCCGGGTAGATAATCCGGTTGCCATAATCTATTATTTACCAGGGCCAAAAGGACGGTGGCCGCAAACGTGCGTCTTGACAAATTTCTTAAAACTTCCCGCGTGATCAAGCGGCGGACCCTGGCCAAGGAAGTTTGTGACCGCGGCCAGGCGGAAATAAACGGCCGGATTGCCAAGGCGGGGACCGAGGTTAAACCAGGTGATGTCCTGTTAATCCGTTTTGGCAGCAAAAACTTAAAAATCGAGGTCGTCTCCGTCCGGGAAAACGTCCCGGCCAAACTTGCCGCCGAAATGTACAGGCTTATCGAAGAAACTACATAAAAGAAGCCCCTTCAGCCCAGAATATATAAAAAAGGCGGGAGGGGTATTTTATGTTCCGGCAACCAATAACCAGAATAGTTTTGTTGTTGATGGTGTTGCTTCTTCTAACTCCCGGATGCAGAAAGCAGCAGCAGCCTGTGCCCAAGCCGGCCCCCCAGATGGAGGAGCCGACCATCTCCCTTTTTGTCAACAAGACGGGGGAAAAGAAAAGTTTGAAGCTTGAGGAGTATCTGCAGGGGGTGGTGGCTGCCGAAATGGACACCAAGTGGCCGGTCAACGCGCTGGCTGCCCAGGCCATCCTGGCCCGCACCTACACCATGGAAAACATCCAGGCGGGCAGGGTCAGGGAACTCCATGGAACTGACGCTTCCACCAGCGTAGAGGAGTTTCAGGCCTACGAACCGACTAAAATTAACGATAATGTCCGCAAGGCGGTGGAAATGACCCGGGGCGAGGTCCTGACCCATAACAATAACTACATTAAAGCCTGGTTCTCCGCCTGCTGCGGCGGGATTACCGCCACCGCGGAGGAAGGTCTGGGCTATACCAGGGAGCCCACGCCCTACCTTAAGGCGGGCGCCCAGGACGGCTGCCTGTCCCTAACCGTACCCGAAAACAAGGCCTGGCAAGCCAGGATACCTCTGGCCCAGGCCAGGGCGGCGGTGCAAAGGATCACCGGGAAGGACCCCGGCGCCATTACCTCGGCTTCCATCGAAAAAAAAGGTCCCTCGGGCCGGGCTGAGCAGCTCAGGCTGGGCAGCCGTACCGTGAGCGGTCCCTCCCTGCGGCTGGCCCTGGGCAGTGAAAAGGTCCGCTCCATGCTCCTCACGGATCTCAAGGTGGAAGGCGGCCAGCTGGTCCTGGCGGGCAAGGGGTTCGGGCACGGGGTGGGTCTCTGCCAGTGGGGATCCCGGCTTCTGGCGGAGCAGGGCAAATCCCCGGAAGAGATCGTTCAGTTTTATCATAAGGATGTTGAAATACAGAAGCGGTGGAAATAAGGAGCAGAAAACATAGGGTAAAAGCGAAAAACCGCTGGAAGTCAGCGGTAATTAGGTGTTAAACGATCTGCCCGCAGGGCAACAAAGCCCACGGCTCTGCGGGCTAAAACAACCCTTGCGGTAATCCGGGGTGTTGCCGGGCGGCAACTGATTTTCAAGAGTAGAAGGTCTGACGGACCTTCTATTTTTGTCGGCCGGAGCTACGCCGGAGCATGGGAATGAGCGTGAAAAATGGATGTAATAATTATACCCCGGAAAATTCGTATCTCAGGGAGGTATCGTTGAAATAGGGCGTTGGAACAGGTATAAAAATTTACAAAAGATTCGTGCATTTTTAGAAGGAATCGCTAAATGCAACATTGAATTGTTTAATACGGGGAAGAAGCCAAAAATTTACTTCCGGTGTTGTGGCAAGTTTTTTGAAAGGAGTGATCCCCCTTGATTTAAGCGGTGAATCATCATAACCTGGTTGGGTATTTAGGCGGATTGTTTATTTGTTTCCAGGTATTTGCGAGTGTCTTTTAGTTGTCTCAATACATTATTAAAACAGATGAAGGGGTGTAAAGATGCTAAGAAGAATTGTTGGTCCGTTGTTTTTAATTTTTCTCTTGGGACTTCTTCTAGCGCCGGCTGCATTCGGCAGTGAGATAAGTCCTGCCGGTATGACAGATAATGACCCTGTTCTGGTGCAGGAAGGGCAGCTTTTGGAAGACTATGAAAGTAATCCGGGTGAGGAAGATGCAGCCGGTCCGTTAGAAATACAAGATAACCAGTTAACCGGTGAGATCGGCAGGGCAGGTGGCGGAATCAGCGTCACATTTGAACCTGCCGCCGTTGTTGCCGGCGTAGGCGGCGAATTCACTGTGAGCGTAAAGATCAATAGCTTGCCCGCCGGTCAAAAAATCATGGGCTTCCGTCACTCCTTTAACTTTAACCCTGCCTTGCTGGAAGTGGTAAGCACAGAAGTGCCGGCCGCCTGCTTTTTAAACCCGGTGTTGACAGCCCCCGTTATTTATAACAATACCACCGGGAAAGTGGAGCTTAACCTGGGCAGGAGCAACGTGGGGAACCCCGGTACCAGCGGAATTGTCTACAATATAAAAATGAAGGCAAAGGCCGAGGGAACCGCAGCATTGAGCCACGACAGCGTCGACCTGAGGGATGCCGAGAACGCGGCCCTGGCGGTTAATCCCATTAACGGCACAGTTAATATATCCTCCGCCAACGTTAGTTTCGCACCCTCTACATTAAACGTCACCAAGGGCGGCGCCTTTACCCTGGAGGTGGAAATTAGCGGTCTTTCCGCCGGGCAAACCATTCTGGGCTTCCATCACATCTTCACCTTCAACCCCACCCTGCTGGAAGTGGTAGAGGTGGAAGTACCGGCCGATTCATTTTTTAGCCCCATACTTACATCCTTTCCGGAGTATAACAACACAACCGGTAAAGTTGAACTGAACCTGGCCAGGTCGAGCTTCACCAATCCCGGCGCCGGCGGGATTGTCTACAATGTAGAAATGAAGGCAAAGGACAAGGGGACCGCAACTTTAACTCAAACCGTGGCTGATCTGCGTGACGACCAGAATAATGTCCTGGCAGCAGCGAAGGCTGATGGCACGGTGGAGATCAGAGAATTAGCCGGCGACTTCAACGGGGACAGCAAGATAGACTTTGAGGACTTGATGATTTTTGCCCTGGCCTGGAACCATAAAACCGGCGATTCCGGCTGGTCCAAGGCTGAAACAGGCATTCCGGGATCTCCGTTCAACCGGTGCGATATCCACCCGGCAACCGGTACCTATCCCGACCTGAGCATCACTCCGAACGGCAAAGTTGACTTTGAAGATTTAATGATCTTCACTATAATCTGGAATGCCACCAGGTAACCGGCGGTTAAACCACCTGACACCTCCGCGGTAATGGCAGGGGGTTTGGCGGGACATCGGAAACCTTCCTTTTTACCAGGACCTGTCCGGACATCCGGTGGGGTGCTTTGGATCATTAAGCAGAGCCGGAAACCCCGCTTCGTTAGGGGAGGCACAGGTGATTTCGATATGCTCTGATGAGGGGCAAGGTAATGATCAATAACGAAAAGAAGGCCCGGGGGCCTTCTTTTTTTATCATAAATAAAGGGGCCGGGCATAGGATGAAGTAAATCCGGTTTGCCAGGCGGCCTTCTTAGTTTTAAGGGGCTCCCCTGCGGAAGGGGTGTTGGATATGAATGATAGCCCAAAACACAGTATATCCGTCAGCGGGCGCAAGCGGCTTGTTATGGAAGGGGTCCTGCATGTCGACAGCTTTGACGAATCGGAAATAACGCTGGAGACCAACATGGGCATGCTTGTTTTAAAGGGTGAGGGGCTGCACATAACCCACTTGAGTCTGGAGCAGGGAAACCTTGCCGCCGAAGGTTTCTTTACAACCGTTCAATATTATGAGCGTAAAGAAAGGGGCAAGGTCAAAGCAAAGGGCATGTTGAGCAGAATACTCAAGTAGCAGAGGAATCCCATAAGCGCTCCCGGGCGCTTTTTTAAGCAGAGGAGGCAGCCGATAAATGGAATCCCTGGGTGAACAGTTTTTTACCTTCGCAGCCACCTTTGCGGGCGGCCTGGGCGCCGGCTTCCTTTATAATTATTACCGTGAGCTCAGACGGGTCTTTAAATTCAGAAAATGGGGTACTATCCTGGGGGATGGTGTGTTCTGGCTGATCACAACATTAATGATCTTCCTGGTCCTGCTCCGGGGGAACTGGGGTGAAGTGCGGCTGTACGTCTTTGTCGGGCTCTTTTTAGGGGCCTTCTTTTATTACTGGCTCTTAAGCGCTCCTGTGAGCCGGTTTCTCAGATTTAAGTTCCGGGTCATGCAAAAGACCTGGCAGCTGTTGGCAAGGGCCTTCCAGATAATTTGGACGGCTGTTCTTTTCCCTTTTCGGCTGATTATCCTGGTGGTATCCTTCCCCTTGGGGTTTTTGGGCGGTCTCCTAAAGAAGGCTGGCAAGAAACTTAAAATCGTCTGGCATAATCTTGCGGGCAAAAGGGTTGAGCGGGGTTACGCGGTTGCCAGGGGCAGGTTGAAGCGGCTGCTCTTTTGGAAGAAGCATAAGGGCGCGTGAGCAAGCGTTGTTCCCCTTGCCGGGAAGAAAAAAGTTCAGGATGACTTATTTGAATCTCACCAAAACAGTTTAAAGGGGGCGGCCAGCCGGGCGCCCCCAATTGATATCAGTCATGTTTTATTACCACACCGGCCCGATGGCAGTTTTAAACGGATTGGGGGGTAACTTCAAAGTAATCCCTGAACCGCAGCCCTTTGATGTCCAGGCATTTATAGGGGGAATTATTATCCGCCAGGCAGATCAAGGCCCCATCCGGGGCAATAACGGCGCCATCCTTGAAAATATAAACCTTAATCCCATCCACGACAACTTCTTTGTAATTTTCCGGTGAGGGCGGTTTGTATTCAAATACAAGGGGCTCGTTACTGTAACCGCAACAACTGGACATGGGCACTGATTCCACGGTAATGGCGTCGATTTTGCCCAGCATGTATTCCCTGGCTTCTTTGGTAATCCCTAACTTGATCATTTTTTACCTCCTTAAAGTACTGTAATTTATAGCGATGCGTCTGTCATTGACCAAACTCCGCCGCAGGCGATCCCCCCGATCCCGGTGGCGTATATTATGTTAACAGCTAAAGAAAAAACGAACCCGCGGGCCGGTTCAAATCTTTTTATCCAGTTTCAAGTGTATTGTTCGCAACTTTTTTTCGAAAATTTCAGCTTCGTCCTCCGGCCAGTCGCCGTAGAACAGATCGTCGATCTGCCTTGAAATATCATCAAAAACCGGTTTTAAGGCCGCCCCCTTACTGGTTAACCTGATTAAGGTCACCCTGCTGTCCGCGGGGTTTTTTCCCTTTTCCACAAAACCATAATCAACGAGCTTCTCCACCAAAACGGTGACAGTTGGTTTGGTCCTGTTAATCCGGCTTGCCAGCTCCTTCATGGTGCATTCTTCCGCCTGGAAAAGGACTGTCAAAATATCACCATGGGAAGGAACGATCCCCTTGATCCCATGTTTTTCCAGTTCCCCGACGATAAACCTGTTTGCTTTTGCCCTGATTCTGCTAATCAGGGCAAGCGCGTTCCCTTTTTTCATGTCTACATTATAGTTAGATATCAAACTAATGTCAAGCCCGGCGCCGCAGGTCCGGGTGTGCACCCCGGCGCGGCAGATTTTTTATTGGCGGCATGGCGACGGGAAGGTCTAGTGGCTACCCGCCTTAAGGCCTGATACCGCCATGATAGCTTAAGGCGTTTCGCCTGACAGAGGTTTTCATTTTGCCCCGGGGGCAGGCAGTTCCATAGGAAGCCGGCCTTTGATGTTGCTGCAGTTATTCCTTGTCTGAATATACCACTGGGGCTGTGTTTTTTTGTAAGCGGTAATTCACTGCCGGCTGTGGCAGCAAGCCAGGATAGCCGGGGTACAGGGATTAAGGGAAAGGTTGCCGGAAAGATTAGGGGGAATAGTCCGCCGGGGAGTTGCCACGGGTTGATTTTGTTTATAATATTGTACTTAAAGGTCTATCTTATAAAAATGGGGTGAAAATACATATGGCCAGTATTACTTTTAAAAAAACCGATGTAGAGAACACTTTTCTTGATCCCCGCCGGGGTTTTCAGCCGGTGCTGGTGAAATCCCAGGTGCGTATTGACCCCCTTACCGGCAGGACAGGGCGATACTCGCATTTTGGGGCCGTTAGCCCCCAGCGGCTTGATTTGGAAAAATATCTGGAACCCAAGGGCGGGGAGTGGTGCCCCTTTTGCAGCGCCCGCAGGGAAGCCCTGACGCCCAAATTCCCCGGGGAAATTATCCCGGAGGGGCGCCTGGCCAGGGGGGAGGCACTGCTTGTGCCCAACCTGCACCCCTACGACGCTTATAGCTCGGTATGTATTATGACCCATGGGCATGTTGTTCCCCTTGCCGGACTCAATGCGGGGATTTTGCGCGACACTTTCAGCCTGGGACTGGAGTTCTTAAAAAAGGTTAAATCTATTGCCCCCCTTCCCTATCAGATCATGGGCTGGAACTATATGCCCCCGTCCGGCGGAGGTCTGGTCCACCCGCACCAGCAGTATTTTGCCACAGGAAATCCCGGCAATAAGTTTACCGGTGAATTGAGGGCGTCGGAGCGTTATTATCTTGGTCACCGGGGGAGTTACTGGAAGGAATTAATCAGTATTGAACAAAAGAATAATGAAAGGTACATCGGACAGCTGGGGGATTCCCACTGGCTTGCGTCCTATGTATCTTTGGGGGTGCTGGGCGAGATCCTTTGCATCTTGCCGGGGGTATACTGCCTGGAAGATTTTACGGACGCCAATATTGAAGAGCTTACGGAAGGGCTTCAAAGGGTTTTCAGCTACTTTGGCGAAGCGGGTGTCTTTAGCTTTAACGCGACCTTGTTTCTGGGCCCCGGGGGGCAGCGGTTTTTCCCCGCTCACTTGCGGATTCTGCCCAGGACTTTCCTGAACATAAGGGATCACGCCACGGATATGAACTTTTTCCAGGTGATGCTGCAGGAACCGGTTTGTGTCGTCTGGCCGGAGGATCTATGCCGGGAGGTCAAGGCGTTTTTTTAGTTGATTTTGTTGCCGGCAAGGCCGGTAAATTGGAAGTTGGCAGGTAAAGCGGCAGTGAATAGGCAGGTAGAATGGCAGGGAAGGTGACAGGGTAAGTGGCAGGAAGAGTGACAGGGAAAGAAACGCAATAAGCGGCATAAAATAACAGGAAGGGTTGCGGGGAAAGCGATAGGGAAAATTACAGGTAGTGGTTGCAGATAGAAGTTGCAGGAAAAGTTGCAGGAAAAATAACGGAGCACACGGCAGGGAAGGCAACAGAAAAAGGTAACAGTAAAAGTGACATGGGAAGTGACGGGGGACGGTCCCTGTCACTTTTTTATTTGGTCGGATATCTTTAGCCCCGGCGGTATTTCATCTAAAGTAATGCGGCGTTCGCTAAAGTAACACAGGGGGAGGCGCCGGGTTGATTTATGTAGTGTTTTTTAGGGACTGCCTGCCGGTCCACAGGACTGCGCCATTGTCCCTTGCCGCCGACTGCCCGGCCGTGCCGGCCCGGCTTTGTTTAAATTAATCAACCCCATTTCTTACCGAAGAAGTTAAAATACCAAAAACATGTGGGGCATTGGGGGGCTCGCCCGGCATATTAATAGATTAAAGAAAAACATGGGCCTGACCCGTGCTGTCAGCAGCTTAAGGCGCTGGAACTGTCTTTAACATTGTTACCGGTCCGAAGAGCCGCCGTTCAAAATGTTTTCCCGGGGAACTCCTTGCTCCGGAACAGCTATAGGGCCCGAAGGAGAAAAATTGATCCAAATGCCGAGGTGGTCGGGATTGAAGGAAAGAATTTATCTGGCAAGTCCGCATATGAGTGAGCAAGGTTTTGAAAAGCACTACATAAACGAAGCTTTTCAAACCAACTGGATTTCCCCCCTGGGGCCGAATGTGGATTCTTTCGAAAAGGAACTGGCGGACTACATAGGAGTCGGTTATGGGGCGGCTTTATCGTCGGGCACCGCCGCCATACATTTAGCCCTGAAATCTCTGGGGATCGGGGAAGGCCAGATCGTGTTTTGTTCCTCTCTTACCTTTGCCGGCAGCGTCAACCCCATTCTTTATGAGAAGGCGGTTCCTGTATTTATAGACAGTGACCGCGAAAATTGGAATCTGTCCCGGGCTGCTTTGGCCAGGGCCTACAAGGTTTACCCTAATCCCGGGGCCGTGATTGTAGTTAACCTCTACGGGCAGTCCGCCGATTACGATGCCATCAGGGATATAACCAGGAATTACGGTACTCCCATAATTGAAGACGCGGCGGAAAGCCTCGGGGCAACATATAAAGGCATTCAAACAGGGGCCCTGGGGGACATCGGCATATTTTCCTTTAACGGAAATAAGATAATAACCACTTCCGGGGGGGGGATGCTTGTTTGCAACAACGAAGAGACAATAAATAAAGCGAGGTTTTGGGCCACCCAGGCCCGTGAAGACGCACCCTGGTACCAGCATAACGAAATTGGCTACAATTATCGGATGTCCAATATCTGCGCCGGGATCGGGAGGGGTCAGCTAAAGGTCCTGGAAGAAAGGGTTTCGAAAAAGAAATACATCTATGAGCTGTATAAGAAGTCCTTACAGGATATCCCCGTTATCAGGATGATGCCCATCTGTGATTACGGTACACCGAACTACTGGCTTTCCTGCCTGACCCTGGATGAATCCTGCCCCCTTAAGCCCCTGGATTTAATTAGCGCCCTGGCCGGGGAGAATATAGAAAGCAGGCCGGTTTGGAAGCCCATGCACCTGCAGCCGGTGTACAAGGGCAGGGCGTTCTTCAGCAGTGTGGAAGGCGGTCCCAGCGCGGCGGAAGATATTTTTAACAGGGGGGTCTGTCTGCCCAGCGACACCAAAATGACCACGGGGGATATTGAGCTGGTGGCCGGAATAATCCGCCGGCTGTTTGGAAAAACAGCACCCCCCGCTCAGGGGTTTGAAAATTCCAAGCTATAAAATAAACTAATATTCAACATTGCATTTGTGATAAGACAAGAAGCAGCCGGTTAAGGCTGCTTCTTGTTATGCCAGGAGCGTGATTATCCCTTCAAGCCGCGGAAAAACTCCAGGAGCCGGAAGGAAAATACCACCCGGACGCCGGTATCCGTTTCCCAATCCGGCGCCGGCTGCCCGGAATAAAGATGCGTGTCCGGCCCGGGGAGCGGGACAGGGCGGGGGGCGGCGGGACAATAGTCAGGGTCCTGGCCGCCGTTGAAGCCGAAACTGAAGTCAAAGCCGGAAACCCGGTCCTGAACGCTCCGGGTACCGGAACCTGCGCCCGGGTCGGAGCAACTGTCATAGTCCCCGGTGCTGCCGGTTATGCCGCTCCAGGGCGAGGTGAAGGGCAGCGGAGTACTCGCCCCGGGCAGTACGGCGCCCGCCGGGTCGCCGTCCAGGGGGGGGTTCCCGGCAGCCGCGTTCCTGGTAAGATCCACAAAGCAGAGGGGCGGGAAGAGGACGCACCACCAGTTTGTCCCTCCCCCTTCGCCGATTACCACCCTTACGGCCTCGTAATCGCCGGCCGGCAGGATAAACGGGCCGTAGTGCTTGGTGGGGAAGGGGAAACAAGCCAGTTCCACGCGCACCGGGTATTCTTTTCCGGCGTTCCGGATCTCATAGTCAGCTATTTTCCGGATCAGATCCAGATTCTCCCGGGCAAGATCCCTGGCCAAGGCGATGTTGCCGGTTTCCAGAAACTTGGGCGCCACGCCCTGGACGATTTTGTCCCTTACCTTTCGCTTCAGGTTTTGATCGGACACGCTGTCGCTGTTTGCCACCACGTGCAGGCGGATAAACTCTCCGGCGCCGAAATCTTCGGTTTTTGTTTCCTGGCGCAGATAAGAAGCGGAGACTACCGCTGCAAGAAAAACAATTGTCAAGAGTATTTTTTTATTGGACCCGCTCAAAATGATATCCCCCAATTCCAGGTTTACTAGTAATGCCGCGTTACTGGTTCTATAGTTTTCAACTGATTATAGTGTGCCCATAATCCGCCCGCCGGGATACGCTCCTGCTCACCCCGGAGGAATCCCTGTTAAGGGACACCGCCGGCGAAGCAGCCGTCTGCTTGACCCTTCCCTGGTTTACCGGCCGAATTTATTAAAAATTATTTAACAAAGGAGGGAAATTATTATTTATGTAGAAACTATGTAATTACTTTGTACATAATTTGTGGACAAGGGAACAGCCTGAGGCCGGGGCGTGGGAATTTTGAAGATAGAGATCAGGGGTGTGGAGAAGCTCAGTTTCAGGGAACGCCAGGTTGTAGCCATGAAGGAAATGGGTTACACCACCGAGCAAATTGCCCGGCAGCTGGGGCTTGTGGCCAGTACGGTGGCAACCCTTTACAGCCGCGCCAGGACCAAAGGTTATGAGGTAGTAATTATTATTCCGGGACAGAACCTGGGTATCTTCGGGAGCCCGGAAGAAGAGGGGGATAAAGTATGAGTCAGCCGCTGAGGAAGGAACAGGATGTATTTTATATGCCTCAGCCGGAAGAAAGAACGTCCGGAAAGCGCCCGGAACCGCGAAGATCTTTCAAGATCACCAAAAGCAGGCTGCCCGGCCTGATGGCTTTGCTCATTTTGAGCTATCTGGCCATATCCCTGAGCAGCCAGTTCAGTAAGCTATCGGTCATGCAGCAGGATATGCAAAGGATTGAACAGGAAATTGGGCAAATGAAGGAAAAGAACGATGCCCTGCGCAGCGATTTACAGCTGGTGCAAAATGACGCCTACCTGGAAAAGACTGCCCGGGAAAAGCTGGGGTTGGTTAAGCCGGGCGAAACCAGGGTGGTGGCGGTGCCCGAGGGGACCAAGTTAGAGGGTATTACACCCCCCAAAGTGGAGGATTTTGTCGCCGACTAATTTATCAATTCCTTTAATGGAGATGTTTCTTGACACTTCCCCTTTTTGTCGCATATAATTACACTAGGCTTTTCCGTAGATTTGGGGGAGGAATTTTTTTAGTTATGCCGATTGAGCTGGGGAGCGTCCAGGAGGGCGTGGTAACCGGAATTACTAATTTCGGTGCTTTTATTGAATTGCCTGGCGGTGTGACCGGATTGGTGCATATATCAGAAATAGCTGAAGTTTACGTCAAGGATGTCCGTGATTTTTTAAAAACCGGAGACAAGGTAAATGTTAAGGTTATTTCGATAGATCCCAGGGGAAAAATTGGCTTATCTGTTAAACAGGCCAACCCGTCTACACGTCCGAAGCCGAAAAAATTCCAGGTTTCCTTTGAAGACAAGCTGGCCAAATTTATGAAGGAAAGCGAGGAGCGCCAGCAGGTTCTGAAAAAGGGCGCCGAATCCAAACGGGGAGGGCGTGGTTCGGGAAAAAGATTGGAATAGGATAAGAGAGTTCCCTTACTTCCGGCGGGTGACGGAGGGCGGAGCTAAAATACAAATGACAGAAAGCAATTCTCAGGCAGGGAATTGTTTTTGTTTTTAGGCGGTGTTAAAGCGATGTTAAATGTGGTGGAACCAATGGCGGCAATTGATATCGGGACCAATTCCACCCGGCTCCTGGTTGTCCGGAAGTCCGGGGCGGGTTGGATTGAACTGGCGAGAAGGCTGGCCGGTACACGCCTGGGTGAGGGAATCCGGGGGGGGGTCTTGCTGCGCCCCGCCATGGAGCGGACAGCGGGAGCCGTAGCGTCCTTTCACCGGGAGGCCCTGGAGCTGGGGGCGCGGCGCGTAGTTGCCGCGGCCACCAGCGCTGTGCGGGATGCCGCCAACCGGGAGGAGTTTTTAACGCTGGTGGCCGCAAAGTCGGGTCTGGCGGTGCGGGTTTTGAGCGGCGGGGAGGAGGCGCGCTTAAGCTGCCGGGGTGTGCTCCTGGGCCTTGACCTCGATCCGGGCGCGACAATTGTTGTGGATGTAGGGGGCGGCAGCACGGAATTGATTTGGAGCGAGGGAGGCATACAGCGCCTGGTCAGCGTAAACGTAGGTGCTGTGCGGCTGACCGGAACGGGGAAACGGGGCGGACGGGGGGACGGACTGGGTGCGGCGATCGGCCCCGCCCTGGAGCAGGTGAGGCGGTCCAGGGCCGGAAATCTGGTGGGGGTGGGCGGGACAGTAACCACCCTGGCCGCCATCGATCAAAAATTGGTAAATTATGACCCGTCCCTGATCCACGGTTACGTCTTAACCCTGGAAAGGATAAAAAGTATCCACTGCCTGCTGGCGGGCCTAAGCCTGGAGGACCGCAAAAAAGTGCCGGGGCTGCAGGCCGCCAGGGCCGATATTATTCTGGCGGGTGTGGAGATAGTCCTGGCCGTCATGGAGGGACTGAATGCCGGCTCCCTGGTGGCCAGTGAAAGTGACTTGCTGGCGGGACTGATCCTGGAAGAGTCCGGAATAAAATAAGTGTGCCGGCTAAAACGCGGCAAAATCACCTGACAGAATTGCCTGAGAGCGGGATGGCTTACGGAGGCGCTGCAAAATCTCCCTGTCGAAATAAAGTAAATATAGCCCACCGGAACTGACAAATATTTCCTGCCCCGTGTACTATAATATTGGTATTGATAGTAACAAGGGGTGGGAGCGGTTGTTTGAAGAGATCGAAATTTACCCTTACCACAGAACGGGGAGTGAAAAATCCCAAAACCGGGCCGCTGGTGAGGCGAAGAGAGTCAAAAAGAGGCTGCGCCGGCTAAAACCCGAAATCAGGCCGTTTTTTTCACCGGAAGCGCTGGCCCTGGGCTTTGCGGGCTTTTTCCTGGGCCGGGCGATTTTGCTGGGGGAATTGATGCCCTTCGCTGCGTCCTTTGTGGCCGCCTCGGTCCGGTCCTTTGGCCGCGCCGGGCTGCCGGCGGTCCCGGGTGTGCTTCTGGGGCTGGCCACTGTTGTTAAAGGGTGGCCCCTGGCCTGTTCCGCCCTGGCCGCCGCCGGGGTCTGGCTCTTGACATGGTTACTGCCGCCGGTTCTGAAAAGGCCCTGGGTAGTTTTACCGGGCCTTGTTTTTGCTGTAACCATTATTGTAAAGACTTCCCTGGCGGCTTTGACCGGCGCCTCTTCCTACGCTTATTTTGCCATTTTATTTGAGGCTGTTTTTGCGGCGCTGCTCACGGGGGTTATGCTCTACGGCTTGGGCGCCCTAAAAAGGAAGGAAATGGGCAAAAAATTTTTGACCGGGGAAGAGATTTTCTGTATTTTACTTGTATTCGGCGGGATCATAGCCGGGACCGGCGAACTAAAATATGAAATGGTTAGCCTTAAGGGGGTTTTAAGCGGGATAGCCATTTTGCTTTCGGCTTTTATGGGAGGAGCCGGAGTTGGCGCCGCCGCCGGCGCGGTGGTGGGGATTATTCCCGGTCTGGCCTACACCGTGGCCCCGGCCGTGGTTGGGGCCTATTCCTTTGCCGGGCTGCTGGCGGGTGTCTGCAGAGGCTACGGCAAAGCTGGAACGGCCACCGGATTCCTTTTGGGCAGCATCATCCTTTCTGTCTACGTCACCGAATACAACAGCCTTCTGGCGGTTATAGCCGAAACCGGAACGGCCGCCCTCATATTTCTCCTAACGCCCCGGCCCTTCATCACGAACCTCAAATCATCCCTGGGAATAACAGCTGAAAAAGCTGGAGAGCGCGTGCCGGAAGGTTTTCCCTTTAAGGAGATCTTTGCCGAGCGGATCCGGGGCTGGGCCCGGGTGTTTTCAGAGTTGTCCCGCACCTTTGAACAGGTGTCCTCCGCGTCGGGTCAGGGCCGGGAGGAGCAGAGCCTGCAAAAGCTGCTCAGTCAGATCGGGGAAAAGGTTTGCAGCGGGTGCGCATTTTACCATACCTGCTGGGAAAGGGAGTTTTATAAAACGTACCAGGGCATGGTGGATTTGCTGGCCCTGGTTGAAATACACGGTAAAATTACACCTGACAAATTATCCCGGGAGCTTAAAAGGCGCTGCTCCCGGACCAAGGAACTGGCCATAACCATAAATTGCCTCTATGAATCCTATAACCTCAATCGCTACTGGTCCCAGCGCCTGCTGGAAAGCAGGAGCATTGTTTCGGAGCAGCTGAAAGGCATTTCGGAGGTGATGACCTCCCTGCCCGGGGAACTGGAATATGAACTGGAGGCCGGGGATCTGGGACCTTCCCTGCGTAAAAAGCTCAGGGAGGCGGGGATCCAGGTGGAATGCCTGTCTGTAACCCGCCGCCAAAACGGGGGGCTGGAAGTGTTCTTAAGCCACCCCCCCTGCGGGGGAGTGATGAAATGCCGGGACGTAATCGCGCCGGCTCTCTCCACCCTCCTGGAAGAGCGCCTGTACCCGGCCGCAACGCCGTGTACGGTCAAAGAGGGCGAGCCGGCCTGCCATTTAAGGCTTAACCCGGAACTTAACTATCGTTTGTCCCTGGGCCTGGCGGGGACGGGCAAAAACGGCAGCCTTGTCAGCGGGGACAGCTACGCTTTCTTTCATTTAAAAGGGGGGCGCTTTGCCCTGGTTTTGAGCGATGGAATGGGGAGCGGACCCAGGGCCGCCATGGAGAGCGGCACTACCATCTCTCTCCTGCGCCACCTGCTGGACTCGGGCTTTGGCCAGGATCTGGCCGTCAAAACGGTCAATTCCATCCTGGTCCTGCGCTCCCCCGGGGAGAGCTTTGCCACGGTGGACCTGGCGGTAATCGATCTTTGCACGGCCCGGGCTGACTTTGTAAAAATCGGGGCCGCGCCGTCGTTCATCCTGCACGCCGGACAGGTGGAACAGATCAGGGCCGAAGCCCTGCCGGTGGGAATCCTGGACGATATTGAAGTAGCCTCGTTAAGCAGGAACCTGGGGCAGGGGGACGTGCTGGTTATGGTCAGCGACGGCCTGCTGTACGCCAAAAAGGCGGGGGAGGACAAAGAGGCCTGGTTGTCAGAGGTCCTGCGGGATATGGCGGACATGTCCCCCCAGCAAACGGCGGAACTCCTGTTGAAGCTGGCCCAGACCGGGGCCGGGGGCGCGGCCCGGGCGCCGGACGACATGACTGTCCTGGTGGCAAGGCTGGAAAAGCACAGAAAGGTTGGGCATTGAGGCCATGGCTTGGAAAACAGCCGTTTTGGCAAAAATATTCACCATGGATTAAACCGCAGGTCTGGGAAGCCTGGCTGTAAGCATAGAAGTAGTTTGGGATGCCGCTCTGACAATTGACAGGTGGTTTGCCGTTAAGCAGTTAACCGATCAAAAGACTATATAGATAGCGGCTTATAAGGAAAGGAAAGGATTGACAGGATTATAACCAGGAAATTGAAGAGATCTGGGGTTTTAGGATGACAGTTTAACTCCTTTAAGCCTGATTGTTGAGGAGGGAAGGATTTTCGGTAATTTTATTTTCGCTGACAGGAAGGAAAAACATGTTTGCATCTAGAAAAGAATCTTAACCAGAAAGATATGGGGGTTTATGTAAAATTTACTGGGGAAAGGAGGTGAATACAATTAATAGAAAGCTTATTGTTATTGCGCTGACTGTGGCATTTGTGTTTTTGGTATCCCTCGGTTCCGCTTGGGCGGCGGTTGGTGACTGTTGCCCGGATGGTTCCCAGGCTTCAAAATACCCGATGCGGGTCTATGTTTACGACAAGGATACCAACAAGCCGGTGAAGAACGCGATGGTCACCATTACCGGTCCGTTTTATACTGTAACGAACTACACAGCCAAAAACGGGTGGACACCAAATTTCAGCAGGATTAATGTTGATGGCGACTATACCATCACCATTATGGCAGCCGGTTATTCCAGTGCTGCGGAAACCCACACAATGTCGGGCGGGGATTATATTTGCGAGCCCATTATTTTTGAAATCGGCCTGGACCCGCCCTGTGAACACTCGCTCCAGGTCTGCGTGTACGATGATGAAACTAATTTGCCTGTTTCCGGCGCCAGCGTGACCCTGACGGGACCAATACCGCAGGCCCAAAAAACGACCGCTTCCAACGGCTGCACGGGTATTTTTAACGGCAGCTTGCCAACCGGAGATTACACGGTTAACGTAACGGCCGCCGGTTATATTCCGGGCAGCGCCACGGCAACGGTAAGTCCGGACTTCTGCGGGTTGGTCCCGGTGCGGGTTGATTTGCAGCCCTGTAAGCCTTCCTTGCAGGTCTGCGTGTACAACAAGGATACCGGTGAACCTATTCCCGGCGCTAGCGTGACCCTGACGGGACCCGGTTCATATTCGGCCCAAAAAACAACTGGTACGAATGGCTGCACGGCTAGCTTCAACGGCAAATTGAAGACTGGCGCCTATACAGCCCAGGTAACGGCCAATGGCTTTTCTTCCAACAGCGCCACAGCAACAATCGGTCCGGACGACTGCGGGTTGGTTCCGGTGCGGGTTGAATTACAGCCCTGTAAGCCTTCCTTGCAGGTTTGCGTGTACAACGCTGCTACCGGCAACCCCATTTCCGGCGCCAGCGTGAAGCTGACGGGACCGGGTTCGTATTCGGCCCAAAAAACAACTGGTACGAATGGCTGCACGGATAGCTTCAACGGCAATTTGCAGACCGGCGCCTATACGGCCCAGGCAACGGCCAATGGTTTTGCTTCCAACAGCGCCACAGCCACAATCGGTCCGAACGACTGCGGGCTAACCACGGTGCGGGTTGACTTGAGTCCCTGCGATCCATCCCTGCAGGTCTGCGTGTACGACGCTGATACCGGCAATCCTATTTCCGGCGCCAACGTGATCATAACTGGTCCCGATGCCTACTCGGCCGGAGGCACAACCGGCGCCAACGGCTGCACAGGTATCTACAGCAGCCTCAAGGCGGGCAAATACACGGTCAGCGCTGCTGCCGCAAATCACCTGCCGGGAAGCGCAACGGGAACGATCAGTCAGGACGAGTGCGGGCTGGTCAAGATTGAAATTGAGCTGTTCCGTTGTGAACGTTCCGTGCAGGTCTGCGTACGCGACAAGGTCACTGGTGATGCAATCCCCGGCGCCTACGTTATGCTTGAGGGGCCGTACCCGTACACTGCCAGTGACAGTACTTCGGCCAACGGCTGCACGGGTGTTTTCAACGGCAACCTGAAGGCAGGCGACTACACTGCTTCAGCCACGGCAACGAATTATAGTTGGAGCAGCGCTACCTTCAGTCTGGGTTATAATGACTGCGGCCAGAGGGATATAATTATAGAACTGGAAGAAAAACAATGCGAAGGCCGTTTTCTGCAGATCTATGTTTATTCCGGCTTAAACCCTCTTTCCGGGGCTTCGGTGAATGTAACCGGACCTGATTCATACAGCGCCACTGATACCACCGACAGCAGCGGGAAAGTGGAATTTAACGGAACCCTGCCGGATGGAGATTATAACGTAAAAGTAAACAAGTCCGGTTACTTCCAGGGAACAGCCACGGTAACGATAACCCCGGATTACTGCGGGACACTGGTGATTCGCGTCAATTTAAACCCGTGCGATGTAAATTGCTACAGCAACTCTTTCCGGACCTATGTTTACGATGAAGATACCGGCAGCCCCATCAAGTCAGCGGTAGTTACCATTACGGGACCCAGTTACCGCGTAGTGAGCTACACGGACAAAAAAGGTTGGACACCCCTAATTATAGGGGCCAAACTACCCGGCGCCTATACAGTTACCGCTGAAAAGGGTGGTTACAGTATCGGTAGTGTAACGGTACAATATGAGGAATACTGTGGTCAGCAAATTATCAGCAGTATCCCCCTGAAACAGAATTAAGCAGCTTGTTGATGACTGTCTGGCCTTGAGAAAAGCAGTTTTCTCAAGGCTGCTTATTTTTTAAGTGTTAATTTGCCGGGCTTATTTACGGACGCGGCAGGAAAATTTTTCAGCGATGTTGAATACAAGGGTTCAAAGTTGAATACTCAAATTTATAGCTGCAAAGTAAAAAGGAAGGAAATGTTTTGGCGGGGGAACAAGTTGGAATAAAATCCTCCGTTCCAACGGGTGAAAACAGATGGAATTGCTCCTCCGGGTTAGTGACTTCATGAAACGGCACAGGATGGTGGAGCGGGGTGTCAAGGTTGTCGCGGCCGTATCCGGCGGACCGGATTCAGTGGTGATGCTGCATATTTTAAACCTTTTAAAGGACGAATTGGGCCTATCCCTGCACGTGGCCCATTTAAACCACCGGTTCCGGGGCGCTGAATCAGATGAAGACGCCCGTTTTGTTGCCGGCCTGGCCGGGCGCTATGGTTTTCCCTGCACCGTAGAAGCGCTTGATGTTACGGCTTACCAAAAACGAAGAAACCTTTCTAAACAGGTAGCCGCACGGGAAGTGCGCTACCGGTTTTTACTTGATACGGCCGCCCTGGCGGGGGCGCGAAGGATCGCCCTGGCCCACCAGGCCGACGACCAGGCCGAAACCATTTTAATTAATTTTTTACGGGGCGCCGGCGTCCCGGGCCTGAAAGGCATCGTTCCCGTCCGGGAAAACCTGTATATCAGGCCCCTGCTCACCGTCAGGCGTTTTGAGATTGAGCGCTACTGCAGGGAAAAGGACCTGTCTTTCCGCCGGGACTCGTCCAATTTAGATCTGATTTACCTCCGGAACCGGGTCCGCCGGGACCTGGCGCCCGTACTGGAAAGGGATTATAACCCGGCCCTGGTCCCGGCCCTGCTCAGACTCGGTGAGATTTGCAGGGAGGAAGACGCTTTTCTGGAAGAAGCGGCTTTAAAAGCCTACCGGGAGTCTCTTTTGGCGGAGAATACGGAAACAATTGCTTTCAGCCTGGGGCGCCTGGGGCGGCTCCCGGCGGCCCTCCGGCGCCGGGTGTTGCGCCGTGCCTGGCAGAGCCTGGCCCGAAGCCCCCGCAACCTTGCTTATTCCCATACGGAAACCATGATGGACCTGGCCGGGGCGGGCGCCGCCGGCGACCGGGCCGTTCTGCCCGGAAACATAACGGCCCGGCGCGCTTACGAAACTCTGGAAATAACCCTTGGGCCGGGCGGGCAGGAAATACCTTATTACATTTACCCCTTAAATATACCCGGGGCCACATTCATTCCGGAAATTGGACGCGCTATTTACGCGGTTGTCATGCCCCGGGAGGCGGCAGGCGATCCCCGGCGGCTGCCCCCGGAGGAGGCCCTGCTGGATTTGGCCCGGCTGCCGTCACGGATATTTGTGCGCAGAAGGCGGGAAGGGGACGTATTTCATCCCTTTGGCTATGCTTCCAGGACAAAATTAAAGGATTTTCTAATCAAACAGAAAATCCCGCGGGAAAAAAGGGACAAAATTCCCCTTGTCAGCACGCCCGGTGAAATTATCTGGGCCGGCGGGGTGAGGACGGGGGAAAGGTTCAAGATAAAAGATACTACCGGACAGGTGCTTCATTTGAAACTGGACCTCTGAACCGGGGGCGCCCTTAAGACCTGCTGTAAAAAGTTTTCCCGCTTGAATTTTACGGCCTAATCAAGATCATAATAGTTTAAAGCTGCTTAATTGCCTAATTCTATCGAAATTTTTATCTGTCATTGAAACCAATCCTGGAATATGATAAAATTTTCATTATGGGTTTTTAGTGTCATCAGGAAAGGAGTGACCTGTTTGAATAAGGTTTTAAAGAACCTCAGCATCTACCTGCTAATTGTCCTGGCTATCATAGCCTTGATTAAATATACGACTCCCCATGAAACGGTCACCCAGCCGGTAACTTACAGCAAGTTTTTAGAGGACCTGAATCAGGGTCAAATTACAAAGGTCGTCATCCAGTCGGAAAATATGACAAATATTATTTCCGGGGAAAAAACAGACGGTGTCCGTTTTGAAACGAAGGGCCCCGCCACCGATACGGCGCTTTACGCCCTGTTAAAGGAAAAAAAGGTGGATTGGAACAGCGAGCTGCCCCCGCAGCCCGGGTGGTGGACCAGCCTGCTGACAACCCTGTTGCCGATCCTGCTTTTTGTCATACTCTTCTTCTTCCTGATGCAGCAGACCCAGGGCGGGGGAAACAGGGTTATGTCCTTCGGTAAAAGCCGCGCCCGCCTGCACAGCGACGAAAAAAAGAAGATAACCTTTGCGGACGTGGCGGGGGCGGACGAGGTAAAGGAAGAACTTGAAGAGATTGTCGAGTTTTTGAAAAACCCGAAGAAGTTTCAGGAACTGGGCGCCAAAATTCCCAAGGGCGTGCTTCTATTCGGAGGGCCCGGCACAGGCAAGACCCTTTTGGCCCGGGCGGTGGCCGGTGAGGCCGGGGTTCCCTTCTTCAGTATCAGCGGCTCCGATTTTGTGGAAATGTTTGTGGGTGTGGGGGCTTCCCGGGTCCGGGATTTGTTTGAGCAGGCCAAAAAAAACTCGCCCTGCATTGTTTTTGTGGATGAAATCGACGCCGTGGGGCGGCAGCGGGGCGCCGGCCTGGGCGGCGGGCACGATGAGCGGGAGCAGACCTTAAACCAGCTTCTGGTTGAAATGGACGGCTTTGCACCCAACGAGGGCATTATTATCCTGGCGGCGACAAACCGTCCGGACATTCTGGACCCTGCGCTGCTCAGGCCGGGTCGTTTTGACCGCCAGGTGGCGGTGGACGCTCCGGATGTGAACGGCCGCAAGGAAATCCTCAAAGTCCACGTGCGCGGCAAGCCCCTGGAAGAGGGGGTCAATCTGGAGGTATTGGCCCGGCGCACACCGGGCTTTACCGGCGCCGACCTGGCCAACCTGACCAACGAGGCGGCGCTTCTGGCTGCCCGTCAGAACCGGAAAAAAATTACCATGGCCGACCTGGAGAACTCCATCGAGCGCGTTATTGCCGGGCCGGAGAAGAAGTCCAAAGTTATCAGCGAGCAGGAAAAATGGCTGGTCTGCTACCACGAATCAGGGCACGCCGTGGTGGGGTACCTGCTGCCCAATACCGATCCTGTCCACAAGGTTTCAATTATACCCAGGGGCAGGGCCGGCGGCTACACCCTCCTCCTTCCCAAGGAAGACCGTTACTACGCCACCAAGTCCCAGCTTTTGGACCAGGTCACCATGCTTTTAGGGGGACGCGTTGCCGAGGCGGTGGTGCTGAAGGAAATCAGCACCGGGGCGCAGAATGACCTGGAGCGCGCCACCGACATCGTGCGCAAAATGGTAATGGAGTTCGGCATGAGCGGCCTGGGGCCCATGACCTACGGGAAAAAGACGGATACGCCTTTCCTGGGCCGGGATCTGGCCAGGGACCGCAACTACAGTGAGGAAGTAGCCAACGCCATTGATATGGAAGTGCGGGATACCATCGACCGCTCCTACAATAAAGCCAGGAAACTCCTGGAAGAGCACCTGGAAACCCTGCATCTGGTGGCCAGGACACTCTTTCAAAAGGAAACTATCGAATCCAACGAATTTGCGGAGTTGATGAAAAAAGCCGGCGAAGAAGAGCGCAAGGATCGGCTGGATTAGAAGTACCCCGTGCCTGCGGTTGGACTCTGGCGCCCGGAATGCGCCATCGCGCGGCCAAAGACGTACCACGGACCTGCGGCTGGGCCCGGGCCTGGAAGTATTGGGGGATCCTGCGACACCCGCGGTTAAGACCGGATGCGTACCCACCTGAACTTTTAATGCCCGCGGCGGATAAGGCTGCGGGTTATTCGATTAGTTGCGGAGATGTTCGATCAGTTGCTGATTATGCTATGCGGCCGGGGGTTGTTCGATTGACTGCGAATTATGATCTGCCGCCCGTCAGCTTTTACCCGGGGCCGTGGCGGCCTGGGTAAGTGTGGTGTGCGGCGCGGGCTTTTTATGAAGCTCTCCGGCCCGTCCCGCCGGTGTCCGGGGCGGCAGGAGCGTTCCATTGGCCCCCTGGGCGGGAATTAATCAGGTGTATTTGGTAAATACTAAGCCCTTGGGGAAATGCCCGGACTCCTGGAAGTATGGTCAAAGTGGTTGCGGGCCGGCAGGGACGCGCGGGATCCGACAGCTCCGGCGCGATACTATTGATATTAACAGAGGAGGTATAATGGTAAAAATGGAGCGTACATATCTCATGGTTAAACCCGACGGCGTTCAGCGCGGCCTGGTCGGGGAAATTATCAGCCGCTTCGAAAAGAGGGGCTATAAACTTGTGGCTTTGAAAATGCTCAGGATCAGCCGGGAACTGGCGGAAAAGCACTACGGGGAGCATGCCGGCAAACCATTTTTTGAGCCCCTGGTTGATTTTATCACCTCCGGTCCGGTGGCGGCCATGGTCATCGAGGGTAAGGACGCCGTCAGCGCCGCCCGGGAGATGATGGGGGCCACCAATCCGCTTAAAGCCGCGCCCGGCACCATCAGGGGCGGCCTGGGTATCGATATCGGCCGCAATGTCATCCACGGTTCCGACTCTTTGGAAAGCGCCCGGCGGGAAATCTCTATTTTCTTCCGGGAAGAAGAGCTGCTGGACTATAAATTGGACATCGAACATTGGGTTTACGAATAAGGGACGGATCACCCTTCCTTCCCCCGTCCACCACTGGATGACCTCAGAAGATTATATTCGGATAAGAGGCGGTTCCTCCGCCCTGCCCGGGAAAGGATTTTAACGGATGGTTTACGACCCCACCCAAATGAAGGATTATGAAATCGCGGAACTGGCCGAAAGGAACATGCCCGGGCCTGCGGAATGGCGGGACAGGCTGGGCCTTAAAGGGGATGAGGTTATTCCCTGCGGCAGGATCTGCAAGCTGGATTTCCTTAAAATTATGGACCGGCTGAAGGACAGGCCTGACGGCAAGTACATCAACGTTACCGCAATTACACCCACCCCCCTGGGCGAGGGTAAAACCACCACCACCCTGGGCCTGGTGGAGGGGCTGGGCAAAAGGGGTTTCAACGCCGGGGCGGCAATCCGCCAGCCCTCCAGCGGTCCCACCATGAACATCAAGGGGACCGCCGCCGGCGGCGGCAACGCCCTGGCCATTCCCATGACCGAGTTTTCCCTGGGCCTTACCGGGGACATCAACGACATTATGAACGCCCACAATCTGGCCATGGTGGCCCTAAACGCCCGGATGCAGCACGAGCGCAATTACGACGACGAACAGCTGGCCGCCCGGGGTTTGAAGCGGCTGAATATCGACCCCGCCGCCGTAGAAATGGGCTGGGTTATTGATTTCTGCGCCCAGGGCCTGCGTGAGATAATCATGGGGATTGGCGGGCGCATGGACGGTTATATGATGCGATCCAGGTTTGACATCGCGGTAAGCTCCGAGCTGATGGCCATTCTTGCCGTCGCCACGGATCTGGGGGATTTGCGGGACAGGATCGGAAAAATCATTGTCGCCCGTGATCGAAAGGGCAACCCCGTAACCACTTCGGATCTGGAGGTGGCCGGGGCCATGACGGCTTTTATGAGAAACGCCGTCAACCCCACCCTGCTGAGCACGGTGGAGTACCAGCCCGTCCTGGTGCACGCCGGGCCCTTCGCCAATATCGCCATCGGGCAGTCCTCCATCATTGCCGACCGTATTGCCCTGAAAATGTTTGACTACAACGTTACTGAAAGCGGTTTCGGGGCTGATATCGGGTTTGAAAAATTCTGGAACGTGAAGTGCCGTTTAAGCGGGCTGGCGCCCAATGTATCTGTTATTACCACCTCCGTGCGGGCCTTGAAAATGCACGGCGGCGGGCCCAGGGTGGCGGCCGGGAGGTCCCTGCCCGGGGAATATACCAGGGAAAACCTGGAGCTGGTGGAGAGGGGCGTCGCCAACCTGCGGCACCACATTGCCATCGTCAGGAGGTCCGGGATTAACCCGGTGGTGTGTATCAACGCCTTCCCCACCGATACCCGGGCGGAAATAGCCGTGGTGCGCCGTTCCGCCGAACAGGCCGGGGCCCGCTGCGCCCTTTCCGAGCACTGGCGGAAAGGCGGGGAAGGCGCCCTGGAGCTGGCGGACGCTGTTATCGACGCCTGCAGCGAGCAGGTTGACTTTGGTTTCCTCTATCCCCCGGAGCTGCCCCTGCGCCAGAGGGTCGAACTTATTGCCCGGGAAGTTTACGGGGCGGAAGGTGTATCCTGGACGCCGGAGGCCGCAGCCAGAGCCGCCCGCCTGGAGGCCGACCCGGCTATGGCCGGCTTTTCCACCATGATGGTGAAAACCCATCTGAGCTTAACCCACGATCCCACCCTGAAAGGCGTGCCCCGGGGCTGGCTGCTGCCGGTGCGGGACGTTTTGGTTTACGCCGGGGCCGGTTTCCTCTGCCCGGTAACCGGCGCCATCAGCCTCATGCCCGGAACCGGGTCCGATCCGGCCTACCGGAGAATTGACGTGGATCCTGACAGCGGCAAAGTCACCGGCCTTTTTTAGGGGTGCTGATTGTTAACGCCAACTATGAGCGGGCCTGTACAGCGAGGTAAAGTCATAAAGCTAAAACAATTTACGGAGCGGATATCCATTGGCAATAAGGATTTACAGCGTTTCGGTGGAAAACAGGGAGGAGGCCGCCCGGGCCATCGCCTTCGTGGGTGCGGACCGTCCCGGCTGTTCTTACATGGCCCCCAAAGCCGTTCACAGGCTGATTATGCTGGAGGGGGTCCAGCCCAGGCAGGCCAACATTCTTAAACAGGAAATGCTGAGCAAGGGCGGGGAAGCCGCCGTGGCCAGGGGAGTGGTGGATTATTCCGTGCCCGAATCCAGGGTGCTGCTGATGGGTACCCTGCGGCAGTACGAAGCCCTTCTGGCTAAACTGGAGTTCCAGCCCTTCGGCTTGCGGGCCCTGGCTGCACGGATCCGGGAGGCGCTGGCCCACCGGGAAGGGTTTAGCCCCTTCGTCCTGGACTGCCGGGGGAGGACCCTGGCCCTGGGGGAGCGGACCTTCGTCATGGGCATCCTCAATGTTACCCCTGATTCCTTTTCGGACGGGGGCAGCTGCCCCGATTCCGGCCTGGCGGCGGAAAAGGCCCGCCGAATGGTGGACGAAGGCGCCGACATTATCGATCTGGGCGGGGAATCCACCCGGCCCGGCTTCAGTCCGGTGGATGAAGCGGAGGAACTGGCCCGGATTATGCCGGTCCTGGAAAGGCTGGTCAAAGAAATCCAGGTCCCTATTTCCCTTGATACCACCAAAGCCCCGGTGGCCAGGCAGGCACTGGAGGCGGGCGCCCATATTATTAACGACCAGCGGGGACTGCAGGGTGACCCCGCCCTGGCCGGGGTGGCGGCCGAATACGGCGCCCCCCTGGTTTTGATGCACAACCAGAAAGGCACATCCTACCGGGAATTGGTCGGGGACATCGTGGAGTATTTCCGGGAAAGCATCCGCCTTGCGGAACAGGCCGGGATATCCCGGGAGAAACTAATTATCGATCCGGGCTTCGGCTTCGGCAAAACGCCGGGGCAAAACCTCGAACTGCTGCGGCGCTTAAAGGACCTCAGCTGCCTGGGGCTGCCGGTTTTAACCGGTACCTCCCGCAAGTCCACCATCGGCAAGGTCTTAAATCTGCCCGTGGACCAAAGGCTGGAGGGCACCGCGGCCACCGTGGCCGTAGCCATCGTCAACGGCGCCGCCATAGTCCGGGTGCACGACGTCCGGGAAATGGTCCGGGTAGCCAGAATGACAGACGCCATTGTAAGAAGCAATAAATGGCCCCCGTCCCCAATAACTTAATAACTTAATAACTTAGTTTCCCGGTACATAACATATGGGGGGGTGGGTTTTGACCGTGGATAAAATCATCCTGGAAGGGATGGAGTTTTACGGCCGGCACGGCGTCCGACCTGAAGAGCAGGCCCTGGGGCAGCCCTTCATCGTGGATGTGGAGCTTGATCTGGACTTGCGCCCGTCCGGGGAGACTGACGACCCGGACCGCACCGTTGACTACGCCCGTGTCTTCGGGCTTACCGGTTCCATTGTAACAGGCCGCCCCCATCGTCTGATTGAGTCCGTGGCGGAGTCCGTTGCCGCCGCCATCCTGGAGACTTTTCGGGAGGTGGCAGGGGTGCTGGTAAGGGTTAAGAAGCCCCGGGCGCCAGTTCCCGGCCACTTCACCTGGATGGCCGTGGAAATAAAACGCACCCGCCGTCCCCAATAACTTAATAACTTAGTTTCCCGGTACGGGAAAGGGGGGGGTGGAGTTGGCGGTTACGGCGTATATTGGGTTGGGCAGCAACCTGGGAGACAAGGCGGGTTATTTGAGGAAGGCGCTGGAGCTGCTGGATGAGGCGCCGGATGTACGGGTTAAAAAAGTTGCGTCTTTTTACCGGACCGAGCCCCTGGGGGTTACCGGACAGGACTGGTTTTTAAATACGGTTGCTGAAATAGAAACTTCTTTAAATCCCGGCGCTCTGCTGGACCTTCTCCTGAATATTGAAACAAAACTGGGCCGGGTCCGCACCGAACCATGGGGCCCGCGGACCCTGGATCTGGATCTGCTTTTGTTCGGCGAAGAAAAGATTGAAACGGATCGCCTGACGGTCCCGCATCCCCGCCTGGCCGGACGCGCTTTTGTCCTGGCGCCCCTGGCGGAACTGACGCCGGAACTGGTTATCCCCGGTCATGGCCCGGCCGCTGTGCTGGCTAAAGAACTGGCCCGGGAACAGCCGGTGTTTTTTTATTGCTTCCCCTGAAGAGAATATAGAAAAAAAGGGGGAGTTTAAAAAATGGTATTTGAGCCCAAGAGGGTTATTTTCGAGCCGGATGCGCTGAAGTACCCTCTGGGGGAAAAGCTGCGCCGCTATTTCAGGGAGCGTGGTGTAGAAATCAGCCGGACGGCCTCCCACAACAGGGTTGCTTCTATTCCCGGCAAGACCCGCGCCGAAGGTTACGCCGAAGCGAAAAGAACCCTCGTGGTGGGTGTGAGGCGCACCAAGAAGTTTGAAACTTGCAAGCCTTCGGCCCATTTCCAGCTGCCCCTGGCCACCTCCTGCCCCGGCAAGTGCGAGTACTGCTATCTCCTCACCAATCTGGGACGCAAGCCCTACGTACGCATTTACGTCAACACCGGAGAAATACTGGAAGCTGCCGCCGGCTATATCGAAAAAAGAAAGCCTGAAATAACCGTTTTTGAGGGAGCCGCTACTTCGGATCCCGTTCCCACAGAGCCCTACACCGGAATTTTGGAAAGCGCCATCCGCTTCTTTGCGGGGCAGGAATACGGGCGGTTCCGGTTTGTTACCAAGTTTACCGACGTGGGCACTCTGCTGGACGCGCCTCACAACGGGCACACCCGGATTCGCTTCAGCATCAATACAGCGAAAGTTATCCGGCGGCACGAACATGCCACACCTTCCCTGGCGGAAAGGCTGGCCGCAGCCAAAAAAGTGGCGGCGGCGGGCTATCCCCTGGGCTTTCTGGTCGCACCCATCATTGTCGGGGAAGGGTGGCGGGAGAGCTACCGGGAACTTTTTCAAGCAGCTGCGGCGGAACTGTCCGGCGCCGTTCCGGACCTTACCTTGGAGCTAATCACCCACCGCTTTACAAAGAGGGCCAAAAGCACCATCCTGGAGGTATTCCCGAACACGCGCCTGGATCTGGACGAAAAGTCCAGGACCTTTAAATTCGGCCAGTTCGGTTACGGGAAATATGTCTATGCCAAAGAGTTGACGGGGGAAATTAAAGAATATTTCAACTACCTTGCCGCGGCCTATTTTCCGGGGGCTCACATAGAATATCTGGTCTGAACTTAAAAAAGCCCTCTAATAATGATATGTTCCGGGCAACTATTATTTCGTCGTAATGATGCCGGCGGCAGAAGAAAAAAAATATATATTCCGGTTGGATGGATTGCTCCAAAGCCCGGGGCTGTGATAAAATAATGGTGACAGGGTGGTATCGCGCGAACCACACCTTAAGCGCTTCACGAAGTACCTGAAAACTTAATATTGTTAAAATGTACCGCTTGGAGCCGGGATGGACCGAGACGGGAGGTTGGTTGTAATATAATGCCTTTCGGGTTTGCCGGAGGGCTTTTGTTTTGTTGTGCCGGGAAAGCGTAAAATTACCTTCGTTCCGGATAGCGTTTCAAGATTATTTTCGTTAATGGTGCTGCCCGAAATGACGCTTCCGGAAGTAAGCCTGAAATGGTTCTGCCCGGAGTTGCGCCTGAAATGGTGCAGCCCGGCAATGCTTTAAAATCAGGGGGGATTTTTTGTGGGCAAGCCCAAAATAGCTGTGGTCGGGGCTGGAAAGGTCGGTTCGGCTTTGGCGCTCCTTTTAAACCGGCGGGGTTATCCCGTGGCCGGGATTGCCAGCAGAAGCCTTTCTTCTGCCGGCCGCGTGGCGGACAAACTGGGTGTGCCGGCCACCGTCCGACCCGAGGAGGTAACCCGGGATGCTGATGTTGTTTTCATTACCACCCCGGACCGGGTGATTTCCCGGGTTGCCTGCCAGATTGCTGAAAAAAGGGGATTTTTACCGGGACAGGTGGTGTTTCACACCAGCGGGGCGCATCCCGCCGCTGAGGTGGGGGCAGCCCGTTCCTGCGGCGCGCTTGCCGCGTCCCTGCATCCCCTGCAGTCCTTTGCCGATGTGGATACGGCCATGGAAAACCTCCCCGGCTCGTATTTTGCCCTGGAGGGCGATTCCCGCGCCTTGCCGCTGGCGGAGCAAATCGTCAGGGATCTGGACGGAAAGAGTTTTTCCATCGACGCCAGGGACAAGGCGCTCTACCACGCCGCGGCCTGCATCGCCTCCAACTGCCTGGTTTCCCTGATCCATCTGGCCACCGGGCTGTACGGCCGTTTCGGCCTGTCCAGGGGAGAGGCCTTTGAGGCCCTGTACCCCCTGATCCGGGGGACGATCCGGAATATCAGCCAGGCGGGTCCCGCCCCGGCCCTTACCGGCCCTGTTGCCAGGGGGGATGCCCCCACCCTGGCCGGGCACCTGGAAGTTTTGAAAGAGGCGGACCCATTGGAGCTGGACCTTTACCGCACCCTTTGCCTCTACACTATCCGGGTGGCGCTGGAAAAAGGCAGCATCAACCCTGCCCAGGCCCTGGAGCTGGAATCCATGTTCAAGCCCGGCGGGCAGTATGAGGACGGCCGCGGCGCTGCGGTCCGGACCGAGTACTTGAATCCGGCCTGATTCAGTTAAGCCCGGATTCTTCATCGGGCTTCGGATTTGGTTTATAAAAACAACCTGGCCGCGGCGAAACCGGGTCAGGACGCAGCGGCGGGATGGATTGGGTTCTTATCGAGGGTTTTCCTTTCGGAGCTCTTTCTTCCGGTTTTCCCGGCAGGATTAGATAATATACTTTTTATGTCCCGTCCCGGTGTGTTGCCGCCCCTCCGGGGCGCCCCGGCAATAACTTAAGAAACATGAAAAACTCAGGGAGGCGTATTGATTTGAGCAGCGAAAAAGTAACCACCGCAACCATTCGTAAGATGAAAGCGGAGGGTACGCCCATCACCATGCTTACCGCCTACGACTACTCCATGGCTAAAATCGTGGACGAAGCGGGCATTGACATGATCCTGGTGGGTGATTCCCTGGGCAACGTCATTCTGGGGTACGACTCCACCCTCCCGGTGACCATGGACGACATGGTCCACCACGTCAAGGCCGTCTGCCGCGGCGTCAGCCGGGCGATGGTGGTTGCGGATATGCCCTTTCTGTCCTATCAGGTTTCCCAGAAGGAAGCCGTGCGCAACGCCGGCAGGTTTATGAAGGAAACCGGCGCCCACGCGGTCAAACTGGAGGGCGGCCGGGAGTTTGCCGGAATCGTCCGGGCTATTGTAAACGCGGGAATCCCCGTGGTGGGCCACCTGGGTCTGACTCCGCAGTACGTTCATCAGTTGGGGGGTTACAGGGTGCAGGGCAAGGATACGGCAGCGGCTGAAAAAATGATCGACGACGCCCTGGCCCTGGAGGAAGCGGGCGTTTTCGCCATCGTCCTGGAATGCGTGCCGTCGCCCCTGGCCGGGCTTATAACCGGCAAGCTGCGGGCCGCCACCATCGGCATCGGCGCCGGCCTCCACTGCGACGGTCAGGTGCTGGTGGTAAACGACCTCCTGGGCCTTTACCCGGGCCATACCCCCAAGTTCGTTAAAAAATACGCCAACCTGCACGAGCAGGTAAACGGCGCCCTGAAGCAGTATATAGAAGAAGTCAGGGAGCGCTCCTTCCCGGGACCCGAGCATGGCTATACCATGTCCGACGACGTGCTCAAGAAACTGTACTAAGGCGCGGGAAGCCGGGAGCGGGAAAAATATCGCCCTGAAATCTGCGGCTGCAAATCCGGCTTAAAAGGTCCAAGCTATAAGACCCGGTTTAAACCAATTTTAAGACCGGGTCAAGGACCATAAGAATAAAAACCGGGGCCTGTTTAAAGTATAATCGATCTCTATCCTTGACATGTGGGGGGGTTATTATGAAGATTGTTCACACCATAGCTGAAATCCGTGAATTTGTCCGCCAGGCCCGGCTGGCCGGCCGCACGGTGGGCCTTGTGCCCACCATGGGCTACCTGCACCAGGGGCACCTGGAGCTGATGCGCCGGGCCCGGGAGCGCTGCGGCCTTGTCGTTGCCAGCATTTTTGTCAACCCCGCCCAGTTTGGTCCCAACGAGGACCTGGCGCGCTACCCCCGGGACCTGGAACGGGACGCCCGCCTGGCGGAAGAAGCGGGTGTGGACGTTATTTTCAACCCGCCCGTGGAGGAAATGTACCCGCCGGGCTTCTGTACCTGGGTCGATGTGGAGCGGATTACAGAGAACTTGTGCGGCGCTTCCCGGCCGGGCCATTTTCGCGGGGTGGCCACGGTGGTGACCAAGCTATTTAACATCGTCCGGCCGGACGTTGCTTTTTTCGGTCAGAAGGACGCCCAGCAGGCGCTGGTCATCCGGAGAATGGCGGCGGACCTGAACCTGGACCTGGAAATAGTGACGGTCCCCACCCTGCGGGAGCCCGACGGCCTGGCCAGAAGTTCCCGCAACGTTTATCTGGACCCGGCCCAGCGCCGGGCCGCCCCGGTCCTGGCCCGGAGCCTGGAGCGGGCGGCGGAGGCCGTCCGGGCGGGGGAGAGGGATGTCCAAAAAATACGCCGTTTGGTGGAGGATCTGATCCGCGCCGAACCCCTGGCCCAAATAGACTACGTGGAAATATACAGCTACCCCGGCCTGGAGCCGGCGGAACGGCTTCAGGGCCCGGCGCTTTTAGCCCTGGCCGTTAAATTCGGCCCAACCCGGCTAATTGATAATGTTATTCTGGAGGGATAGAGTTGTTTTTGACCATGTTTAAATCAAAAATCCACCGCGCCACTGTCACGGAGGCCAAACTCAATTACATGGGAAGCATCACCATCGATGAAGCGCTGCTGGAAGCTGCGGAGATCCTTCCCAACGAGAAGGTCCAGGTGGTCAACAACAACAACGGCAGCCGTTTTGAAACCTACGTCATCAAGGGGGAGCGGGGCTCCGGGGTGATCTGCCTGAACGGGGCGGCGGCCCGCCTGGTCCAGCCCGGGGACACTGTAATTATCATCTCCTACGCCCTGCTGGACAGCCGGGAGGCCCGGACTTTCCGCCCCGCCATCGTAATGGTGGACGGCGCCAACAGGATCACGGAATTGCGGCGGGGCGAAGCGCACGGTGATGTTGGTTAAGATAATTATTAAAAAATCCCGGCCCCGGCCGGTGAAAGAATCACACGGCTTTCCCGGCGGGTGAAGCTTTTATCAAAAAGACCGAAGTACCAAAAGGATCAAAGTAACAAAGGGACCGAAATACCAAAAGGACAAAGAACCAAAGGACTTCCTTTCCGCTGTTTTTGCAATCTATATCAAAGACCAGGGGGCCTGGAGGACCGGGCTAGCCCTGGTTTTAAGCAGGGTTAAACGGGGTAAAGCGCAGCCATTAAGCACAACCCGTTCTTAACAGGAAAGCCCTTAAGCATAACCCGTTCTTGACAGGGAAGAAGCAAAGTGTTTAAAATAGTAAGAAAGTTTGCGGGGAGGCTGTCTGAAATTACCTTAAATTATAATTTAATACAAGGTAGGCGCAGTGTTCAGGCAATAACCAAAGATTATCCCGGACTTGGAAAGGGTTGAAAACGCGGATGTCAAGTCAAGCAAGGATACAGGATTTGTCCGGCGAAATCGGAAGACTGAAGGAAGAGCGCCATGCCGTGATCCTGGCGCACGCTTACCAGCCGCCCGAAATCCAGGAAATTGCCGATTATGTGGGCGATTCCCTGGGTCTTTCCCGGCAGGCCGCCTGCAGCGACGCCGAAGTGATAGTTTTTTGCGGCGTCCACTTTATGGCCGAGAGCGCCTTTATTCTTTCCCCGGCGAAAACAGTGCTCCTGCCGGATAAAAAAGCCGGCTGCCCCATGGCCGACATGATTACCGCCCCGGCGCTGCGCCGGAAAAAGCGGGAACTGCCGGGCGCCACCGTGGTCTGTTACGTCAACACTTCCGCGGAAGTCAAAGCTGAAAGCGATATAGCCTGTACCTCGGCCAATGCCGTGCAGGTGGTGGCCTCCCTGCCGGTGGACGGGCCGATTCTTTTTGTGCCGGACCGCAATCTGGGGAACTATGTGGCTTCCCAAACCGGGCGGAAAATGATCTGCTGGGAAGGTTTCTGCGGCACCCATAACCGCCTTACGGAGGCGGATATCCTGAAGGCAAAGTCAGAGCACCCCCGGGCGCTGGTGCTGGTCCACCCCGAGTGCCGCCCGGAGGTTGCGGCCCTGGCCGACACCGTGGCCAGCACCACAGGGATGATCCGCTTTGCCGCCAACAGCAAGGCCCGCCGGTTTATTATCGCCACTGAAAGGGGCATCCTGCACCAGCTTCGCAAGCAGTGCCCGGATAAGGAATTTTACCTGGCCGCGGAAAATCTGATTTGCCCCAACATGAAGCTCACCACATTGGAAAAGGTCCGGGACTCCCTGGTAAGCCTGGAGCCCAGGGTGACCGTTCCGGAGGAAACCAGGGAGCGGGCCGAGCGCTGCCTGGAAAGAATGCTGGAGGTAACCTAAGAGGGGGATTTACTTTGCCGGATAATTATATGTTGAATTTCGACACCCGGGAGCTGCCCCAGGAAGACGACGAGTATATAGTCCTGGGAAGCGGCATCGCCGGGTTGTATACTGCCCTGGCCGCGTCCCGGGCCGGCGGTTCGGTGACTGTCCTGACCAAGCAGACCATGATGGACACCGGCACCGACAAGGCCCAGGGGGGCATCGCCGCTGCCCTGGGGGATACGGACTCGCCCCTGCTGCACCGGGAGGACACCCTGGTGGCCGGGGCCGGCCTGTGCGATTCGGAGGCAGTGGCGGCCCTGGTGAGCGAAGGTCCCGACCGGGTCCGGGAACTCATCGGCCTGGGGGCCATCTTCGACTGCGACAGCCAGGGCCTGTGCCTGACCCGGGAGGGGGCCCACAGCCGGCGGCGGATCCTGCACGCCAGCGGTGACGCCACCGGGGCGGAGATCCAGCGGGTGCTGACCGGGCGCGTTCAGGAGGACAGCCAGATAAAAGTTCTGGAGAACCACTACGTCGTGGACTTACTGGTGCGGGAGAACACCTGCTGCGGCGTGCTGGCCTACGACCGGGAAAAACGATCCTGCCGGGTTTTTCGGGGCAAAGTGGTGGTCCTGGCCACCGGGGGCCTGGGCCGGCTTTTCGAGCACAACACCAACCCGGAAATAGCCACCGGGGACGGCATAGCCATTGCCTTCCGGGCCGGGGCGGAAGTCATGGATATGGAGTTCATCCAGTTCCATCCCACGGTGCTGAACCTGCCCGGGGCCCCGCGCTTTTTAATTTCCGAGGCGGCCCGCGGGGAGGGGGCCTACCTGCGCAACTGCCAGGGACAGCGCTTCATGCCCCGCTGCCACGACCTGGCCGAACTGGCGCCCAGGGATATCGTGGTGCGGGCCATATTAAAGGAAATGGCCGCAACCGACTCGAACATAGTTTACCTGGACCTGACTCACCTGGACCCCGAGGTGGTCAGGCTGCGGTTTCCCAATATTACCAGAACCTGCGCCGCCTACAAGCTGGACATCACCGTCGACCCGATTCCGGTGGCGCCGGCCGCCCACTACATGATGGGCGGGGTGAAAACCAACCTGGTGGGTGAAACCAGCGTCCGGGGCCTTTACGCCTGCGGCGAGGTCTCCTGCCCGGGCGTGCACGGAGCCAACCGGCTGGCCAGCAATTCCCTGCTGGACGGCCTGGTGTTCGGCGGCCGGATTGTGGACGAGACCAGGAAATTTTTAAAGGACTACCAGCCCCGCCGCCCCGAGTTCGCCTGCGACTGGCTGCTGGATCCGGTTGAGGTCGACTACCCGGCTTTAAGGCAGGAACTGGTGGCGCTTATGGGGGACAAAGTGGGGCCGGTCCGCAGCGGCGGCGGGCTTAAGGAAGCCCTCAAGTTTTTCGACCGCTGGGGCTGCCTCTTCCGGCACCGGGCGGAAGGCGCCGGGCAGATGGAAGTCAAAAACATGCTGCAGGTGGGCGAGATGGTGGCCGAGTCCGCCCTGGCCCGCAGGGAAAGCCGCGGCGGGCACTACCGGGTTGATTATCCCGACACCCGCCGGCGCTGGCAGAAACACATTATCTTCAGACGTTAAGGTATCTTAAAGAAGACGGGTTTGGTATACCCGTCTTCTTTTGCGGCAACCTATAATAAAATTAAATTGCAATTACTTGCCGGACATGACAGCCGGCCGCGCTGATGGTAAAGTATAGTAAGGTAAAAGATAACTTTTAAATCTAACCCGGGGCCAAAGGAGACCACCTATGAGCAAAATTCAACTGATCGCCACCGCAACCTTCGGCCTGGAGGCCGTGGTGGCGCGGGAAGTGAAAGAACTTGGCTACGAGGATATGATGGTGGAGAACGCCCGGGTCACCTTCGCCGGGGACGAGACCGCCATCTGCCGGGCCAATCTCTGGCTGCGCGCCGCCGACCGGGTGCTGGTTAAAATGGGGGAATTCCCGGCCCGCAGCTTCGAGGAGCTTTTTCAGCAGACCAAAGCCCTGCCCTGGCCGGACTGGCTGCCGGAAAGCGCCGCCTTCCCCGTGGAGGGCAAATCCGTTAAATCCCAGCTGCACAGTGTGCCGGACTGCCAGGCCATTGTTAAAAAGGCGGTTGTGGAAAAGATGAAACAGGTTTACAAGCGGGAATGGTTTGCGGAAAACGGCCCCCGTTACACCATTGAAGTGGCCCTGCTCAACGATTCGGCCACCCTTACCCTGGACACCAGCGGGGCCGGCCTGCACAAACGGGGTTACCGCAAGCTGGCCAGTCCCGCCCCCCTCAAGGAGACCCTGGCCGCGGCCCTGATCCTGCTGAGCCGCTGGGGCCCGGACCGCCCTTTTATCGATCCCCTTTGCGGCTCGGGCACACTGCCCATCGAGGCCGCCCTACTGGGGCTGAACCTGGCCCCCGGCGCCGGGCGGACCTTTGCCGCAGAAAAATGGCCGGTGGTTTCCCAATCCCTCTGGAACAGGGCCAGGGAGGAGGCCGCGGACCTGGCCCGGCGCGACCGGCCCGTCCGGGTCCTGGGTTCCGACCTGGACGGCGAGGTGCTGGACCTGGCTCGCTGCCACGCTCAACAGGCGGGGGTGGCGGAAAATGTATTTTTCCAGAAGCTGCCCGTGGCCGGACTGCGATCGGCCCGGAAGTACGGCTGCCTGATCTGCAACCCGCCCTACGGCGAGCGGCTGGGGGACATTTCCCGGGTGGAACAGCTTTACCGGGAAATGGGGACGGCCTTCCGGGAACTGGATACCTGGTCCTGCTATGTGCTCACAGCCCACCCGGGCTTCGAGCGCCTGTTCGGCAGGCGGGCCGACAAAAAAAGGAAGCTTTACAACGGCCGGATCCGGTGCAACTATTACCAGTTTTACGGGCCCCGCCCGCCCCGGAAAAAAACATAAGCAGGCGGGCGAAAACCGGGCAAACTTCGCTGTTCCCGCCCCGGGGCAAAGTTGAATGATTTAACAAGGACAGCTAAATACATAAACCCGGGGGAAGTAATGATGAGCAGGCGCAGCTGTCCTTGCCGGCGCGGCTGAGAATGGCGCTGGGGAAAACACCAGGCGTTAACGGCGCCGGGTTGTAATCGCCGGCTACCCGGACGAATATATTACAGGCATGTGGTTTACCGGGCCCTTTGCCGGCCGCCGGCCGGGATGATTGCCGGCCGCGTCCGCACTTATCAGTTCTGGTATTCAGTTAGATAATAGGTTAAATAACATTATCACCCATCCCCAAGATATTTTGCATATTGCCGGGAAAAATAAGCGCCCGGCCAGACTTTCCTTCCCCGGGGCCGGACTGCCGGATTCCCGGACCGAAGCCGCCGGCAACAATGCTATTGACAGGGATAACAAAACCGGGTAATAATTAACTTGTCCGGCCCCAAACTTTCCCCAAATTGGAGTCGGTTTTAAAATTTTGAAATGGCTTTTTCCCTTAATGGAGTTTTCCGGGCGCGGCCGGAGAGGGGAGTTGTGCGGCGGAAAAATTATTTTAGCGGGAAGGGTTCATTCCCCGTTGGGTCGAAATGAGTTAAAAAATCTAGCAAAGTTGACCAAAACCGGCAGAAATATTTACATCAAGGGAACTTTTTACTTCATCCAGGAGTCTAAAGAAGGAGAGTCATAACCGGGGGTGTTTTCTATTCCCTGGTTGGGTTGTTGATTAAGAATTCCCAGAAATCTTGAAAGGGGTGATGTCCGTCCCCGTTTAAGTAACCAATTAACTAAGGGAGGAAAGGGGTGAGCACTAGGAATTTTGAGGGATTCGCCTTAGTTAACGATAAGTTAACTCAGAAATTAGATTTTAAAGGAGGGAATTTTTAGTGTCAATACGTAGTTTTAAGGGGCATAAGGCAACAGTGCTTATCGCCGTGCTTGCCCTTTGCTGCTTTGTGTTTGCCGGTACCGCCCTGGCCGGTGTTACGGTAACCGAGCCGTCACATATCTTAAAGGCGGACCACACCTATAATTTGACCATTGAGGGCAGTAATCTCGAGGTGGACCTGAACACATTTTGCAGTGCTGTCCCTTACGATCACCCCGGGTTCAATGGTTTGATTATTGACTTCCCCTGGACAGGTCCCGGGAACTATAACTTCGAGTCCAATAACTTGACGGGCGCCCATGGGAAACAGGTACCTGTCTACCTTACCATTGAGGGCAACGAATATATGGTGCCAGTGGTGCCGGTTGTTGTGGAAGAATCAGCCGATTGCAACAGCCCGTCGGTGGCCGACCGGGTTTACCTGGTTATTGAAAGGCAGAGCCTGGATCTCGATGGCAACGCCAAGGTAACCGGTTTTAAAATTGAAGGATTGCAGGTTTTGACCCCAAGGACCCCGAGTTCAAACTATAATCTGTGCGTAAGACATACCGTTGAGAATTGTTTTAACCCTATGTGCACCGTTATGGAGGTCGTGCCGACGGTTGAATACCTGGAACTGGAGATTGTTGACGACAGCTGTCTGGTTGCCGGCAGTACCATCAGTGTTAAAGGCAAGGTTTACAGCACCGAATATGTCGCAGGCGCAGATAGGGATTGCGACGAGTATGCCCCCTGGGCCGGCAGGAACTCGTGGCCTGTGGTGATTTGCCTGATGGAAAGGATTTCAACTACGGTCTGCGATGAACCTGTCTATACTTACGCGCCCCTCGCCGGCACGGATAACGCTGTCTGGACAATGGATCCCTGCGGCAAGAATGAAATCTGCAAGGACGCCTCCAGCGGTGCGCCCCTCCCGTGCGTAGCGGTCTCCATTGATACAAATGGTGTGTTCAATGCCACCCTCCCGTTGCCGGCTGCCGGGTTAGGTAAGGATATTGTAGTCTTTGCCCGGACAATTGAGGCGAAGGACAATAATGAGGATAGCTGCATAAAGTACACAGCAACTTCAAGCAAAGTTGCGGCCGAGTCCATCGAAGACAACGCCAATGCCATTGAAGAAGTTGAAGGTCAAAACGCTCTACGCAAACACATCGTCTGGGGCCTGTACCCGCCTGCTTGCGAAAACCACGCCTGGGTTGGTTCCGATGATGTTGTAGTTGATATCATCCCGGGAGCGCCCTTTGCAATTAAGGGACCGGTACTTCCCGATCAAATCGAAATAGCCAATCCCATGGATCCAATTTGTTGCGCTGAGGAATGCACGTCTTATCCGATCGAGATTAAATTGTTTGACAAGTACTGCAACGAGACTAAAAATGTAGATTCCTGTGAAGTGAATAACGCCCAACAAATCAAGGTGGACCTGAAGGCTTACTACCTTGAAAATGGTAAGGAAAAGCTAGCTGGAATCTTCTATGACAACGATCCCTGCGACGAGAACAGCGAAGCCAAGCAACTTGACCACACGTTTATACCGGTAGGGGAATCTGTTGCAAATAAGGTATACTTTATGCCCACCCGTCCGGGTCTGTTCAATATGCAGTACAGCGCCATCATCGATGGTAAAAACAAACTTTGGGAACAGTGCGGTATTGAAGTCAACTATAACGCCTGCTTGCTCGAAGTAACGCCGCTGGTGGAAAGCGACGGTTGCGCCCCCGGCAAAGAATCGTTAGGAATCTCCGACGGCTGGCCCATCAAGATTTCCGTCCACTACGACCAGCAGGTGCCCCTGCGGGTGGAAATCCTTGACCCGGGAACTAAAAAGCCGTTTGCTTTCAGCGGCGGTCCCGATAGCTTCCTGGTAACCTGGGACACCGAAGCCTATGTTGATGCGGATGGATACCTGGAATTTGAAGCCGAGGGCCAATTCGGCCACGGCGACTATCTGAACCACCCCTTTGGCAACGTGCCATACGATCCCAACAAGAGCGACTTCTTTGTCTACCCGGTTAACGCTTGCGGCGAAACCTTCACTATTAAGATTGTCGACGAAGCCAACAGGGTCAAGGACGAAGTAACAATCGGGCCTCTGGCCTCCGCAACGGAACTGGTCCGGGTTCTGGAGCCCAGCAAGTGGCAAGTTCTTTCCACTCCCAAGAAGCTGGCCGGCGACGGCGACCTGCTTTCCCTGTTTGATGGTTTGACGCCTTACAACATGGCGCTGACCTACAAGAATAATCAGTGGGAACAGATATTGCCCGTTGATGAACTGGATCCGCTCTACGCCTACGTTATCAACACCCAGCAAAACTGGTGCCGGGAAGACTGCGGGGAATTATGCGGTAAGCAATTGCCCATCTACGCAAAGTATGTGTTTGCCCGTGCGACCAACCCGTCCCTGACCATGCTGCCCGAAAGGCTTCTGACTGCGGGCGCAAACCTGATTGGGCCCTCGTTCAACGAAGCTGAAATTGCGCTCCCCTACGAGCTGGGGCAAGAATACTTTGAAATAAGCGCAAGGTATAAAAAGGCTATGAATAACTGCTTCAGCTACTTGGAATGTTGCGACACTGAGTGTTATGAATGTGATACACCGGTTAATAATAACGGTGTAATTTGTCCGGAGCGTCTCTTCCAGTTCGACACCCTGGCCCGTCTTACCGCAACCTTCTGTGACGGTTGCAGCATGATTGCCAACTACGGTGGCGATTCCGCCGGCGAATGCAGAAACTCAAGGGGCAACCTGGCCTTCTTCACCACGGCCGCCCTTGGTGGCAACAACGGGCAGTCCTGGTTGACCGACCCGCTGCACTTTGCGTTTAACGGCGACGGCTATCTGGCCTACGTGAACAGCGCCCAGACCTACACCGGCGCCGCCCAGCTGGAGCTGGTCAATATAGCTCCGTAACCAAAAGGCATTGAGGAATTGAAGGTTAAAGGTTAAAGAATAACACACCTGCGCGGGCTTAGGCCCGCGTAGGTGGTATTATCCACTCTAAAATTGCGAGGAGTTCAATTTCATGGTCGTTATGAGCGTCAGGAGATCTCTTTCTTTCATTATTACCGCCCTGTTATTTCTTTCCTTTTGCGGGGCCGCCCCGGCCCAGGAAGAAGAAACGCCCTTTATCCCCCTGCAGTATCCCGCGATATTTTCTGGTTCCATCATTTTCGAAGACGGACAAGCCCCGGAAAGCGGTATTGTCAGGGCCTATGTGGAAGGGGAATTTTGCGGCGAGCTGCCCTTTGAGGCCGGCGCCTTCGGGTTGCCCTCAGACAGCCCCTATGTTAAACGCTTGCTGGTATACAGCAACATCACGGATTTAACCGGCAAGGAAATATCCTTCAGGGTGTTTACCGGCGGTGAGGAATACCAGGCAGCTACCAGGCCCCCCCGGGTTATCTGGGAAGCGGGTATGACAATGCAGGTTGATCTGGTGGTTTCTCCGGAGCCGGCTTCCTTTGCCGACATGGAGGGTCACTGGGCTGCAGGTCAGGTGAGACAGCTTGCCGCAGAGGGCATCATCAACGGTTATGAGGACCACCTGTTCAGGCCGGAGAATAAAATCACCCGGTCTGAGGCAGCGGCGGCGCTGGCCCGTGCCCTTTCCCTGACGGATGGGAGTTATGGTGTTCTGGAGGGCTTTAGTGACGCTGGCACAGTGGCGGTATGGGCAGCGGGCCCGGTTGCGGCTGTAGTTGAAAAGGGCTTATTCAAGGGGTACCCTGAAGGGGACGGGAAAACAGCCTTTCGCCCGAAAAAGACAATCACGAGGGGCGAGCTGGCGGCCATTGTAAGCAGGGAAGCGATTCAAAAGCTAAACATCGAACCGCCCCCGGCGGCTGGTTTTGCGGATCAGGCAGACATTCCCGGATGGGCGGAGGAGAGTGTTGCGGTTGCGGTCCAACAGGGACTGGTCTTGGGCTATCCGGACAATACCTTCAGGCCTGCCGCGGAAGTCACGCGCGCCGAAGCGGCGGCAGTAATAGCCCGTCTTTTGGAACAAGTTTAAGGTCCGGTTTCTTGACTCCTTTTAGTTGCAGGTTATTTAAAATATAAGGAGGAAGATAAGGTGCAGAGAAAAAGAAAAGGGTATCTCTGGGGGCTCGTGCTGGTTCTATTGTGCTCGCTTGTTTTTGCCCTTCCCGCGCTGGCGGCGGATGAGCCAGAAGACTCCCTGGGGATAATGCCCATGGGGCTTACCGGCATGGTGCAGTGGATGGACCAGAAGTTAGTTACCGCAGGGGATGTTAAAGTATTTATCGGCGACAGGGAAGTGGGCGGGGGGGCCATCACGCCCGAGGGTATGTTCGGTGTTCTGGCTGGAAAAGATTCCGAAGATATCGGCAAAAAGCTGAGCTTTGTAGTTGTTACGGCCGGCAAGGAATACCCCGCGGTAGCCCTGCCTGAAGAAATAATCTGCGCCGAAGGGTCGATGAAGGATGAAATTGTCCTGGCCATTGAAAGGGATAAAACATCCGGCAGCGGAGGCGGAGGCGGATCCGGCGGTGGCGTCACTGCTCCGTCCAAGCCTTTGGCGGCGCCCTACGGGGGAACTTACAAAAATAGTATCGAGGTGAGCCTGGCCAGTACTACCGTTGGGGCTGTCATTTATTACACCACCGACGGCAGCAATCCCGTGGAAAGCGCCACCCGCCAGGAATATAAGGCGCCCTTTAAGGTTGAAACAACTACCGCGGTAAAAGCGGTTTCTTATAAGAATGATCTGTACAGCGATGTTCTCATTTCCGCTTACACCATCAGTGGAACCGACGCCAAGGAGCCAGGCGGCGCGACCGATCAGCCGGCAGAGGGTGACGTCAGCCCGCCAGCCGGGGACGCAGGCGAATTTGCTGACCTGAAGGGTCACTGGGCCGCCCAAACTGTACAGGAACTGGTGGGCAAGGGAATCATCAGCGGTTATGAAGATAATACATTCCGTCCGGATAATTTAATAAACCGCGCTGAGTGCTCGGCTATTTTAGCCCGTGCCCTGCAGCTGCCCGCCGGCGCCGTCACCCTGGAAGCTTTCAGTGACGCGGCCGATGTGCCCGCCTGGGCCGCAGCCCCGGTTGCGGCGGCGGTGGAAGCGGCTTTGCTGAAGGGTTATCCGGAAGAGGACGGCACAACAACATTCCGACCCGCCAGGCAGGTTACCAGGGCAGAGCTGGCTGTCATCCTGAGCAGGGTTGTGGTGAAGGAGATAGGGGAACAGCAGCCGGCAGCAGCGGGCTTTGCTGACCTGGAACAAATTCCCGCCTGGGCCCTGGACGGGGTAAGTTTGGCGGCTGAAAAGGGCCTTGTACAGGGTTATCCCGACGGTACGTTTCAACCGGACAAGGAAGTTACCCGCGCTGAGGCAGCGGCCATGATTGCCCGCCTTTTGGGCGTGCTCAAAGCCTAAGAAGATGGAGGTTATCCCGGGATGTTAACATTCTTTAAGAAAAAATCAACCGGAATAAACATTTTCCTGGTAGTGTGCGCGGTGGTCATGCTAAGCATGATCACCGCCGGCCCGGCCCAGGCCCAGGCCCCTATGCCGCCCTACTATGGTGGGACCATCAAGGATACAGCTGGTGATGATGTAGCCTGGGACGCCGTTTTTGGGTATATGAACGGCGAACTGAGGGGGGAGTTGTACAAGGAGGACCTGCGGCCAGGGGATTATACGGCCGGCGAATACGGCATGCCCTATACAGATATGACCTGGGTGAGACACCTGTTGGTGCACTGCCTGGAAGGAGAGGGCACAGCCAACTGCAACAACAAGCCGGTTACCTTCAAGGTTAAGGTGGGCAACACAGTTTACGATGCCGTATCCAACCCCTCACCTGTTCTTTGGAAGTCCATGGAAGTAAAAAGGGTTGACCTGACCATAACACTGGTAAACCCAACAGGATTGCAAGGGACTGTTTTCCTGGACGGGAAAACCAATCACCAGGGTACGCTGGTCAAGGTTACCCAGGGCGCCACTGTAAAGACAGCGACAACTTCACCCGACGGCAGCTACCTGATCACCGGTCTGGTCCCCGGCAGCTGCACGGTTGAATGCGATAATGACAATGCCAGATGGAAAAAAGAAACCAGCGCTGCGGTGATTGCGGCAGAACAGATGACCTCGCTGAATGTAACCCTGTATATCGGTGACATGAACTCCGACGATTTGATTGACTTGCGGGATCTCCTTTGGATGTCCCAGTACATCGGCAGAACCGCCTTCTCCGCGGACTGGTCTATTTCCAGGTACGCCGATGTGAATGAGGACAATGGAGTAAATATTCTTGACCTTATTAAGGTCAACCAGAATCTTGGCATGTAGCAAAAACCTGCGCGGGGTTGTCCCCGGTTCCGGTTCCCCGGGGATTGTACTTCCCTGAAAGGCGTCTTAACAATCCCGTGCGGGTTTCGCTGCCCCTGATTACCAGGCGCTTGCCTGACCCGGTAAATGGAACCATGTTTGGTCACGAGGAAAAACCCGGCTGTTGAATTGCCTGTTATCTTGCCGGCAACTAAAAGCAGGTATTTAAACTAATTACTGATTGTCTGCAGTTGGATGCCTGCCTTTGTTCTAAAAAGGTAAATTACGCCGCCCCGCAGTCCTGGCTTGCCCCCGTTGGAAAAATGAATGACGACCGGGCGCCGCCGCACTGACCCGCCGCCCGGGTATTAAGTTGGTGTGTTAGCGATTCAGCCGGCCTTAAAAGATATCAGCTATAAGTTTATTGAGAACAAACGCAATTGGGCTTTATCGTCCTGGTAAACGCTGTCCTATTTATTAGTAGAAAAAAATATCTAGAAGCAGAATTTTAATCCGTGACTGTTCCAGTTTAACAGGATTTTCTTGGTTTTCGACGAAACTTATCTATTACCATGGAAGGTAACAGTATTTACATAAAAGGGGGGCTGCGATTTAATTGGTGCGGCGGGATATTCCCGGAAAGTGCCGGGATGGATGCGGTTATTCAGGGAACTTTTAGTGAAGGAGGGAGAATATGTTTTTTAAAAAGGCAAACCTGCTTTTTTGTCTGGGCTTAATAGCCATGTTCTGTCTGGCCGTTCCTGCCCTGGCCGGAGCTGCCACTGTTGACCCCGTTGCCCCGCAGACTGTATCGGTTAACCAGCAGTTTGACGTCAATGTAGTCATAAGCGGCAATACCATCACCGTGGGGGCTATGGATTTCAGACTGGATTTCGATAAGGCCAGGCTTCAGGTGGTGGACTACAAAATCGGCGACTTTTTGAATCAGAGTATTGTTCCCGCTGTTTCAGGCGCAGATAAAACCACGTGCATCGATTGGGCCAATAATACCGGCGTTGTTGGCGCCGGCTTGCAGGGTTCCAGCAGTAAAAATACTGGCACGGTGCTCACAATCACCTTTAAGGCCCTCAGTAAAGGGACCACCAGTCTTAACATTGCCACATCCAGCCTGAAACCCGCCGGACAGAGCACGGTGGTGGGCGCCGGCACTTCGTCCGCCGTTATCACGATAAATGAGGCCAGCGCGTCAATTATCGGGGACTTTAACGGGGATAAGGAAATTGATTTTGAGGATTTGATGATCTTCGTTTCGGCCTGGGGCAAAACGTCCGGTGACACCGGCTGGGCCCAGGCAGTTCCCGGATATGTCAATTCACCTTATAACCGCTGTGACATTGCCCCGGCTACGGGCCCCTACCCCAACCTCACAATGCAGCCGGACGGCAAGGTAGATTTTGAGGATCTGATGATCTTCACTATGGCGTGGAATTACAATCGTATATAAAAAATAAGACTACAATTGTCTGCTGTCCCATTTCTTTTCCCGCTAAACCAAGTCAGCGGGGGAAACGTCAGGGAAGCGAGAAGGAAGTGATGCGGATAAGAGTAAAAACATTGAAACCGATAGCACAGGATGACAGGTGTTTATTAGGGGGTGCGTTGATGAACAAACCAGTATTTGATTTAACTTTAAAATGGAAGCTAATCGTATCTGTCTTTGTTTTTATGTGCCTGCTGGCAGTGCCCTTTGCAGGCGCCGCCGTCCCGGCCGAGGCGCAAACAATCTTTAAAGTGACACCTGGACAGGTCACGAACTGCACCCTCCCCGTAACAACTTCCATTGAAGGGCTGCCCCAGGGTCAGGTCGTTAACGGTTTTAACCTTCAGGTGGCTTACGACCCGGCGCTATTGCAGTATGTAAGCAATCAGGCAGGTAATTTTGCCAATGGTTGGACCTGGTTTACTCCCGATGTGAATAATACAACAGGCACAGCTGAGTTTTTTGGCGCGAACTTAACGGGGAACAACCCCCCCTCCTCGGGAACCGTTTTGACCCTTGCGTTCCAGGTGGTGGGAAACGGCACGGCTCAGTTTGCTTTGCCAAAGGTGTATCTGCGCGACGGTAACGATGAAAACATAGCGTTGTCGCCGGAGATTGGCGAGGCCGTTCTAAGCGGTTGTCCCATTGTACAACCAACCCTCATTACTGGCGGCGCCGCTGCGGGAGTTAGCGCTACGATAGCAGCGCCTTTGGCGGCGCCCTACGGGGGGACTTACAAAAAGAGTATCGAGGTGAGCCTGGCAAGTACAACAGTTGGGGCTGTCATTTATTACACCACCGACGGCAGCAATCCCAAGGAAAGCGCCACCCGCCAGGAATACAAGGCGCCTTTTAAGGTTGAAACCACCACAGAGGTAAAGGCGGTTTCTTATAAGGACGACCTGTACAGCGATATTCTCATTGCCGCTTACACCATTAGCGGGACCGAAGCCAGTGAGCCGGGCGACGCGACCGGTCCGCCGGCGGAGGGTGACGTCAGCCCGCCGGCCGGGGACACAGGCGGATTTGCCGACCTGAAGGGTCACTGGGCCGCCCAAACGGTGCAGGAACTGGTGGACAAGGGAATCATCAGCGGTTATGAAGATAATACATTCCGTCCGGATAATTTAATAAACCGCGCTGAGTGCTCGGCTATTTTAGCCCGTGCCCTGCAGCTGCCCGCCGGCGCCGTCACCCTGGAAGCTTTCAGTGACGCGGCCGATGTGCCCGCCTGGGCCGCAGCCCCGGTTGCGGCGGCGGTGGAAGCGGCTTTGCTGAAGGGTTATCCGGAAGAGGACGGCACAACAACATTCCGACCCGCCAGGCAGGTTACCAGGGCAGAGCTGGCTGTCATCCTGAGCAGGGTTGTGGTGAAGGAGATAGGGGAACAGCAGCCGGCAGCAGCGGGCTTTGCCGACCTGGAACAAATTCCCGCCTGGGCCCAGGAAGAGGTAAGCCTGGCGGCTGAAAAGGGTCTTGTACAGGGTTATCCCGACGGTACGTTCCAACCGGACAAAGAAGTTACCCGTGCTGAGGCGGCGGCCATGATTGCCCGCCTTTTTGGGCCTGCTTAAAGCCTAAGAAGATTGGGGTTACCCGGGGCGCCACTGTATCGGTTAACCAAGCAGTTTGAAAGATTTGATGATCTTCACCATGGCGTGGAATTACAATGGGCAATAAAAACCACAATCATAATTATCTGCTGTCCCATTTCTTTTCCCGCTAAACCAAGTTAGCGGGGGAAACGTCTAGGGAAGCGGGAAGGAAGTGATGTGGATAAGAATAAAAACATTGAAACCGATAGCACAGGATTATAGGTGTTTATTAGGAGGTGCGTTGATGAACAAACCAGTACTGAATTTGACTTTAAAATGGAAGCTTCTCGTAGCTGTCTTTGTTTTTTTATGCCTGTTGTCAGTGCCCTTTGCCGGCGGCGCCGCCCCGGCCGAGGCGCAAACAATCTTGAAAGTGACACCCGGACAGGTCACGAACTGCACCCTCCCCGTAACAGTTTCCATTGAAGGGCTGCCCCAGGGCCAGGTCGTTAACGGTTTTAACCTCAAGGTGGCTTATGACCCGGCGCTATTGCAGTATGTAAGCAATCAGCCAGGTAATTTTGCCAGTGGTTGGAACTGGTTACCTCCTACCATAAAAAATACTGAGGGTACAGCTGAGTTTTCTAGCGGGAACTTTTCGGGGAACAACCCCCCATCCTCGGGAACCGTTTTGACCCTTACGTTCCAGGTGGTGGGAAACGGCACGGCCCAGTTTACCCTGCCTACGCTGTATCTGCGCGACGGTAATAATGAAAACATAGCGTTGACGCCGGAGATTGGCCAGGCAGTTCTTAGCGGCTGCGAGCCTGTTATTAAGGTTGTACCCGGACAGGTCACGAACTGCACCCTCCCCGTAACAGTTTCCATTGAAGGGCTGCCCCAGGGCCAGGTCGTTAACGGTTTTAACCTCAAGGTGGCTTATGACCCGGCGCTATTGCAGTATGTAAGCAATCAGCCAGGTAATTTTGCCAGTGGTTGGAACTGGTTACCTCCTACCATAAAAAATACTGAGGGTACAGCTGAGTTTTCTAGCGGGAACTTTTCGGGGAACAACCCCCCATCCTCGGGAACCGTTTTGACCCTTACGTTTAAGGCGGTAGGAAGCGGCACGGCCCAGTTTACTTTGCCAAAGGTGAATCTGCGCGACGGTAATAATGAAAATATAGCGTTGTCGCCGGAGATTGGCGAGGCCGTAATAAGCGGTTGTCCCATTGTACAACCAACCGTCATAACTGGCGGCGCCGCGGAAGTTAGCGCCACGGCGGCAGTATTGAACGGAAGCATTACCGGCAACGGCAACGGGGAGATCACGGAATACGGCTTTTACTGGGGTACCAGCGACAACCCGGGGACCAAAGCAGTTGTGGGCGCCAGCGACTTTGCCGGTTCCTATGAATACGTCCTGGGCGGGCTGACAGAGGAAACTACTTACTACTTCAAAGCCTACGCCGTCAACTCCGCCGGTACAGGTTACGGTGAAGTTGCAAGCTTTAAAACGGCTAAGAAAATAGTAGCGCCCACGGTAGAAACAGCGGCAGCCACAGCAGTGAGTGCCGAACTGGCGGAACTGCACGGCAGCATCACTTCAAAGGGCAACGGAGAAATTAGTGAATACGGTTTTTACTGGGGTGAAACGGATAACCCGACCAGTAAGTTACAGGTAGGGACGACAGATTTTGCTGGCGCCTATAGCTTTATCCTGAGCTTATTGGAGGAAGATACAACCTACTACTTCAAAGCCTACGCCGTCAACTCCGCCGATACAGGTTACGGTGAAGTTGTAAGCTTTAAAACGGCTAAGAAAGTAGTAGCGCCCACGGTAGAAACAGCGGAGGCCACAGCAGTGGGCCCTGAATCCGCCGTTCTGCACGGCAGCATCACTTCAAAGGGCAACGGAGAAATTAGTGAATACGGTTTTTACTGGGGTGAAACGGATAACCCGACCAGTAAGTTACAGGTAGGGACGACAGATTTTGCTGGCGCCTATAGCTTTATCCTGAGCTTATTGGAGGAAGATACAACCTACTACTTCAAAGCCTACGCCGTCAACTCCGCCGATACAGGTTACGGTGAAGTTGTAAGCTTTAAAACGGCTAAGAAAGTAGTAGCGCCCACGGTAGAAACAGCGGAGGCCACAGCAGTGGGCCCTGAATCCGCCGTTCTGCACGGCAGCATCACTTCAAAGGGCAACGGAGAAATTAGTGAATACGGTTTTT